>NZ_JASTLB010000001.1:3872356-4517749 GCF_030499535.1 Streptomyces sp. TG1A-8
GCAACGCATGATCCTGACGGTGGCCGCCGCACTCGTCCCGTTCGCGGTGGCCTGCGGCGGTGAGGCGGCGGGCGGCGGTCCGGCCGCCGCCCGGCCACCGGTGACGGGCGTCGACTGGAAGGTCGACAGCGTCACCGCCGACGGCACGACCCACCACGCCCCCGCCACCGCCCGCCTGCGCGTCGACGAGGACGGCGGGGCGGCGGGCAACCTCGGCTGCAACCACTTCAGCGCACGGGCCACCGTGCACGGCGACCGGATCACCTTCGGCGCCCTCCGGACCACCAAGATGGCCTGCGACCGAGCCCGCATGGCCTTCGAACGGGCCCTCGCCCGGACCCTCGACGGCCGGACGCTCACCATCGCCGCCGGGGACGGCGGGCTGACCCTCACCGCCGGCCGCGACGACCTCGTCCGCCTCACCCGCGGCGCGCCCGGATGATGTGCGACACCTCACTCGCACCCTTCGCGAACGGCCTCCCGGGCCACTTCCCACCGCCTGTCCGGACGCCGGTCCGGACCCGTTCGCAAAGCTCTCACCTGCACGGACGTAGAACCCACCCAGGTGATCCACCCGGCCTGATCCGGACCGGGCGCGCATCCCCAATTCGGACCAGTGGTCGATCTCGCCTACACTCGGAGACGTGCCACGTGGTGACGGTCGACTCAATCACGATCTGCTTCCCGGCGAAAAAGGCCCCCAGGACGCTTGCGGCGTCTTCGGCGTCTGGGCTCCGGGTGAAGAGGTCGCAAAGCTCACGTACTTCGGGCTCTACGCCCTCCAGCACCGGGGCCAGGAATCCGCGGGAATCGCGGTCGGCAACGGCTCCCAGATCCTCGTCTTCAAGGACATGGGCCTGGTCTCCCAGGTCTTCGACGAAACCTCGCTCGGTTCGCTCCAGGGTCACCTCGCGGTCGGACACGCCCGCTACTCGACCACCGGCGCCTCCGTGTGGGAGAACGCCCAGCCGACGTTCCGCGCGACCGGGCACGGCTCGATCGCGCTCGGCCACAACGGCAACCTGGTCAACACGGCCCGGCTCGCCGAGATGGTCGCCGACCTGCCCAAGGACACCAACGGCCGCTCCACCCGGGTCGCGGCCACCAACGACACCGACCTGCTGACGGCCCTGCTGGCCGCGCAGACCGACGAGGACGGCAAACCGCTCACCATCGAGGACGCCGCCCATGTGGTGCTCCCGAAGGTCCGGGGCGCCTTCTCGCTCGTCTTCATGGACGAGCACACCCTCTACGCCGCCCGCGACCCGCAGGGCATCCGCCCGCTGGTCCTCGGCCGGCTGGAGCGCGGCTGGGTGGTCGCCTCCGAGTCCGCCGCCCTGGACATCACCGGTGCCAGCTTCGTGCGGGAGATAGAGCCGGGCGAGTTCGTCGCCATCGACGAGAACGGTCTGCGCACCTCCCGATTCGCGGAAGCGAAGCCCAAGGGCTGCGTCTTCGAGTACGTGTACCTGGCCCGCCCGGACACCGACATCGCCGGCCGGAACGTGTACCTCTCCCGGGTGGAGATGGGCCGCCGCCTGGCCAAGGAGGCGCCCGCCGAGGCCGACCTGGTCATAGCGACACCGGAGTCCGGCACCCCGGCCGCCATCGGTTACGCGGAGGCCTCCGGCATCCCCTTCGGCGCCGGCCTGGTGAAGAACGCCTACGTGGGCCGTACGTTCATCCAGCCCTCGCAGACCATCCGGCAGCTGGGCATCCGCCTGAAGCTGAACCCGCTGAAGGAAGTCATCAAGGGCAAGCGCCTGGTCGTCGTGGACGACTCCATCGTGCGCGGCAACACCCAGCGGGCCCTGGTGCGCATGCTGCGCGAGGCGGGCGCCGCGGAGGTCCACATCCGGATCTCCTCCCCGCCCGTGAAGTGGCCCTGCTTCTTCGGCATCGACTTCGCCACGCGCGCGGAGCTGATCGCCAACGGCATGACCATCGACGAGATCGGCACCAGCCTGGGCGCCGACTCCCTGGCGTACATCTCCATCGACGGCATGATCGAGGCGACCACCATCGCCAAGCCCGACCTGTGCCGTGCCTGCTTCGACGGCGAGTACCCGATGGAGCTCCCGGACCCCGAGCTGCTCGGCAAGCAGCTCCTGGAGACCGAGCTCGCGGCCGGTCCGGCCGCCACGGCCGCGGCCGACGCGATCCGCCGCCCGTAAGCCCCGCTGTTCGAGCAGTACGACAGGAAAGTTCTCACGGTCATGTCTTCTGAGACCACTGGTGCCAGCTACGCGAGCGCGGGCGTCGACATCGAGGCGGGCGACCGCGCCGTCGAGCTGATGAAGGAGTGGGTGAAGAAGACCCGGCGGCCCGAGGTGCTGGGCGGCCTCGGCGGCTTCGCCGGGCTCTTCGACGCCTCCGCCCTCAAGCGCTACGAGCGCCCCCTGCTCGCCTCCGCGACGGACGGCGTCGGCACGAAGGTCGACATCGCGCGCCGGCTGGGCGTCTACGACACCATCGGCCACGACCTGGTCGCCATGGTCATGGACGACATCGTGGTGTGCGGCGCCGAGCCGTTGTTCATGACGGACTACATCTGCGTCGGCAAGGTCCACCCCGAGCGCGTCGCGGCCATCGTGAAGGGCATCGCGGAGGGCTGCGTGCTCGCCGGCTGCGCCCTGGTGGGCGGCGAGACGGCCGAACACCCCGGTCTGCTGGGCGCGGACGACTTCGACGTCGCCGGGGCCGGTACGGGCGTCGTGGAGGCCGACCGGCTGCTGGGCGCGGACCGTATCCGTACGGGTGACGCCGTGATCGCCATGGCGTCCTCCGGGCTTCACTCGAACGGGTACTCGCTGGTCCGTCACGTCCTCCTGGAGCGCGCCGGGCTCGCCCTGGAGGCGGAGGTCGCGGACCTCGGCCGTACCCTGGGCGAGGAACTGCTGGAGCCCACGAAGATCTACTCGCTGGACTGCCTGGCGCTGACCCGCACCACCGAGGTGCACGCGTTCAGCCACATCACCGGCGGCGGACTGGCGGCCAACCTGGCCCGGGTGGTCCCCGACGCGCTGCACGCCACCGTCGACCGCTCCACCTGGACCCCCGGCGCGATCTTCGGCCTCGTCGGCGCGACCGGCGGCGTCGAGCGCCTGGAGCTGGAGAGGACCCTCAACATGGGCGTCGGCATGATGGCGGTCGTCCCGGCCGGGTCCGCGGACGTGGCCCTCGCGACCCTGGCCGACCGCGGGGTCGAGGCGTGGGTGGCCGGCGAGATCACCGACCGGGGCGACAAGGAGAGCGGCGCCGAGCTGGTGGGCGACTACGCGGGCTGACCGTGTGGACAGCACAGAACCCGGTCGGTGGCTGTGCCACCGACCGGGTGAGTGCTCACTGCAAGGTCAAGCCCCGCGACGATGTTGTGAAGGACCTTCGTCCTCGTCCTCGTCGTCGTCCTCATAGAGGTCGGCGTAGCGAGAGTACAAGTCGTCGTCGTCATGCTCATCGTCCTCGAAGCGGTCGCCGTTCGGCGACTGGTTCGATGTCGATGCGCCCAGCTCCTCGGCCAGGCGTGAGAGGTCAGTCCCGCCGCTGTTGTACTTCAGCTGGCGGGCGACCTTCGTCTGCTTGGCCTTGGCCCGGCCGCGCCCCATGGCTCGACCCCCTCAACGACGGGGCTCGACGGCCCCAGAGTCTGACACGCGTTCATGATCTGGAACGGACTCTCCGTGGAGAGGCCGGTCCGTAGGGCTTCCACGGTACCTGAGCCCACGCCCATACGGTACGTCGCCCGCAGCACGCGCGTGTGCACAGGACCTTCGAGGCGCCCTGTCCTCGCTGGTCAGTGGCGATTTTAACCACTTATCGGGGAACGACCCGCCGGGGGGAGTGAGAGTTGTCTCTAACTTCCCGCCGGCGGGTACCGCTCACCTGTGCGACCGGACGTCCGGCCGACGTGCGGCCGGGTCCCCGCGCGGCGGTCCTCAGCGTGCCGCGCGCGCCTCGGCCATGCGCTGCTCGGCGATCCGGTCGGCCGCCGCGGCCGGTGGAATCCCGTCCTCCTTCGCACGTGCGAATATGGCCAACGTGGTGTCGAAGATCTTCGCCGCCTTCGCCCTGCACCGGTCGAAGTCGAACCCGTGCAGCTCGTCGGCCACCTGGATGACGCCGCCGGCGTTCACCACGTAGTCCGGCGCGTAGAGGATCCCGCGGTCGGCGAGGTCCTTCTCCACGCCGGGGTGGGCGAGCTGGTTGTTGGCGGCGCCGCACACGATCCGGGCGGTGAGCGCCGGCACGGTGTCGTCGTTCAGCGCCCCGCCCAGGGCGCAGGGGGCGTAGACGTCCAGCCCCTCGGCACGGACCAGCGCCCCGGTGTCGGCGACGGCCGTGACGCCTTCGGGGTGCCGGTCCAGGATCCGTCGGACGGCCTCCGCGCGCACGTCGGTGACCAGGACCTCGGCGCCCTCCTCCCGCAGGTGCCCGACCAGGTGCCGGCCGACCTTGCCGACACCGGCGACGCCGACCCTGCGGCCGCGCAGCGAGGGGTCGCCCCACAGGTGCTGGGCGCAGGCGCGCATGCCCTGGTAGACGCCGAAGGCGGTGAGCACGGAGGAGTCGCCGGCGCCGCCGTTCTCCGGGGAGCGGCCGGTGGTCCAGCGGCACTCGCGGGCCACCACGTCCATGTCGGCGACGTACGTGCCGACGTCGCAGGCGGTGACGTAGCGCCCGCCGAGGGAGGCCACCATGCGCCCGTAGGCGAGCAGCAGCTCCTCGGTCTTGTCGCGCTCGGGGTCCCCGATGATCACGGCCTTGCCGCCGCCGTGGCCCAGCCCGGCCATGGCGTTCTTGTACGACATCCCGCGCGCCAGGTTCAGCGCGTCGGCGACGGCCTCGGCCTCGGTCGCGTACGGGTAGAAGCGCGTACCGCCCAGCGCGGGGCCCAGGGCGGTGGAGTGGAGCGCGATCACGGCCCTCAGGCCGGTCGCGCGGTCCTGGCAGAGCACCACCTGCTCATGGCCCCCCTGTGCCGAGTGGAACAGGGTGTGCAGGACATCAGCGGGTGCGCCGGTTACGTCGGTCACTGTGGTGACTCCTGTGCAAGTAGCGGCGAGTGGAGGCGGCTCCCTCCGGACCCTCGCGCGGTCGACGGCGGGGGAGGGCGGCGGGTGCTGCCGAGGCGGCCGGTGGGCCGCCCGGCATGAGCGTAGGGCCTCGGCCCCGCCACCATCCGCCCCGTGCTCAGGATCACTCCTGCGCGCCGTGCGCGCACGCATGGCCGTGGGACGATTTGCAAGGGTTTCGAGCCGGGTCCGATGGGGAGGGAGCAGGCGTGCCCGAGGTGTCCTCCGTGGTGGTTCCCTACACCGCCTATCTGCGCGTGTACGAGCCGCTGGCCGCCTTCCCGGAGCCGGAGCGCACGCACTGGGCGCGTTACGCCCGCCGTGCCGAGCGCCCCTCCTACCAGGACGAACTGCGCCGGTCCCTGGCCGCTTTGCTGCCCGTCCCGCCCGTCGCGGTGCCGGTGCACGAGAGCGGTGACGCCTTCGTGCTGGAGGCCGACGGCGCGATCTGCGTCTGCCCCTGGCGCACCCGGCTGCGCGGCTGGCAGGCGCTGGAGGAACTGGGCGGGGAGCTGCCCCCGCCGGTGCTCGACGCGGTGCTGCCCCCGCTGGTGCGCCGGCAGGCCGCCCGGGACTACGAGCGCTGGCTCGTCCGCAACCCCGACGCCCGCCCCTGGATCCGCACCGCGACCTGGCAGGTCCCGCTGAACTGGTTCGTGCTGGTCTCCGACGGGGAGCGCCGCTACGACGGGCGCACCGCCGAGGCGCCGCCGATGCTGCGCTACCGCACGCCCATGGTGCAGGCCCGGCGCCGGGTGGCCCGGACGCTGCGCACGCTGAAGGACACCCTGGGGGAGGGGCCGCTGGTCGACGGCCTGGTGGACGTCGGCCGCTGGCTGGAGGAGTTCCACCCGCGCTCGCTGGTGGAGCTGGACTACGGCGGGCTGGTGCACATCCTGCCGGCGGGCGAGTTGGAGGGCGACCGCTCCGCGGCGGACGTGGCCGCCGGTGTCGAGGCGCTGCGCCGGGGCGACGGGGCGGCCGCCGGGGAGGCGTACGGGCGGCTCGTGGAGCGGTGGCGGGCGGTGCGGTCGAGGCGTTCTGCGAACTGAGTGACGTACGTCACGGCCAAGACACCCTCGAACGGCATACGGTCTAGTCCACTTCGGTCACCTGACGGGGTGTCGGGCCTGATCCGGACTTTCGTCCCAAGGGTGATGGACGGCACTTACAAGAGGGTTGCCCTTGTTGCCGCCCCTCGTGCCAAAATAGGACAAGGAGTCCGGGGAGGGCTTCGTCCGTCCGACTATGGTCCACTGTGGGCGGAATCTCCGCGCTGCACGCTTTGGGGGGTCTCGTGGCTCCTGATCGTCCTGTGACTGATCGTCACGGTGGTGTGACTGTCCGCTATGGCATGGTCCATCGGCTTCCGTCGCTGATGGACACCTGGGAGGGCAATTCCATCGGTTTGGCCGACGAGGCTGGACAGATGGTGTAGTTGTAGTGCCGAGGACAAGCCGTTCGTCCTATAACCGACTCGACTCGCGTCCGCCATTTCGGGCAACGCGGGTCAAGGTGCAGAATTTAGAGGAAAGAACCGAGAAGGTTCGGTTCTCCCGAGGAGGCCGCTCATGACCGCTCGCACCCCTGATGCCGAGCCGCTGCTGACCCCGGCTGAGGTCGCCACCATGTTCCGCGTCGACCCCAAGACGGTCACGCGGTGGGCGAAGGCCGGCAAGCTCACGTCCATCCGTACGCTCGGCGGGCACCGCCGCTACCGCGAGGCCGAGGTCCGCGCTCTGCTCGCGGGCATCCCGCAGCAGCGCAGCGAGGCCTGAACAACCGAATAACCGGGCGAAACCGGCTGGTCCCCCAATCGGCCGCAGTACCCGGAACCCCAGCTCCACGCGACACGGGGCCTGCCCCAACAGGACCCACGCCCGAGCCGAACGGAACTCCCAGGCGAGCGACACAGGGTGCGTCGTGGATCGCGCTGGACCCCACCGGGTCCAGCGCGATCTTTTTTGTGCGTCCGGGCGCAGCGGGCGGGGGTCCCGGTGCGCGGGCTTGTCGGAGTCTGGGGAGGCCTGTCCGAACGGCTGCGCGCGGCCCGTGGTGCGGGTGCAATTGCACATATTAAATTGACCTGTTGTAGGAGACGGGTAAGTACCGTCGTTCCAAAAACTCATGCGGTGACTCCCGTCACACGCTCGGGCGCTTGCCGCCTCCACCCCGCGTGCACTAGCGGAACCGCGTCTTCCAGCTTCCCACGCCACCAGGGGCGTTGGGCCCCGGGGCGGTCACGCACCGCGGCTGCCCTCGTCCCCGGCCGCGACCTCGGCCGCCTTCTCGGGCACGTCCTCGGCGTCCTCGGGCGCTTCCTCGACGACGCCCTCCCGGACGCCGTCACGCGGCTGCGGGGGGCAGGAACCGGCGTCCATGGCCAGCCGCAGCAGGCGGTGGCAGACCGGACAGTGGCGGGTCAGGTGCCGGTAGGACGAGGCGGCCGCCAGGTGCGCCCTCAGGAGTGCCCGCGTCTCGTGCCTGGCCGATGCCGTCATGCGCCACCTCCGGGGCCGCGGGGGAGGAAGGGGCCCCGTCTTCTGGGTACCGACGGAAGGTGCCGCCGTCAAGGGCGCGCGGCTCCGCCAGGGGTTCCCGGAAACGGAAGAAGGGCCCCCTTCCGGGGGCCCTTCTCGGTCGTTCTCCGCTGCGGTCCTGACGGGATTTGAACCCGCGGCCTCCACCTTGACAGGGTGGCGAGCACTCCAAACTGCTCCACAGGACCAGGTTTCGCGGCGCTTGTCGTGCGTTGCGCTGCGAAAAGAGACTGTACAGGAGGTGAGCCCCTTGGTCGAACTCACCCCGCGTACCGGAGTGGTCACGGCGCCGCCGCGTCGATCGCCCTCACGATCCGCTTGTCGGAGACCGGGTACGCCGTGCCCAGCGCGTGGGCGAAGTAGCTGACCCGCAGCTCCTCGATCATCCAGCGGATGTCCAGGACCGAGGAGGGGACCGGCCGGCCCCGGGGCAGCTGTTCCAGGAGCCAGGCGTACTCGTCCTGCATCTCGTGCACCTTCTCCATGCGGGTGGTGTCCCGCTGGACGTTGGCCGGCATCTGCTGCAGGCGGCGGTCGGCGGCCACCAGGTAGCGCATGAGGTCGGGAAGGCGCCGTATGCCCGCCCACGTCACGAACCCGGGCTTCACGAGGGCGTCCAACTGCCTGCGGACGTCCGCGAGGTTGGCCAGCAGCGCCGGGCTGCCCACGGCCTTCAGCCGGCGCTCGCAGGCCTGCCAGGCCGCCAGCACCTGCTGCACCTGCCCGACCGTGCGGACCGTGGTGTCCACGATCTCCGCGCGCACCTTGTCGTAGAGCTTCCGGTACGACTCCTCGTCCCACGCCGGCCCGCCGAAGTCCGCGATCAGCCTGTCGGCCGCCGCCGTCGCGCAGTCGTCGAACAGGGCCTGCACGGAGCCGTGCGGATTCGCGGACAGGGCGAGCTTCTGGGCGTTCGTCAGCTTTTCGGATGCGAACTTCGCGGGATTGACCGGGATGTTGCGCAGGATGAGCCGGCGAGTGCCGTTCCACATCGCCTCGGCCTGCTCGGCCTCGGTGTCGAAGAGGCGCACCGAGACCGTGTCGCCGTCGTCCACCAGTGCCGGGTAGGCCTTCACCGGCTGCCCTGCCCGGCGCGTCTCGAAAACGCGGGTGAGCGTGCCGATCGTCCAGTCGGTCAGCCCCCTGCGCTCCACCGACGGCCCGCCCCCGCGGGAGGCGCTCGCCGCGGCGGCCTGCGACAGGGCCTTGCGCGCCTTCGGCTTCAGCGCGAGCCTCAGCGCCTCCAGGTCCTTGTCCTCGGCCAGCTTCCGGCGCCGCTCGTCCACGATCCGGAAGGTGATCCTCAGGTGGTCCGGCACCTTCGACCAGTCGAAGTCCTCCGCCTCGAAGGGCACGCCGACCATCCGCTTCAGTTCGCGCGCCATCGTCACCGTCAGCGGCTCCTGCAGGGGCACCGCCTTCCCCAGGAACCTCCTCGCGTAGTTCGGCGCGGGCACGTAGTTGCGGCGGATCGGTTTCGGCAGGGAGCGGATCAGCTCCGTCACCACCTCCTCGCGCAGGCCCGGGATCTGCCAGTCGAAGCCCTCGCCGGTGACCTGGTTGAGCACCTGGAGCGGGATGTGGACCGTGACACCGTCCGCGTCCGCGCCCGGCTCGAACTGGTAGGTGACCCTGAACTTCAGGTCGCCCTGGCGCCAGGTGTCCGGGTAGTCGGCCTTGGTGACCGCCTCCGCCGACTCCCGGATGAGCATCTCCCGCTCGAAGTCCAGGAAGTCCGGCTGCTCGTGCCGCTTGTGCTTCCACCACGAGTCGAAGTGCGCGCCGGACACGACGTGTGCGGGCACCCGCTGGTCGTAGAAGTCGAACAGCGTCTCGTCGTCCACGACGATGTCCCGGCGCCGCGCCCGGTGCTCCAGCTCCTCGACCTCGCTGAGGAGCCTGCGGTTGTCGGCGAAGAACTTGTGGTGCGTGTGCCAGTCGCCCTCCACCAGGGCGTTGCGGATGAACAGCTCGCGGCTCGCCTCCGGGTCGATCCGGCCGTAGTTCACCTTCCGCTGGGCGACGATCGGGACGCCGTACAGCGTCACCTTCTCGTACGCCATCACGGCCGCCTGGTCCTTCTCCCAGTGCGGCTCGCTGTAGGTCCGCTTGAGCAGGTGCCCGGCGAGCGGCTCCACCCACTCGGGCTCGATCCTGGCGTTGACCCGGGCCCACAGCCGGCTCGTCTCCACCAGCTCCGCCGACATCACGAACTTCGGCTGCTTCCGGAACAGCGCCGAGCCCGGGAAGATCGCGAACTTGGCGTTGCGGGCGCCCAGGTACTCGTTCTTGTTGCCCTCCTTCACGTCCTTCATCCCGATGTGGGAGAGGAGTCCGGCGAGCAGGGAGACGTGGACGCGGTCGGCGGGCGCGTCCTCCTCGCCGAGGTGGATGCCCATCTGCTTGGCGACCGTGCGCAGCTGCGTGTAGATGTCCTGCCACTCGCGGATGCGCAGGAAGTTCAGGTACTCCTGCTTGCACATCCGGCGGAACGACGACGAGCCGCGCTCGCGCTGCTGCTCGCGGACGTACCGCCACAGGTTCAGGTACGCGAGGAAGTCGCTCGTCTCGTCCTTGAAGCGGGCGTGCTGCTGGTCGGCCTGGGCCTGCTTGTCCGCCGGGCGCTCGCGCGGGTCCTGGATGGACAGCGCCGCCGCGATGACCATGACCTCGCGGACGCAGCCGTTCTTGTCGGCCTCCAGGACCATCCGGGCCAGCCGCGGGTCGACGGGCAGCTGCGCCAGCTTGCGGCCGGTGTCCGTGAGCCGCTTGCGCGCGTCCTTCTGCGCGGGGTCCAGCGCGCCCAGCTCCTGGAGCAGCTGCACGCCGTCGCGGATGTTGCGGTGGTCCGGCGGGTCGATGAAGGGGAACTTCTCGATGTCGCCCAGGCCGGCCGCGGTCATCTGCAGGATGACGGAGGCCAGGTTCGTCCGCAGGACCTCCGCGTCCGTGAACTCCGGGCGGGCGAGGAAGTCCTCCTCGGAGTACAGCCGGATGCAGATGCCGTCGGACGTACGGCCGCAGCGGCCCTTGCGCTGGTTCGCGCTGGCCTGCGAGACCGGCTCGATGGGCAGCCGCTGCACCTTGGTGCGGTGGCTGTAGCGGGAGATGCGGGCGAAGCCGGGGTCGATGACGTACTTGATGCCCGGCACGGTCAGCGAGGTCTCGGCGACGTTCGTCGCCAGCACGATCCGCCGCCCGGAGTGGGCCTGGAACACCCGGTGCTGCTCGGCGTGCGAGAGCCGGGCGTACAGCGGCAGCACCTCGGTGGAGCGGTACTTCCTCTTCTCCAGCGCGTCCGCCGTGTCCCGGATCTCCCGCTCCCCGGAGAGGAACACCAGGATGTCGCCCGGTCCTTCCGCCATCAGCTCCTCGACGGCATCGGTGATCGCGGTGATCTGGTCGCGGTCCGCGTCCTGCGAGTCCTCCTCCAGCAGGGGCCGGTACCGTACCTCGACCGGATACGTGCGCCCGCTGACCTCGATGACCGGCGCATCGCCGAAGTGCCGCGAGAAGCGCTCCGGATCGATGGTCGCCGAGGTGATGACGACCTTCAGATCCGGCCGCCTGGGCAGCAGCTGCGCCAGGTACCCCAGCAGGAAGTCGATGTTCAGGGACCGCTCGTGGGCCTCGTCGATGATGATCGTGTCGTAGGCGCGCAGCTCGCGGTCGGTCTGGATCTCCGCCAGCAGGATGCCGTCCGTCATCAGCTTGATGAACGTGGCGTCCGGGTTCACCTGGTCGGTGAAGCGGACCTTCCAGCCGACGGCCTCGCCCAGCGGCGTCCGCAGCTCCTCCGCCACCCGCTCGGCCACCGTGCGGGCGGCGATGCGGCGGGGCTGCGTGTGCCCGATCATGCCGCGCACGCCGCGGCCCAGCTCGAGGCAGATCTTCGGAATCTGCGTCGTCTTGCCGGAACCCGTCTCACCCGCGACGATCACCACCTGGTGATCACGGATCGCGGCCGCGATCTCGTCCTTCTTCTGGCTGACCGGCAACTGCTCGGGATAGCCGACGGCCGGCACGCGCGAGCGCCGCTCGGCCATCCGCGTCCCGGCCTTGTCGGCCTCGGCCTCGATCTCGGCGAGGACGGCGGCCCGGGCCTCCGGCTTACGGATCTTGCGCGCGCCCTCGAGCCGCCGGCCGAGCCGGTGCGCATCGCGCAGCGACAGTTCGGTCAGACGGGAGGCGAGGGGGCCGAGGGTGGGTGCTGGATGCGTAGACATACGCCATCCAGGATCTCACCTCGGCCAAATTCCGTGCGAACCATTTGCCCTGCGCCGGTGGCCGGCCCGTTCCCGGGCGGGCGCCTCCGGGGAGAGGGGGGACGGCAGGATGATCTAGCGTGGATGTTATGTCCGATTCGCCGCACGGTCTCCACGGCCGCACACCCAGCCGGACCGAACGCTGGGCGGCCTTCCGGGCGTCCCCCTTCCTGCCCGCCACCGTGCTGCTGCTGATCCTCGCGGTCGCGGCCGGACTCTTCGCCGGCTCCTACACCTACGCCATGGCGAACCCCACCCCGCACACCATCCCCGTCGCGGTCGTCGGCGCCTACGACCAGCCGGCCGCCCGGCGGTTCGTCGGGGGCATGGAGGAGGCCCTCGACGCCTCGCTCAGGCTCCGGAGGTACGGCGACCGGGCGGCGGCCGTGCGGGACGTGGACGACCAGAAGGTGTTCGCCGTCTTCGAGGCGCCCAGCGGCGAACGCACCCTCACCCTGGACGTGTCCGGGGCCTCCGGGGCGACCGTCGCCCAGCTCCTCACCGAGGCCGCGGCGAAGGTCGGCGGGGCCACCGGCACCACCGTCGCCGTCCACGACCTCAAGCCGCTGCAGAAGGGCGATCCGCGGGGCCTGGCCATCTTCTACATCTCGCTGGCCGCCGTGATCGTCGGCTTCGTCGGGGCGATCCAGCTCAGCGTGCACGCCCGCGCCCTGAACCCCCTCGAACGCATCCTCTTCACCGCCGCCTACGCCCTCCTCGGCGGCTTCGTCATCGCCGCGGTGGTCGACTGGCTCCTGGGCGCCCTGGACCTGCCCTTCGCCGAGTCCTGGCTGATCCTCGCCCTGACCATGTTCGCCTCGGGCATGGTGTTCACGATGTTCAACACCCTCGTCGGACGCTGGGCCATGCTCCCGACCTGGGGCCTGATGGTGCTGCTCGGCAATCCGTCCTCGGGCGGAGCCGTGTCCTGGCCCCTGCTTCCCTCGGTCCTCGGCACCGTCGGCCGCTGGCTGCCCCCCGGCGCCTCCGTGAACGCCCAGCACACCGCCGTCTACTTCGCCGGCCACCAGCACGCCTTCCCGTTCCTGGTCCTGGCCGGCTGGGCCCTCGTCTCCTGCGCGGTCTTCCTGATCTGGCGCCACCGCCATCCGGGTGGCCGGCCCAGGGACCCCGCCCACGCGGCCTGAGGGGTGCCGGCGGACGTGGCGCGGGGCCCGGCGCCACGCCGTGACGGCTCCTGGCCTCCGGAGCGGGTGGTGGGGCAGACTGCCGTTATGGGGGACGGGAGTTGGTGGGTCGCCGCGGCGACCGGGGCCACGGCCCTGGGGGCCAGCTGGGTGACCAGTCAGGGGAACGCGCACTCGGCGCGGGTCCAGGCGGAGGTGCAGGCTCGGGCCGATCACATGGCTGAAGCCCGCGACCGCAGGCGTGCCGCCTACAAGGACCTGAGCGCGGCGGTGCACGCCCTCTCCGAGGTCTTCTGGAAGATGGAGGACATCGACCGCACCGCCGACAGGGCCGAACGGATCGAGGCCATGGGCCGGATGAAGGTCGACTGCCGTGCGCGGCTGAACGAGGTGACCAGGGCCAGCAGGGACGTGCTCCTGGAGGGACCCACGGCAGTGGCCCGGGCCGCCAGAGCGCTGAGCGGCAGCGCGGTGGCCACGCACCACTTGCTGGTCCGGCTGCACGACGCCGACGACGAGCCGCGGTCCGAGTACGACCGCGCCTACCGGCGCTTCCAGAACCACCACCTGAGCTTCGTCGAGCTGGCCCGGGAGGCCCTGGAGGTCAGGTGACGGCGCGGCGGCCCCCGCGGAGGGCCGCCGGCGTGCCGACGGCGGGATCCGGGGAAAGCAGAAGGGTCCCTCTCCATGCGTACTGGAGGGGGACCCTCGCCCTTGTTAGGGCAGCGGTGGCTGGGGCCGGGGTCGAACCGGCGACCTTCCGCTTTTCAGGCGGACGCTCGTACCAACTGAGCTACCCAGCCACGAGGTTCCAGGTGGAACCTCAGCGGTCCTGACGGGATTTGAACCCGCGGCCTCCACCTTGACAGGGTGGCGAGCACTCCAAACTGCTCCACAGGACCAAGCGTGCGTGCAACAGTGTCGCACACGGTGATGCGTGCCCCCAACGGGATTCGAACCCGTGCTACCGCCTTGAAAGGGCGGCGTCCTAGGCCGCTAGACGATGAGGGCTATCGGCCCGCCTGGGCGCTTCTCAGCGCGTCGGGGACGTGAGAAGCATATGGGATGGCGGGGGGGATCGCCAAAACGGTTCACGGAGCCGTGGCGGACGGCCGCCGCGAAGGACCCGCCGGACCCGCCGGAGCCGTCGGGCCCGGCGTGGCGCCCGGCTGGTTCTCCTCGGGCAGGTGGCGGCTGACCTCGGCCGTGGCCAGACCGAGCCCGCCGAGCCTGATCGAGTCCCAGGCCTGCAGACGGTGGCCGGCGCGGTCGAAGTAGAGGATCGAGGCCTCGATCGGGTCCGGGTGCTCCCCCTCCACCGCGCGCAGGCCGCTGCCGCCGGTCGAGCCCTCGACGCGCAGCCGGGTGCCGTACGGCAGGACCTCCGTGCCCTCGTGGTGCAGGTGCCCGGCCAGGACCAGGGGGACCGTGCCGTCCGTCTCGCGGGCGGCCGAGGGCTCGTGGGCGACGGCCACGTCCACCGGGGTGCCGGCCGCCCGCTGGTCGCGCAGGGCGGTGGCCAGCCGGTCGCCCGCCAGCCGTTCGGCCGCGCCGCCGCCGGGCCGCGCGGAGCGGTCGGGGGTGAACTGCGGGTCGCCGATGCCGGCGAAGCGCAGGCCGGCGACGGTCTCCGCGCGGCCGTCGTCCAGGACGTGCACGTTCTTCATGCGCCGCAGGTACCGCTGGGTGCTGAGCGAGTCGTGGTTGCCGCGGACCCAGACGTAGGGCACGCCCAGTTCCCCGACGGGGTCCAGGAAGCCGTTCTCCGCCGCGGTGCCGTGGTCCATCGTGTCGCCGGAGTCGACGATCACGTCCACCTCGTACTGCTCCACCAGCGAGGCGATGATCTTCCAGCTGGCGGGGTTCAGGTGGATGTCCGACACGTGCAGGACCCGGATGGTGGAGGGGTCGGGGCGGTAGGCGGGGAGCGTGGACGTGACGTCGTACAGCTTGGTCACGTTCGTCACCAGGCGTGCCAGTTCCTCCTGGTAGACGTCGAACTCGGTGACGATGCTGCGCGCGTCGCCCACCAGGGACGGCGCGGAGGAGAGCAGCCCGGAGAACCGGGGCTCCAGGACCGAGTTCGGGTTCCAGGTGGCGTACGCCGACGCCCCCGAGGCCGCGAGCAGGGTGAGGGCCAGTCCGCCGGCCGCGAGGGCGCGGCGAGGGCGGCGGTAGACGGCGAGGCCGAGGGCCGTGGCTCCGGAGACCACCGCGACGCAGGAGCGCAGGGCCAGGTCGAGCGCGCCGTGCCCGACGTCGTGCGCCACCTCGTCCTGCAGCCCGGAGAGGCGTTCGGGGTGGTCGACCAGGGCCTGGGCGCGCAGGGGGTCGAGCTGGTCGACGTCGACGTCCAGGCGGACCGGGGCGACGTGGCTGTCCAGGCTCAGCGCGCCCAGCGGCGGGACGTTGATCCTGGTGCCGCCGGTGAGGGACGGGCGCAGCGCCATGGTGGTGTTCACGGGGCCGACGGGGGTGCGTACGCTCCCCACGACCAGCAGGCCCAGCCAGGCGCCGACGACCACGACCGCGCCGAGACCGAGGGCGCTCGGCCAGGCGCGGGGCCGGGCGCCGGGCCCGGGGCCGCGCCGGGGGCGGACCGCCCCGCGGGCGGGGGCGCTCGGGCGGGTGGCCGTGCGGGGGCGGCGCAGGCGGTTCCAGGTCCTGTTCGGCGTGTGGTCCGGGGGTGCGGCGGGGACGCGGGCCATTGCTGCCGTATGCCCGGGGCCCCACCGGGACATGCGGGGTGCCGGTACGCACCGGTTCGCCGCGCCCCTGCGGCGGTGCCGTGCCCGACAATGGCGGTGTGCTGGAAATGACGCGCGAGGAGTTCGAGGAACTGGTCGCCGAGGCGCTGGACCGGATCCCGCCGGAGCTGACGCGGCTGATGGACAACGTCGCGGTGTTCGTCGAGGACGAACCGCCGGCCGGCGATCCCGGGCTGCTCGGGCTGTACGAGGGGACCCCGCTGACCGAGCGGGGGGAGTGGTACGCGGGCGTGCTGCCGGACCGGATCACCGTCTACCGGGGGCCGACGCTGCGGATGTGCGGGACGCGGGAGGAGGTCGTCGCCGAGACGGAGGTCACCGTGGTCCATGAGATCGCCCACCACTTCGGCATCGACGACGCCCGGCTGCACGCCCTCGGGTACGGCTGACGGGCGGACCGGCCGGGGTCCGCTTCGGCCGGGGCGCGTGTCCTCCTGCGCGCGGCGGGAGTTGGGGAGGTTGACTCCTGTCCCTTGCCCTGCGGAGGTGGCCGCGTGCGCCCCTTGTACGTACCCGTTCGTCTGGCCGTCACGGTGCTGGCCCTCTCGGCTGCCGCCGGCTGCGTGGACGTGGGCGACGACGCCGGCCGGGCCGGGCCCTCGCACTCGGCGGGGCGGCACGCCGTCGACGCGCCCGGTGACGTGCCGGTGAAGGGCGTCGGCGGTGCCGGCGACATCGGCCCGCCGGGCGTCGGCGGGCACGGGCGCCGCGGCCGGGCGAAGCCCGCGAAGCCGGCGCCGACCGAGGCCGCGCCGTCCGGCGCGGACACCGGATCGGCGCCGCCGTCGAAGGCGGGGGCGACCGTCCGGCCCGGTGACCCGGCGCCGACGGAGCGGCAGCCGCTCCCGCCGGTGACCTCGGCCCCGCCCGAGCCGCCGGCGCCCACCCCGCCCCCGCCGGCCTCCCCGCCGCCGTCGGCCGAGCCGTCGTCCTCGGCGCACGAGGACCCGGCGCCGCAACTGGTCCAGCGGGAGCCGGCACCGGCGGCGGGGAGGCCGGCGTGAAGGCCCGGCCGATGGACGCGACCCGGGGGTGCGACCCGGGGGTGCGGCCCGGCGGCGCGACCCGGACCGCGTGGCCCCGAACACGTGTTGACCTGGGACGACGGGACCCGGTTTGCCTTCAGGGGGGATGAGTGCGTATGGTGGCAGATCGTTTGATCCCATTTGCCCGGCGCCACCGCAGAGCGCGCCGTGTGGCGCGTACTCTCCCTTGCCGTGGCGGACCGCATTGAGGCGGTCGTATGCGAATCACGGAGTTGACGGGCGCGTGCCGAAGAGACTCCGGAAGGTTTCACATACGCATGTCCGTGTCCAGTACTGACCAGATCGTCGTGTCCGAGAACGAGATCGACACCGCACTCGTCGAGACGACGACCGAGGTCACCGAGGTCCCCGAGACCGCTGACACCCCCCAGACCACCTTCGCCGACCTCGGCCTGCCCGAGGGCATCGTGCGCAAGCTCGCGCAGAACGGCGTCACCGCCCCCTTCCCGATCCAGGCGGCGACCATCCCGGACGCCCTGGCCGGCAAGGACATCCTCGGCCGCGGCCGCACCGGCTCCGGCAAGACCCTCTCCTTCGGTCTGCCGACCCTGGCCCTGCTGGCCGGCGGACGCACCGAGCGGAAGCGGCCCCGCGCCGTCATCCTCACCCCGACCCGCGAGCTGGCCATGCAGGTCGCCGACGCGCTCCAGCCCTACGGTGACGTCCTCGGCCTGAAGATGAAGGTCGTCTGCGGCGGCACGTCGATGGGCAACCAGATCTACGCCCTGGAGCGCGGCGTCGACGTCCTCGTCGCCACCCCGGGCCGGCTGCGCGACATCATCAACCGCGGTGCCTGCTCCCTGGAGGACGTGCGGATCACCGTCCTGGACGAGGCCGACCAGATGTCCGACCTCGGCTTCCTGCCCGAGGTCACCGAGCTGCTCGACCAGGTCCCCGCGGGCGGCCAGCGGATGCTGTTCTCCGCGACCATGGAGAACGAGATCAAGACCCTGGTCGACCGCTACCTGCACAGCCCCGCCTCCCACGAGGTGGACGCGGCCCAGGGCGCGGTGACGACCATGTCGCACCACATCCTCATCGTGAAGCCCAAGGACAAGGCGCCGGTCACGGCCGCGATCGCCTCCCGCAAGGGCCGCACGATCATCTTCGTCCGCACCCAGCTGGGCGCCGACCGCGTCGCCGAGCAGCTGCGGGACGCGGGCGTGAAGGCGGACGCGCTGCACGGCGGCATGACCCAGGGCGCGCGCACGCGGACCCTGGCGGACTTCAAGGACGGGTACGTCAACGTCCTGGTCGCCACCGACGTCGCCGCGCGCGGCATCCACGTGGACGGCATCGACCTGGTCCTGAACGTGGACCCGGCCGGCGACCACAAGGACTACCTGCACCGGGCCGGCCGCACGGCACGCGCCGGGCGCACCGGCACGGTCGTCTCCCTGTCGCTGCCGCACCAGCGCCGCCAGATCTTCCGCCTGATGGAGGACGCCGGCGTCGACGCGGCCCGGCACATCGTCCAGGGCGGCGCGGCCTTCGACCCGGAGGTCGCCGAGATCACCGGCGCCCGGTCCATGACCGAGGTGCAGGCCGAGTCCGCGAACAACGCGGCCCAGCAGGCCGAGCGCGAGGTCGCCCAGCTCACCAAGGAGCTGGAGCGGGCCCAGCGCCGCGCCACCGAGCTGCGCGAGGAGGCCGACCGGCTGGTCGCCCGGGCCGCCCGCGAGCGCGGCGAGGAGCCCGGGGCGGCGGTGGCCGAGGTCCAGGCGCCCGTGGAGCAGCCCGCGGCCGAGGCACCGGTCGCCGAGCAGCCGGTGGCGGCGGCGGTGGAGACCGTGCGCGAGGAGCGTCCGGCGGCGGCGCCGTACGAGCGCCGCGAACGGCGGGGCTTCGAGCGCCGTGACGACCGGCGCGACGACCGCCGTGACGAGCGCCGTCCGTTCGACCGGGACCGTGACGACCGTGGCGGCCGTTCCTTCGAACGTCGTGACGACCGGCGCGACGACCGCCGGGACGACCGCCGTCCGTTCGACCGTGACGAGCGCCGTCCGTTCGACCGGGACCGGGGCGAGCGCGGCTTCGACCGCCGTGACGACCGGGGCGGCCGTTCCTTCGAGCGCCGTGACGAGCGCCGTCCGTTCGACCGGGACCGCGCCGACCGCGGTGGCCGCGGCTTCGAGCGCCGTGACGACCGGGGCGGCCGTTCCTTCGAGCGCCGTGACGACCGGCGCGACGACCGCCGGGACGACCGACGTCCGTTCGACCGTGACGAGCGCCGTCCGTTCGACCGCGACCGCGCCGACCGGACCGGGGCCGACCGCGGTGGCCGTTCCTTCGAGCGCCGTGACGACCGGGGCGGCTTCCGCCGCGACGAGCGCGGTGGGCACCGGGGCAGCGACCGCCCGTTCAACCGCGACCGCCGGGACGACCGCCCGGGCTTCCGCCCCGGCGGACACGACCGCCCCTACGGCCGTCGTGACGACCACCGCGGCACCGGCTCCTTCGGCCGCCGCGAGGACAAGCCGCGCTGGAAGCGCAACGGCTGACGCCTGCCAGGGCCCGGCCGGACCCGGCCGGCCCCGGCTCACAGGGCCCGTACGACTCGTTCGTGCGGGCCCTGTGCCGTACCCGGCGGTGCCCTGTGCCGTGAGACGGGTGCCCGGCTCCGCGAACGGTCCGCCGGCCGCCCGCCGGTCACCCGTTCATCCCGGACCCGCCGTGACGCATGTCACGCCTCCGGTAAGGGAATCGCTGGGTGCATGACGGATGACGCGGGAGCGGACGGCGCCCGGGGCCCCTCGGACGAGGAGCGGCTCGCCCAGCTCGGCTACACCCAGGTCCTGGCCCGCCGCATGTCGGCGTTCTCGAACTACGCGGTCTCCTTCACCATCATCTCGGTCCTGTCGGGCTGCCTGACCCTGTACCTCTTCGGCATGGTCACCGGCGGCCCCGCGGTGATCACCTGGGGCTGGGTCGTGGTCGGCCTGATGACGCTGTTCGTCGGTGCCTCGATGGCCGAGATCTGCTCGGCGTACCCCACGTCGGCGGGCCTGTACTTCTGGGCGCACCGTCTGGCGCCGCCCCGTTCGGCGGCGGTCTGGGCGTGGTTCACGGGCTGGTTCAACGTGCTGGGCCAGGTGGCGGTGACGGCCGGCATCGACTTCGGCGCGGCCTCCTTCCTCGGCGCCTACCTGAACCTCCAGTTCGGCTTCGGGGTCACCCCCGGCCGCACGGTGCTGCTGTTCGCGGCCATCCTGGTGCTGCACGGCCTGCTGAACACCTTCGGCGTCCGCATCGTGGCGTTCCTCAACACCGTGAGCGTGTGGTGGCACGTGTTCGGGGTCGCGGTCATCGTCGGCGCGCTGGTCCTGGTCCCCGACCACCACCGGTCGGCGTCCTTCGTGTTCACCGCATTCGTCAACGAGACGGGCTGGGGCAGCGGCCCCTACGTCGCCCTGCTCGGCCTGCTGATGGCCCAGTACACCTTCACCGGGTACGACGCCTCCGCCCACATGACCGAGGAGACCCGCGACGCGTCCACGGCGGGCCCGAAGGGCATCGTCCGCTCGATCTGGACGTCCTGGATCGCGGGCTTCGTCCTGCTCCTCGGCTTCACCTTCGCCATCCAGTCGTACGACCGGGAACTGGCCTCCCCGACCGGCGCGCCCCCGGCGCAGATCCTCCTGGACGCCCTCGGTGCCACGGCCGGCAGGCTGCTCCTGCTCGTGGTGATCGGTGCCCAGCTCTTCTGCGGCATGGCCTCCGTGACCGCCAACAGCCGCATGATCTACGCCTTCTCCCGCGACGGCGCGCTGCCCTTCTCCCGCGTGTGGCACACGGTCGGCCCGCGCACCCGCACCCCCGTGGCGGCGGTCTGGCTGGCCGCGCTGGGTGCCCTGGCGCTGGGCCTGCCCTACCTCATCAACTCGACGGCGTACGCGGCGGTGACGTCGATCGCGGTGATCGGCCTCTACATCGCCTACGTCATCCCGACGTTCCTGCGCCTCCGCAGGGGCACCGCCTTCGCCCGCGGCCCCTGGCACCTGGGGCGCTGGTCGGGTCCGGTGGGGACGGTGTCGGTGGCCTGGGTCGCCGTGATCACGGTCCTCTTCATGCTCCCGCAGGTCTCCCCGGTCACCTGGAAGACCTTCAACTACGCCCCGTTCGCCGTCCTGGTCGTCCTGGGCTTCGCCGCGGCCTGGTGGCTGGCCTCGGCGCGCCACTGGTTCCTCCGCCGCGCCCCCGAGCCCGCTCCCGAATCGGCCGAAAAGTGACCGCGTCCCGCCCCGGTCCGTCACCCGACGCGGCCGGGACCCCGATACCCGATCGGAGACCGGGCCTGCTCCGGTTATGCTCGGACAGGCAACAGTGCCTGGGCCCTTAGCTCAATTGGCAGAGCAGTGGACTTTTAATCCATTGGTTGTGGGTTCGAGTCCCACAGGGCCTACGGCTGCGGAGGAGGGGCGGTCCCTCCGACCGCCGTGCGGCGCCCGCGTCGGCTTCGGCCGGCTCGGGCGCCGTTCCCGTCCCGCGCGGCCCGCCCGCAGCTCCGCCGGCCCGGTCATCCCGGTCGGCTCGTCAGTCCGGTCAGCTCGTCCAGGGGCAGTGTGTGCCGGGTCTGCAGGACCTTCGCCCTGAGGTAGCGGACGTTGTGGGCCGTGGTGAAGACACCGGTCGGCACCCGGTCGCGCACGGTGACGCCGAGGGCGCGCAACTGCTCGGCCTTGTCGGGGTTGTTGGACAGCAGGTCCAGCTCACCGACGCCGAGGGCACGCAGCATCTGCGCGGCGGCCGTGTAGTCGCGGGCGTCCTCCGGCAGGCCGAGAGCGGCGTTCGCCTCGTAGGTGTCCAGGCCCTGGTCCTGCAGGGCGTAGGCGTCGAGCTTGTTGTAGAGACCGATGCCGCGGCCCTCCTGGCGGAGGTAGAGCAGGACGCCCCCGCGGCCGGCGATCCGTTCGGCCGCCTCGCGCAGTTGGGGTCCGCAGTCGCAGCGGGCCGAGCCGAAGACGTCCCCGGTCAGGCACTCCGAGTGCAGCCGGACCAGCAGGACGGCGCCGGGGTCGGGGTCGCCGAGGACGGCGGCCACGTGCTCGCGGCCGTCGACCAGGCCGTGGAAGGTGACGAGTTCGGCGTCGACGCGGTAGCCGTCGTGGAAGCGCAGCGGTACCCGGACGCGGGCGCGCGGCGTGGCGGCGGGGATGTCGGGCATAGGGGCCTCCGGATCCGTGTTCTGCGGCCATCTGCTTCAGGTTTGAAGCAGACCTCCGGTCGGGGACCCTACCTCATGCTTGAAAATTAAAGCGATGATGGTCCCCCGTTGCCCCGGCACGCCCGCCGACGGGCCCGGCGGCACGTCGGAAGGCCTGCCGCTGGATCGCCACGCCCTCCCGCCACGGCCGCGGTGCGACCCGCGGCCATAGTGGTGCGGGCCCATGCGGGCCCATGCGGATCCGGGCGATCCGGGCGGTGTGGGCGTTCGTGGTCGTGGTCGTGGTCGTGACCGGGGTCGGCGAGGGGGGGGGGCTGCCCCCGACGTCGGCCGGTCCGCCGTCAGACCGCGCCGGGACCCGCCGTGCCGCGTACGTCCCCGGCCGTGTGACGGCGGGAGCGGCAGGAGGGGCGGGGAGCGGCAGGAAGGGCAGGAGTGGCGGGAAGGGCGGGAGTGGCCGGGGCGGCGGGGCCTAGCGGGGCGGTGGGGGTGGGCAGGGGGAGGAGCGGCGGCGCCACGGGACCCCCTCCGGGGTGCCGCCCGCGTCATCGCCCTGCAGTCCGCGTGCCACCCCGGCGCAGATCTCCTCCAGTTGCCGCACCTGCTCGGGGGTGAGCCGGTCGAAGAGGGCCGTGCGGACCGTCGCCACGTGGCCGGGTGCCGTGCGCTCCAGGGTGGCCGCCCCCTCGTCGGTCAGCACCGCGAGGCTGCCGCGCCCGTCCCCGGGGCAGTCCTCCCGGCGCACCAGCCCGTCCCGTTCCAGCCGGGTCACCGCGTACGTCAGCCTGCTGCGCGTGATCTTCAGCCTCTCGGCGAGGTCGGTCATGCGCAACCGCCGGCCGGCCGCCTCCGACAGGTGGGCCAGCACGGAGTAGAACAGGTGGGGCATGCCGGCCTCCCGCTGGAGCTGCCGGTCGACCGCGTCCTCCAGCAACTGGGAGGCGGCGAGGTAGGCGCGCCAGGCGCGCTGCTCCTCGGGAGTGAGCCAGCGGGTCGTCATGCCACCAGTGTAGGTTTGCTTAAAACTTGAACCAAACAGTCCGGTCAGTCCGCCAGCCCGTGGAGAGAGCGCCGATGTCCCTGCCGTACGTCCTGCTGTCCGCCGCCGTCTCCCTCGACGGCCACCTGGACGACACCGGCCCCGAACGGCTCCTGCTCTCCAGCCCGGCCGACTTCGACCGCGTCGACGCGGTACGGGCCTCGGCCGACGCCATCCTGATCGGCGCCGGCACGCTGCGCGCCGACAACCCGCGCCTGCTGGTGAACTCCGCCGAGCGCCGCGCGGCCCGGGTGGCGGCGGGCGAGCCGGAGTACCCGCTGAAGGTCACCGTCACCGCCACCGGCGACCTCGACCCGGACGCGCGCTTCTGGCACACGGGCGGCGAGAAGCTCGTCTACACCACCGACCGGGGCGCCGCGCGGGCCGCCCGCGCCCTCGGCCGCACCGCCGACGTCGTCCCGCTCGGCCCCGGCCTCGACTGGCGCGCCCTGCTGGAGCACCTGCACGACGCGCGCGGGGTGCGGCGCCTGATGGTGGAGGGCGGCGGCACCGTCCACACCCAGCTCCTCCAGCAGGGGCTCGCCGACGAACTCCAGCTGGTCCTCGCCCCGCTGTTCGTCGGCGACCCGGCCGCGCCGCGCCTGTTCGGCCCGGGGGCGTACCAGGCCGGCCGCCTGCGCCTCGTCGAGACCCGCCGCATCGAGGACGTCGTCCTCATGCGCTACGAGCCCACCGCCCCCGGGGCCGGCCCCCTGCCCGCCGCCGCCGACCGGCACTGGCTGCGCACCGCCTGCGACCTGGCCGCCCTGTGCCCGCCCTCGCGGACGGCGTTCAGCGTCGGCGCGGTGGTCGTCGCCGCCGACGGCACGGAGCTGGCCCGCGGGCACTCCCGCGAGGGCGGTGACCCCGTGGTCCACGCCGAGGAGGCCGCCCTCGCCAAGCTCTCCCCGGCGGACCCGCGACTGGCCGGCGCCACGGTCTACAGCAGTCTGGAGCCCTGCTCCCGCCGCGCCTCCCGGCCCGCGCCCTGCGCCGAGCTGATCCTGCGCGCGGGCGTGCGCCGGGTGGTCACGGCCTGGCGGGAGCCGGACACCTTCGTGACGGCGGCCGACGGGGCCGGGGTCCTGGCGGACGCGGGCGCGCGGGTCGTCCTGCTGCCCGAGTACGAGGCACCGGCCAAGGCGCCCAACGCCCACCTGCTGGGCTGACCGGGCACCCGGGAGGCGCTCCCGGGGAAGCCGTGTGCGACCACCCCCGCGGATGGCGTATGCTTGAGACACAACGACGCGGGGTGGAGCAGCTCGGTAGCTCGCTGGGCTCATAACCCAGAGGTCGCAGGTTCAAATCCTGTCCCCGCTACTGAAGGCTCAGGGCCGGGATCCAGTACATGGATCCCGGCCCTGAGTGTTTGTGCTGTTCCCCGTGCGGACCCCCTTCCCGCGCGCTCCCGGCCCGCCGGGAGGGTGAGGAGTGGCGTGCGTCACAGTCGGTCGTCCACTCGGCCCACAGCGCTCGCCCGCCCTCCCCGCCCCCGCCACGCTGGAGCCACGTCGAGGACACGGGAGACGAGCGGTGCGCCCTGGTGAGGTGGACGAGAGCCGGTACGCCAGGGCCGGTGACGGGCTGCCCGGCGACCCCGGTCCCGGTCCGCACGCCGGGCCCTCGCCCGTCCCGCCGGACACCGGCCGTCCTCCCCGCCGCCGCCGCCCGTCCCCGCGCGCCCTGGCCCGCGCCCTGCCCGCGCTGCTGATCGCCGGCGGGATCCTGTCCGCCCTCCTCGTCCCGCGCGGCTTCGTCGCGGTCCCCTCCCTCACGGCCGCCCCCCTGGTCGCCGCGCCGCTGTCCTCCCTGCGCGCCACGGTCCTCACGGGCCTGGCCGCCCTGGCCATCACCGCCGCCGTGCACGCCCACGCCGGCCCGCGCGCGGACGCCGGCGCGGCCACCGGGGTCGTCACCGTGGCCACGGTCGCCGTGCTGGCCGCCGCCATCAACCGCGTCGTGCGCCGGGGCGACCGCCGGCTCGCCTCCGCCCGCGAGATCGCCGAGGCCGCCCAGCGGGCCGTACTGCCCGAACCCGCGGCCCGGATCGGCGGCTTCGACGTCGCGGCCCGCTACGAGGCGGCGCAGGCGGACGCCTCCATCGGCGGCGACCTGTACGCGGTCCAGGACAGCCCGCACGGCGTGCGGCTCATCGTCGGTGACGTGCGCGGCAAGGGCATGGGCGCGGTCGCGGTCGTCGCCGTGGTGATCGGGGCCTTCCGGGAGGCCGCCGAGCAGGAGCCCTCGCTGGCGGCGGTGGCCGAACGGCTGGAGCGGGCGCTGGCCCGAGAGGGCGCCCGACGGCAGGGGACCGACGCCTTCGAGGGCTTCACCACCGCCGTCCTCGCCGAACTCCCGCACGGCGGGGCGAGCGTCCGCATCGTGAGCCGCGGCCACCCGCCGCCCCTGCTGCTGCACGCCGACGGCACCCTGCGCAGCCTGACCGTGCCCGAGCCCGCGCTGCCGCTCGGCATGGGCGACCTGGGCCGGTGGCCCGACCGTGCGGTGGAGGCCGGCTTCCCGCGCGGCGCCACCCTGCTGCTGTACACCGACGGCCTGTCCGAGGCGCGGGACGCCCGCGGCCGGTTCTACGACCCCGAGCTGCGGCTCGCGGGCCGCGTCTTCCCCGACCCGGGCGCCCTCCTCGGCCGGCTCGCCGCCGAGGTGCGCCGGCACTCCGCGGGCGGCATGACGGACGACATGGCGCTCCTCGCCGTACGACGGCCCTGACCGCACGGCGCCCGGCCGTACGACGGCCACGGCCGCACGGCCGCACGGAGGATCGTCACGCCCTGTGACCGTTCGGCAGCCGTGCGCATCACATCTGAGTAACCGTCAAAACCGCCGGGACTCCTGAACGGTGGTCGACTCGCCCGCCTTCCTCCCTTCCTGGCGCGTACGTCCACCCCGGAAACGTCAACGAGTGGGCCGAACGGCTTGGAATCTGGCGGCAGGGTCTATTAACGTTCGATAACGCAGCGCGGTCGTCCCAGCCGTCACAAGAGACGGCTCCGCGCGCACGCGCCGAATCCCGCGAGGGAACCGGGGAACCACCACCTTGGGGTGAATCACGCGGATGCCGTCGTGAACTCGTCGAGTCCACGACAGGTATACGCGCGTAGGAGACCTTCCTGCTCCGAACCCGTCAGCTAACCCGGTAGGCGGAGGAAGGAAAGGAGCACGCCCGCGTGGCGTCCAACCGGCCTGCCCCCCAAACCCCGTACCCGCCGGCTCCGCACGAGTCCGCGGCCTTCGGCCACGGCGAGTACCGCGCCGACGAGGGGCCGTGGGAGGAGTGGAACCCCACCGAGGACTCCGTCCGCCCGGTACGCGGCCGGCACCGCGTGGCCAAGCAGCGCGGCGGCGGACTCGCCCGCAGCTCCACCGTCCTCGGCGTCGGCGTGATCGCCGCCGTCGGCGCCGGCGGCATGGCCAGCGCCAGCACCGGCAAGCCGCCGGTGTCCATCTCCCTGCCGGACCTGCCCTCGGTCGGCTCCCTGTTCGGCGACGACTCCTCCGACGCGCCCGCCGCGGACACGCTCGGCGGCGTCGGCACCGCCTCCGCCGCCGACGGCCAGGGCACCTCCGACGCGGGGGAGGCCCTGCGCAACCGGATCATGGCCCAGGCCGAGCGGCAGCAGAGCGCGGCGAACGACAAGGCCACCGCGGCCGCCGTCGCCGCCGTCCAGAAGCAGACCGCGGACGCGGCCGCCGAGGCGGAGAAGGAAGCCGCCTCCCAGGCCGCCGCGGCCAAGGAGAAGGCGGAGGCCGCCGCCGAGAAGAAGGCCGAGCAGGCGCGCCTGGCCGAGCTGGCCAAGCGGTACACGCTGCCCACCTCGTCGTACACGATCACCTCGACCTTCGGCCAGGCCGGCTCGATGTGGTCCTCCGGCTACCACACCGGCCTCGACTTCGCCGCCCCCACCGGCACGCTCATCAAGGCCGTCCACGGCGGCACCGTCACCGAGGCCGGCTGGGCCGGCTCCTACGGTTACCGGACCATCCTGACCCTGGACGACGGCACGGAGCTGTGGTTCTGCCACCAGTCCTCGATCAGCGTCTCCGTCGGCCAGAAGGTCGGCACCGGTGACGTCATCGGCCGCGTCGGCGCCACCGGCAACGTCACCGGCCCGCACCTGCACCTGGAGGTCCACCCCGGTGGCCAGGCCACCGGCATCGACCCGATGGCGTGGCTGCGCGGCAAGGGCCTCACCCCCTGACGAGCCCCGTCCGGCGGGCCCGTGAGCCCTGAGGAGCGGGCGGGCCCTTCCCCGGGTGCACCCGCGGGCCCCCGGCGGTCCCGACGGCACCCCCGTCGTCAGGGCCGCCGGTCGCGTCCGCACACCGTTCGCGCCGGGACCGGAATGCGCGGCCGGCGGACGATCGTTGAACAGAGGCATGACTGTTCCTCTGCGCAAACTCGGCTCCTCCGACCTCGAGGTCTTCCCGCTCGCCCTCGGCGGCAACGTCTTCGGCTGGACCGCCGACGAGGAGACCTCCTTCGCCGTCCTCGACGCCTACGCGGCCGCCGGCGGCAACTTCGTCGACACCGCCGACTCCTATTCGGCGTGGATCGAGGGCAACCGGGGCGGCGAGTCCGAGACCATCATCGGCAGGTGGGTCAGGGCCCGCGGCAACCGCTCCGACGTCGTCATCGCGACCAAGGTCAGCCAGCACCCCCGGTACCGGGGCCTGTCCGCCGCGAACATCAAGGCCGCCGCCGACGCCTCCCTGCGCCGCCTGGACACCGACTACATCGACCTCTACTACACCCACTTCGACCAGCCCGAGGTGCCGGTCGAGGAGATCATCGGCGCCCTCGACGAGCTGGTGCGGGCGGGCAAGGTCCGGCACATCGCCGCCTCCAACATCAGCCCCGAGCGCCTGCGGGCCTCCCTCGACCTCTCCGACCGCGAGGGCCTCGCCCGCTACGTCGCCCTCCAGCCCCACTACAACCTGGTCTCCCGCGACACCTACGAGGGCCCCCTGCGGGACCTCGCGGCCCGGGAGGGCCTCGCCTCGGTTCCGTACTTCGCCCTCGCGTCCGGCTTCCTCACCGGCAAGTACCGCCCCGGCGCCACGGTCGACAGCGCCCGTGCCGGCCGGGCCGCCCAGTACCTCGGCTCCGAGCGCGGCCGGAACGTCCTCACGGCCCTGGACGAGATCGCCACCGCCCACGGGGCCCCGGTGGCCGCGGTCGCCCTCGCCTGGCTCGCGGCCCAGCCCACGGTCGCGGCCCCCATCGCCTCGGCCCGGACGGTCGACCAGCTCCCCGCCCTGCTGGGCATGACCGGCCTGACCCTGCCGGAGGAGGACCTGCGCAGGCTGACCGAGGCGTCGGCGTAGCCCTTCCCGCCCCCGGCCCGCTAGGACTTGTACGGGTTGTAGGCGGGGTGCCCGTACGGCACCGCCGGGTACCCGTACGGCACCGCCGGGTACCCGTACGGCGTCCAGTACGCCGTGGGCGGGGGCACCGGGGCGGAGGCCCGGGCCGCGTACTCCAGCGACGGCCGGGCCGCCGCCCTCCGCCCCCACAGTTCCGCCAGCAGTTCCCGCTCCCGTACGGCGAAGTCGCCGCCGGCCCGCCCCTTTCGCGCCCGGTGCCGCAGGAACGCCAGCGAGGTGGCGCACGCCTCGTACCGCGCCACGTCGCGCGCCGCCGGCCGGCCCCCGAAGTGGTGCCCGGCGTACTCCCGGGCCATCCGGCGCGCCCGCATCGACCCCAGGGCGAACGGTTCGGCCGGCCCCAGCCACCCGGCGTGCGCGTACGCCGGCAGCTCCTCCCGCACGGTCCGCAGTTCCCGCTGCCGGGTCCAGACGGCCAGCCAGGTCAGCAAGCCGAACGCGGGCACCATGAAGGCGGCGTAGACGGCGAAGAACCCGAACCGGCCCAGGGCCGAGGAGCCGTTCCAGAGGGCGTGCGTGCCCATCGCGAGCAGCAGCCCGCCGAGCGGGACCAGGGCGCGCCGGGCGTGCTGCCGCTCTGCGGACTGCGCGGCGACGCCGAAGCCGATGCCGGTGAGCACGGTGAACAGCGGGTGCGCAAACGGGGACATCACGATGCGCACGAAGAAGGTGGCGGCGGTGACGGAGGCGATGCCGCGGTCGCCGGTGAGCTGGTCGGTGCCGAAGGCCGTGCCCAGGTAGAGGATGTTCTCGGTGAACGCGAACCCGGTGGCGGTGACCCCGGCTATCACCACGCCGTCCACGATGCCGGTGAAGTCCCGCCTGCGGAAGAGGAAGACCAGCAGCACGGCGGCGGCCTTGGCGGACTCCTCCACGACGGGCGCTATGACGGTCGCGCCGAGGGTGTCGGCGCCGGCCGGGTCGGCGGTCGCGGTGGCTATCCACCGGGTGGCGAAGCTGTTGGCGACGATGGCCACCAGCGCCGCCGCGCAGGCGCCCCAGGCGAACGCGAAGACCAGGTTGCGCCAGGGGCCCGGCTCGACCCGGTCCAGCCACCGGAAGGCGGCCAGCAGCCACGGCACGGGCAGCACGGCCAGGCCGAGGCCGACGAGGAAGCCCTCGGTGCCGGTCTGCCGGCGCACCAGCGCCAGGATCACCAGCCCGGACAGCGCCAGCAGCGTGATCAGGGCGCCGTAGCGCGCCCAGGGGCGCTGCCACCAGTGCGGGTGTCGCAGTGCTCCGCCACCGGAGCCGGGCGGGTACGTCGGGTACGTCGGGTACGTCGGGTACGTCGGGTACGGAGGACTGGTGGCCACGGCACCGACCCTAACGGTGACCGGACGAGGGGGGGCGGCCGTTGTCGGCCGCTACCGGTCGCGGTGCGGTACGCGCCGGAAGAGCAGGTCGTTGACGACGTGTCCCTTGTCCAGTCCCTGCCCCTCGAAGCGGGTCAGCGGCCGGAAGGCGGGGCGCGGCGCGAATCCGCCGTCGGCCCGGGTGTTCTCGAAGTCCGGGTGCGCGGTCAGCACGTCCAGCATCTGCTCGGCGTACGGCTCCCAGTCGGTCGCGCAGTGCACGATCGCGCCGGGCTTCAGCCGGGTGGCGGCCAGGGTGAGGAACTCGGGCTGGATCAACCGCCGCTTGTGGTGCCGCTTCTTGGGCCAGGGGTCGGGGAAGTAGACGCGCAGGCCGTCGAGGGAGCCGGGGGCGAGCATCTCCCTGAGCAGGATGATCGCGTCGCCGTTGCCCACGCGGATGTTGGACAGCCCGTCGCGGTGGGCGAGGTTCAGCAGGTTCCCCTGGCCGGGGGTGTGCACGTCCACGGCCAGGATGTTGGTGCCGGGGTCCTCTGCGGCCATCTGCGCGGTGGCCTCGCCCATCCCGAAGCCGATCTCCAGGACGACGGGCCCGTCGTTGCCGAACAGCTCCGCGAGGTCGATGACCCGCTGCCCGTCGATGTCCAGCCCCCACAGGGGCCACAGCCGCTGCAGCGCCTCGGCCTGCCCGGCCGTCACCCGGCTGCGCCGCGGCTGGAAGCTCCGGATCCGCCGCTCGAAGTGCGACCCGGCCGGATCGGCCCTGGGCCCGTCCGGGAACCGCGGTTCCCCCCTGTCCCGGCCGTGCCGGACGGACACACCGGGGGCGTGCGGGGACGACGGCCCGCCGGAGGCGGACCGGGGGGCGTCGGGGAGATCGAGGGAGTCAGACACAGTGCCCCGATTTTACGGCGCCCGCCACCCGCGGCCGACCGGGCCGGGCGGGACGGGACCGCGCCCGCGGGCCCGCACGGGTCCCGCGGGCCGAAGGCCGCGGTGCCCCGGGGTCCGTCCCGCCGCGCGGGGGCCCCTCACGAGGGGCCGAGCAGGGCCAGTGCCCGGCGCCCGATCTCCCTGCCGATGGGCAGGGACGCGGTGGCCGCGGGGGAGGGCGCGTTCAGCACGTGCACGGCCCGCTCCCCCTCCCGGATCAGGAAGTCGTCCACCAGCGTCCCGTCCCGCAGCACCGCCTGTGCCCGCACCCCGGCGGGGGCCCGCACCAGGTCCCCCTCCCGCACCGCGGGCAGCAGTCTGCGCACCGCCGCCAGGAACGCCCCCTTGGACACCGACCGCCGCAGCTCCCCCGCCCCGTACCGCCAGTGCCGCCGGGCGATCGCCCACGATCCCGGCCACGCCGCCGTCGCGGCCAGCTCCCGGGGCCGTACGACCCCCCAGCCGTACCCCTCCCGGGCCAGCGCCGGCACCGCGTTGGGCCCGATGTGCACGCCCCCGTCGATGCCCCTGGTCAGGTGCACCCCGAGGAACGGGAAGGCCGGGTCCGGCACCGGGTACACCAGCCCCCGCACCAGCTCGGGCCGCGCCAGCTCGTAGTACTCCCCGCGGAACGGCACGATCCGCACGCCCGGTTCGTCACCGGTCAGCCGCGCCACCTCGTCGCAGTGCAGCCCGGCGCAGTTGACCAGCACGCGCCCGCGCACGACGTCCCCGCCCGCGGTCAGCACGGCCACTCCGCGCTCCGGCCGCCGGTCCACCCGGACGACCCGGGCCCCGTACCGGATGTCCGCGCCCGAGGCCCGCGCGAGCTGCCGTGCGACGGCGACGAAGTCGCACACGCCGGTGGTGCCGACGTGTATCGCGGCCAGCCCCCGCACCTCCGGCTCGTACTCGGCGATCTGCGCGGATCCCAGCTCGCGCACCGGGATCCCGTTCTCCCGGCCGCGCTGCACGAGCGCGTGCAGCCGCGGCAGCTCCGCCCGCTCGGTGGCGACGATCAGTTTGCCGGTGACGGCGTGCGCGATGCCGTACTCGGTGCAGAACTTCTGCATCTCGGCGGCGCCCCGCACCGCGTACCGCGCCTTGAGGGAGCCGGGCCGGTAGTAGATCCCGCTGTGCACGACCCCGCTGTTGCGCCCCGTCTGGTGCCGGGCCGGCCCCGGTTCCTTCTCCAGCACGGTCACCCGCGTCCCGGGAGCGGCACGCGTGATCGCGTACGCCGTGGACAGCCCGACGATCCCCCCACCGACCACGAGCACATCGCAGTCGTACCCGCCCGCCCGCACGTGCACCACCTCCCGTCTCGATAGTGCACTGCGCCACTGACAACGCGTTCAAACGCAGGGGCGGGTACGGCACCGGAACGGGTGCGGCCGACGGTGTCTAGGCCGGAGCCATCAGCAGGGGCCGGGCCCGCTCCCGCAACTCCACCACCTGCGGCTCGTCCCCGTACGGCTCCAGCCGGTGCAGCAGGTCCCTGACGTACTCGGTGGTCCGCGCCGAGGAGATGCGCCCGGCCACCTCCACGGCGCGCACCCCCTGCTCGCAGGCCGCGTCCAGGTTCCCCGACTCCAGTTCGGCGACCGCGGAGACCACCAGGCGCAGTCCGTGCGACCGCACGAACTCCTCCGTCGGCCTGGAGAGGGCCTGCTCGGTGAACCGCCGCACCTGGCGCGGTGCCTTCAGGTCGCGGTAGCACTCGGCCGCGTCGGCCGCGAACCGGTCGTAGCCGTAGAAACCGAGCCACGACGGGTCGCTGTCGCCCTCCCGCGAGCGCTCGAGCCACGCCTCGGCGGCCTTCAGGGCGGCGCCCGCCGCCTGCGCGTCCCCCGCGCGCGCGTGCGCCCGCGCCTCGACCAGCCGGAAGAAGCTCATGGTGCGGGCGGTGGCCAGTCCCCGGTTGCGTTCCACGGCGGCCTGCGCGAGGTCCACGCCCTCGTCGCCGAAGCCCCGGTAGGTCGCCTGCAGCGACATGGAGGCCAGCACGTAACCCCCGAGGGGGACGTCCGCGGCGGCGCGGGCCAGGCGCAGCGCCTGGATGTAGTACCGCTGGGCGGCCTCCTGCTGGCCGGTGTCGAAGGCCATCCAGCCGGCCAGCCGGGTCAGTTCGGCGCTCGCGCCGAACAGGGCGCGGCCCACCTCGTCGGAGTAGCAGCCGAGCAGCAGCGGCGCCGCCTCCACCCGCAGGCACTCCGGCACCATCGACGAACGCCAGTCGCCGCCCCCGTACTTGGAGTCCCAGCGCCTGGCGTCCTCGGCGGCCTCCCGCAGCTTCCGCACGTCGCTGTGGCCGACTTTGAGCGGTGCGCCGGAACCCTCGGCGGGGGTCCCCTCGCGCGCGACCGAACTGTCGGCGGGGGTTATCAGCCAGCGTGAGGCGGGCGTCGCGTACGCGCTGACCGCGAACGACCCGGCGAGCGACTGCCAGATGCCGCCGGAGCCGGCCCGGCGGCCGGCGAGGTCGAGCCGGTACAGCTCGGTGGCCGACTTCACCGCCTGCGCGACGTCCCTGGGGAAGGCGAGACCCACTTCGGGGGCGGGATCCGCGTCCGCCAGGCCGATCTCGTGGAGCGGCACCGGGCGGCCGAGCTTCTGGCCGATGGCGGCGGCGATGAGGTGCGGCGCCGCTCCCTGCGGCACCATCCCCTTCGACACCCAGCGCGCCACCGACGTCTTGTCGTAGCGAAGTGTCAACCCGCGTTGGGCGCCAAGGTCGTTGACGCGCCGGGCGAGTCCTGCGTTGCTGATTCCCGCGAGGGCGAGAACGGCGCCGAGTTTTTCGTTCGGCCCGCGTTGCTCCCTGGACATTGCGCCACCCCTCGACACAGACGGCTGCCGCGCTGGCATAACCGTGCGGCATTCGTAAACCCAGCGTAGTTCGCCGCATCCCAAGCGTTAAGGGGCATTGTTCCGGATGGCGGGATTGTGGTCCGTGCGGAGGCGCGGGCCTGTACGCACCGTGCACACGCCGTCGCGTCGTGCCCCCGGCCGTGTGGCCGTGCGCCCGCCCGTGCGCTCTTCTCCGGCCAGGGAGGGGAGCGGTTCCATGGCTCCTGCGTGGGTCGGCCCGCTGTACTGGATCCAGCGGGCTGGGGGACACCGCCGCCTTCATCCCCGCGGGTGGCGGACCGGTCCGGGAGGCGCTGCCCGCCTCCCGGACCGCGCGCGTGTCCGCGTCGCCGCGCCTTCCGCAGGCCTGTACGGAGCGTGCTCGAATCCGCTGACGCCGCGCTGATTTGGCCGAAAGCAGTCGCTGTCTCAGGCCAGTGATTCCCTCCTCCATCACGGGAGTTGAGGGAGCGAAGGGAGTTTTTGGGGCGCAAATCGGGGGCGCATTCGTATCGCACCGACATCGCCCCGACAGCGCGCCGATGCCGCGGGAAAGCCGCGCGGAGATCACATCTCCGTCGTGCCGCAAGGGCGTTCCACCGCCCACCGCCCGGCCCTTCCCCCGGTCGAACGCGGCGCCGCCGTCCCTCGGCGGCCCGCTCTTCATGGCAGCATGGGGACCGGTTCATGCGGTGCACTGGTTTGTCCACGGTCTGTGGAGGCGTCGATGCGGTGGTTGGTGGGGTGGAGCAGCGCCGCCGCGGGCATCACCGGGCTGGGTTCCGCCGGTGCCACCGGTCCCGACGGCGAGACGCTGCAACCGGTCGGCTCCCAGCTCCTGTGGGGCGACCCCGACCCGCTGTGGGCCGTCGGCGACTGGCGGCCGGACGAGGTCCGCGTGGTGGTGGCCGACACGCAGAACCGGATCGCCGTCCTCGGCACCTGCGGTGCCTCCGACGAGGACCTGCGGCGCGCCCTGTTCACCGCGCGCGGGGGCGCACTGCGGCACCTGACGACCTGGCCCGGCAGCTACACGGCCGTCGTCCAGGTGGGCCGCCGCCTGACCGTCTGCGGCGATCTCGCCGGCGCCCGCCCGGTGTTCCACACCCCCTGGGCCAGCGGCACCGCCTACGCCACGGCCGCGCTGCCGCTCGCCGACCTCGTCGAGGCCAACCTCGACTTCGGCCACCTGGCGGCCCTGCTCGCCGCCCCCGAGGTGCCGGCCGCGCTGCGCGACACCACCCCCTACGAGGGCGTACGGCGCATCCCGCCGGGGCACGCGCTGGTCCTGCGGGGCGGGGCGCGCGAAGTCGTCGGCTACGAGCCGGTCGCCTCCCTCGCGGTCGCCGCGTCCCCGGCCGACCCGGACCGCGCGGTGGACGGCATACGGGACGCCCTGGTGGAGGCCGTGCGCGCGCGCCTGTCGGCACCCCGGCACGTGCCCGAGCTGGACCCCGGGCCGGTGCCCGGCATGGGCCCCGCCGAGCGGCGGGCCGCGCGCGGGATGCCGGTGCCGGGCATCGGCGCCGACCTCTCCGGCGGCTCCGCCTCCGCCACCCTGGCCCTGCTCGCCGCCGGACTGCCCGGCCGGCCCGGCACGCTCCTGGGCCACGGCACGGGCGCGGGCGAGCGGCTGCTCGCCGTCACCTTCAACGATCTGGCCGTCGGCGGCCACGAGGCCGAACTGGAGCGCGCCGGCACCCTCGCGGCCAACCCCCGCCTGCACCACGTCGTGGTGACCGGCGGCGAGGAGACCCTGCCGTACGCCGACCTCGACGGCCCCCTCACCGACGAACCGGGCCCCTCCCTGGTGACGGCGGTCCGGCACCGCGCCCGGCTCGCCGCAGGCAGCGCCGACCACTTCGTCGGGCACGGCGCCCGCCAGGTCCTGGACGCCCACCCCGCCCGCCTCGCGGACCTCCTGATGGACCGCAAACGGCGCCACCTGGTCCGGCCGGTCGCCGCGCTCACCCGGGCCGACGGCTCGGTGATGGTCCCCGCGCGCGTGTACGGCGCGGCCCGGCGACTGGCCCGCACCCCGTACCGGGCGGGCCTGGAGCTGCTCGCCGAGCGGCTGATGCGGCGCCGCTTCGACGAGCCCCACGGTGCGCTGGACGCGTCCCTCGCCGCGCTGACCTGGGCGAGACCCGGCTCGGCGGCGCGCTGGCTGACGGGGGAGGCACTCGCTGAAGTATCGGTTCTGCTCCAGGGGGAGGCGGTCCGCTCCTCGATGGGCTCCGTCCAGCGCCCCGGCGAGTTCCGCGCGCGGGCGGTCCTCGCCCGGCACGCCGCCGACCTGCGGGTGCTGGAGCAGGCCGCCGAGATCCGCTCCCAGCGCCTGCACGCGCCCTTCCTCGACAACCAGGTCGTCCGGGCCTGCCGCGCCCTCCCGGAGGCCCTGCGCGTCCAGCCCGGCGCCCGCGCCGCCGTCCTGCGCACGGTCCTGGAGGGCGCCGGCGTCACCGACCTGCCGCCCGGCTGGGGCGTCCCCTCCCACGCGACCTCGGCGGCCGCCGTGCGCGCGGGCCTGCGGATGGCCGCCGACTCCCTGGTCGACCTCTTCTCCACCCCCCTGCTCGCGGAGGCCGGCCTGGTCGAGGCCCGCGTGGTCCGCAAGGCGCTGCGCGCCGCGGCGGCGGGCGAACCACTCCCCCTGGACGGCCTGGCCGACCTGGTCTCCCTCGAACTCTGGCTCCACCGCCTCCTGGCCCGCCGAGGCACCTGCTGGACGGGAACCCCGTCCCGCGTCCGCGCGGTGCCCGCCGGGATAGCGCCGCGGCGGGGAGCGCTGACGCCGGGGGTGTGAGGGACGGGGAGGCGGTGCGGCGCCGGTCCGCGTGACCGGGTCCCGGCCCCGCCCGGCCTCCGGGCGCCTTCCCCCGGCTCTCCGTCCGGCCCGGTCGCGCCGTCGAGCGGCCCGCGGCGTCCGGGCCACGGGCGGTGCGCCGGCTGGTGGCGGCCCGGAGGCGTCGACGGCCCCGCGCCGACGCCCCGCGCCGACGTCCCGGACCGACGGCGCCGTGCGCCGGACAGCACGGCTAGCGGCAGGTGAACCGGGACTCCGCCCAGTCGGCCGGCACCGCCCGGCCAGGGGCGTCGCCGCGCGGTTCCACGACGAGCCGTACGGTCCTCCGCCCGGTCACGTCCACCCGGACGGGCACGGCCGCGTCCCCGCCCCGCACCGTCGCGGACCGCCACAGCCGGACCCCGTCCGCGTGGACCGAGAAGGAGACCCCGCCGGGACCGGGACCCATGTCGTCCACACCGGCCAGGGCGTCGTAGGCGGTGCACCGGCGGTTGAGGTCGATGGTGACGGTGGACTCGCCGCTCACGGTGGCGCCGCGCGCGTACTGCTTGCCGCCGACCGACATGCCGTAGCGCTGCCAGATCCAACTGCTCCCGCGCAGCCGGATCTCGGGTCCGGTGCCGTCGCCGTCGACGTCGTAGTGGATCTCGCTCATCTCGTAGACGGCGGGAGCCGGTGAGGGCGCCGACGGGGGAGCGGGCGGGGGAGCGGGCGTCGGGGCGGACCCGGACGTCGGCTCCGGGTCCGGTACGGGAGTGGAGCCGGCGTCCGGGCCGGAGGCGCCCGTGGGCGTGGGCACGGGTCGGGGCGTGCCCACGGACGGGGCGGGTCCGGGCGCGGGCCCGTGCTTCGGCGCGGGGGCAGGCGTACGAACCGGCTCGGGGCCGAGGGCCACGGACCGGGGGACGGAGGGCTTCCCCGGCGGTGGCGGTGCGGGGGCCGGCGTCCGCGGCCGGACGGCCGGCGCGGCGGGTGACGGCCCGGCCGGCGCCTTGGCCGGGGAGCCGTCGTCCACCAGGGCCAGGGCCACCGCGGCGACGGCCACCGCGACCATCCCGGCCGCGATGCCCGCCTTCACCGGCGCCCCCAGTGCCGCGGGGACCGCCGCGCCACCGCCCGCACCGGCACCGCCCGAGGACCCGGGTGCCGCGGCGGCACCCGCGGCACCCGCTCCGGCGCCTCCGGCGACGATCCCCAGCGCCTTCGCGTACCCGGCGGTGCCGAACCAGCCGATGACCGCGACCGGGACGACGGCGGGGATGGCGCTCGCCACCTCTTCGAGCTGCGCCACCGCCAACCGGCACCGGGCGCACGCGTCGAGGTGCTTGCGCAGGTCGCGCTCGGCGCGGACGCGCAGCTTGCGGCGGGCGTGGGCGCCGAGCCGGCCGGCGTGGCGGGCGCACTCCCCGCCCGCGGCGAGGGCCGCGCTCACGTGGGCCTGGAGGTAGGCCTGCCGCAGGCCCTCACGGGCCCGGCTCGCCAGCACCCGGGTGCCGTTGGCGTCCAGCCCGAACAGCACGGCCACCTCGCCCGGCGACTCGTCCTCGACCTCGGTGTGCCACAGCACGGCCTGCCAGCGCTCGGGCAGCGAGCGGAAGGCCCGCATGGCCATGGACTGCTCCGCCTCGTGCAGGGCGCGCACGTCGGCGCCCGGGTCCAGGGCGTCGTCGCCGGGAGCCCCGGGCCCGCGCGAAGCCCGCTCGGCGAAGACGGCGAAGTCGTCCACGAGCTGCTCACGCCCGGCGGACCTCGTCCAGCGCGCGGCGACGTGCCGCACGCAGGTCAGCAGGTAGGCCCGCACGGCGTACTCGGGCCCCGAGCCGCCCCGCACCGCCTGCAGCGTGCGGGCGAACACCTCGGCGGTCAGGTCGTCCGCGGTGTGCGGGTCACGGCAGCAGGTGCGGGCGTAGCGGCGCACCGCGTCGGCGTGGCGCCGGTACAGCTCCTCGTACGCGGAGTCGTCCCCCGCGCGCAGCCGCTGGATCAGCTCACCGTCGGCGGGCGGCACCCCCCGGGGCGGCACCCCGCCGTCGCGCCGGACCGGTGCCCCGCCCTCGGACCGCTCACGTGGCCCGGCCCGGCGAGGCGCACCGGTCCGGCCGTCCTGGGCGGGCACCTGCGGCGAGGCCGGCCCCCCGGTTCCCGGACCTCCGTCACCGCGCGTCTCCCCCCACCCGTCAGCGCCCATCGCGGAAGTCCCCCGCCGCCGGCCCAGCCCAATCCGTCACCGACGCACCCTGTCACGTCCCTCCCACCAGCCCTCCGGCGCCAATGGAAACCACCCGTTCGAGCGGCCCCGTTTCAGCCAGTGCGCAACCCGTCGCTCGCTGAGCCGGCCGAGTCCGACCGAACCGCACCGCCCACAGCGGACCGCGGCACCTGGCGCACCGCCGACCGCCGACCGCCGGCCCCCGACCGCGAGAGCCGCACAAGTGGTGCGGGCGGTGCGGGTGGGAAGGAGGACCCGCCGAAGGCGAAGAGGAGGCAGGGGGCGTCCCCCACGGTGCCTCCTACGCCGGCCGGGACCGCAGTCCCTCCAGCAGGATCTCCAGCAGCCGGGCCGAAGCCGCGGCCCGCTGCTCCGCGTCCGGCAGCGACGGCGCCGCCGTGGCGATCACGAGCAGCACGTCCGACACCGAGACGTCCGCCCGCAGCTCCCCCGCCGCCCGAGCCCGCTCCACCAGCTGCCCGACGACCTCCAGCAGCGCGGCGACCCCCGGTTCCTCGGCCGCGCACGCCGCCGGCGAACGCTCCTCGGGCAGCAGCCTCAACTCCCCGGGACCCACCGGATACCGCTGCTGCGGCACCCGGACCCCCGCCGCGGAAGCCCCCGGGCCGCCGGACCCGCCGAAGCCACCGGGAGCAGCAAAGCCACCGGAAGCACCCGCATCACCGGAACCGGCGGAGCCACCCCGCACGCGCAGCACCTGCGGCGGCAGCAGCCGCCCCGCCCCCGACGCCACGGAGGTCCGCAGGAACCGCGACAGGGCCGACCACGGCTCCTCCTCCTGACCGAGTGCCGCCCGGGCCTGCTCGGTCAGCCGCGCGGTCTCCTCCTCGGCTATTCGCCGGACCAGCACGTCCTTGCTCGGGAAGCGCCGGTACACGGTGCCGACGCCGACCCGCGCCCGCCGCGCCACGTCCTCCATCGGAGCGCCGTACCCCAGCTCGCCGAAGACCTCCCGCGCGGCGCGCAGCACGTGCTCCAGGTTGCGCTGTGCGTCCACCCGCAGCGGCGTGGTGCGCCCCGCGTCCGTGTGCTTCGCGTCCGTCCGGACCAGGTCCGCCCGCCCGCTGCCCGCCGCCGCGCTCACCGCCGCGCCTCCGGGCGCGAGGGTGGCGGCGGATGACCAATGAGTGTCCTGAGCATGCATGTGTTCCCCCGGTTAATGACGTCTCCCCCGGAGACTCTCCCCGCCACTGATCGCGAGGTGCGCGGAACCGGCATCGGTCCACGACCCGGACCACCCGTCGCGGACCGGTTCGACCACATTCCCTACACCCCGTCGTCACACGAACATAGTTGAGAGAGGGTCAATTCAGAAGAGGCTGGTTCCGCACAAAGCGCCCCCCGATCGGAGCAGGGATCACCACTGTCCCGATCATCCCCCTCCGCTCCCCCTCGCCCGCCCCCGCTGACCTGCCCGCTTCCGCCCCGCCCCGACGGCGCGCCCGGTCCCGCGCGCGCCCGCCCGCCGGTCACACGAATTGCCGGGGCTGTGGACAAACAGCAGCGCCGGGTGCGTCATGGGATGGTGAAGGAACGTGCGCGCATTCTGGTCGTCGGCGGCGGCTACGTCGGGATGTACACGGCCCTGCGTCTCCAGCGGAGGCTGAAGCGGGAGCTCGGGCGGGGAGAGGCGGAGATCACCGTCGTCACTCCCGAGCCCTACATGACGTACCAGCCCTTCCTCCCCGAGGCGGCCGCCGGCTCGATCTCCCCGCGCCACGTCGTCGTACCGCTGCGCCGCGTCCTGGACCGGTGCCGGATCATCATCGGCGAGGTGACCTCCATCGACCACGCGGTGCGCACCGCGGCCGTCACCACGCTCGCCACCAAGGAGGAGGGCGGGGCCGCCGAGCTCCTCGGCTACGACGAGCTCGTCCTCGCCCCCGGCTCGGTCTCCCGCACCCTGCCCGTGCCCGGCCTCGCCGAGCACGGCATCGGCTTCAGGACCGTCGAGGAGGCCATCCGCCTGCGCAACCACGTCATCGAGCAGATGGACATCGCCTCCTCCACCCGGGACCCCTCGGTCCGCGACGCCGCCCTCACCTTCGTCTTCGTCGGCGGCGGCTACGCCGGCGTCGAGGCGCTCGGCGAACTGCAGGACATGGCCCGCTACGCCGCGCGCTACTACCACAACGTCCGCCCCGGGGACATGCGCTGGATCCTCGTGGAGGCCGCCGGCCGCATCCTCCCCGAGGTCGGCGAGGAGCTGGGCCGCTACACCGTCACCCAGCTGCGCCGCCGCAACGTCCAGGTCCTGCTGGACACCCGCCTGGAGTCCTGCGCCGACCGCGTCGCCGTCCTCAGCGACGGCCAGCGCTTCCCCACCCGTACGGTCGTGTGGACCGCCGGCGTCAAACCGCACCCGGTGCTCGCCGCCACCGACCTGCCCCGCACCGGACGGGGCCGCCTCAAGTGCACCGCCGAACTGACCGTCGACGGGGCCCCGCACGCGTGGGCCGCGGGCGACGCCGCCGCCGTCCCCGACGTCACCGCCGCCGAGCCCGGCACCGAGACCGCGCCCAACGCCCAGCACGCGGTCCGCCAGGCCAGGGTCCTCGGCGACAACATCGTGCACGCCCTGCGCGGCGAGCCGCTGGAGACGTACGCGCACAGGTACGTCGGCTCCGTCGCCTCCCTCGGCCTGCACAAGGGCGTCGCCCAGGTCTACGGACGCAAGCTGAAGGGCTACCCGGCCTGGTTCATGCACCGCGCCTACCACCTCAGCAGGGTGCCGACCTTCAACCGCAAGGCCCGCGTCCTCGCCGAGTGGACCCTGGCCGGGCTCTTCAAGCGGGAGATCGTCTCGCTCGGTTCGCTGGAGCACCCCCGGGCGGAGTTCGAACGCGCGGCCGGGGAGAAGCCCCCTCACAGTCCTTCGGACGACCCGAAGGGGTCGTCCTGACCGGACCCAGGAACTCCACGGCCCGCCCCGGCGTCTGACGGATACCGCCACGGACGGCCACCTGCCAGACTGCCCCCGTCCTTGGACGGGCACCTGCCCGCCCTCAGCACCCACGAGGCTTTCCCCACTGTGAACTTCACGCGCTGGAGCGCCCGGCTCCCCGGAACGCAGCGCCGCGCCGCAGCGCGGACCGAGCAGGCTGTCACCCCGGACCGGCGGGGGGAAGGCGCCGTGCCCGCGGCCCGCACCGAACGGCCGGCCGAGGGCACACCGCCCGTGCCCGCCGTGGACGAACTGCCCGCGCGCGACGTCCTGGACCGCGTGCCGGCCCTCGTCGCCCTGGTCCACGGCCCCGACCACCGCATCGCCTACGTCAACGGCGCCTACGAGGCCGCCTTCGGCGCCCGCCCCCCGGGCGCCGCCGCCCGCGACGGGCTGCCCGAACTGGCCGAACTGGGCCTGCTCCCGCTCCTGGACCAGGTGCTGCGCAGCGGCAGGCCCCGCACGCTGAAGTCCCGCAAGGCCGTCGACGGCCGCTCCTACACCTTCACCTGCACCCCCGTGGCCGACGGCGGCGCCCGCGACGGCGCGGTCCTCGTCTTCGCCACCGACGTCACCGACCACGCCGAGGCCGCCGGGCGCCTGCGCGCCAGCGAGCGCCGCCAGCGCGAGACCGCCGTCACCCTCCAGCGCTCCCTGCTCCCGCAGGAACTGGAGCAGCCCGACGACCTGCGCATCGCCGCCACCTATCACCCCGGCGGCACCGAGGCCGCGGTCGGCGGCGACTGGTACGACGTGATCACCCTCGGCGGCGGCCGGACGGCGCTCGTGATCGGCGACGTGATGGGCCGGGGCGTCCGCGCGGCGGCGGTCATGGGCCAGCTCCGCACGGCCGTCCGCGCCTACGCCCGCCTCGACCTGCCCCCGCACGAGGTGCTCCAGCTCCTCGACGGCCTCGCCACCGAGATCGACGCCAACCAGATCGCCACCTGCGTGTACGCCGTGCACGACCCGAACGAGGGCCGCCTGGTGTACGCCACCGCCGGCCACCTGCCCATCCTGGTCCGCGACGCGAACGGCACCGTCCTGCGCGCCGACGAACCCACCGGCCCGCCGCTCGGCACCGGCGGCTGGATCCACACCTCCGGCTCGATCGCGCTGGGCCCGGGCGCCACGGCGGTCCTCTACACGGACGGTCTGGTCGAGCGGCGCGACGAGGACCTGGACGAGGGCATCGCCTCCCTGGAGCGCGCCCTGGCCGGCGCGACCGGCAGCCCCCAGGTCGTCTGCGACCGCCTGGTCCGCTCGGCGGGGGTGACCGCCGACCACGACGACGACGTCGCCGTCCTCGTCCTCCAGCACCCCGCCCGTACGGGTCCCGAGGGGGACCTCTTCCGCAACGCGGTCCTGGAGCTCCTCGGCGGCGTGGAGGCGGCGCCCCGCGCGCGTGCGTTCGCCTCCGGTGTCCTGACGAGCTGGCGCTTCCCGGCCGAGCTGCACGACCTCGGTGTCCTGGCGACCAGCGAACTGGTCGCCAACTCGCTCCAGCACGGCATCCCGCCGATGCGCCTGCGCCTGCGCCGCACCGACCGCCGCCTGATCGTCGAGGTCACCGACGGCGACGACCGCCTGCCGCGCCGGCGCCGGGCGGAGCCCGCCGACGAGTCGGGCCGGGGCATCGCCATCGTCGCCACGATCGCCTCCCACTGGGGGTCCCGAAGAACCCCGGGCGGCGGGAAGGCGGTCTGGTGCGAGTTCCTGCTGCCGAAGGCATAGCCCCGAAGGGGCGCGGAACGCACCCCCGGACGCGCGGGACGGTCGCCCGCCCCGCCACTACGCCGCCACGGACTCCGCGGGCGCTCCGCCCCGGGCGACGACCCGGCCCCGCGCGGCGGCCCACGGCTGGTCCTGGGCGACGGTGAGCCGCCGTCCCAGCCGCAGCGCGAGCACCGTGATCCCCAGCGAGAACAGCAGGAAGGTCACGACGTACGGTCCGTGCAGCGAAGCCGCCAGCGGTCCGCCCACCGCCGGCCCGACAGCCAGGGCCAACTGCTTGACCAGCGCGAACGCCGAGTTGTACTGTCCGGCCATCCCCTCCGGCGACAGATCCGCGACCAGCGGGGCGAGGGTCGGCGACAGCATCGCCTCACCGAGCCCGAACAGCGCGTACGTCGACACGAACGCGGCCGTGGCCATCTCCTGGCCGCCGTGCCCGAGTCCCGCGTACCCCGCCGCGACCCACGCCAGGGCCCAGACGAGCCCCACACCGGCGATGACCCGCGAGCGCCGCCGCCGCTCGACGAACTTCAGCACGGCGAACTGCGCGACCACGATCATCAGGGTGTTCGCGGCCAGCGCCGTACCCAGCGCGGAGGTGGACATCCCCGCGGCCTCCACGCCGTACGCGCTCAGCCCCGACTCGAACTGCCCGTAGCAGGCGAAGAACAGCACGAAGCCCAGCACGCACAGCTGCACCATCGCCCGGTTCCCGAGCAGCTGCTTCCAGCTGCCCCGCGACGCGGCGACCGGCGCGTCCGGGATCCGCGGGGAGTGCGGCGTCCGCACCGTCGACAGCACCACGGCCAGCAGCAGGAACACCGCCGCCTCGATCGCGAAGAGGAGGGTGAAGGAGGACACCCGGGACGTGTCGACGAGGTGGCCGCCGATGAGGCCGCCCGTCCCGAGTCCCAGGTTCTGCAGGAAGAACTGCGTCGCGAACGCCCGCGACCGCGTCCCGGCCGTCGAGCAGTCCACGATCATCGTCGCCAGCGCCGGCTGCATCACGGCCTGTCCCGCCCCGAGCGCCGCCGCCGACAGCAGCACCGTGGCGGCGCTGCCCGCGAGCCCCAGGCTCAGGGCGCCCAGCGCGGCCAGGACCAGGGCGGCGAGCAGGACCGGCAGCGGGCCGCGCCGCACGATCGCCCGGCCGGCGAACGGCAGCACGACCAGCGCGGCCACGGCGAAGACCGCGAGCACGAGTCCCGCCGTCGTGGCCCCCAGACCCCGTACCTGCGCCACGTAGACGTACAGGTAGGGGACCGTGAAACCGAGCCCGAACGCGCTGAGTGCGTTGCCCACGTGGATCCGGCGCATCGCGCCGCCCGTCGCCCTGGTCACGTTCACCTCTCTCACTAGTTAGGAGTGAAGACTTCGAAGCTAAAGTTCGAATCTAAAGAGTACACAATCAAGGACTTCAGGGCAAAGGGGCTCCGTGCCATACTGCGCTCATGGCCGACACTCCCGGCGCCACAGAGCCGACGCTCGAAGAGCAGATCGCCGCCTACCAGCGCGAGTTCCAGGACCTCGATCCCCAGGTCGAGAAGATCGTGTCGGCCCTGTCCCGCCTGAACCGCCGGATGAACGTGGCCTACGGCCGCCAGACCGCCGCCCTCGGCATCAGCAACGCCGAGTGGGAGGTGCTCAAGGCCCTCGTCCTGTCCGGCGCCCCCTACCGCATGGGGCCCGGCGAGCTCGCCAAGCGGCTCGGCCTCACCCCGGCCGCGATGACCCACCGGATCGACCGCATGGTCGCCGAGGGACTGGTCACCCGGGAGCGCGACGAGTCCAACCGCGTACGGGTGATCGTCGAGCTGACTCCCGAGGGTCGCGAGAAGTGGCTCGAGGCGATGCGTCTGGCGACCGTCTTCGAGGAGGAGCTGCTCCAGGACCTCACTCCCGCGGAGCGGGCGGTCCTCGACGAGGTCCTGACCAGGCTCCTGCGCCGTGTGGAACACGCCCAGCCGGACGCCGGCGGCCGCCTCACCGACCTGGACTGAGCCGGCGCCGAAAAGATCTTGACACGGGGTACTTGACACACCCTGGAGCGATCCGTAGAGTTCTTCGGGTTGCCGCGGAGCCGTAACGGTTCTCCGGCAGCACCTCCGCCGCTACGAGCGGCACCTCACACCATCAGCACGATCACCCGGCGGGGTTGAATTCGGCATGCCGGAATTCAATTCGAATGGGGATCCGGTGGCCCGATTGGGAATCACCGGACGGATCCGCTAAGGTTTGAGACGTCGGAACGGCCCAACGGCCGCAAGGACAACGCCCGCTGACTGGGAGTCAGGTCCGAAAGGATCTGATAGAGTCGGAACCGCCGGAAAGGGAAACGCGAGAGCGGGAACCTGGAAAGCACCGAGGAAATCGGATCGGAAAAGGATCTGGTAGAGTCGGAGACGCAGGACCGAAGGGAAGCGCCCGGAGGAAAGCCCGTGAGGGTGAGTACGAAGGAAGCGTCCGTTCCTTGAGAACTCAACAGCGTGCCAAAAGTCAACGCCAGATATGTTGATACCCCGTCCGTCGGAGGTTGTTTTCCGATGGTCGAGGTTCCTTTGAAGTAGACACAGCGAGGACGCTGTGAACGGCTGGGCTTATTCCGCCCGGCTGTTCCGCTCTCGTGATGTGTGCACCGGATGTGCTGGTTTGCATGGTCCGGGGTGAGCATTCACGGAGAGTTTGATCCTGGCTCAGGACGAACGCTGGCGGCGTGCTTAACACATGCAAGTCGAACGATGAACCTCTTTCGGGAGGGGATTAGTGGCGAACGGGTGAGTAACACGTGGGCAATCTGCCCTGCACTCTGGGACAAGCCCTGGAAACGGGGTCTAATACCGGATATGAGGATCATGGGCATCTGTGGTTCTGGAAAGCTCCGGCGGTGCAGGATGGGCCCGCGGCCTATCAGCTTGTTGGTGAGGTAATGGCTCACCAAGGCGACGACGGGTAGCCGGCCTGAGAGGGCGACCGGCCACACTGGGACTGAGACACGGCCCAGACTCCTACGGGAGGCAGCAGTGGGGAATATTGCACAATGGGCGAAAGCCTGATGCAGCGACGCCGCGTGAGGGATGACGGCCTTCGGGTTGTAAACCTCTTTCAGCAGGGAAGAAGCGAAAGTGACGGTACCTGCAGAAGAAGCGCCGGCTAACTACGTGCCAGCAGCCGCGGTAATACGTAGGGCGCGAGCGTTGTCCGGAATTATTGGGCGTAAAGAGCTCGTAGGCGGCTTGTCGCGTCGGTTGTGAAAGCCCGGGGCTTAACCCCGGGTCTGCAGTCGATACGGGCAGGCTAGAGTTCGGTAGGGGAGATCGGAATTCCTGGTGTAGCGGTGAAATGCGCAGATATCAGGAGGAACACCGGTGGCGAAGGCGGATCTCTGGGCCGATACTGACGCTGAGGAGCGAAAGCGTGGGGAGCGAACAGGATTAGATACCCTGGTAGTCCACGCCGTAAACGGTGGGCACTAGGTGTGGGCAACATTCCACGTTGTCCGTGCCGCAGCTAACGCATTAAGTGCCCCGCCTGGGGAGTACGGCCGCAAGGCTAAAACTCAAAGGAATTGACGGGGGCCCGCACAAGCGGCGGAGCATGTGGCTTAATTCGACGCAACGCGAAGAACCTTACCAAGGCTTGACATACGCCGGAAAACCCTGGAGACAGGGTCCCCCTTGTGGTCGGTGTACAGGTGGTGCATGGCTGTCGTCAGCTCGTGTCGTGAGATGTTGGGTTAAGTCCCGCAACGAGCGCAACCCTTGTCCCGTGTTGCCAGCAGGCCCTTGTGGTGCTGGGGACTCACGGGAGACCGCCGGGGTCAACTCGGAGGAAGGTGGGGACGACGTCAAGTCATCATGCCCCTTATGTCTTGGGCTGCACACGTGCTACAATGGCCGGTACAAAGAGCTGCGATACCGTGAGGTGGAGCGAATCTCAAAAAGCCGGTCTCAGTTCGGATTGGGGTCTGCAACTCGACCCCATGAAGTCGGAGTCGCTAGTAATCGCAGATCAGCATTGCTGCGGTGAATACGTTCCCGGGCCTTGTACACACCGCCCGTCACGTCACGAAAGTCGGTAACACCCGAAGCCGGTGGCCCAACCCCTTGTGGGAGGGAGCTGTCGAAGGTGGGACTGGCGATTGGGACGAAGTCGTAACAAGGTAGCCGTACCGGAAGGTGCGGCTGGATCACCTCCTTTCTAAGGAGCACTTCTTACCGGGCCTGGCCCGGTCAGAGGCCGGTGCATCGGCGAGTGTCCGATGCCGGTTGCTCATGGGTGGAACGTTGACTATTCGGCAGGGTCCAGGATGGATCAGGCGCTAGTACTGCCCTTGGGGGTGTGGAACGCTGATCTGGTCGGCTGGTCGTGTCGGGCACGCTGTTGGGTGTCTGAGGGAATGGGTTTTTTTCCTCAGGTGCCGGCCCCAGTGCACTCGGACGGTGGTCCGGGGTGATGGGTGGCTGGTCGTTGTTTGAGAACTGCACAGTGGACGCGAGCATCTGTGGCCAAGTTTTTAAGGGCGCACGGTGGATGCCTTGGCACCAGGAACCGATGAAGGACGTGGGAGGCCACGATAGTCCCCGGGGAGTCGTCAACCAGGCTTTGATCCGGGGGTTTCCGAATGGGGAAACCCGGCAGTCGTCATGGGCTGTCACCCGCTGCTGAACACATAGGCAGTGTGGAGGGAACGCGGGGAAGTGAAACATCTCAGTACCCGCAGGAAGAGAAAACAACCGTGATTCCGGGAGTAGTGGCGAGCGAAACCGGATGAGGCTAAACCGTATACGTGTGAGACCCGGCAGGGGTTGCGTGTGCGGGGTTGTGGGATCTCTCTTTCACGGTCTGCCGGCCGTGGGACGAGTCAGAAACCGTTGATGTAGGCGAAGGACATGCGAAAGGTCCGGCGTAGAGGGTAAGACCCCCGTAGTCGAAACGTCAGCGGCTCGTTGGAGAGACACCCAAGTAGCACGGGGCCCGAGAAATCCCGTGTGAATCTGGCGGGACCACCCGCTAAGCCTAAATATTCCCTGGTGACCGATAGCGGATAGTACCGTGAGGGAATGGTGAAAAGTACCCCGGGAGGGGAGTGAAATAGTACCTGAAACCGTGTGCCTACAAGCCGTGGGAGCGTCGGAGTGGAGTTTTCTTCATTCTCGTGACTGCGTGCCTTTTGAAGAATGAGCCTGCGAGTTTGCGGTGTGTTGCGAGGTTAACCCGGGTGGGGAAGCCGTAGCGAAAGCGAGTCCGAAGAGGGCGTTTTAGTAGCACGCTCAAGACCCGAAGCGGAGTGATCTAGCCATGGGCAGGTTGAAGCGGAGGTAAGACTTCGTGGAGGACCGAACCCACCAGGGTTGAAAACCTGGGGGATGACCTGTGGTTAGGGGTGAAAGGCCAATCAAACTCCGTGATAGCTGGTTCTCCCCGAAATGCATTTAGGTGCAGCGTCGTGTGTTTCTTGCCGGAGGTAGAGCACTGGATAGGCGATGGGCCCTACCGGGTTACTGACCTTAGCCAAACTCCGAATGCCGGTAAGTGAGAGCGCGGCAGTGAGACTGTGGGGGATAAGCTCCATGGTCGAGAGGGAAACAGCCCAGAGCATCGACTAAGGCCCCTAAGCGTACGCTAAGTGGGAAAGGATGTGGAGTCGCACAGACAACCAGGAGGTTGGCTTAGAAGCAGCCACCCTTGAAAGAGTGCGTAATAGCTCACTGGTCTAGTGATTCCGCGCCGACAATGTAGCGGGGCTCAAGCGTACCGCCGAAGTCGTGTCATTGACATATATAGCCCCAACGGGTGTGTTGATGGGTAGGGGAGCGTCGTCTGCCGGGTGAAGCAGCACCGGAAGGTAGTTGTGGACGGTTGACGAGTGAGAATGCAGGCATGAGTAGCGATACAAACGTGAGAAACGTTTGCGCCGATTGACTAAGGGTTCCTGGGTCAAGCTGATCTGCCCAGGGTAAGTCGGGACCTAAGGCGAGGCCGACAGGCGTAGTCGATGGATAACCGGTTGATATTCCGGTACCCGCTGTGAAGCGTCAAACATCGAGCATCGTGATGCTAAGGCCGTGAAGCCGTTCCGGACCCTTCGGGGAATGGAAAGTGGTGGAGCCGCCGGACCAAGCGGTTAGTAGGTGAGTGATGGGGTGACGCAGGAAGGTAGTCCATCCCGGGCGGTGGTTGTCCCGGGGTAAGGGTGTAGCCCGAGTGGTAGGTAAATCCGCCGCTCATGCAGGGTGAGACCTGATGCCGAGCCGATTGTGGTGAAGTGGATGATCCTATGCTGTCGAGAAAAGCCTCTAGCGAGTTTCATGGCGGCCCGTACCCTAAACCGACTCAGGTGGTCAGGTAGAGAATACCGAGGCGTTCGGGTGAACTATGGTTAAGGAACTCGGCAAAATGCCCCCGTAACTTCGGGAGAAGGGGGGCCACGTCTGGTGAGAGCATGTGCTGCTTGAGCTGGGGGTGGCCGCAGAGACCAGCGAGAAGCGACTGTTTACTAAAAACACAGGTCCGTGCGAAGCCGTAAGGCGATGTATACGGACTGACGCCTGCCCGGTGCTGGAACGTTAAGGGGACCGGTTAGCTCCATTTCGGTGGGGCGAAGCTGAGAACTTAAGCGCCAGTAAACGGCGGTGGTAACTATAACCATCCTAAGGTAGCGAAATTCCTTGTCGGGTAAGTTCCGACCTGCACGAATGGCGTAACGACTTCTCGACTGTCTCAACCATAGGCCCGGTGAAATTGCACTACGAGTAAAGATGCTCGTTTCGCGCAGCAGGACGGAAAGACCCCGGGACCTTTACTACAGTTTGATATTGGTGTTCGGTTCGGCTTGTGTAGGATAGCTGGGAGACTGTGAAGCAGGCACGCCAGTGTGTGTGGAGTCGTCGTTGAAATACCAGTCTGGTCGTGCTGGATGTCTAACCTGGGTCCGTGATCCGGATCAGGGACAGTGTCTGATGGGTAGTTTAACTGGGGCGGTTGCCTCCTAAAGAGTAACGGAGGCGCCCAAAGGTTCCCTCAGCCTGGTTGGCAATCAGGTGTTGAGTGTAAGTGCACAAGGGAGCTTGACTGTGAGACCGACGGGTCGAGCAGGGACGAAAGTCGGGACTAGTGATCCGGCGGTGGCTTGTGGAAGCGCCGTCGCTCAACGGATAAAAGGTACCCCGGGGATAACAGGCTGATCTTCCCCAAGAGTCCATATCGACGGGATGGTTTGGCACCTCGATGTCGGCTCGTCGCATCCTGGGGCTGGAGTCGGTCCCAAGGGTTGGGCTGTTCGCCCATTAAAGCGGTACGCGAGCTGGGTTTAGAACGTCGTGAGACAGTTCGGTCCCTATCCGCTGTGCGCGTAGGAGTCTTGAGAAGGGCTGTCCCTAGTACGAGAGGACCGGGACGGACGAACCTCTGGTGTGCCAGTTGTCCTGCCAAGGGCATGGCTGGTTGGCTACGTTCGGGAGGGATAACCGCTGAAAGCATCTAAGCGGGAAGCCTGCTTCGAGATGAGGACTCCCACCCACTTGATGGGGTAAGGCTCCCAGTAGACGACTGGGTTGATAGGCCGGATCTGGAAGCACGGTAACGTGTGGAGGTGACCGGTACTAATAGGCCGAGGGCTTGTCCTCAGTTGCTCGCGTCCACTGTGTTGGTTCTGAAACCACGAACAGCCCCGTGTGCTCGCACATGGTGCGGCGTTCAGTTTCATAGTGTTTCGGTGGTCATAGCGTGAGGGAAACGCCCGGTTACATTCCGAACCCGGAAGCTAAGCCTCACAGCGCCGATGGTACTGCAGGGGGGACCCTGTGGGAGAGTAGGACACCGCCGAACAATCATTGAGAAAGAGCCCCAACTCCGGGTGGAAACCCGTTGAGTTGGGGCTTTTTCGCGTTCGCGTGCCAGCCGGCGCCGCCGGTCAGGGCCGCATCAGAAGGTGACGTCGGCCGTGCCGACGGTCCCGCACCGGCGGCCGGGTGCGCTGTGCCACCTCCAGTACAGGTTCGTGTGCGCGATCACCTGCTCCGGGGCGGGGGCACCGTACCGGGTGAGGTCCTCCGTCGTGTGGGCGTCGGCGACCAGGGTCGCGTCGTAGCCGCGGACGACGGCCCCGTGCAGGGTCGAACGGACGCACATGTCGGTCTGGGCGCCGGTGACGACGAGTCGGCCCACCTTCCGCTCGGCCAGCACGGCCTCCAGATCGGTGTCCTCGAAGGAGTCCCCGTAGTGCTTGGCGACGAGGGGTTCGGTGTCGCGGCGGACCAGCTCCGGGACGTACTGCCAGGGCCCGCTGCCGGACCTGAGCTCCTCGTCGGAGTGCTGCACCCAGACCACCGGCACGTCCGCGGCGCGGGCCCTGCCGAGGAGGGTGCCGATGTTCGCGATGACCTCGTCCCGGCGGTGGGCGCCGGCCACCACTCCGTTCTGGACGTCGATGATGAGCAGTGCGCTGCGGGGGCGGTCGGAAAGCGTGGTCACGCCGCCCACCGTAGGGCCCGCCACTGACAGGCGGTACCGGCACACCCCCGTATATGGGATGAGCCGGGTGACGGCGCGGGCTACGGTGCTGCCATGAGCACCGTGACCGCCGAGAACTACGTCATCCGCACCGTACGCCCCCACGAGTGGCCCGCCCTGCGGCGGTTGCGGCTCGACGCGCTGCGGGACCCCGTCGCGCCGATCGCCTTCGTGGAGGACTACGAGCAGGCCGCGGCCCGGCCGGACTCCTTCTGGCAGGAGCGGGCCGCGCGGTCCGGTGCGGAGGACGGCGGGGTCCGGCAGGTGATCGCCGAGGCACCGGACGGGACGTGGGCCGGCACGGTCACCGTGCTGATCGAGGAGCCCGGGACGACGGACTTCGCCGGGTTGCCGGTGGAGCGTCGGCAGGGGCACCTGGTCGGCGTGTTCGTCCGGCCGGAACACCGGGGGAGCGGTCTGGTCGAGGCGCTGTTCGAGGCCGGTACGGAGTGGGCCTGGCGGCGTGGCGTCGAGCGGGTGCGGCTGGTGGTGCACGAGGACAACGTGCGGGCGCGGGGGGCCTACCGCAAGGCCGGGTTCGTGCCGAGCGGGGTGGTCGTGTCGTTCTCCGAGGATGCGGAGGACAGGGAGCTGGAGTTGGTGCTGGCGCGGCCGTCCGGGCTAGACCGGTAGGTCCTGGTGGGGCCAGCGGGCCCTGGCCTGTTCGCGGGAGCGCAGGAGGGCCAGGGTCGGCAGGCCCCGATCGGTTCCGGCGGCGAGCAGGTCGGGGAGCTGGGGGAGTGGCGCCACGGCCGCGACGTCGTCCAGGACGAGGGTCAGTGGTGGGTCGAGCCGACCGGAGGATGACCGTTCGGCCATGCGCCGGCCGCGCTCGACCGCGCTGGAGACGAGGGCCGTCAGGAACGGCATCGCGCCGGGGTCCGTCCTGGGGTCCTCGATGGATTCGCCGACCACGTAAAGCGTGCCCCCTTCGTGCACGAAGGAATCCAGGGCGAGCGCATCGGTTCGGTCGGGCGTGCAGGCCTCGCGGACGTTGACCGTGAGCAGCGCGGACAGGGCGCGGGTCGTCAGTTCCTGGGCCACGTCACGGCGTTGGGGGTGCGCGGTGAGCGCGGCCTCCAGCTCGCCGGCGGCGCCGGGGGCCGCCTTGGGGTGGGTGCGCAGGGTGCGTACGGCGTCCTGGACCTGGGTGCCCTGGGCCCAGCGGTGGACGTGGCGGACGGTGCGGTTCTCCAGGGCGGCGGCGTGGAGGTAGCTGCGCAGGAGGGTGGTCGCCGTGTCGGTCACCGCCTGGTCGATCCTGGCGGTGGGCCGTACGGGGCCGAGGAGCGCCGTCGCCCTGGCCAGCGCGGTGGGTTTGTCCTCGCAGCCGCTGGTGGGGGACCAGTGCAGGCGGGCGGGGGTGTCGCAGCGGTGGGTGGGGTCGTAGAGGAGGGTGGGGCCCAGCTTGGCCCTGGCGTCCTTGGTCCGCGCCCACAGGGCCGGGTCCGAGGTGACGACGAGGAGGGGGCCGGGGGCGTCCTGGACGGCCTGGGCGGCGGTGGCGTGGCGGACGGCGGGGGGCGCGCAGAGGACCGTGCCCTCGGCGCGGGGGGTCTCCAGCCCGGCCGCCGGTCCGCCGTCGGCCGGGCGGGCGTCCGGGGGAGCCGGCGCGGCCGTGCCCAGCAGGATCTGCGCCCCCCGTGGTGCAGGGTCCGTCTCCGTCGCGTGCGCCGGGAGCGGTGGTGCGACGGGGGCCGGTGCCGCTTCGGCGCGCGGTGCGGGGACCTCGTACCGCTGCTCGGGCGCCGCGGCGGCCGGTGTCCGCGCGCGCCCCCGCGCCTCCTCCCGTTCGAACGCCCGCCGGGCCTTGCCGGCGCGCCAGCGGGCGATCGTGCTCATGACGAACACGGTGACGACGAGCAGGATCATCAGCTGGCCGATGAACAGGCCCCAGAACAGGCCCCAGCCGGGAAGCCGGGGGGCGGGGGCGCCGGGCCAGGCGCCGGGGAGGTCGTGGGGGTGGCCGATGAGGTGGCGCATGGCCAGGGGGGTGCGGGTGAAGGTGACGCCGGTGGGCCAGGCGCCGTGGGAGAACAGCGCCGCCAGGCCGGCGGACGTCCACACCAGCAGGGTGATGCCGAGGAGGAAGGCGAGCGTGCCGATCAGCAGGCCGTCCGGGATGCCGCCCTGGCCCTCGTGCCGGGTCCCCCGGCGGTCGCGGTCGTCCGGTCTCACGCTTCCCCCTACGCCACCGTCGATTCGGAGTCGCCCAGGTGCTGTTCCACGAAGGCCGCCGCGCGCCGTTCGGCCTCCAGTTCGGCGGCGCGCAGGGCGTCGTCCGCGGCCAGGTCGCTGGAGGACTCGGTCATCGCGCGGTCGGTGAAGACCAGTGGGCGTTCGGTCTCCGTGATCAGGTGCTTGACCACCTGGACGTTGCCGTTGACGTCCCAGACGGCGATGCCCGGGGTGAGGGAGGGGATGATCTCCACCGCCCAGCGGGGCAGGCCCAGGACCCGGCCCGTGGCTCGCGCCTCGTCCGCCTTCTGGGCGTAGACCGTCCGGGTCGAGGCCATCTTCAGGATGGCCGCGGCCTCCTTCGCCGCCGCTCCGTCCACCACGTCGGACAGGTGGTGGACGACCGCCACGAAGGACAGGCCCAGGCGGCGGCCGAACTTCAGCAGCCGCTGGAACAGCTGGGCCACGAACGGGCTGTTGATGATGTGCCAGGCCTCCTCGACCAGGAAGATGCGCTTCTTGCGGTCGGGGCGGATCCAGGTGTGCTCCAGCCACACGCCGACGATCGCCATGAGGATGGGCATGGCGATGGAGTTGCGGTCGATGTGGGACAGGTCGAAGACGATCAGCGGGGCGTCGAGGTCGATGCCGACCGTGGTCGGGCCGTCGAACATGCCGCGCAGGTCACCGTCGACCAGCCGGTCCAGCACCAGGGCGACGTCCAGGCCCCACGCCCGTACGTCGTCTATGGCGACGTTCATCGCCTCGGCGGACTCCGGTTCGGGGTGCCGCAGCTGCTCGACGATGTCGGTCAGGACCGGCTGGCGGTCGACGATGGTCTCGTTGACGTAGGAGTGGGCGACCTTGAGCGCGAAGCCGGAGCGTTCGTCCAGGCCGTGGCCCATCGCGACCTCGATGATCGTCCGCAGCAGCGCGAGCTGGCCGGTGGTCGTGATCGCCGGGTCGAGCGGGTTGAGCCGGATACCCATGTCCAGGGCGGCCGTCGGATCCAGCCGGATGGGCGTTATCCCCAGCTCCTCGGCGATCAGGTTCCACTCGCCGACGCCGTCCTCGCCCTGCGCGTCCAGGACGACGACCTGGCGGTCCTTGAAGCGCAGCTGGCGCAGGACGTAGGTCTTCTCCAGCGCGGACTTGCCGTTGCCGGACTCGCCGAGGACGAGCCAGTGGGGGGCGGGGAGCTGCTGGCCGTACAGCTGGAACGGGTCGTAGATGTAGCCCTTGCCGGAGTAGACCTCGCGGCCGATGATCACGCCGGAGTCGCCGAGGCCGGGCGCGGCGGTCGGCAGGTAGACCGCCTGGGCCTGGCCGGTGGAGGTGCGCACGGGCAGCCGGGTCGTCTCGACCTTCCCGAACAGGAAGGACGTGAAGGCCTCGGTGAGGACGGACAGAGGGTCCCGCATGGAAAGCAGCCCTACCTTCGGATGCCGGTGGCGAACGGGAGGGTGTTCACGAAGGCGCGGTGGTGCTCGCGGTCGCACCACTCCAGTTTCAGGTACGACTTGCCGGCGGAGGCCCTTATCGTCCGCTTGTCGCGGTTGAGGGCCTCCGGGGAGCGGGCGGAGACGGTGATGTAGCCGACCAGGTTGACTCCGGCGGCGCCGCTGGCGAGGTCCTCGCCGCGCTGGTCGAGGCGGTTGTGGGCGGCGATGTCGCGCGGGTCGACGGTGCGGTTCATCTTGGCGGCGCGGGAGGCCTCGGCCTCGTCGTTGGTCTTCTCGGTCAGCATGCGTTCGATGGCGACCTCGGTGGGTTCGAGGTCCATCGTGACGGCGACCGTCCGGATGACGTCCGGGGTGTGGACGAGGAGGGGGGCGAGGAAGTTGACGCCGACGGGGGTCATCGGCCACTCCTTCACCCAGGCCGTGGCGTGGCACCAGGGGGCGCGGGTGGTGGACTCGCGGGTCTTGGCCTGCAGGTAGGTGGGCTCCATGGCGTCCAGCTCGGCCGGCCAGGCGTTGCGCCTCGTCATCGCCTGGATGTGGTCGATCGGGTGGTCCGGGTCGTACATGGAGTGGATGAGGGAGGCGAGCCTGCTCTGCCCGAGCGGCTGGCGGACGCGGATGTCGGCCTCCTGCAGGCGCGAGCAGATGTCGGTCAGCTCGCGGGCCATGACGATGGCGAGCCCGGCGTCCCGGTCGAGCTTGCGCCCGGCCTGCGGGCGGGCGGCGCGGGCCATGGCGTGCGCCTCGGCGGCCAGTTCGCGGTTGTAGTGCATGCAGGCGACGAGGTAGGCGCGGTGCTGCTCGCTGCTGGTGGACACCATGGACTGGAGCTGGTCGTAGGACTGCTGCAGCCAGTCGGGGGCGCGGTGGTCGCCGCGCACGGAGACGTCCTTGGCGTGTGCGTCCGGGTCGGCGGGCAGGGTGCGGGCGAGCATCTGCAGGCGGGTGACGAAGCCGTCGCCGTTGGCCACGTGCTTGAGCAGGGTGCCGAAGCGGTCGACGAGGGCTTCCTGGTCCTCGGAGTCGCGCAGGCCGACGCCCGGGCCCTCGATCTCGATGCAGGCGGTGACGGTCTTGCGGTCGGCGTGCAGCAGCACGGCGATCTCGTCGGGCCCGAAGGGGGCGGCGAGCCAGGTGATCCGGCCGATGCCCGGCGGCGGGCCGATCTCGACCTCGCGCCCGTCCAGCCGGGTGCCCGCCTCCATGACGGGGGACCGGTAGACGGCGCTGCGCTTGACGGTCCGCTTGTAGGAGCGGTTGATCTCGAACCACTTGTAGAACGTGCGGCGCTTGTAGGGCACGTAGACCGCGGCGAGCGCGAGCAGCGGGAAGCCCGTGAGCAGCACGATGCGCAGGGACAGCACCGGGACGAGGAGGCCGCACATCATGCCGAGGAAGGCGCCGGCGACGATCAGCGCGATCTCGCCGGATTCGCGGTTGCGGCCGATGATCGCGTTCGGCCGGGCACGGCCGATGAGATACGTACGGCGGGGCGTGACCGGATGGGACATGTGGGACTCGGTCGTCAACGCCCATCACCTCCCGAGCGGTTGCTGGTGTTGCGGGTGTTACTGGCGTGCGGGGTGCTGGCCGGGCTGGGGGAGCGGGGCGCGGGCGCCGTGGCGGGCACGGCCGCGCCCCCGCTCCCGCCCGGGGCCCGGCTGCTGTGGGCGGCGACTCCGCCGGAGACGGGGTTGGCCGGGCGGGGACCGCTGCTCTGGGCCGCGCCGCCCGCGTTGTTGTCGGCGCGGGAGCTGTGGGTCTTGATGCCCTGGGCGACCATCGTGGCCGGGGAGCTGATGACGGCCGCGGCCTTGCCCTCGGCGCCCTGCATGATGCGGTTGTTGCGGGAGCCGGCGATCTCGTCGCCGAAGCCGGGGACGAAGCGGTAGATCATCGCGCTGGCGAAGATGGCGAGCAGGATGATGGCGAGGCCGGAGACGACGGCGGAGAAGGCGTCGGGGCCGCTGTCGCCGGAGAGGGCGCCGGCGAGCCCGAGCACGATGACGATGACCGGCTTGACGAGGATGACGGCGATCATGATTCCGGCCCAGCGGCGGACGTGGCCCCACAGGTTCTTGTCGACCAGGCCGGCGTAGACGACGGTGCCGAGGAGGGCGCCGACGTAGAGCAGGGCGGCGCGGATGACCAGCTCCAGCCAGAGGACACCGGCGGCGAGGATGCTGACCAGCGAGACGACGATCAGCATGATGGGGCCGCCGCCGATGTCGTTGCCCTTGCCGATCGCGCTGGAGAAGGTGCCGAAGAAGGTGTCGGTCTGGTCGCCGGTGGCCTTGGCGAGGACCTCGGTGACGCCGTCCGTGGCCGATACGACGGTGTACAGGATCAGCGGGGTGAAGGCGGAGGCCAGCACCGTCAGCCACAGGAAGCCGACGGCTTCCGAGATGGCGGTGGTGAGGGGCACGCCGCGCACGGCGCGCTTGGCCACGGCCAGCAGCCACAGCAGCAGGGTGAGGATCGTGGAGGCCGCGAAGACGACGGCGTACTGCTGGAGGAACTTGGTGTTCGTGAAGTCGACGTTGGCGGTCTCCTTCACGGCGTCACTGAGCTTCCCGATGGTCCAGGCGGCGGCGTCGGCGCAGCCCTTGGCCAGGGAGGAGAGGGGGTCGAGCGAGTCGGTGAGGGGGTTTGTGGTGCCGGTCCTGAGGCCGTTCCTGGAGCCGCCGGTGTCCTTCTCGCAGAACTGCTTGGCGGGGCCGACGATGAGGTCGCACTTGTTCGACGACGGGGATGGCTTGGGCGCGGCGACTGCTTGGGCGGCCAGCAGAAGGACAGCGCCCTGCACGGCACTGAGGGCGGCGGCGACCTTGAGTACGCGACGCTGGCTACCGGGCATAAGTGAAGCCTCCGTACTCCTCGACGGCCTTGGCCATCTGGTCGGCGCTGGATGCCTTGTCGTCACCGGGGACGGGTGCTGGGCCGTCTTTCTGGGAGAAGCTGTAGACCTTCCAGTCACCATCCGACCAGCGCAGCTGGAAGGCCATTGTGAACCAGTCGCTGGTGACGGGATTGGTCGAATCGTCACCAGCGGTCCCGAATACGCCGGTGCACCAGACTTCGACCGTGGCTGCGGAGCCCGTGTAATCCGTGAGCTTGGTGCCGAGTGGCGCGGTGCGCGAGACGTACGTGTGCCCGGCGGGCGCGTTGCCTTCCTCGTCCAGGCCGATGCTGTTGAGGAACTGCTTGTTGTAGGCCTTGTCGAACTTGTCCGCGAGGGCTGCCTGCTGATCGGCGATGAATACCTGTCTGACGACTTCTCCTCGCCACACCGGCTTGAGAATGTCGGCCGAGACCAGCACCACGGCATAGTTCGCCGCCGCGCTCTGTGCCCCCTGCCCACTGTGCGCGAACCCCGAAGCGATACCCCCGCTCTTCGACTCCACCGGCCTCGTCCCGCTCGCCGCCGTCGACGAAGTCTCCGGTCGGTTCGCGTTCTTGGCCGGTGAGTCGCTGGTGGCGGAGCCGTCCCCCCGGTTCGCGAAGGCGATCGCGGCGATGAGGAGGACGACCACGCCGACGACCGTGATCAGGCTCCGGGAGGAGGAGCGGCCGGCCCGGCGCGGTGCGCCCCCGTAGGGGTCGCCGCCGGGCAGTCGGGTCCGGGTCTGGCCGGTGTCGCCGTAACCCTGTTCGTCTCCGGGACTCATGCCGTGTACGTCCCCTCCGCCTCGTAGGCATACGACGGTAGCCGTGCTGGTTCCCGCGTGGGCGCGGTGTGGTGACTCGACATCAGGGAAACGCAACCTCAGCCGGTGGGCACGACGGGTGGAGGGGACACGGGGGAGCGGAGGGGGAGGTCGTCAGACCGCCATGCCGTACACGATCGTGAACAGCGTGCCGAGGGAGCCGATGATGAAGACCCCCGTGAGGCCGGCGATGATGAGGCCCTTGCCCTGTTCCGCGCTGAAGGTGTCGCGCAGGGCCGTCGCGCCGATCCGCTGCTTGGCCGCGCCCCAGACCGCGATGCCGAGGCAGAGCAGGATGGCCACGGCCATCACCACCTCGATCATGACCTTGGCTTCGTTGCCCAGGCTGCCGAAGGGGCCCCAGTCCGGAGCGATCCCGCCGATGATGGTGTTGATGTCTCCCTTGTCGGCCGCAAAGAGCATGTAAGTCACCGCCCCTGGTGGGTAGTTCCGCGTGGCCTCTGCGGTGTGCAGAGGTCAGGCCTCATTGTCGCCGACGACGTCGTGTTCGTATGTCGACTTGACGTCATTGACTGGAGGGTTTCGTATGAATGATTTGTACGGTCACTCTGTGTATCACGCCAGGTCACCCGGGGCAACGAGGTCGGGGCGAAACCTTCGTGTGGTTCCGTCGTTGACCTCCTTTACGGTTCTGCCCGGTTTCTGACGACTGGTCGGATGAGGCACCACAACGATGGTCTCACGGGGCGGCGGCGGGCGGGGGGTTCCGGCCGACGGCACGGCGATGCCCCGGCGGTGGTCGCCGGGGCATCGCCGTACTGGTTCGCCGGGCAGGGAGAACGGGCCGCGGCCGGTTGCCGTGGCCCGTCTCCCTTTCGTGCCGCCGGGGGGACCCCACGCCCCCGTGTCCGGCGGCTCCCCGTGGCCCGACGGGGTGGTCATGCCACGGGGCTCAGCCGGTGAAGGCGCCCGTTCCCTGCGGGGTGCCCCAGCCGGTCGGGCCGTCGTAGCCGGACCCGGCGGTGCACAGGTAGCCCGCGCTGGTGGAGCAGGAGCCGTTGCTGCCGCTGGTGACGTCGTTGAGCGCGGAGGTGCCGGCCTTGGCGTAGGGGAACTGGGCCGGGTACGAGCTGCTGCTCGGGGTGCCGGCCAGGGCGTAGACGCCCGCGATGATCGGGGCGGAGGCGCTGGTGCCGCCGAAGGTGTACCAGCCGGCGGTGACGCCGTAGGAGTCGTAGACCGCGACGCCGGTCGCCGGGTCGGCCACGGCCGAGACGTCGGCGATGCTGCGCTTGGCGCAGCCGGTGTCGGTCTGCCAGCTGGGCTTGGCGTCGTAGGAGGAGCAGCCGGAGCCGGTGCCCTCGGTGCTGGAGGTGTTCCAGACGGTCTCGGTCCAGCCGCGGGTGGTGGAGGACGTCTTCAGGGCGGTGCCGCCGACGGCCGTCACGTACCGGGAGGCGGCCGGGTACTCGGCGCCGTAGCCCTCGTCGCCCGCGGAGACGGTGATGGCGACGCCGGGGTGGTTGAAGTACGAGGAGTCGTACGACGTGTCGGAGGAGGACTCGGAGCCGCCGTAGCTGTTGGAGACGAACCTGGCACCGAGCGCGACCGCCTCGTTCACCGCGGTGCCGAGGTTGGACATGGTGGCGGACTTGGCCTCCACCAGCAGGATCTTGCACTGCGGGCAGATCGCGGAGGCCATGTCGAGGTCGAGGGACTCCTCCTCGGCCCAGCCGCTGTCGGCGGTGGGCAGGGAGGTGGTGGAACCGGTCTGGCCGACCTTCTTGAAGCAGCCGCCGGCGGTGGTGCAGGAGGGCAGGCCGTAGTACGAGCGGTACTTGGCGAGGTCGGCCTCGGCGTTGGGGTCGTCGTAGGCGTCGACGATGGCGATGGTCTCCCCGACGCCCTTGGAGGCGGCGGCGGAGGCGAGGCCGTAGGCCGCCTGGAGGTTGGAGGGGCCGTAGCCGGTGGGGCCGGCGGCGGCGGTCCTGGGGGTGACCCGGGCGGCCTCTCCGGTCCGTTCGGCCCGGGCCTTCTCGAAGGCGGTGACGCCGCCGGTGACGCGGAGGGAGTCACAGGCCAGTTCGCCCTTGTGCCGGGGCGTGGCGCACGGGGTGGCCGACCAAGTGACCCCGGTCGCGGCGGGCTTGGCCGCGGAGGTGGTCGCGTCGGCGTGGGCGGCGGTGGCGAGGCCGGCGGCGACGAGTGCGGCGGTGGCCGCGGCTGCCGAACCGATGCGGCGCCATCTGCCGGATACGTGGGAGGAGTTGGGGGTTTTCGTACGCAACGTACAGCCTCCTGGATGAGGTGGGCAGAGGCCTGCGGGTGTGGGGGTCCACCGGCGGGTGACCGGTGGGGGCGGCGGCCCGCGACGACCCTCGCTTGTTGAGTACGCGACAACAAGCGGGCTTTCGGAATCCTGACTTCTGCGTTACTGAACGAGGGTGCGGGCTTACCGCTCGATAACGGGGGGATGGGATCGCGCTGGGCGGGGCTTGACCCGGTGCACAGCCCGGACACAGGCGGGGCGCCGGCCCCCGGACGGGGCTCGGCGGGACCGGGGCGCCGGGGTGTGCACGGAGAGTGACGCGGAGGCGGGGAACGGTGGCGCACAGTACCGTGGACGTCAGGCCGGGCGGGATGCCCGGCCCCCGCCGGGGCCCCGCCCGCGCGGTTCCGGCCTCCGGTGCCGCTGCGCCCCCCAGGGAGGTTTCGCGGGGGGAGCCGCGGCGGACGGTGGCGCCGGAACGGGTTTCTCACCCTCCCCGAACGGAGTGGGGCCTGATGGAGCGCAGTCCACGCACACCGCGCGTCACACGTGTTCCGGGCGTCGCGCGCACGTCGCCCGTGTCGCGTTCGTCGGGCTTCCCGGTCGCCCCGCGCCCCGCGCTGCTCGCGGTCGTGGTGACGCTCGTGCTGGCCTCGGCGTCCGTGGCCGCCGCCGCCGACGACGGGCCGGGGCCCCTCGGGGTCACGTCCGTGGCCGCCGCGACGGAGCGGAGCGCGCGGGTGGGCGCGCTGTTCGGCGCGGACCGGGTCGGCGACCTGGCCGGCGGGCACTTCTGCACCGCCTCGGTCGTGCACAGCCCGCGGCGGAACCTCATCGTCACGGCCGCGCACTGCGTGGCCGGCCACGACGGTGACCTGCTGTTCGTGCCGGGGTACCGGGACGGGCGGGTGCCCCACGGGGTGTGGAGGGTCGGCAGGCCGCTGGTGCCGGAGGCGTGGACGGAGGGGGAGGACGAGGACGGGGACCTCGCCCTCGCGCCCGTGGACGAGCTGGACGGCGAGCGGATCGAGGACGTGGTGGGCGGCAACCGGTTCACCACCGGTGCGGCCCCCGGAGCCGCCGCGGTGACCGTCATCGGCTACCCCGACTCCCGCGAGGTGCCCCTCGGCTGCACCGGCGAGCCGGCCGCGCACAGCCGTACGCAGCAGCGCGTCGACTGCCCGGACCTCACCGCGGGCACCAGCGGCAGTCCGTGGATCACCGGCGACCAGCGGGTCGTCGGAGTGCTCGGCGGGCACGAGCGGGGCGGCTCCACCGCCGACGTCTCCTACAGCGTGGTCCTGGGCCGGGCGGCGGCCGGGCTGTACCGGGAGGCCGTGGCCGCGTCCGGCGCCTGAGGCGTGGGCGAGCCGGGCGGCCGCCCCGGGGACCTCCGGGGCGGCCGCCCGGCCGAGGGAGCGCGGGCCGTGGGGGCCGGCGGACCGCCGTCACCGGGGCCGGCTGCCCGGGGGCCGGGGCCGCCGCCGGCACTGCGGGCTTCGCCGCCGTTGTCGCCGCTGCCGCGCGCCGGGTGATCCGGCGCGGGTACGGGTTGTCGAGGGCCAGGGCCGGGACCAGAGCCGGGGCCAGGTGGCCAGGGAGGGCGGTAGGGGAGGCATCTCGGACGTCTTCAGCCGGCGCACCGACCCCGCCGGGCGGTACACGGAGCTGCGGGAGGTCGTCCTGGAGGGGCCGCGTGATTAACCCGGGCCGTGGCTGGACAGAGTCCGACCGGGGCGGGTCACAGGAGCGCCGGGGCGTGCCGCCCTTACACTGACGTCCGGCGTACTCCCGGGCGGTGAGGGGCGGTTGACGGTGCGTAAGGCATGGATCGCGACGGCTGCCGGTACCGGTGCCGCGCTGGCCTTCGTGATGCTGCTCGTCGTCGGTGTCTACGTCGTGGCCGGAAACCTCGTCAACGGCGTGACTTCGGGCAGCCGGGGGCTCGCCAAGGGCGCCGTGCCGGCCGCCTACCAGCAGCTCGTGCAGCGCTGGGGCAACCTGTGCCCCGCCCTCACCCCGGCCCTGCTCGCCGCCCAGCTGTACCAGGAGAGCGGCTGGAACCCGACCGTGGTCAGCCCCGCCGACGCGCGCGGCATCGCGCAGTTCATCCCGAGCACCTGGGCGACCCACGGCATCGACGGCAACGGCGACGGCAAGCGCGACATCTGGAACCCCGACGACGCCATCCCGTCGGCCGCCTCCTACGACTGCGAGCTGGCGAAGTACGTCAAGGACGTCCCCGGGAACACCTCCGACAACATGCTCGCCGCCTACAACGCCGGCGCCTACCGGGTCATCAGGGCGGGCGGGGTCCCGGCCATCAGCGAGACGCGGAACTACGTCGAGCGGATCCGCAGTCTGGAGAAGAGCTTCGCCGCCCCGGTCACCCGGATCGACCCGACCCGGCAGGCGGCCGGCGCCATCGCCTTCGCCCAGAGCAAGCTCGGCACCCCCTACCTGTGGGGCGGCACCGGCACCGCCGGCCAGGGCGGGCGCTTCGACTGCTCGGGCCTGACCCAGGCCGCGTACGGGAAGGTCGGCGTCACCCTGCCCCGCGTGGCCAACGACCAGTACAACGCCGGACCGCACCCCTCGCGGGACCAACTGCTCCCCGGTGACCTGGTGTTCTTCTCGGACAACCTCACCGACTCGCGGGCCATCCGGCACGTGGGCATCTACGTGGGCGGCGGTTACATGATCGACGCGCCCCGGACGGGTGCCGTGATCCGGTTCGACCCCGTCGACACCCCCGACTACTTCGGTGCCACCCGGGTCACCGAAGATGGCGCAAAAGCACTCCCCACGAACGTGTGAACCCAGCGTGAAACCGCCCCCTGAGCTGGGAGGATGGGTTTCTCTTCGATAACGTCTGCGTGATCATTCGGTGGAGAGTGGAACGTTCACCGGGGAGCCGTGCGTTCCTGTTGACGTAGCCGAGCGGACGTCAGTGCGCCAGTGCAGCGGAAGCGGATCTACGAACCACGGGGGGCTGGAGCGACGCACACGAGGTGCGTCCGGGAAGACGACGAAGGGGCCGCAGCACCATGGCTGTACTCGCCGAATCCGGATCGAACCCCGACGTCGACCTGCTCTACGACATCAACGGCCTGGCCAAGGACGCGCCGCACGGGTTCGACCGGGCCGTGGAGTTCGTGGGTGAGTACGGCCTGCTGCTCGCCATGGCGCTGCTGGTGCTGGGCTGCTGGTGGTCCGCCCGGCGGCGCGGCGAGGACGCCGCGTCCTCGGTGGCCGCGGTGGTGTGGGCGCCGCTCGCGGCCGGGATCGCCGTCCTGGTGAACGTGCCGATCCGGGGTTTCGTCGCCCGCCCCCGCCCCTTCGTCGACCACCAGGGACTGGACGTCCTCGTCTCCGGCAAGTCCGACTTCTCCTTCGTCAGCGACCACGCGACGATCACCATGGCGCTCGGGGCGGCCCTGTTCGTCGCGAACCGCCGCTTCGGCATCGCGGGCCTCGTGCTGGCCCTGCTGGAGGGGTTCTGCCGGGTGTACATGGGCGTGCACTACCCGACGGACGTGATCGGGGGCTTCGCCCTGGGCACCGCGGTCGCGCTGCTGCTGTCGCCGGTGGCCATGGCGCTGCTGACGCCGCTGGCGAAGGCGGTGGAGCGGACGCGGGGGACGCGCCGGCTCGTGCGGAGCCGGTCGGCGGAGGCCGGGGAGCGCAACGACGCGCTGCGCTCCGGTGCCCGTCCGCCGGTGGAGTCCGACGAACGGGACCTGGCGGCGTAGCGCCGCGGCTCCCGGTCGGCGCGGGGAGCCCGGCTCCCCGCGGTCCCGCGGCCCCCGCCGTCCCCCTCACAGCCCCTGCGCGTAGGTGAAGAACCGCTCCGGGTCGTACCGCTTCTTCACCTGGGTCAGGCGGGCCGCCGCGTCCCCGTAGTAGGCCCTGCGCCAGTCGGTCAGGGCCGGGTCCGTGTAGTTCTGGTACGCCGCGCCGGAGGCGTACGGCCTCATCGCGGTGTGCGCCGACGCCAGCCACGACTGGGCGGGGCCGCCGGAGGTCCCCGCGCTCCAGGACGCGATGTACTGCGCCAGCATCCGCGAGCGCCGGTGCACGAAGGCCGTCGCCGTGGGACCGACGCGGTTGACCGCGCCGCCCAGGGCCGTGAGGGCGATGCTGCCCGCGCCACCCCGGACGGCGCCCAGCTGCCGCAGCACGGTCCGGATGCCCGCCGCCGGCAGCGACCGGTCGAAGAAGTCCGAGCGGGCCGCGTACGTCTCGCGGCCGAGGGCGCCCCGCGTGGAGCGGCCGGGCGTGGAGCCGGGCAGGTGGCACTGGGCGTCGGCGGAGAAGGAGGAGCAGCCGGCGTAGATCTCCATCGCCTCCTCGTAACCCCGGCGCCGCAGGGACACCGACGAGGCGTCGGCACCGGCCCGGTGGGCCAGGCGGTCCACGGCGTTCTGCAGTTCGCCGTACGTGCCCAGGGAGAAGCAGGACACGGAGACCGTCGGGGTGCGGCCCGGTGAGCAGGCCAGGTGCAGCGACGACCAGATCTCGTCGGGCTGGTCCGGCCCCCACTCCTGCCACGCCCCGAGCACCGCCGCCGCCTTCGCCCACGGCCAGGTCAGGTACGCGGTCACCGCCTGCGGCGCGGGGTGGGTCGTGAAGTGCAGCTCGGTGACGACGCCGAAGTTGCCGTTGCCCGCGCCGCGCAGCGCCCAGAACAGGTCCGGGTGGTCCTTCGCGTCGGCGTCCACCTGGGTGCCGTCGGCGGTGACGAGCGTCGCCCGGGTGAGGTTGTCGCAGGTCAGTCCGTAGGCGCGGGAGGCCACACCGTGGCCGCCGCCGAGGACCAGGCCGGAGACGCCGACGGTGGGGCAGGAGCCCGCGGGGATGGTCACGCCCTTCGCGGCCAGCCCCCGGTAGACGTCGATCAGCTTGGCGCCCGCGCCCACGACCGCCTGGCCGCCGCTCGCCCGGACCCGGTCCAGCCGGGACACGTCGAGGACGAGGCGGTCGTCGCCCGAGGAGTAACCGGCGTAGGAGTGGCCGCCGTTGCGTATCGACACCCGGACGCGGTGGGCCCGCGCGTAGGCCAGCACCGTCCGGACGTCGGCGGTGTGGGCGACGTAGGCGACCGCGGCCGGCTTCAGGTCGTCGAAGCGGGTGTTGTACAGCTGGTGCGCCGTCCGCCAGGCCGCGTCGCCGGGGCGCACCAGGGTGCCGTCCAGGTCGCGGGCGAGGGCCGCCCAGTTCGCGGCGGCGGCCGCGCCGGTGGTCCGCAGGGCCGTGCGGGAGGAGGAGACCGTCCGCACGGAAGGGAGGGGGGACGAGCCGGCCGCGGTGCCCCCGCTCCCGTCGCACCCGGTCAGAGCGGTGGCGGCCAGCGCGACCGCGCCGCCCCCGATGAACGTACGCCGTTGCATGTCCGTCGCCTTTCCTCGGCTCTCCCTGGAACGAGACGACGGCGTGCGCACGCGGGTTCCCGGGGGAGCGGAACGGACACGCCCGCACGTGCGCGCGACCCCGCCCGCCGGAACCCGCGCGTGCCCTCCCCGTGAGCATTCCGTGACCTCACCGGGCCGACGGCAGGGGTTCACCCCTCGTTCACTTCCGGCCATCGACGGCTTTACCTGTTCTGCCTAGTTTCGGCCGTGCACGGTGCGGAGTGCGGCGATACATGCGCTCACGCATCCCATGAACGTCGCACGCCGCCGACAGCGGCGGCTCCTGGAAGGAACCCCCGAAAGTGAAGCTTCAGCGCAAGAACCGGCTGCGCGCCCTTTCCCTCGGTGCCGTCGCCGTCTCCGGCGCCCTGGCCCTGACGGCGTGCGGCTCCGACGACACGGGCGCCAAGACGACGGACGGCGCGTCCTCGTCGGCCGGCGCGGGCTCGGTCAAGTGCGACGACGCCAAGGGCCAGCTGCTGTCCGACGGCTCTTCCGCGCAGAAGAACGCGATCGACGCCTGGGTGAAGCAGTTCTCGCAGGCCTGCGGTGTGCAGATCAACTACAAGGCGGGCGGCTCCGGCGCCGGTGTGACCGCGTTCACGCAGGGCCAGATCCCCTGGGCCGGTTCCGACTCCGCGCTGAAGCCCGAGGAGGTCACCGCCTCCAAGAAGGTCTGCAGCGGCGGCCAGGGCATCGACCTGCCGATGGTCGGCGGCCCGATCGCCATCGGCTACAACGTCAGCGGCGTGGACAACCTGGTCCTGGACGCCCCGACCCTCGCCAAGATCTTCGACGGCAAGATCACCAACTGGAACGACGCCGCGATCAAGAAGCTGAACCCCGGCGCGAAGCTCCCCGACCTGAAGATCCAGGCCTTCCACCGCTCGGACGAGTCCGGCACCACGGACAACTTCACCAAGTACCTGATCGCCGCCACCCCGGACAACTGGAAGTACTCCGGCGGCAAGGCCTGGCAGGCCAAGGGCGGCCAGTCCGCCGCGCAGTCCTCCGGCGTGGCCCAGCAGGTCAAGCAGACCAACGGCGCCATCGGCTACTTCGAGCTGTCCTACGTCGGTGACGGCGCCAAGGCCGTGAGCATCGCCACCGGCGCCTCCCAGCCGGTCGCCCCCAGCAGCGAGAGCGCCACCAAGGCCATCGCCGACGCCAAGGTCGTCGGCACCGGCAAGGACCTGTCGCTCCAGCTCAACTACACGACCAAGGCCGACGGCGCCTACCCGATCACCCTGGTCACCTACGAGATCGTCTGCGACAAGGGCAACAAGGCGGACACCCTGCCCGCCACCAAGGCCTTCCTCAACTACATCGCCTCCGAGGACGGCCAGAAGATCCTCAGCGGCATCGACTACGCGCCGATGCCCGAGGAGATCATCACCAAGGTCCGCAGCACCATCGCGGGCCTGAGCTGACCTGATCCGAGTGCGGCCCGGTCCCCCGGCCTCCCCGGGGGACCGGGCCCGCACCGTCCGGTGCACCGCCGCCCGGAGCCACGCGCCCCCGCCGGGGCGGGCGGCTCCACCGAGCCGTCCGCCCCGCCGGCTCCGCAGACCGGAGAACCCGATGGACATATCGACGCAGACAACCGACGCACCCCCTCCCCCCGCGCCCCGGCCCGCGCCGGCCGGGCAGAAGCGCAACGCCCGCGGCGCGACCCGCCCCGGTGACCGCATCTTCCTCGGCCTGTCCCGCGGCTCGGGCATCCTGCTGCTGGTCATCATGGCCGCGATCGCGGTCTTCCTCGCCTACCGCGCCTCCCTCGCGATCGGCCGGGACCACGGCAACTTCCTGACCACCTTCGAGTGGAACACCAACGTCGACCCGCCGGTCTTCGGCATCGCCGTGCTGGCCTTCGGCACGGTGGTCTCCTCGGTCGTCGCGATGGTCGTCGCGGTCCCGATCGCCGTCGCCATCGCCCTGTTCATCACCCACTACGCCCCGCGCAGGCTGGGCGGGACCATCGCCTACGTGATCGACCTGCTCGCCGCCGTGCCGTCCATCGTCTACGGCCTGTGGGGCGCCCTGGTCCTCGTACCGCACCTGACCGGCCTGTACAGCTGGCTCGACGACTACCTCGGCTGGACCGGGGTCTTCTCCTGGGACGGCGGCGCGCCCCGCTCGATGCTCACCGTGGGCATCCTGCTCGCGATCATGATCCTGCCGGTCATCACCAACGTGAGCCGCGAGGTCTTCCGCCAGGTGCCGCAGACGCACGAGGAGGCCGCCCTGGCCCTCGGCGCCACGCGCTGGGAGGTCGTCCGCATGGCCGTGCTGCCCTTCGGGCGCTCCGGCGTGATCTCCGCCTCGATGCTCGGCCTCGGCCGCGCGCTCGGCGAGACGATGGCCGTGGCCACCGTGCTCTCCCCGGACTTCCTCATCCACGGCAGCCTGCTGAACCCGGGCGGCGGCACCTTCGCCCAGAACATCGCCAGCAAGTTCGGCGAGGCCACCGAACAGGGCCGCGACGCGCTCATCGCCTCCGGTCTGATCCTGTTCGTCATCACCCTGCTGGTCAACGGCGCGGCCCGTGCGATCATCGCCCGCCGCAAGGAGTACTCGGGGGCCAACGCGTGAGCACCTCTTCCCTCACCGGCGAGCGGACCGGCGGCCTGCGCAGCGCCCGCCTGCCGAAGTGGTCGCCGTGGGCGATCGCCGCCGGCTCCGTCGCGGCCGCGGTCGCCGTCGGCCTGGGGGCCGGACTGAGCAGCCGGGTCCAGTGGGGCCTGATCGCAGCCGTCCTGTTCGTCCTCGCCACGTACGTCATCGGGGCGCGGGTCGAGGGGCGCCGGCAGGCCAGGGACCGCATCGCGACCTCCCTGGTCTGGGTGGCCTTCCTGCTGGCCGTCGTGCCGCTGGTCTCGCTGATCTGGACCACCGTGCGGCGCGGGGTGAAGGTCCTCGACCCGTACTTCCTGACCCACTCCATGGGCGTCGTCGCCGACTCCGAGCCGGGCGGCGGCATCTACCACGCCATCCTCGGCAGCCTGGAGCAGGTCGGCCTCGCCACCGCCATCGGCGCCCCGGTCGGCGTGCTCACGGCGATCTACCTGGTGGAGTACGGGCGCGGCGGGCTCGCCAAGGCCGTCACCTTCTTCGTGGACGTGATGACCGGCATCCCGTCCATCGTCGCGGGCCTGTTCATCCTCAGCCTCATGCTGATGTTCGAGATGCAGCCCTTCGGTTTCGCCGGTTCGCTGGCCCTGGCGATCCTGATGATGCCGGTCGTCGTGCGCTCCACCGAGGAGATGCTCAAGCTCGTCCCGAACGAGTTGCGCGAGGCCTCCCTCGCGCTCGGCGTGCCGAAGTGGCGGACGATCCTGAAGGTGGTCCTGCCGACCTCCATCGGCGGCATCACCACCGGCGTCATGCTGTCGATCGCGCGCATCGCGGGGGAGACGGCGCCGGTGCTGCTGCTGGTGTGGGGCAACACCTTCATCAACGCCAACCCCTTCGAGGGCGCGCAGGCGTCGCTGCCGTTGTACATCTACCAGCAGTACGCGAACAGTTCGGGTTCCACGGCGGCCTACGACCGCGCCTGGGCGGCGTCGCTCACGCTGATCGCCTTCGTGATGATCCTCAACCTGGTGGCCCGCGGGATCGCCCGCTGGAAGGCCCCCAAGACCGGTCGCTGACGCGGCCATACGGCGACTGAAGAGTCTGGGAGTGAAGCAAGTCATGGCCAAGCGAATCGACGTGAGCGGACTGACCGCCTACTACGGCGCCCACAAGGCGATCGAGGACATCTCGATGACGGTCGAGCCGCGCTCGGTGACCGCGTTCATCGGGCCCTCCGGCTGCGGCAAGTCGACGTTCCTGCGCACGCTGAACCGGATGCACGAGGTCACCGCCGGTGGCCGTGTCGAGGGCAAGGTGCTCCTGGACGACGAGGACCTCTACGGCGTCGGCGTCGACCCGGTGTCGGTCCGCCGCGAGGTGGGCATGGTGTTCCAGCGCCCGAACCCGTTCCCCACGATGTCGATCTTCGAGAACGTGGCGGCGGGGCTGCGGCTGAACGGCAACTACCGCAAGAGCGAGCTGAACGACATCGTCGAGAAGTCGCTCAAGGGCGCGAACCTCTGGAACGAGGTCAAGGACCGCCTGAACAAGCCGGGTTCCGGTCTCTCCGGCGGCCAGCAGCAGCGGCTGTGCATCGCCCGGGCGATCGCGGTCGAACCCGACGTGCTGCTCATGGACGAGCCCTGCTCGGCGCTGGACCCGATCTCCACGCTCGCCGTCGAGGACCTGATCTGCGAGCTGAAGGAGCGCTTCACGATCGTCATCGTGACGCACAACATGCAGCAGGCGGCGCGGGTGTCGGACCGCACGGCGTTCTTCAACCTGGCGGCGGTCGGCCGGCCCGGCCGGCTCATCGAGATCGACGACACCGAGCGGATCTTCTCCAACCCCTCCGTCCAGTCCACGGAGGACTACATCTCGGGCCGCTTCGGCTGAGCCGGGGCGGTCGTGCCGGACCCCTCGCGGTGCTGCATGGCGGTGCCACCGCGAGGACGCAGGAGGGCCCGCCCCCGGCTCCCGGGGGCGGGCCCACGCGTGTCCGCCGGCCGGCCCGGGACCGGCCGGGCAGCGGCCGGCCGGAAGGCGGCCCGGAACCTACAGCACCGTCAGGTTGACCAGGCCGAAGGCCACCGCCGCCACCAGCGCCGCCGCCGGCATCGTGATGAACCAGCCGAGGACGATGTTCTTGGCCACCCCCCAGCGCACGGCGTTCACCCGCTTCGTCGCGCCCACGCCCATGATCGCCGAGGTGATCACGTGGGTCGTGGAGATCGGCGCCTTGAACAGGAACGCCGTGGTGAACATGATCGACGCGCCCGTGGTCTCCGCCGCGAAGCCCTGTGGCGGGTCCAGCTCGATGATCTTGCGGCCCAGGGTGCGCATGATGCGCCAGCCGCCCGCGTAGGTGCCGAGCGACAGCATCATCGCGCAGACGAGCTTGACCCACACCGGGATCGGGTCGCCGTAGGTCTCGTGGCCGGAGATCACCAGGGCCATCACCACGACGCCCATCGTCTTCTGGGCGTCCTGGAGGCCGTGGCCGAGGGCCATGCCGGCCGCCGAGACGGTCTGCGCTATCCGGAAGCCGCGCTTGGCCTTGTGCGGGTTGGAGCGGCGGAAGAGCCACAGGATCGCCGTCATCATCAGGTAGCCGACGATCAGGCCGACGACCGGGGAGACGAACATCGGGATGACGACCTTGTCCAGGACGCCGTCCCAGAGCACGTTCGTGCCGCCCGCCAGCGCCGCGCCCACCATGCCGCCGAACAGGGCGTGCGAGGAGGACGAGGGCAGGCCGAAGTACCAGGTGACCAGGTTCCAGACGATGGCGCCGACCAGCGCGGCGAAGAGGATGCCCATCCCCTTGGAGCCCTGGGGCGTCTCGATCAGGCCCTCGCTGACGGTCTTGGCGACCCCGGAGCCCATGAAGGCGCCCGCGAGGTTCATCACCGCGGCCATGGCGAGGGCGGCCCGCGGGGTCAGCGCCCGCGTCGACACCGAGGTGGCGATCGCGTTCGCGGAGTCGTGGAAGCCGTTCGTGTACGTGAAGAAGAGCGCGACCGCGACGGTCACGACCAGGGCGAAGATGTCCATCGACGCCTCAGGACTCCTTGACGGCGATGGTCTCCACCGTGTTCGCCACGTGTTCGAACGCGTCCGCCGCCTCTTCCAGGACGTCCACGATCTGCTTGAGCTTCAGCACCTCGATGGCGTCGTACTTGCCGTTGAAGAGGTGGGCGAGCAGCTTGCGGTGGATCTGGTCCGCCTGGTTCTCCAGCCGGTTCACCTCGATCCAGTACTCGGTGAGGTTGTCCATCGTGCGGAGGTTCGGCATCGCCTCCGCGGTCAGCTCGGCCGCGCGGGCCAGCACCTCGATCTGCTGCTCGACGCCCTTGGGCAGTTCCTCGACGTTGTAGAGGACGACCAGGTCGACGGCCTCCTCCATGAAGTCCATGATGTCGTCGAGGGAGCCGGCGAGGGAGTAGATGTCCTCGCGGTCGAACGGCGTGATGAACGAGGAGTTCAGCTGGTGGAAGATCGCGTGCGTGGCGTCGTCACCCGCGTGTTCGGCGGCCCGCATACGCTCTGCGATCTCGGCTCGGGCGGAGGAGTCCGCCCCGAGCAGTTCCATCAGGAGTTTCGAGCCGGTGACGATGTTGTCCGCGGAGGCGGCGAACATGTCGTAGAAGCTCGTCTCCCTGGGGGTCAGACGAAAGCGCACGTGGGGTCCTCGGGGTGCTTCGGTTTCGGTCAGGCTGATGCTAGGCGCATCATCCGGCCACGGCTATCGGGCCGTCCCCCAGTGTCGCCCATCGGACAGGACGATCATCAAGGGGGCGTACCAAGGCCCCTATACCCAGCGGAATTCGTTACCATATACCCGCCAGGGGTATGTGTCGGAACTGGAGGACGCGATGACGACCACCGAGGCCGGCGCCACGGCGCCCTCCGGAGCCGCCACGCACGGCTACCACCAGCAGAAGGACGAGCACCTCAAGCGGCTGCGCCGGATCGAGGGCCAGATCCGCGGCCTGCAGCGCATGGTCGAGGAGGACACCTACTGCATCGACATACTCACCCAGGTCTCGGCCTCCACCAAGGCGTTGCAGTCCTTCGCGCTGCAACTGCTGGAGGAGCACCTGCGCCACTGCGTCGCGGACGCGGCCCTCAAGGGCGGTGACGAGATCGACGCGAAGGTGGACGAGGCGACGAAGGCGATCGGCCGGCTGCTGCGCACCTGAGCCGCGGCGCCGCTCAGCCCCGCCGCTCGGCCACCCGCTCCTCGGCGACCCGCAGCACCTCGTCGATGCTCTCCAGGCTGAGCCGGTCCTCGGCCGCCGACGCCGCTATCATCAGCTCCCCGCACAGCTCGATCTCGGCGAGGGCCACGTGGTCCTGGACCGCCGTACCGTCGACCGGAGCCACGTGCGTCACCTCTCCCCTGCCGTCTCCGACCTCCAGGGTAGGCAACCCTCACCACGCCGCGCATGGCACGGACGGGCTAGTTCGCGGCGGCGTTCCGGGCATACCGGACTAGTGGGGCGGCCGGATCTCGCCCTCGCCGCCGGCGACGCGGCCCGCGTAGATGTCCCGCGGGCGCGGCAGGCTGACGTCGGCGGGGGTGCCGAAGCCGTACAGGAGCGTGGTCGAGGCGACCGCCACCGCCGTCCTGCGGCGCCCGTTGACGAAGGAGAAGCTCTGCCGCAGCTTGCGCAGCCGGCCCTGCTCGTCCAGGTAGGCGTCGAAGGGGACCCGGGCCGTGGCGAAGCCGGCCGCCGCCGCCCTCAGGGACGCCCGGTTGTCCGCCGAGGCCTTCTCGGCCGCTCCGGCCAGGTCGGCGGTGCCCCGGTAGTGCAGCACCTCGGTCCCGCCGACCTCGGTCCGGCCCAGGTACGCCGCCGTGCGCGTCCCGCGCAGCACCTCGGCCGCGACGTACGGGTCGGTCGCGCCGCCGGTGACGAGGTTGCCGTCGGACAGGGACGCGGTCTCCACCCGCACCCACTTGTCGGCGGGCACTCCCGCGCCCCGGTTCTTCATGAACAGGGCGCCGGGGGCGAGCAGTTCGGTGATGGGCCGGTGCTCGGCGGCACCCGTCGGGTCCTCCGGCAGGACGACGGTGAGCCGGCCGGTGCGGCGCCGGTAGTCGTAGACGCCGGTGCCGCGGATGGTGACCCGGGTGCCGCCGGTCGCCATCTCCATGGAGGTGGTGGCCTTCGAACTGCCCGCCGCGCGCAGTGTGTCGGCCGCGCGGTGCAGGGCGGCGACCGGGTCGCCGCCCGCGCCGGGCACGCCCTCGGCGGCGGCCCCGCTGCCCGAGCACCCGGCGGTGCCCGCTCCGAGCCCGGCCGTGAGGCCCAGGATGCCCACCGCGACGACCGTCCTGCCCGGGCGTCTGTGCTGCCGCCGATCCATCGCCTGCCTACCCCCAAGCCGGTACGTCCGTCACGGGTCCCCCGTTGTCCGGTTAACGACGGGTGGGGGGTGCCGTCACGCGGACCGTCGCCCGGCGTGCCGCGGATCGGTACCGTGGACGCCGTGGCGCAGCGGGAGGGGCCGGAGCGGGCCGGGCAGGGACGGGAACACCTCACGACGACGGGGGAGGAGGGCCGCTTCTGCGTGGCCCGCTGCGCGTGCGGCTGGCGCGGGCCGGCCCGCCGGGCCCGCAGCCAGGCCAGGGCGGACGCGGACCGGCACGCGGAGGGCGGTTAGGACGCCCCGGCGGCACCGCCGTCCGCCGCCCCCGGGTGCCCGGGGAGGTCCGCGAGGGCGTCCACGAGGTCGCGGTCGTGGGACCGGGTGAGCCGGTGCCGGGCCTCGTCCGGGGGGAGCCACACGATGCGGTCCACCTCGTCGTTCGGCGTGAAGTGGCCGGAAACCGCCTCCGCGGCCCAGTAACGGACCTCCTTGGGGCGGCCGCCGGCCGCGTAGCGCACACCGGGCAGCTCGGCGCCGGGCTCGGCCGTGTACCCGGTCTCCTCCGCGACCTCGCGCAGGGCGCCCGCGAGCGGGTCCTCGCCCCGTTCGAGCTTGCCCTTGGGGTGCGACCAGTCGTCGTAGCGGGGCCGGTGGACCAGGCAGATCTCCGGGCCGCCGGTCACCGGCGAGCGGCGCCACAGGACGCAGCCCGCCGCCCGCACCGTGTCGTCGTCGTTCACACCGTCTCCTCGCTCGGGGTCCGGGGCGCGCCGGCCGTCTCCTTCTGCCACGCCTGCTGGAAGGCGAACCTGGCCGCCTCCACCTCGTGCCGCTGGTCGGCGTGGAGCACGCCCAGCGCGTACGCCGTGGCCGGGGTGATGCGGGGGGTGCGGGCCGCCTGCGCGGCGGCGGCCGCCGCCTCCGCGGCGTCGCGGTGCCGGTTCAGGGACCGACCGGCCGCCAGCAGCCGTACGTCGGGCCGCGCGTCGCCGCCGTGCAGCACCTCCCGGGCGTACCGGTGCAGGCGCAGCAGCAGGCGGGCCTGGTGCCAGGGGCCGTCCTGGGGGTGCGGGGACGGGTCCGGGGACAGGCCGTGGACCAGGGCCTGCGCGTTGTAGGGGTGGCCGGCGGCGACCAGCGGGAGGGCGGCGACGGCGTCGGTCAGGCGCTCCTCGGCGGCGCCGGCGAGGGCGCGCAGGCCGGTGGCGGTCGCCATGGGGGTGAGGGGCACGTCGCTGGCGAGCAGGGCGACCTTGTCGGCGACCGCGTGGAAGCGCGAGGAGCCCAGGGCCTGCAGGGCCGTGGAGTGGGCCCTGGTGCGGGCCAGGGTCAGCTGGCGTTCGAGCAGGGCGCCCGCCTTCGCCGCGCCGACGGTCAGGTCGCTCCGCTCCGCGGTCGCCGTCGGCCGGGCCGGGCCCGCGGTGGGGGGCGCCGCCGCCGGGACGCGTGCCGTCCCGGCGGCGCGGCCGCCCGCGGCCGGGGCGCCGGCCGCCCGGGCGGGGAACACCGCGGCCCCGGACAGCCGGTGCAGTGCCAGCAGCAGCCGCTCCAGCCGGGCCTCGCAGGCGTGCTCCAGGCCCAGGGTGCCGGAGACCCAGGCGAGTTCCGGGCGCATCTCCTCGGACCAGCCGGTGTCCAGCAGGGCGCGGAAGGTGTGCAGGCTGGCGCTGATGCGGCGGGCCGAGCGGCGCAGGGCGCGGGCGGCGTCGACGGCGGTCTCCGCGCCGGCCGCCCCCGCGCCGGTCCCGCGGTGCAGGCGCAGGGCGCGGAGGAACTCCGTGGCCTGCGCGCGCAGGTAGTCCGCGAGGGCCTCCCCGGCCACCTCCCCGGCCGCGGGGTCCGTCGGGTCAAGGTGTCGCTGTGCCACGCCGGCGCCTCCGGGCGTCTATGAGCATCTCCTGGACGTTGCGCAGGGGCTGTCCGTCCGCGTCGGCCGCGTGCCGGGTCCACTCGCCGTCGGGGCCGAGGTGCCAGGACGCGGTGGTGTCGGACATGCCGGTGTCGAGCAGCCGGTTCAGGGCCGCCCGGTGGCCGGGGTCGGTGACCCGGACCAGGGCCTCGATCCGGCGGTCGAGGTTGCGGTGCATCATGTCGGCGCTGCCGATCCACACCTCGGGCTCGCCGCCGTTGCCGAAGGCGAACACCCGGGAGTGCTCCAGGAACCGGCCGAGGATCGAGCGGACCCGGATGTTCTCCGACAGGCCCGCGACGCCCGGCCGGACCGCGCAGATGCCGCGCACCCAGACGTCCACCGGGACGCCCGCCTGGGAGGCCCGGTAGCAGGCGTCGATGACCGCCTCGTCGACCATCGAGTTGACCTTGATGCGGACGAAGGCGGGGCGGCCGGCACGGTGGTGCTGGGCCTCCTTCTCGATCCGCGCGATCAGGCCGTCCCGCAGGGACTTGGGGGCGACCAGCAGCCGGCGGTAGGTCTCCCGGCGGGAGTAGCCGGACAGGCGGTTGAACAGGTCGGAGAGGTCCGCGCCGACCTGCGGGTCGGCGGTGAGCAGGCCGAGGTCCTCGTACAGGCGGGCCGTCTTCGGGTGGTAGTTGCCGGTGCCGACGTGGCTGTAGCGGCACAGGGTCTCGCCCTCCTGGCGCACCACCAGGGACAGCTTGCAGTGGGTCTTCAGACCGACCAGGCCGTACACGACGTGGCAGCCGGCCTCCTCCAGCTTGCGGGCCCACTTGATGTTGGCGTGCTCGTCGAAGCGGGCCTTGATCTCGACCAGGACGAGGACCTGCTTGCCGGACTCGGCGGCGTCGATGAGCGCGTCGACTATCGGGGAGTCGCCGGAGGTGCGGTACAGGGTCTGCTTGATCGCGAGGACGTCCGGGTCGGCCGCCGCCTGCTCCAGGAAGGCCTGGACGGAGGTGGAGAAGGAGTCGTAGGGGTGGTGCAGCAGCACGTCCCGCTTGCGCAGCGCCGCGAAGATGTCCGGCGCGGACGCCGACTCCACCTCGGCCAGGTCGCGGTGGGTGCCGGCGACGAACTTCGGGTACTTCAGCTCCGGCCGGTCCAGGCTGTGGATGCGGAAGAGGCCGGTGAGGTCGAGCGGGCCCGGCAGCGGGTACACCTCGGCCTCGGAGATCTTCAGCTCGCGCACCAGCAGGTCCAGCACCTCCCGGTCGATGGACTCCTCGACCTCCAGGCGCACCGGCGGGCCGAAGCGGCGCCGCATCAGTTCCTTCTCCAGGGCCTGCAGGAGGTTCTCGGCGTCGTCCTCCTCGACCTCCAGGTCCTCGTTGCGGGTGAGCCGGAAGGCGTGGTGCTCCAGCACCTCCATGCCCGGGAACAGCTCCTCCAGGTGGGCGGCGATGACGTCCTCGACGGGCACGTACCGGCCGGGGGAGCTCTCCAGGAAGCGGGACAGCAGCGGGGGCACCTTCACGCGTGCGAAGTGCTTGTGGCCGCTGACCGGGTTGCGCACGACGACGGCCAGGTTCAGGGACAGGCCGGAGATGTACGGGAACGGGTGGGCGGGGTCGACGGCCAGCGGGGTGAGGACCGGGAAGATCTGGTGCCGGAACAGGGTGAACAGGCGCGCCTGCTCCTTCTCGGCCAGTTCGTTCCAGCGGACCAGGTGGATGCCCTCCTCGGCGAGCGCGGGGGCGACGTCCTCGTGGTAGCAGGCGGCGTGCCGGGCCATCAGCTCGCGGGAGCGGGCCCAGATCATCTCCAGCACCTCGCGGGGCTGCAGGCCGGAGGCGGAGCGGGTGGCGACGCCGGTGGCGATGCGGCGCTTGAGGCCGGCCACCCGGACCATGAAGAACTCGTCCAGGTTGCTGGCGAAGATGGCCAGGAAGTTCGCGCGCTCCAGCAGGGGCGTGTGCGGGTCCTCGGCCAGTTCCAGGACGCGCTCGTTGAAGGCGAGCCAGCTGCGTTCCCGGTCGAGGAAGCGCCCCTGCGGCAGGGGCGTGCCGTCGTTCGGCGCCTCCTCGTAGCCGTCGAGGTCGGCGTCGATGTCGGGTTCCAGGTCGGACACCACGGCGGCCACGGTGTGCGGGCGGTGCGCGGCGATGGAGCCCACGGAGGGCTGGACGTGCTGTACCTCTGCCGGGGTCTCTGACTGGCTCATGAACCCATTCTTCCGCGCCGGGCGCGTTACGGGCGCGTCGGAACGTGCGGGCGGGAGCGTCACGGCCCCGTTCCCCGCGGGCCCCCCGGGGGGCGGCGAAGGCTCTGGCACGGCGGGCTTCATTGGCCGAGCGTCGCAAGCCCGTCTGAATCGATGGTTACGGCGACATGACGTACGGGATATCGGGGGGCGGCCCGAAGGGGCCGCCGTCGCGGGAGCGACGCCCGTCCGCGCGGGCGCGCGCCGTCCCCCGCGCCGGGACGGCGGGGTCCCGCACGCGCCCGGGCGGGGCGTGCGGGCCCCCCGGTCCGCCCGGGGCTCAGGCGGCCCGGCGGCGCACACGCGCCCGGTGGGCGGCCGGAAGCCGCAGTCGCGCAGCGCCCGGCCGCCCCGCCTGCTGAAGCGTTCGCCGGGCGCGCTCGCCGCCGGGGCCGTGCCGGTGCCGGTCGTGACGGGTCTTCCCGGAAGTGTTCGTCGAGTGCGGCGGTGAGGAGTGCGGCCGCGCCGTCCCGGTCCAGCCCGGCCGCGCGGGCCCTGGCGGCCCAGTCGTCCGGCTCCGCGCGCAGCGGGGAGCCGCCGGCCGGTGCGGTGTCCGGTGGGCGCCGGACGAAGGTGCCGAGACCGCGCCGGGCCCCGACCAGTCCCTCGCGCTCGAGTTCGCGGTAGGCCTTGGGCACGGTGTTGGGGTTGACGGCGGTGGCCTCCACGACCTCGCGGGCCGCGGGCAGCCGGTCGCCGGGACGCAGCGGATCCAGGCGCAGCGCCTGCTTGGTCTGCTGGACGATCCGGACGTAGGTGGCGACCCCGCTGCGCCGGTCGATGCGGTACGCGGCCACGCGCTGCGCCGCCCTTTCACTCAGTGAGTGGTGAAAGGGCGGTGCGAGGGAGGGGGCGGCCGTCAAGCCGGCCGCCCCTCGTGCGCGGGTGCGTCAGGTCTCGGTGCGGTACATCAGGTCGGTCTCGTGGACGGTGAACCCCAGCCGCTCGTACACCGTCACCGCCGCCTTGTTGTCCGCGTCGACGTAGAGCATCGCCGTGGGCAGCCCGAGCCCGGCCAGGTGGCGCAGTCCGATCGCGGTCAGCGCCCTGCCCAGGCCGCCGCCCTGCTCGCCGGGCCGGACGCCGACGACGTACACCTCGCCCAGCCCCTCCGCGGCGTGCACCTTGGTCCAGTGGAAGCCGACCAGTTCCCCGCCCCGCTCGGCGAGGAAGAAGCCGGCCGGGTCGAACCACGGCTCGGCCTTGCGGTCGTCCAGGTCCCGCTGGGTCAGCGAGCCCTGTTCGGGGTGGTGGGCGAAGGCCGCCGCGTTGACGGCGAGCCAGGCCGCGTCGTCCTCGCCGGGCACGAAGGCGCGCACGCCCACGCCCTCCGGCAGCTTCGGCTCGGGCAGCTCCGGGCCACTCAACGGACGCCGCATCTGGCGCAGTTCGCGGAACAGGGTCAGCCCGAGCACCTGGGCGAGGTGCCGGGCCGCGGCGTGCCCGCCGTGCGCCCACACCCGCAGCCGTTTGCCCGAGGCGGCCAGCAGGGCCGCGCCCAGCGCCCGGCCGTGTCCGTGCCCGCGGTGGGCCGGGTGGACGACCAGCTCGGCGGCCGGCGGCTCCACCGGATCGGTGTCCTCCAGCTGGGCGTAGCCGGCGAGTTCGCCGCCGACGGTGAGCAGCAGGTGGGAGACGCCCTCGCGGGCCGTGCCGCGCAGCCGCAGCCGGCCCTGCTCGGACACCGGCTGCTGCCCGTCGGCGCGGGCGGCCTCGGCGAGCAGTCCGAGGACGGCCTCGGCCTGCTCCGGGGTCAGTTCGGTGTGTGTGCCGACGGAACGGGAGGGGGAGGGCCGTGCGGTGTCGTCGCTGCTCATGCGTATGAGGGTACGGGGCGGCCCGGGAGATGCGCGGCCGACGCAGCCGGGAGGGGGGGGCGGCGAAGGGAGACCAGGGTGTAACCGGGAACCCCCCTGTCGCGCTACGCGCGTTGACCTCAGGCTGCGCCGCGACCGGGCCATTCGCCACAGCCGACCCACAGGGGGTCCCATGCCGGCCACGCCCCGGCGCGCCGGACGCCGTCCCCGCGCCCTCCTCGCGACGGCCGCCACGCTCGCCGCCGCGCTTCCCGCGCAGGCCCACGGCGGTGCGGGCGGGCACGGCCGGCCCGGCCGCTACCAGGACGTCCAGCTCCTCTCCTTCAACGACCTGCACGGCAACCCGGAGCCGCCGGGCGGCTCCTTTGGCCGGGCCACCGAACTCCAGCCGGACGGCACCACGAAGACCGTCGACGCGGGCGGTGCCGAGTACCCGGCCACCCACCTGCGCGAGGCCCGCGGGGGCCACCCGTACTCGGTCACCGCGGCCGGCGGCGACACGGTCGGCGCCTCCCCGCTGCTGTCCGGCCTGTTCCACGACGAGCCCACCACCCTGGGGCGGGGCACGAACGACGTGGTCGGCGCGGACGACCTGACCGCGCTGGAGAGGTACCTGACGGCGAACTCCTCGCCCGCGGCGCCGATCGCGCCCCCGGCGGCGGACCGGATCACGATCCTGCCGTAGCGGCGGCCCGCGTCGCCCGGAACACCCGTCGGAACCCGGGTGCACGGCCCTTCCGGTTCCGCGCCGGTCCCGGGAACCCCTCCCGGGGCCGGCGCGTCCGTCCCCCGGTGGAGTGCGCGTCCCCCGGGTGCCGGTCCCCGGCCGCCTACGGCAGTTCCGGGGGAGCGGTGGGGGCGCCCGGAAGGCGGACCGTGACCACCGTGCCACCGCCCTCGGCCCCGGCCAGGGTGACCTCGCCGCCCGCCTGCTGGACCGTGCGGGCCACGATGGACAGGCCGAGGCCGGAGCCGGGGAGGGCCCGGGCGCTGGGGGAGCGCCAGAAGCGGTCGAAGACGTGGGGGAGTTCGTCGGCGGGGATGCCGGGACCGTGGTCGCGGACCGTCAGGGCGCCGCCGGTCAGCCGGACCTCGACCGTGCCGCCCCCGGGACTGAACTTCACCGCGTTGTCGAGGATGTTGACGACCGCCCGCTCCAGCGCGGAGGGCTCCGCCCGGACGAACCACGGTTCCACGTCCGCCGTGATCGTCAGTTCGGGACCGCGCAGCCGGGCCCGGCGCAGGGCCGCCTCCACCGTGTCCTGGAGCGCCACCACCTGGACCCGCTCGCCCCGCTGCCCCTCCGACCGGGACAGCTCCTGCAGGTCGCCGATCAGCGCGCCCAGTTCCGTCATCTGCGCCTTCACCGAGGCGAGGAGGGCCTTGCGGTCCTCCGCGGGGATCGGCCGGCCCGTCTCCTCGCTGCGGGTGAGCAGTTCGACGTTGGTGCGCAGGGAGGTGAGGGGCGTGCGCAGTTCGTGGCCGGCGTCCGCGATCAGCTGCTGCTGGAGCTCGCGGGAGCTGGCCAGGGAGGCCGTCATGGAGTTGAAGGAGCGCGAGAGGCGGGCCACCTCGTCCTCGCTGTCGGTGTCGACGGGGATGCGCACGTTCAGGTCCTCGGTCCGGGCGACGTGCTCGACGGCCTCCGTGAGCCGGTCCACCGGACGCAGTCCCGTCCGGGCCACCGCGAGCCCGGCCGCACCGGCGCCGAGCACCCCCACGCCGGAGACGAGCAGCAGGATGAGGGCCAGGTCGTTCAGCGTGTCCCGGGTGCTCTTCAGCGGGACGGCGACGAGCAGGGCGGTGTCCGGGTAGAGCCGGGGAGGGGAGTCCGGTCCCGTGACCACCGTCAGGGGCACGGTCACCACGCGCACGGCGTTGCCGTCGGAGTCGGTGCCGTTGCGCAGGATGCCTTCGCCGGTGGCCGCGTTGGCGATGACCCCGGTGTCCGCGGAGGTGATCCGCACCCGGCCCGCGGAGTTCCCGGACACGCAGGTGGTGCCGTCGGCCTTCACGAGCTGGAGGTAGTTGCCGCGGTTGTGGACGCCGCCGAGGTCGGTCTCGGGGGGTTCCTGCGGGCACGACTCGAGCGTGTTCAGCACCCCGGTCAGCCGCTGGGGCTGCTGCGAGCCCTGCTGCAGGTCGCCGTTGAGCTGGTCGTACAGCTTCTGCTGCACGATGAACCAGCACGTCACCGAGACCGCCGCCACGGCGAACGCCACCGCCGCCGCCACCAGCATCGCCAGTCGCGCCCGGATCGGCAGGGAGCGGTAGCGGCGCACCAGCGTCCTCACTCGGCCCCGCCCTGCCGCAGCACGTACCCCACGCCCCGCACCGTGTGCACGAGGCGCGGCTCGCCGCCCGCCTCCGTCTTGCGGCGCAGGTACATGACGTAGACGTCCAGGGAGTTGGACGACGGCTCGAAGTCGAAGCCCCACACCGCCTTCAGGATCTGCTCGCGGGTGAGGACCTGGCGGGGATGGGCCATGAACATCTCCAGCAGCGTGAACTCGGTCCGGGTCAGCTCCACCTGCCGGCCGGCGCGCGTGACCTCCCGTGTCGCGAGGTCCATGCGCAGGTCGGCGAAGGTGAGCGCGTCGTCCTCCTGGACCTGGGCCGACACGGCCGCCGCGTAGGAGCTGCGGCGCAGCAGGGCGCGGATGCGGGCGAACAGCTCGTCCAGCTCGAACGGCTTGACCAGGTAGTCGTCGGCGCCCGCGTCCAGCCCGGTCACCCGGTCGCCCACGGTGTCGCGGGCGGTGAGCATGAGGATCGGGGTGGTGTCGCCGGTGCCCCGGATGCGGCGGGCCGCCGTCAGGCCGTCCATGCGGGGCATCTGGATGTCCAGGACCACCAGGTCCGGCCGGTAGGCCGCCGCCTTCTCCAGCGCGTCCGCGCCGTCGACGGCGACCCGGGTGTCGTACCCCTCGAAGGCGAGGCTGCGCTGCAGCGCCTCGCGTACGGCCGGCTCGTCGTCGACGATCAGGATGCGCTGGGTGTCACGGTCGCCTTCGGCGGGGCTCATCGCTCGTGGTTCCTCGGGGTGCGGTGGGTGGACGGGACGCCTCCCAGCGTCGCACGGCCGTGGGCCGCCGGGCGGGCGCCCGGACCGGGGGCCGCCCGGTGAGGTGCCGGCCGGGGGCGCTCAGGCGGCGCTCAGGCCGCGGACCGCGCTCACGCGGTGCAGCGGCACCTTGCGGCGGTGCGGGCGGGCGGCGGAGGTGCGCAGCCCCATCAGCTCGGGGACGTCGACCTCCGTGGTGCGGGGCGCCGGGGCGGGCGCGTGCAGTTCGTGGGCCACTTCGAGGGCCAGGGCGAAGGCGGCCGGGCCGCCGGCGGGGACCGTGTGCGAGACCTGCTGGATCATGACGTACTCCCTACTGCCCCGTGCGGGGCCGGCTCAGCTGGTGGAGCCCGCCCGCAGCTTGGCCAGGTCGGACTTGACGGTGTTGACGGGGATCGCGAAGCCGAGGCCGATGCTGCCCGCGTCCGAGGACGAGGAGGCCTGTGAACTCGACGAGTACATCGCTGAGTTGATGCCGATGACGGCGCCGCCGGCGTCGATCAGCGCGCCCCCGGAGTTGCCGGGGTTGAGCGAGGCGTCCGTCTGGATCGCCTTGTACGTGGTCGTGGAGGAGCCGGTGTCGCCGTTGAACTGCCGGCCGCCGAACTGGAACGGCCACTGCCCCCCGCCGTCCTGGCTCTGCTGTTGGCCCTCGCTCGTGGAGACGGTCACGTCACGGTCGAGCGCGGAGACGATGCCGCTGGTGACGGTGCCGGTCAGGCCCTCGGGGGAGCCGATCGCCACGACCGTGTCACCGACCTGGACGCCGGAGGAGTCGCCGAGCGTGGCGACCCTCAGGCCGGAGGCACCCCGGGCCCTGATCAGAGCGAGGTCCTTGGAGCTGTCGGTGCCGACGACCTCGGCGGCGTAGCTCTTGCCGTCGCTGGTGCGCACCTTGACCGAGGAGGCGCCGGAGACGACGTGGTTGTTGGTGACGATCTCACCGCCGGAGGTGATGACCACACCGGATCCGGTGGAGGTGCCGTCGGCGAGGGTCGCGGTGATCTCGACCACGCTCGGGCTGACCGCGGCGGCGATCGCGGCCACGTCGCCCTTCTTGCTGGAGGGCACCGCGTTGGTGGTGGTGGCGGCCGAGGCGGCCGTGTCCTTGCCGGCCAGTTCCTCGAAGGCGTACGCGGTGCCGCCGCCGACCGCCGCCGCGACGAGCGCCACGGCCGCCAGGAGCGCGATCGGGCCCCGGGTGCGCCTCCTCCCCCTGCGGGGCTCCGGACCGGCGGCCGGGGCGGCCGGCTGGTGCGCCGGCGGGGGCGGCCACTCGGGATTCACGGGAGCGGAGTGGGTGTGCTGCTGGGCGTACGGCCCCTGGGGGGTGTCGTACTCGTCCTCGTACTCGCCGCTGCGGCGGATCCTCTCGGTCATGACAAGAAGCTTGTCCCGTGACCATGAGAGCTTGCTGAGCGCTCCCTGAGAAGCCCGGCAGAACCTCGTTCGACCCCGATGAGGACGCCGCCCGCCGCCCGCGGCGACCTCTCAGCGCGCCCTCATGAAGGCCCGTGGACCTGGCCCTGGGCCCTGCAGCCGCAGGACGTGCGCACCACCAGCCGGGACGGGAACGTCTTCAGCCGCTCGCGCCGGGAACCGGCCACCCGCAGCCCGTCGTCCAGGACGAGGTCCACCGCCGCCCGGGCCATCGCCGAGCGGTCCGAGGCGACCGTGGTCAGCGGCGGGTCGGCGAGCGCCGCCTCCTTGATGTCGTCGAACCCGGCCACCGCCAGCTCGCCGGGCACGTCGATGCGGAGCTCGCGCGCGGCCCGCAGCAGACCGATCGCCTGGTCGTCGGTGGAGCAGAAGAAGGCGGGCGGCCGACCGGGGCGGGACAGGACGTCCAGGGCCACGCGATAGGCGTCGTAGCGGTTGTACGGCGCCTCGTACAGGCGGCCCTCGGTGGGCAGGCCGGCCTCGGCCATCGCCCGCTTCCAGCCCTCGACGTGGTCGGAGACCGGGTCGCCGACGGCGGGCGTGTCCGCCGTGCCGCCCATGCAGGCGACGTAGTCGTAGCCGTGCTCCAGCAGGTGGCGCACGGCGAGCTGGGCGCCGCCCAGGTCGTCGGTGACGACGGCGACGTCGTCGATGGCCTCCGGGCGCTCGTGCAGCAGCACCACGCGCGCGTCCCAGGCGTCGATCTCGGCGGCGGCGAGGTCGTTCAGCGCGTGCGAGACCAGGATGAGCCCGGAGACCCGCATGCCGAGGAAGGCCCGCAGGTAGTGGACCTCGCGTTCACCGATGTAGTCGGTGTTGCCGACGAGCACCATCTTCCCGCGCTCGGAGGCGGCCTGTTCCACCGCGTGCGCCATCTCCCCGAAGAAGGGCTGGCGGGCGTCCGGGATGATCAGACCTATCAGGTCCGTGCGCCGCGAGGCCATGGCCTGGGCGACCCGGTCGGGCCGGTACCCCAGTTCCTTGATCGCGGCGAGGACACGCTCGCGCGTGGCCGGGGCGACCGGCCGGGGTCCGTTGTTGATGACATAACTGACGACGGCGGTGGAGGTACCAGCCAGCCGTGCCACGTCATCCCGAGTCACCTTGGCCACGCGCGGAGTCTACGCGGATGGACCCGCCCCGGGCAGGGCACATCCGGCCTCCGGACGGGCGGGGGCGGCGCCCGCCCGAGGGGGGCGCCGTCCCGGGCGGGGGTCGCTACGCCTCCGCGGGCACCCCGGAGGCGCCCAGGACGGCGGAAGTGTCCGTCTTGTCCGCCTTCGCCCGGTCCGTCGTAGCCTTGGCCTCCTCGGTCGCCCGGTCGCCCTTCTCGGGGGTAACGAATCGGTAACCGACGTTGCGCACGGTGCCGATCAGCGACTCGTGCTCCGGGCCGAGCTTGGCGCGCAGCCGTCGTACGTGCACGTCCACGGTGCGGGTGCCGCCGAAGTAGTCGTAGCCCCACACCTCCTGCAGCAGCTGGGCGCGGGTGAAGACGCGGCCCGGGTGCTGCGCGAGGTACTTCAGCAGCTCGAACTCCTTGAAGGTGAGGTCGAGCACCCGGCCCTTGAGCTTGGCCGAGTACGTCGCCTCGTCCACGGAGAGGTCGCCGTTGCGGATCTCCATGGGGGAGTCGTCGCCGGCGAGCTGCTGCCGGCCCATGGCGAGCCGCAGGCGGGCCTCCACCTCGGCGGGGCCGGCGGTGTCGAGCAGCACGTCGTCGATGCCCCAGTCGGCGGTGACGGCGGCGAGGCCGCCCTCGGTGACGACGAGGACCAGCGGACAGCCGGGGCCGGTGGAGCGCAGCAGCTGGCACAGGCTGCGCACCTGGGGCAGATCGCGGCGGCCGTCGACGAGGATCACGTCGGCGCCGGGTGTGTCGACGAGGGCGGGGCCCTCCGCCGGTGCCACCCGCACGGTGTGCAGGAGCAGGCCGAGGGCGGGGAGCACCTCCGTCGACGGCTGGAGGGCGTTGGTCAGGAGCAGCAGAGAACTCATACGTCTGGTTCCTCCTCGGTCCCTGCGAGGACGTGTGCGGTGCGGCACTGCTCTGCGATCCCGAAGGCCCCGTACACCGGCGGTCACCCGAGGTTCCCCGCTTCGTATACAACGCTTCCGAAAGCACAAAAGGACCCGGGGGCTACGCTGCCCGAGTCCTCTGCCCAGCAGAATAGCCCACATGGGCAACAGTCCGGCAGGTCATGGGACGCGTTCCACCTTTCGTCCGCATGGCGAGACAGGCAGAGGTGGTCCTATCCGGACGTTCCTGCGCACGGCCGATGGGATTCCGATCGATTCCGTATACGAACCGGGTGCGGCCGTATACGGAAACGCCGGTTCCGGTGCGGACGCCTCCGGTCCACCCGCCCGTGACCTGGTGTTCGCCGTCGCCCACGGCTTCACCGGGGACGCAGACCGGCCGCACGTGCGCAGGGCGGCGGCCGTCCTCGCGCGCCACGGCGCCGTCGTCACCTTCTCCTTCCGCGGGCACGGCGCCTCCGGCGGGCGGTCCACGGTCGGCGACAAGGAGGTCCTCGACCTGGACGCGGCGGTCCGGTGGGCGCGCGGCTTCGGGCACGCGCGGGTGGCCGCCGTCGGCTTCTCCATGGGCGGCTCGGTGGTGCTGCGGCACGCGGCCCTGCACCCGGGCGCGGTCGACGCGGTGGTCTCGGTGAGCGCGCCGGCCCGCTGGTACTACCGGGGCACGGCCCCGATGCGCCGCCTGCACTGGCTGGTCACCCGTCCCGCGGGCCGCCTGGTCGGCCGCTACGGCCTGCGCACCCGCATCCACCACCGCGACTGGGACCCCGTGCCGCTGTCCCCGGTCGAGGCCGTCCCGCGGATCGCCCCCGCCCCGCTCCTCGTCGTGCACGGAGACCGCGACGGCTACTTCCCGCTGGACCACCCCCGCATGCTGGCGGACGCCGCCGGTGACCACGGCGAACTGTGGGTGGAGCCGGGCATGGGGCACGCGGAGAACGCGGCACCGGACGAGCTGCTGGACCGGATCGGGGACTGGGCGGTGTCCAGGTGCGGCTAGCCTGACTCCACCGTCCTTTCGTTTCCTGCCGTCGATTGAGGAACCAGATGCCCAAGGTCACGGTGCGCTACTGGGCCGCCGCCAAGGCCGCGGCCGGGGTCGCCGAGGAGCCGTACGACGCGGCCAGCCTCGCCGACGCGCTCGCCGCCGTGCGCGCGCGACACCCCGGTGAGCTCACCCGCGTGCTGCAGCGATGCTCCTTCCTCGTCGACGGCGATCCCGTCGGGACCCGCGCGCATGAGACGGTACGGCTGGCCGAGGGCGGCACGGTCGAGGTGCTCCCGCCGTTCGCAGGAGGGTGAGGCGATGAGCGACCAGCCGTACGAGGGCGGCCCGTACGAGGGCTACGACCCCTATCAGCAGCAGTACCAGCAGCAGTACCAGGAACAGCAGTACCGGCAGCAGGCGCCGCAGGGCTGGTCCGGGCCGGCGCAGGGCGGCCACGACCCCTACGGCCGGCCGGACCAGGCCGGGTACGACCCGCAGGCCACCCAGCAGTGGCAGGGCCAGACCTGGGAGACGCAGACCCAGCCGCCGGTGCCGGCCGCGGAGACGCCGTACCCGCCCGCGCACGACCACCAGCAGCAGGCACCCGCGTCGTACGCCTCCCCGGTCCAGCAGCCGTACGCGCCCGAGGCGCACGGCCCGGTCCAGCAGCCGTACGCGCCCGAGGCGCACGGCCCGGTCCAGCAGCCGTACGCGCCCGAGGCGCACGGCCCGGTCCAGCAGCCGTACGCGCCCCGGGGCCACGCCCGGGCGGCGGCCCCCGCACCGGTTGCGCAGCCCGAGCCCGAGCCCGGGCCGGTGACCGGGTCCGTGGCCGGGGCCGCCGCCGGCGGCGCCCCCGCCTACGGACCCGCCACCCTCTCCGGCAACGCCCGGATCACCGACGCCCAGCGGGCGCGGCTGGAGGGGCGGTCGCCGATCATCGATCCCGGCGTGCAGCCGGCGGCGCTCACCGCGCTGCTGGGCGTGCTGCTCGCCGCCGCGGCGCCCCTGTCCTCGTACGCCCTGTTCGTGCCGCTGGTGCTGCTGCAGGCGGTGACGGCCGCGGGCTGGTTCCGGCTGAACGGCATGTGGCCGGCCCGGCAGGGCATCGCGCTGGCGTTCGCGGGCGGTCTCGCGGCGGACGCGGCGGTGCTGGTGGTGGGCCGCGAGCACGCGCCGGCCGCGATCCTCGGGCCGCTCGGCATCTGGGTCCTGCTGTCCCTGGTCCTCCAGCTGCGCTCGCACGCCTCGCCCGACGAGCGGATGTACGGCCTGATGGCCACGGTCGCCTCGGCGTCCCTCGCGATCCTCGCGACCGGTTACCTGGGCGCCCGCCCGGACGCCGTGTCGGTGGGCGCGGCGGCGGTCGCGGCGGCGGTCCTGGCGCGCGCGCTGCCGCTGCCGGCGCCCGCCTCCGTCGTGGTGGCGGTCCTGGCCGCGGCGGGCGCGGGGATCGCGGTGGGCGGGCCGACGGGCTACGGCACGAAGGGTGCCGTCCTGGGCGCGGCGGCCGGGGTCTGCGCACTGATCGGACACCGGGTCGCCGGCTACGACTACCCGTCCCGCTTCGTCCACTTCACGGCGGGCGTCGCCCTGCCGCTGTCGGCGGCGGCTCCGGCGGCGTGGGTGCTGGGCCAGGCGCTGGGCTAGCTGTATCGACTCGTGGGGTGGGGACGGGCCGCCCGGACCGGGGTCCGGCGGCCACGGGCACAGGGGCCACGGGCACGGGGGACCGCGCGGCGAGCCACGGCGGACCCGCGGCCCCGCACCCCGCCGGGAGCCCGGCCCGCGCCCCCGGCGCCGCCGTCCGGCCCGCCGGGCCGTTGTCACAACTGATCCACGGTTCCCCCACGTCGGAGCCCCGCGCGCCCCGGCGGGGTTACCGTGGCGTGGCCGTCCACCACCGCCGACCCGGGGGAACACCATGCGCGCCCTGCGAATCGTCCTGATCCTCGTCGTGATCCTGGGCGGTCTCTTCGTGATCGCGGACCGGGTCGCCGTCCACTTCGCCGAGGGCAGGGTCGCGGACAGGCTGAGGACGAGCGAGGACCTGGCCGGGACCCCGGACGTGGACATCAAGGGCTTCCCGTTCCTGACGCAGGTCGCGGGCGGCTCCCTGGACGACGTCGAGGTCGGCATCGAGGACTACCGGGCGTCCACCGGCACCGACGGCGAGACGATCCGTGTCGACGACCTGAAGGCCGACCTGAAGGGCGTCGACTTCTCCGCCGACTACAGCTCGGCCACCGCGGCCACCGCGACCGGCACCGGGACGATCGCCTACGGCGAGCTGCTGAAGACCGCCGGGTCCGAGCCGACCCAGGTCGCCCCGGGCGTGACCGCCCGGATCGTCGGCCTGTCCGACGGCGGCGACGGCAAGATCAAGGTCGCCGTCGAGGCCACCGTCCTCGGGACCAGGCTGCCCCAGCCGGTCTACGTGCTCAGCTCGGTCGCCGTGCGGAACGGCAAGGTCGAGGTACACGCCGACTCCCTGCCCAAGCTCGGCGCCGTCGCCGTCGCCGAGGACCGCATCCGCGAGATCACGGACTTCCGGCAGGCCGTCGACCGGCTCCCCGGCGGCATCGAGCTGGACACGGTGCGGGCCGCGCGGGACGGCGTGGAGATCACGGTGAAGGGTTCGAACGTCCGGCTCGCGGGGTAGGACGACAGCTGGTGGAACGGCGGGCGTCCGGCAGGCGAGACACCCGCGTTCGTACCGCAGATGTCAGGAGCGCACCAGCGCCCGGAGGCCTGCGAGGAGATGCCGAACGCGTCGGTGTACCACCATCCGGACGATCGCGTCTCACAATGCGACATGGCGGTGACATGTCCGCCCGGACCTACCTACGATCAAACCCATGCAGTGTCGATCGAGCGTCCTCCGGTCGCGGGGACAGGCGGATCTCACGAAGCGGCGGGCAGTGGACCTGTGCCGCGTAGCCGCCATGCTCTGTCGCCCCTTCTGAAGCGGAACACCGCGGGTCTCCGCGGATCGCCGCGTCTCCCGGCCCTGACGAAGGGCACCCGTGCGCCGCTCGCACCCTGAGCGCGCGCCCCTCGCACCCGCACGCCCCGCCGTACCTGCCCCGGAGGAGAGAGCATGAGCCGCAGCGACGTCCTGGTCGACGCCGACTGGCTCCAGGAGCACCTGGACGACCCGACCATCGCCATCGTCGAGGTGGACGAGGACACCTCCGCCTACGAGAAGAACCACATCCGCAACGCGATCCGGATCGACTGGACCAAGGACCTCCAGGACCCGGTCCGCCGTGACTTCGTCGACCAGGAGGGCTTCGAGAAGCTCCTGTCGGAGAAGGGCATCGCCAACGACCACACGGTGATCCTCTACGGCGGCAACAACAACTGGTTCGCGTCCTACGCCTACTGGTACTTCAAGCTGTACGGCCACGAGAACGTCAAGCTCCTCGACGGCGGTCGCAAGAAGTGGGAGCTGGACGCCCGCGAGCTGGTCGCCGGCGACGAGGTGCCCGAGCGCCCGGGGACCGAGTACCGGGCCAAGCCGCAGGACACCTCGATCCGCGCCTTCCGCGACGACGTCGTCTCCGCGATCGGCGCGCAGAACCTGGTCGACGTCCGTTCGCCCGACGAGTTCAGCGGCAAGCTGCTCGCCCCGGCGCACCTCCCGCAGGAGCAGTCGCAGCGTCCGGGCCACGTCCCGACCGCCCGCAACATCCCGTGGTCGAAGAACGCCAACGACGACGGCACGTTCAAGTCGGACGAGGAGCTCAAGGCCCTCTACACCGAGGAGAACGTGGACCTCGCCAAGGACACGATCGCCTACTGCCGCATCGGTGAGCGCTCCGCCCTGACCTGGTTCGTGCTGCACGAGCTGCTGGGCGTGGAGAACGTCAAGAACTACGACGGCTCCTGGACCGAGTACGGCTCCCTCGTCGGCGTGCCGATCGAGCTGGGCGCAGCCAAGTAACCCGACCCGACCGACCTCCGGTCAGACCGAGACCCCCTCTGGAGAAAGCATGTGTGGAGCGAAGGCCGGCGGCCCCGACGCCTCGACGATCAAGCCCGGTGAGACCACGATCCAGGGCCAGGTGACCCGCGACGGCGAGCCGGTGACGGGCTACGTCCGTCTGCTGGACTCGACCGGCGAGTTCACCGCCGAGGTGCCCACCTCCGCCACGGGCCAGTTCCGCTTCTACGCGGCCGAGGGCACCTGGACCGTGCGCGCCCTCGTCCCCGGCGCCACCGCCGACCGCACGGTCGTCGCCCAGCAGGGCGGGCTCGCCGAGGTCGCGATCGCGGTCTGAGGTCCCGTACCGGCCGAAGGGCCGCACCCCCCGGGTTGGACGCCTGCGGTGCGGCCCTTCGGCATGCCCGGCCCTACGCTGGAAGCATGTACACACGGCGACGCCGCTGGTACTTCGCCATGATGGGGGTCTGCATCGGCCTCTTCGTCCTGGCCTGGGCGGTCGTGCGCATCTGGTCGGTCCCGGCGGCCGTCGCGATGTGCGCGGTGGCCATGCTCATCCCGCCGGTGGCCGCGATGGTCGCCAACCGCCGCGGACCCGAGGACCGCTGGTGGGACGACCCCTCCGGCGATCCCCAGTCCGACGAGTGGTGGGACGAACTGGACGGCAGGAGACGCCCCCGGTCCTAGCCGGCGCCGCCCCGTTCCCCGGCCCGCCTCAGTAGACGAGCGCCTGCGTCCCGTCCGCCGTCGCCTCCTGTACGAAGACCTGCGCGCCCGCGATCCGCACGCCCTCGACGACGTCCTCCTCGGTGATCCCGCGGCGGGCGGCGCACTGGGTGCACAGGGTGACGCGGCCGGCCGCGAGGACCGAGTCGATGAGGTCCGGCAGTGGTGCCGCGTGCGGCAGTTCGAACTCGGCGGCCCGGCCCGGCAGCGCGAACCAGGAGGACTCCCCGGTCAGCCACAGGGACACCTCGACCCCGCTGGCCACGGCCACCGCCGCCACCGTGAACGCCTGCGAGCAGCGCTCGGGGGCGTCGGCCCCGGCCGTCACTTTGATCACGAGCTTCTTCGCCATGCCCGCAGCCTAGTCCGGATCGTGATCCTCTCCCCTACACCTGCGTGCACACGCCATGAGTTTCCCGTGGAGCGCGGAGGAGGGAATCCGCGCTTCCCGCTTCCGTGAGGGGGACGCCTTGGAAGTACCGGAAAGCCCCGAAGCCGCAGGCGGAGCCGGGAGCGGAACCGATCCCGCGGGCGCTCCCGGAACCGGAGCCGAGGCCGCAGCCGCCGCCGCGACCGGTCGGAGGCGGCACGGCCGGGCCGCGCCGCTGATCGCCGGAGCCGCCGCCCCGGGCGTCCTCGCGGGCGTCTGCACCGGCTACCTCGTGCAGGCCGGCCGTCCGCCCACGGGGCTGCCCCCGCTGTCCCAGCCCGTCGTCCGCCGGGCCGAGGGCGACGTCGTGCGCCTGACGGCGCGCAGGACCGCCGCGTGAAGGAGGAAGGCGTCGGGGCGGCGCGCGGGAGATCCCGTTCCAGCAGACGGTGGTCCTGCAGAAGCAGCTGCTCGGCTGAGCTGCCCGGACCCACCTCACGGGGAGCCCCGGGGCCCGGCCGCGTAAGCTGGGTCCCGGCTCTGTGTCCGTACGCCCACCCCCGCTCAAGGAGCACCCGTGGAGATCTTCTACGAAACCCTGCTGGTCCTGGTCTGCGTCGGCGTCCTCGCCTTCGCCTACCTGACCGTGAAGAAGCTGTACCAGGGCCAGCGCTGACCCCCACCTAGGAACCGCCGCTCATGATCGAGATCCCGTCCGACCTGCACAAGGACCTCGTCCCGCTCGCCTTCCTGCTCGGCAGCTGGGCCGGTGCCGGCGTCCACGACTTCCCCGGATCCCAGAAGTGCAACTTCGGGCAGGAGGTCACCTTCACCCACGACGGCCGGGACTTCCTGGAGTACCACTCCCACACCTGGGTCCTGGACCGGGACGGCAACAAGGTCCGCCCGCTGGAGTCGGAGTCCGGCTTCTGGCGCATCGACGCCGACCGCAAGGTCGAGGTCACGATGACCCGCGACGACGGCGTCATCGAGATCTGGTACGGCGAGATGGCCGACAAGAAGCCGCAGATCGACCTCGTCACCGACGCCGTGGCCCGCACGCCCGCCTCTCCCCCCTACAGCGGCGGCAAGCGCCTGTACGGCTACGTCAACAGCGACCTGATGTGGGTCGGCGAGAAGCAGACCCCCGAGGTCGAACTGCGCCCCTACCTGTCGGCCCACCTGAAGAAGGTCGTCACCCCGGAGGACGTCGAGCGCTGGGCCAAGGCCCTCCCGGACGACCTGCCCGACGACGGCATCGCCTTTTTCAAGTAGGCCCCGCCGCCGGTGGCCCTAGACTTTCCGGTGTGGTGAGCACCGACTGGAAGAGCGACCTCAGGCAGCGCGGCTACCGGCTGACGCCGCAGCGGCAGCTTGTCCTGGAAGCCGTGGACACCCTCGAACACGCGACCCCCGACGACATCCTCGTGGAAGTGAGGAAGACGGCGTCGGGGGTCAACATTTCCACCGTGTACCGCACGCTGGAGCTGCTGGAGGAGCTGGGCCTGGTCAGCCACGCCCACCTCGGTCACGGCGCGCCCACCTACCACCTCGCCGACCGCCACCACCACCTGCACCTGGTGTGCCGCGACTGCGAGAACGTCATCGAGGCGGACGTCGAGGTGGCCGAGGAGTTCACCGCCGAGCTGCGCCGGCGGTTCGGCTTCGACACCGACATGAAGCACTTCGCGCTCTTCGGCCGCTGCAGGGACTGTTCCCTGAAGGGACCGACCACCACGTCGTAGGCTTGCCGGTATGAAGAGCCCCCTGCTGTCCCTGCCCGGCGCCGTCCCCGCCGAGGGCGTGGACGAAGGCGTCGCCGCCCACTACGGCGACCTGTTCCGCGAGCAGCGCGCCCTCGCCGAGGGCACCGGTTTCGTCGACCTCTCCCACCGGGGGATCGTCACCGTCACCGGCGAGGACCGCCTCGGCTGGCTGCACCTGCTGCTCACCCAGCACGTCAGCGAACTGCCCGCGGGCGAGGCCACCGAGGCGCTGATCCTGTCCGCGCACGGCCACATCGAGCACGCCCTGTACCTGGTGGACGACGGGACGACCGTGTGGGCCCACGTGGAGCCCGGCACGCAGGGGGCGCTGATCGCCTACCTGGAGTCGATGAAGTTCTTCTACCGGGTCGAGGTCGCCGACCGCACGGCCGACCACGCGGTGGTCCACCTGCCGGCCGGTTCGATCACGGAGGTCCCCGAGGGCGTCGTCGTGCGCGAGACGGCGCACGGCCGCGACCTCTTCCTGCCCCGCGCCGACCTGGAGGCCTTCGCCGCCGGGGCCGGCCCCGCCGCGGGCCTGCTCGCCCACGAGGCGCTGCGCGTCGAGCACCACCGCCCCCGCCTGGGCTTCGAGACCGACCACCGCACCATCCCGCACGAGCTGGGCTGGATCGGCACCGCCGTCCACCTCCAGAAGGGCTGCTACCGCGGCCAGGAGACGGTGGCCCGCGTACAGAACCTCGGCAAGCCGCCCCGGCGCCTGGTCTTCCTGCACCTGGACGGCAGCGAGGTGCACCTGCCGGCGCCCGGCACCGGGATCCGCCTCGCGGACGAGGGGCCCGACGGCCGCAAGGTCGGCTTCGTCACCACCTCCGCCCGCCACCACGAACTGGGCCCGGTCGCCCTCGCCCTGGTCAAGCGCAACGTCCCGGTGGACGCCCGTCTGATGGCGGGCGACACGGCGGCGGCCCAGGAGACCGTGGTCGAGGTCTAGGACCCCTCGTCCGGAGCGGGCCGGGCCCACAGGGCCCGGCCCGCTCCGGACGAAAGACCCTAGACCTCGATGAGCACGGTGAACGGGCCGTCGTTGGTCAGGGACACCCGCATCTGCGCCCCGAACCGGCCCGTCGCCACCGTCGCGCCCAGCGCCCGCAGTTGGGCGACCACCTCGTCCACCAGCGGTTCGGCGACGTCGCCGGGGGCGGCGGCGTTCCAGGTGGGGCGCCGGCCCTTGCGGGCGTCGCCGTAGAGGGTGAACTGGCTGATGACGAGCAGCGGCGCGTCGACGTCACTGCACGACCTCTCCTCGTGCAGCATCCGCACCGACCAGAGCTTGCGGGCCAGTTGGGCCGCCTTCTCCTTGGTGTCCCCGTGGGTCACCCCGACGAGGACGCACAGTCCCTCGCCCTCGATCGCGCCCACCGTCTCGCCGTCCACGACGACACCGGCGCCGTCCACCCTCTGCACCACCGCACGCATGCGGACCATCATGCCGCGCGCCCCGCACCCCCTCGCGGCCGGCCCGTTCATTCATGCTTAACCCCCCATCCGGGGTTGTTCAGGGGCACTCGGTCACATAGCGGCCAGCCGGGGTGGCACGATGCTTCCCACACGCCGGTCGAGGGGACGGTCACCACCACATGAGCACACCGAGTACCCGGCGGCCGGGCACGCACCGGCCGCCCGCGCAGCGCGGCGACGGTCCGTGCGGACCGCCGCCGGCCGCGGAACCGGCCGCGTACGCCCTGACTCCGCTGAGCCTGCCCGAACTGCGGGTCCTGCGCCGCGACGCCCAGCGCGACGAGGCCGACCTCAGCTACGTGCGGCGGCTGCTGCAGGGCCGGATCGACATCCTGCGCGCGGAACTGGCCCGGCGCGGCCGGGCGCCCGTGCCGGCGCCGGCCGACGCCTCCGTGGTGGACCGGCTGCCGGAGATCCTCACCGACGCCCCGGCCCGCCACCGCTCCTCGGCCCGCCACGTCACCCTCGGCACCCCGCACAGCGAGGAGTACCGGCGCCTGGCCGCCGAGATGCTCGCCGAGGTGGAGCTGTCGGACCTGCAGGCCCGTACCGACCTGGAACTGAGCACCGCGATGGGCCGCCTGGTCCGCTACGAGCAGGAGGTCTCCGGGCGCCGCCAGCGCCTGCAGCGCACCGCCGACGACTGCAGCGGCGAGATCGCGCGCCGCTACCGGGTGGGCGAGGCGCAGGTGGACGACCTGCTCCTGTGACGTCCCCGTGGGCGCGGCCGGCGGGGAAAACGACGCGACACGCCGTTCGGGGCGCGCCTACGGTAGCCCTCATGAGCGACGTGCGCACCGTCGGCGAGGCCGACTTCGAGGACTGGCTGCGTGCCGTGAACACCGGCTTCCTGCAGGCGTCCGGGCCGACCCCGGACCAGGTGGAGGCCCACCGGCGGCAGTGCGCCCCCACGCGGATGCTCGGTGTCTTCGACGGCGGCCGGTGCGTGGCGACCTTCCGCTCCTTCGCCCAGGAACTCACCGCCGTGGGCGGCGCGCCCGTCCCCGCGAACGCCGTCAGCAACGTGACGGTCAGCCCCACCCACCGCCGCCGCGGTCTGCTCGGCCGGATGATGGACCGGGACCTCGCCGCGGCCAGGGAGCGCGGTGACGTCGTCGCCACCCTGATCGCCGCCGAGTACCCGATCTACGGCCGCTACGGCTTCGGCCCGGCGACCCGGTCGGTCGAGTGGACCGTCGACGTCCTGCGCAGCGGCCTCGACCTGCGCCGGCCCGGCCCCGGGGACGGCGGCCGGATCGACCTGGTGGACGGCGCGGACGTCCGCGCGCTCGGTCCCGGGCTGCACGAGCGCTTCCGCCGTGGCCGGCCCGGCGCGGTCGACCGCAGCGAGCTGTGGTGGGAGGCGGCCACCGGCGCCGTCCGCTTCGCCGCGGACTGGACCGAGCCGTTCCACGCGGTCTACCGCTCCGCCCGCGGGGAGGTGGAGGGCCTGGTGTCGTACCGGCCGGAGAGGAACTGGCGCGGCAACCAGCCGGACGGCACCGCCGTCGTGCACTGGCTGCTCGCGGTGACCCCGCAGGCCGAGCGCGGCCTGTGGCGTTACCTGTGCTCGATCGACTGGATCACGCACGTCAGGAGCGGCCGGCGCGGTCCCGACGACCTGCTGCCCCACTTCCTGCCCAACCCGCGCGCGGCCCGCGTCACCGAGTCCACGGACTGGCTGTGGGTGCGCGTCCTGGACGTCGTGCGGGCCCTGGAGGCGCGGACGTACGAGGGGGCCGGCACGCTGGTGCTGGACGTCGTGGACGAGGCGGGCCCGGCCCGGGGGCGCTTCCGGCTGGAGGCCTCGCCGGACGGCGCGTCCTGCACGCCGGCCGGCGGGGCGCCGGCCGATCTCACCGTGCCGGTGGCGGAGTTGGCCCGGGTCTGGCTCGGCGACGAGTCACTGGTCCGGTTGATCGCACTGGGACGCGTGCGGGAGGAACGCGAGGGCGCCGCCCGCCGGGCCGACACCCTGTTCCGCATGTCCGGGCGGCCCTGGTGCCCGGACCTCTTCTGAGGCCCCCGCCCGGCGGACGCGCACCCGGGGTCCGGCCGTCCCGCCCCCCGTCGCGGACCGGTGGGTCCCCGTCTCGCGCCTCCTGCCAGGCGAGCGCGCGTGTCCCGCGGGGCGTCGAGGTCCGCCGCCGCTTCGGCCGGGCGCCGGGCGGCCGGGGCGGCTCCGCCGACCCGACGAGCCGGGGGGACGAACACCGGGGCCGCGGCCCCGGCGGCCGCCGGCCCTTCTCGGCGCCCCGGGGCCGGTCCGCCGGGGCGGGGAGCGGCGCGGATCGCGCCACTCCCGTCGCGGGGCGGTACGGCGCCCGCTCCCGCGCACAGGGTGCACACCCGTGACGCTCCCCTCGCCCCCCTCGGCCTCCCCCGGGTCCTCTTCGCGCCCCTCGGCACAGGTACCGCTGTGGCGCGAGCGGCGGTTCGTGCTGCTCGCCGGTGCGCGGGTCGTCTCCGTGCCGGGCAACGGCTTCGCACGGGTCGCGCTCGCGTTCGCGGTGCTCGCCCTGCCCGGCGCGGGCCCGGGACGGCTGTCGCTGGTGGTGGCCTGCCAGGCGCTGCCGCAGCTGGTGTTCGTCCTGGCGGGCGGTGTGGTCGCGGACCGGATGTCGCGTTCGGGGCTGATGGTCCTGGCCGACGTGCTGGGGGCCGGGGCCTACGGGGGCCTGGCCGCCATGGTGCTGACCGGTCGCGCCCCGGTGGCGGCCGTGTGCCTGCTGGCGGTGGTGGCCGGAACGGCGACGGCCCTGTTCGCCCCGGCGATGGACGGCCTCGTGCCGCTGGTGGTGCCGGCGCGGCGCCTGCAGCAGGCCAACGGGCTGCTGCGGATGGGCACCAACGGCTCCCTGCTGCTGGGCCTGGCGCTGTCCGGCGTGACCGTGGCGTGGGTGGGGGCCGGCTGGGCGCTCGCCCTGAACGCGGCCTCCTTCGTGGTCAGCGCCGCGCTGACCGCCCGGCTGCGGGTGGCCGCGCCGCCGCGCGGGAGGGCGTCGGGGTGGGCCGACCTGCGGGAGGGGTGGCACGAGTTCGCGTCCCGGCAGTGGCTGTGGGCCGTGGTCGCCCAGTACGCGGTCGTCGTCGCCGTGCTCAACGCCGGCGCCGGGGTCCTGGGCCCGCTGACCGCCGAGCAGCACCTCGGCGGGGCGCGCGTGGTCGGTCGTCGCGGCCGCGCAGGCCGTGGGGACGGTCGCCGGCGCGGGACTCGCCGCCCGGGTGCGGGTGGGCCGTCCGGTCCTGGTGGCCGTGGTGTGCACGTTCCCGGCCGCCGTGCCGCTCGCCCTGCTCGGCGCGCGGGCCCCCCTGTGGCTGATCGCCGCGGCCATGTTCGGGGCCGGTGTCGCGAGCGACGTCTTCGGCGTGCTGTGGGCCACCACCGTCCAGCGGGAGATCCCGGAGCAGGTCCTGTCCCGCGTCAGTTCCTACGACTGGTTCGGCTCCCTGGCCCTCGCCCCGCTCGGCCTGCTCCTCGCCGGCCCCGTCGCCGCCGCCGTCGGCACCGGCCGGGCCCTGGCCGGCTGCGCGGCCCTGGTCGTGCTGGCCACCTCCGCGGCCCTCCTCTCCCCGCAGGTGCGCGCACTGCGCGGCGGCACGGAGCCGCCCTCCGGCGCGACGGCCCCCTGACCGTTTGGGCGCCCGCCTCCGGCGGCCCCGTGACACGGCACACTTTTGCAAGCGGGTGCTTGCAATTGTTAGCGAGGGTGGGCATGGTGGAGGCATGGCATCGCTCAACGTCGGCAACCTCGGTGAGTACCTGCGCGAACAGCGGCGCAACGCCCAGCTGTCGCTGCGGCAGCTCGCCGACGCCGCCGGGGTGTCCAATCCGTACCTGAGCCAGATCGAGCGCGGGCTGCGCAAGCCGAGCGCGGAGGTGCTCCAGCAGGTCGCCAGGGCGCTGCGCATCTCCGCCGAGACGCTGTACGTCCGCGCCGGCATCCTCGACGCCGAACGCGACCGGGACGAGGTGGAGGCGCGCGCCGTCATCCTCGCCGACCCCACGCTCAACGAGCGGCAGAAGCAGGTGCTGCTCCAGATCTACGAGTCCTTCCGCAAGGAGAACGGGTTCGGCGCCGGCGAAACGGCCCCGCAGGACGGGGACGCCGGAGCGGGCCCCGGGGACACCGGGGACCCGAGCGACACAGCCGTACGACACACCCGCACGCCCGGCGGCAGTGCCGCCGGTCCGCGGCGGACGACCGGGTAGGCCGGACCAGGGCCCCGGCCGCGCCACCGCGGACCACACGAACCCTCAGCCGAACGCGAATCCGGGAGGACCATCACCATGGCCATCACCGACGACCTGCGCAAGACCCTCAGCGATCCGACTCCGCTCTACTTCGCCGCCGGCACCGCCGACCTCGCGCTCCGGAAGGCCAGGAAGGTGCCCGCACTGGTCGAGCAGCTGCGCGCGGAGGCCCCGGCCCGCATCGAGGCCGTGCGCAACACCGACCCGAAGGCCGTGCAGGAGCGCGCCGCCGCCCGGGCCAAGGAGGCGCAGGAGACCCTGCAGAGCAAGGTGGGCGGGTTCATCGGCTCCTTCGACGTCGACCTGAAGAAGCTGGGCGAGACCGCCCAGGACCTCGCCCTGCGCGGGGTCGGCGTCGCCGCCGAGTGCGCCGTCAGGGCCCGCGAGACCTACGAGAAGCTCGCCGAGCAGGGCGAGCAGGCCGTGAAGACCTGGCGCGGCGAGGCCGCCGAGGAGATCGAGGAACTGGCGATCGTCGTCGAGGGCAGCCCCGAGCCGGCCGGGACCACGTCCGGACCGGCCGGTGACAAGCCCGGCCCGGTCGAGGTCAAGGAGGAGCCGAAGCCCGCCGAGGCCGAGGCCGGGCCCACCGGGACCACGTCCGGTCAGGCCGGGTCCGGCGAGGCGGGCAAGCCCGCGGCGAAGAAGGCCCCGGCCCCCCGCAGGACGACCGCCACCCCGAAGAAGGCGACCCCGCCGACCCCGTGACGACCGGCGGCGAGGTGCGGACGGGCCGGGCACCCCGGGGGTGCCCGGCCCGTTCTGCGGGTACGGTGACCGCGTACGGATCGGGAGACGACGGGCGGTGGGCGGCATGCTGATGTTGGGCTTCGCGGGGTTCATGGGGATCTTGAAGATCGTCCTGATGGCCCTCGCCGCGTTCGGGCTCTTCGACGCCGCCTTCCGGCGCGAGGACGCCTTCCGCGCGGCGGACAAGCAGAACAAGGTGTTCTGGCTGATCATCCTCGGCATCGCGCTCGTGGTCAGCTACCTGTTCTCGATCCTGTCCATCCTGCCCATCGCCGGTGTGATCGCGAGCATCGTCTACCTCGTCGACGTGCGCCCCGCGCTCAAGGGGGTCTCCGGGGGCAGCGGCTGGGGCCGCCGCCGCGGGAGCAGCAGCGACGGACCCTACGGGCCGTACAACGGCGGGCGCTGAAGCCGGCGCCCCCGGACCGCTTCGGGCGGCGGGCGCTACGGCGCCCGGTCCAGCAGGACCACCGCCACGTCGTCGGTCAGCTCGCCGCCGTTGAGGTCGCGGACCTCGTTCACCGCGGCCCGCAGCAGTTCCTCGCCACGCAGGCCCCCGGCCAGCTGCCGGCGGATCATCTCCACCATGCCCTCCTGGCCCAGGCGTTCCCCGCCCACCCCCACCCGGCCCTCGATCAGGCCGTCGGTGTAGAGCATCAGGCTCCACTCGGCACCCAGTTCCACCTGCATGCGCGGCCAGCGGGCACCGGGGAGCAGGCCCAGGGCCGGGCCGTTGTTGTCGTACGGCAGCAGCTTCGGCGGCCGGCCGGGGCCGGCGACCAGCGGGGACGGGTGGCCGGCCAGGCACAGGCCGGCGCGGCGGCCGTCCGGGGAGATGTCCACGGTGCACAGCGTCGCGAAGATCTCCTCGTCCGCGCGCTCGTGCTCCAGCACCTCCTGCAGGGTGCCGAGGAGGTCGTCGCCGCACAGGCCCGCCAGGGTCAGCGCGCGCCAGGCGATGCGCAGCTCCACCCCGAGCGCGGCCTCGTCGGGGCCGTGGCCGCACACGTCGCCGATCATGGCGTGCACGGTGCCGTCGGGCGTGCGCACGCAGTCGTAGAAGTCGCCGCCGAGCAGGGCGCGGGAGCGGCCGGGGCGGTAGCGGGCGGCGAAGCGCAGCGCGGAGCCCTCCAGCAGGGGAGTGGGCAGCAGGCCCCGCTCCAGGCGCCGGTTCTCCTGCGCGCGCAGCCGGCCCTCGGCGAGCTTGCGCTCGGCGGTGTCGGAACGCTTGCGCTCGACGGCGTACCGGATGGCGCGGCTGAGCAGCCGGCCGTCCAGCTCGTCCCGCAGGAGGTAGTCCTGGGCACCGACGCGCACGGCCTCGGCGCCGCGCTCGGCGTCACCGGACCCGGTCAGCGCGAGCACGGCGTGCCGGGGCGCCAGCTCCAGCACGTGCTTGAGCACGGCGAGCTCGCCGGCGTCCGCGCCGTCCGCGTCGGCGGTGGCCCGGCCGGGTGCCGGGAGCGCGAGGTCCAGCAGGATGCAGTGGACGTCGTCCGTGAGCAGCCGCTCGGCCTCGGTGAGGTTGCGGGCGGTGCGGACGCGGATCGGCTTGCCGGAGGAGTCCAGCATCTCGGGCACGATCGGCGAGCCGGCCGGGTCGTCCTCGATCAGCAGCAGGGTGAGCGCGGCGGTGTTCGCGCCGCCGGCGGTGGCGCCGCGGTGGTCCCCCTCCTCGAGGGGGCCGCCGGCTGCGGAGGCGGCCTGCGCCTGGTCACACTCCACGGCCGGGATCGCTCTCTGCCGCGGTACGGGCACGGGCATCGTCCTGGATTCCTTCCCTCCCCCGAGGGCACGGCGTGTCGAGGGGCCTCGACCCACCGACGGGTGACCATAGCGGTACTCGCCGCCCCGACGGAATGGTGTGAGGCGCGTCGCTCCCGCCCAGGCCACTGTCATATGCCGCGATTTCCGACGCAGTTGGACAGGGCGTCCGGACGGCGGGGATGACGAAGCTCACGTACCGCCCCGGTGCGGGCGGGGGTTGGGGTGCGGTGGGTCACAGGTCCGCGGTGCGCCCGGCCGGCGGCCGTCCGTCCGGCCCCCGGTCGGCCTCGCGGGGACCGGGGTGGGGGCCGTCACATGCCCCGGCCCGCCCGATCGGCCCGGTCCGGTCGGGCGGCCCGATCCCCCCCGATGGCCCGGCCCACCCACCCTCCGGCTCACGCGTCCGGTCTCACGACACCCAGGATCGGCATCGAGCCCGCGCCCGCGAAGGTCACCGTCCGGCCGGGCCGCGGGGCGTGGACGATCCTGCCGTCGCCGACGTACATCCCGACGTGGCTGGCGTCGTCGAAGTAGACGATGAGGTCCCCGGGGCGCATGTCCGCGATGCCGACGTGCTCCAGCCGCTTCCACTGCTCCTGCGAGGTGCGCGGTACGGGGCGGCCGGCGCCGGCCCAGGCCCGGGAGGTCAGCCCCGAGCAGTCGAAGGAGTCGGGGCCCTCGGCGCCCCACACGTACCGCTTGCCGAGCTGGGCGGTGGCGAACGCGACGGCTTGCCCGCCCTGCGCGGAGGCCCTGCCGCCGGCCCCCTTGAGGACACCGGTGCCCAGCCAGGCGGTCTGCGCCCGGTGGGCGGCCCGCTGCTCCAGCCGGGCGAGCCGCTCCTTCTCCTTCTCCTCCAGCCGGGACTCCAGCTCCTCGGCTGCGGCGACCTGCCGCTCGATCCTCTTCTCGGCGGTGGCCCTGGCCCGGCGGTCGGCCTCCAGCTCCTTCCACTGGGCGGAGGCGTCCGCGGAGTACCGCCGCAGCTTCTCCTGGGCGGTGGTCAGCCGGCCGATCAGCTTCTTCGCCGCCCGCTCGCCGTTCAGTACCGTGCCGGCTCCGTCCATGAACCGCTGCGGGTCGTCGCTGAGCAGGTACCGGGCGGTGGGCGGCAGGCCGCCGGTGCGGTACTGGGCCCGGGCCGCCGCGCCGGCCTGGTCCTCGAGCCGCTCCAGTTGCCGCTGCCCCTCGACGATCCTCCCGGCCAGCGCGACGATGCGGGCGGACTGCTTCCGCACCTCCTCCTCGGCCGCGTTGTAGGCGTCGGTGGCGACGGCCGCGTCGTGGTAGAGCCGGTCGAGCCCCGTGCGGACCTCCTCCAGGTCCTCGTCGGACACGGGGGCCGCGGGGACCGCGGAGGCGGTGGGCGCCGGGGCCGGGGCGGGCGTGGGGGCGGGAGCCGCGAACGCCGTGCCGGGTGCCGCCAGCGCCGTCGCCGCGCAGAGCACGGTCACGGCGGCCATGAACAGGCCGCGCTCGTCCGTACCCATATCGCTCCCCCCGACTGATTTACCGTCAGTAACGTGCGGTCGCCGGAGGGATCGTGCCACGGCCGGGCGCAAAACGACAGAGGTCGCCGCCGACCGGACGTCCCCGGGTTCCCGCGGAGGCGTCTCGCGCCCCTGCGGGCGTGTCCCCGCCCCGCCGTGCGCGGCGGGGCTCCCGCCGGTGCGACGAACGACGCGCGGCGGGCGTTCCCGGGGCCGCCCGGTCGTGTCAGCGGCCGCGCGGTGCCAGGGCCCCCCACGCCACGGTCACTTCGCCCTGCCGCCAGCGTGCCGCCGAGTCCGTCACCGGCCAGTCGGCCCGCAGGTCGCGGACCGCGCGGATCCAGCGCTGGCGGGCGCCGTAGGAGGCGTAGGGCGCGGCGGCGGCCCAGGCGCGGTCGAAGTCGCGCAGGAAGGCGTGCACCGGCTCGCCGGGCACGTTGCGGTGGATCAGCGCCTTCGGCAGCCGCTCGGCGAGGTCCGAGGGGCGGCCGAGGGAGCCCAGCCGTGTCGCGAAGGTCACCGTCCGCGGTCCCTCCGGGCCGAGCGCCACCCACACGTGCCGCCGCCCGATCTCGTCGCAGGTGCCCTCGACCAGCAGTCCGCCGCGCGAGCCGCCGCCGGCCGGGGCGAGCCGCGCGCACAGCCGCTCCCACACGGCGGCGACCTCGGTCTCGTCGTACTGCCGCAGCACGTTGGCGGCCCGGACGAGCGCCGGGCGCCCGGCGACGGGGATCTCGAAGCCGCCGTGCCGGAAGCTCAGTCCGGCCCGCTCGTACGGCTTCGCCGCCGCGACCCGTTCCGGTTCGATCTCCACGCCGACCACGCGCGCGCGGGGGGCGACGGTCCGCAGCCGGCCGAGCAGTTCCACGGCCGTCCAGGGGGCGGCGCCGTAGCCGAGGTCGACGGCCACCGGATCGCCGGCGCGCCGCAGCTCGGCGCCGTGCGTGGCCGCGATCCAGCGGTCCATGCGGCGCAGCCGGTTGGGGTTGGTGGTCCCGCGCGTCACGTTCCCCACGGGGCGGGTCGCGGCGCGGGCTGTCATGCCTACGAGGGTAAGCGGGCACGACGACCCCCGGCCCCGGGCGAACCCGCCCCACCGGCCCGCTCGGCCCGGCCGTCCGTACCGGCCCGCCCGCCCCGTGCGGACGGCGGACGCCTGCCCGGCGGGCCGGTCCAGGGGGAGGCCCGGCGGGGGCCCGGCGCTCACGCCCCGCGGGGTGGGGCGGCGGGCCGTCCGGGCCCGGACGGCGCGGCGTGCCGGCGGACACGAGAACGGGCAAAGGTCATGATTGGGTAAAGTCGCCGTCTCCGGGAATTGGCGGGGCACCCGTGCGCTGTTGCACTCCGGTGGAGGGTGCGGTCGACCCTCCGGCAGGCATGCCCGCAGCGAGGAGGAACGCCACGTGAGCCAGTACGCCGGCAGGCTCGGGCGTCGCTCCGCGGCTGCTCCCGCGCGGCTCAGGCTCCACCGCAGGCCCCGCCGGGTCGCCATGCTCTCCGTGCACACCTCGCCGCTGCACCAGCCCGGCACCGGTGACGCCGGCGGCATGAACGTCTACATCGTGGAGCTGGCCCAGCGGCTGGCCGCGCTCAACATCGAGGTCGAGGTCTTCACGCGCGCCACGGAGGGCGGCCTCCCCCGGTCGTGGAACTCGCGCCCGGCGTCCTCGTCCGGCACGTCGACGCCGGCCCCTACGAGGGCCTGGCCAAGGAGGACCTGCCCGCCCAGCTGTGCGCCTTCACGCACGGCGTGATGCAGGCCTGGGCCGGCCACCGCCCCGGCCACTACGACCTCGTCCACTCCCACTACTGGCTCTCCGGCCACGTCGGCTGGCTCGCCGCCCAGCGCTGGGGCGTCCCGCTGGTGCACGCCATGCACACCATGGCCAAGGTGAAGAACGCCAACCTGGCCGACGGCGACACCCCCGAGCCCGCCGCCCGGGTCATCGGCGAGATGCAGATCGTCGCCGCCGCCGACCGCCTGATCGCCAACACCGCCGGGGAGGCCGACGAACTGGTGCGGCACTACGCGGCCGACCCCGCGAAGGTTGCGGTCGTCCACCCCGGCGTGAACCTCGACCGTTTCCGTCCCGGCACCGGCCGCGCCGCCGCCCGCGCCCGCCTCGGCCTGCCGCAGGACGCCCTGATCCCGCTCTTCGCGGGCCGCATACAGCCCCTGAAGGCCCCCGACGTGCTGCTCCGCGCGGTCGCCGTCCTCCTGGACGAGCGCCCCGAGCTGCGCTCGAACATCGTCGTGCCGGTCGTCGGCGGCCTCAGCGGCAGCGGCCTGGCCAAGCCCGAGGGCCTGCAGAAGCTCGCCGCGCGCCTCGGCATCGCCGACGTCGTGCGGTTCCGGCCGCCGGTCGGCCAGGAACAGCTCGCCGACTGGTTCCGGGCCGCCTCCGTCCTCGTCATGCCCTCCTACAGCGAGTCCTTCGGCCTGGTCGCCATAGAGGCGCAGGCGGCCGGGACGCCGGTGCTCGCGGCGGCGGTCGGCGGGCTGCCGGTGGCCGTGCGCGACGGCGTCACCGGCTTCCTCGTCGAGGGCCACGAACCGGCCGCCTACGCGCGCCTGCTGGGCCGGTTCGCCGACGAGCCGTCCCTGGCGGCGCGCATGGGCGGGGCCGCCGCCCGGCACGCGCAGTCCTTCGGCTGGGACGCGTCGGCCGCCGCCACCGCCGACGTGTACGCGGCCGCGACCCAGTCGCACCGTCGTCGCGTACGCTCCCAGCATGGGTGATGTCGGGAAGGCCGCACAGGTGGTCGAGGAACTCCTGAAGGACGCCGAGCTGGAGTGGGAGAGCCCGGAGCCGGGCAACTTCGTCGTCAAGCTCCCCGGCACCCGCAAGCTCTCCACCACGGTCAGCCTGCTCGTGGGCCGCCACACCCTCTCCCTGAACGCCTTCGTCATCCGCCACCCCGACGAGAACGAGGCGGGCGTCCACCGCTGGCTCCTGGAGCGCAACCTCAAGCTGTACGGGGTCAGTTACGCCGTGGACCGGCTCGGTGACGTCTACGTCACCGCCCGCCTGCCCCTCACCTCGGTCACCGCCGAGGACGTCGACCGCCTCCTGGGCCAGGTCCTGGAAGCGGCCGACGGCGCCTTCAACACCCTGCTGGAGCTGGGCTTCGCCTCCGCGATCCGCAAGGAGTACGCGTGGCGGGTGTCGCGCGGGGAGCCGACGCGGAACCTGGAGGCGTTCCGGCACCTGCTCGACCGCCCCGCCGACTGACGGGACTCAGCGGGACGCGTACCGGCCGGGCGTGACGCCGACCAGCTTCTTGAAGTGCCGCGTGAGGTGGGCCTGGTCGTAGAACCCGGTCGCCGCCGCCACCTCCCCCGGCCGCAGCCCGTCCAGCAGCAGCCGGCGGGCCCGGCCGATCCGGCGCGACACCAGGTACTGGTGCGGGGCGATGCCGTACGCGCCGCTGAACGCCCGTACCAGGTGGGCGGGGTGGGCGTGCAGCAGCCGTGCGGCGTCGGTGAGCGTCGGCGCGCCGGTGACGTGCTCGTCGAGGAGTTCGCGCAGCGACCGGGCGAGCGCGGGATCCGGCCGGCGCCGGCCCCCGGCCCGGTCTCCCAGGTGCGCGCGCAGCCGCTCGCCGACCAGCGTGAGCCGGCTCTCCGCCTCCAGTTCGTCCCCGGGGCGGGCGAGCGCGGCGTGCAGTTGGCCGACGCGCCGGCGCAGCACGGGGTCGCGCAGGTCGGGCCCGTCGACGGCCGCACCGATGAGGTCGTTCCCCAGCTGGCTGGCGTCCAGGTAGAGCACCCGTTTGCGGAAGCCGTCCGGGGTGGCGGGCGAGCCGTTGTGCGGGACGTGCGGCGGCAGCAGCGAGACCGTGTCGTGCGGGGTCCCGTGCTCGTGCCGGTCGAGGTCGTACCGCACGGCCCCGTCGTCCACGATCAGCAGCGTCCAGGCGTCGTGGACGTGCATCGGGTAGGCGTACTCGGTGAAGCGGGCGTGGAAGACCTCGGTGACGCCCGGGACGCGGGGGCGCCACGCGGTGACTTCCTGCCCGGCGGCCATGCAAAGAACGTACAAGACGGCCGGGCGCGGCGGTCGGCAGTCTCACTGCATGAGCGAGCAACCCATCCGTTTCGACACGAAGATCGCCGTGCTGCTGCGCGAGGACCTGGAATCCTGGCAGCGCCTGAACGTCACCGCTTTCCTGGTCAGCGGCCTGGGTACGGCCGCCCCCGAGGTGATCGGGGAGCCGTACGAGGACGCCGGCGCGGTGGCGTACCTGCCGATGTTCCGCCAGCCGGTCCTGGTCTTCGAGGGCACGCGGGAGACCCTGAAGGCGGCGCACGGCAGGGCGCTGGGCCGGGCCCTGCCCAGGGCCGTCTTCACCGCCGACCTGTTCTCCACGGGCCACGACCGCGACAACCGCGCGGCGGTGCGCGCGGTGCCGACGGCGGAACTGGACCTGGTGGGACTGGCGGTGTACGGGCCGCGCAACGGCGTGGACAAGGTGCTCAAGGGCGCCCGGATGCACCCGTGAGGCCCCTGGCCGCCGTCGGGAACACGTCCGCGGCGTCCCCGGCCGGTGTCCGCGGCGCCCCGGCCGCCGTCAGCCGAACATGCCGGGCTCGTAGCCGCCGGCGGGCTGCCGGACGAGGACGTTCGCGCGGTTGTACGCGTTGATCAGGGCGATCAGGCACACTAGCGCGGCGAGCTGCTCCTCGTCGTAGTGCTTGGCGGCCTCGGCCCAGGCCTCGTCCGTGACCCCGCCGGCCGCGTCGGCGATGCGGGTGCCCTGCTCCGTCAGCTCCAGGGCGGCCCGCTCGGCCTCGGTGAACACCGTGGCCTCCCGCCAGGCGGCGACCAGGTGGAGCCGCGTGGGGGTCTCCCCGGCCGCGGTGGCGTCCTTGGTGTGCATGTCGGTGCAGAAGCCGCAGCCGTTGATCTGGCTGGCGCGGATCTTCACCAGTTCCTGCGTGGCGGCGGGCAGGGCGGAGTCCGAGATTGCCCTGCCCGCCGCGCTGAAGTGCTTGATGACCTTGCCGCTCAGGGGGCCGGCGAACAGGTCGAGACGCGCGTCCATGATGTGCTCCCGTGTGGTGTGGGGGTGGCTCCACCCCTTCGACGGAACGGCCCGTCCGTCTGTGACACGCTCCGGTGTGACGTCCGCCACTTCCCGGGGTCAGGCGGTCCGTCCCTGCTCCGGAGCGGGATCGGCCGTCCGCCGCCGCGCGGGTGCCGGGAGGGCCGACTCGGGGAGCCGCCGCATGAGCAGCCAGTACCCGGCCCCGGCGACCGTGCCCACCACGGCGCACAGGATCCACAGCCAGCGCGCGCCGAACCGGTCGATGACCGCGCCGGACATGAGCGGCGCGACCAGTGCGGCCACGGACCACGACATCGTGTACATGCCCTGGTAGCGCCCGCGCCCGTGCACCGGCGAGAGCCGGACCACGAGTCCGGTCTGGGTCGGCGCGTTGACGATCTCGGCGAGGGTCCACACGCACACGGTGAGCATGAAGGCGCCCACCGACCCGGCGAGGGCCGTCAGCCCGAAGCCGTAGCCCGCCAGGACCGAGGAGACGACCAGCAGGCTGCGCGGGTCGCGGTGCTCGATGAACCGGGTGACGGGGATCTGCAGGACGACGATCAGGGCGCCGTTGACGGCGACGGACAGGCCGTAGTCGGCGGGCGAGAACCCGGCCCGGCCCATGGCCACCGGCAGCCCGACCGAGCCCTGCTGGAAGACCAGGGCGACCAGGAAGGACAGGGTGACCACGGCCATGTACCGCCCGTCACGCAGCACGGTCCGCAGGCCGACCTCGTCCCGCACCGCCTCGTCGGCCGGGGCGGCGGGCCGCGACTCGGGCAGCTTGAGGAGGACGACGAGGGCGCAGACCAGGGTCATCCCGGCCTCGATCAGGAACCCGGCGCGGTAGCTGACCGAGGCGACGAACCCGGCGCCCGCGGAGGAGACGGCGAACCCCAGGTTGATGGCCCAGTAGTTGAGGGAGAAGGCCCGCACCCGGTCCTCGGGCCGGACGATGTCGGAGATCATCGCCTGCACGGCCGGCCGGGAGGCGTTGGAGGTCACGCCGACGAGGAAGGCGACGCAGACGATGGCGACCGGCCCGGTCACGAACCCGAGCAGCGCCACGCAGACGGCGGTGGCCGTCTGGGCCAGGAGCAGGGTCGGCCGCCGCCCCAGCCGGTCGGCCATCACCCCGCCGCCCAGCGCGGAGACGACCCCGCCGAGCCCGTGCAGCGAGGCGACGAGACCGGCGTACGAGGCCGAGTACCCTCGTTCCAGGGTGAGGTAGAGGGCCATGAAGGTGACCACGAACGCGCCGAGCCGGTTGACCAGGGTAGTGGTCCACAGCCACCAGAACTCGCGGGGGAGTCCGGTGACGGACTCCCGGACGGCACGTCTCATGGTGGCTGGTGACATCGGGGATCCCCCACGGCGGTAAGCGGCTCAAGTGGTGGCCACACCTTACAAACGGGGGGTCCGGGAACGCCACTCGAGTCAGGGCGGTGTCAGGCGCGCCGCCCCGCGCCGCCGGCCGTCGTCCTGCCGCGGCGGGGTGCCCGGGCGCGCTCCGCGGCCCCGGCACCTCTTGGGTAGGCTCATCGCCATGGCCGACGCACCGTACAAGCTGATCCTCCTCCGCCACGGCGAGAGCGAGTGGAACGCGAAGAACCTGTTCACCGGCTGGGTGGACGTCAACCTGAACGAGAAGGGCGAGAAGGAGGCGGTCCGCGGCGGTGAGCTGCTCAAGGACGCCGGCCTGCTGCCCGACGTGGTCCACACGTCCCTCCAGAAGCGCGCGATCCGCACGGCCCAGCTGGCCCTGGAGGCCGCGGACCGCCACTGGATCCCCGTCCACCGCAGCTGGCGCCTGAACGAGCGCCACTACGGCGCCCTGCAGGGCAAGGACAAGGCGGCCACGCTGGCCGAGTTCGGCGAGGAGCAGTTCATGCTCTGGCGCCGCTCGTACGACACCCCGCCCCCGCCGCTCGCCGACGACTCCGAGTTCTCCCAGGCGAACGACGCCCGCTACGCCACGATCCCGCCGGAGCTGCGTCCCCGCACCGAGTGCCTGAAGGACGTCGTCCTCCGCATGCTCCCGTACTGGTACGACGGCATCGTCCCCGACCTGCTGACCGGCCGCACGGTCCTGGTCGCGGCCCACGGCAACTCGCTCCGCGCCCTGGTCAAGCACCTGGACGGCATCTCCGACACGGACATCGCGGGCCTGAACATCCCGACGGGCATCCCCCTGTACTACGAGCTCGACGCCGACTTCAGGCCGACCACCCCGGGCGGCAAGTACCTCGACCCGGAAGCGGCGGCGGCGGCGATCGAGGCGGTCAAGAACCAGGGCAAGAAGAAGTAAGCAGAGCTGATCAAGGCCCCTACCTGCGGTTTCGCCGCTGGTAGGGGGCTCGTTGCCGTGCTGGGGCCGTCTTGGGGCCGTGGAACTTAGACGCGGCTGATCTGCACGCGGACTGCCACGAGGAGGGCGAACAGGGAAGCCGCAACGGGGCCGGTTCCAGACTGCACCCCCAGGCCGGCACCGCCGAGGCCAATGAAGGTGAACGGTGTCCCGCGGAGGGCGAGGTCGATGCGCAGGCCCCGCCGTGGCACTATGGCCTTCTCCATGTGAGTCATGTGTTGTCCTATCGCTGGGTCAATGAACAAGCCCATGGAGAGGAGAGGTCGCCCGGGCGTGGGCGGCCTCTCCGCTATTTGGGTAACAGGACCATACTGCCTCGGTTGGCGATTAACCAAAGGCTCAGCTCAGCGCTGTACCTACCCTATTCAATAGCCGTCGGTATCAGGGTCTGGGTGACCCTTGCGGCGCTTGGCCAGGTACCGCCGAACCGCCTCCTCGGGGCGCGGCACGCGTTGCGATACGGCTGGCTAGCCTGCTGGGACCGAATGTACCGGCGAACTTGGGTAGGCGGTTCACGCGGACAGGATTCAGGATTGGTAAACGTGAAACGATGCCGGATGTCAAAGTCGTAATCGGGAACGCGTAATCATGATGTGTGATTCGAGAGTCGCGAAATCGCGTAACGCGAATCCGGTTCACGTGAATCTGCTGTCGCGATTCGCGTGCAGATCGAGCTGGAAGTCAGCTCCCCGAATCGCCCCAAGCGGCAGCAATCGCCCTGCGAGTGCGCTCCTGGCTGGAGGGCATCAGGCGTGCGTACACCCGCAGCGTCAGGCCCGGATTCGAGTGACCCAGGTGCCCGGCCAGGGCCTTGACGTTCTCCCCGGCGTCCAGGAGCACCGAGGCGTAGAAGCGGCGCAGCGCGTGCATGCCGTTCTCGCGGGGCTCGGCGTACGACCCGCCCGGCTTCCGCTCGGGGATCACGCCGGCCGAGGCGGGGGCCCGCTTCCACTGCTGTCGCGGGCTCGCCAAATGAGATGACTCGTAAAGCGGTGATTGCCCGCTTGCCCGCCGTACACCAGCGCAGGCCACCAGTGCGCTGCCGTCTTCGGTGAAAGCCGTGCAGGGCAGCGCCGTTCACCGTGCGTCGCACGAACTGCCGACTGAGCGCCTGTACCCGTCCTATCCTGCCCAACGGGCGCACCACCAACCTGTCAGGGCGCGGAGGACCCGGCCCGTTTCAACGCCGAACCGACTTCGTTACCGGAGATGACATGAGCAAGCGCCCTTCTCGTGATGGACGTCCAACAGGCCGTAGTGGACATCGCTGACGACGGTTCCGGATACCTGCCACGCCTGCGCAGGGCGGTCGACGGAGCCCGGGCGGCTGACATCCCCGTGATCTACGTGGTCATCGCGTTACGTCCCGGCTTCCCGGAAGTCGGTAGGCGCAACAGGGCTCTCACCGCCATCGCGCGGGCCGGCCTCTATGCCGAGGGCGCCCCAGGTACCGAGATCCACCCCGAGGTCGCGCCCCGGCCGGGCGACGTGGTGGTCATCAAGAGACGGGCGAGCGCGTTCTCGGGCAGCGATCTCGGCGTGGTGCTGAGGGCACGCGGTATCGAGAGCCTCGTGCTCACCGGCATCGACACCAGCGCTGTGGTGCTGTCCACTCTGTGCCACGCGAACGACCTGGACTTCGGCCTCACCGTCCTCTCCGACGCCTGTCTGGACACCGACCCAGAGGTGCACCGGGTCCTCATCGAGCGACTGTTCCCGCAGTGGGCGGATGTCGTCACCGTCGACGACTGGCTCAAGACGATCGCTTCTCCCTAGCGGCAGCCCCTGACATCCACGACTGACATCAACGACACCGGACGGGGATGCGCACCAGCGACTCCGTGGGACCGTCGTACCAGCCGACGGCAGCAGCCGCAGCGGGCCCGGATCGAACTCCCAATGCGGTGCTCGTCTCGGCATGACGAGACGGAGCCAGTCGGCGAGCGCGGCGAAGTCGGTGTCCATGGGGCCCTTGGGCGAGCCGAGTTCAGGGTCGAGTCGCGTCAGCAGTGGGTTTCCCTGGTCTCCAGACGTCGAGGCGTCGGCGGCGGTGGCCTGTGGGAGCCCGGCCGACGGCCCGAACGGGATCGGTGGACCGTCGACGTCAAGGAAAAGGAGGGGGCCTGCCGCCGTGCCGGGGCCCTCTCCGGGCGTCAGCCACTCGGCCGGGCCGTGGTCAGGGCTCGGGGAAGTCCGGCTCCGGCCGCTCCCCCACCTCGGCCTGCGCTCCCGCACCGCGGAGAGCCGTGACGGTCACCTCGGCGTCTTCCTGCGGCACGCCGACGAGGATCATGGCGGGCACCCGCGTCACCAGAACCTTGCTGCGCCACGGGCTCAGCCCCGTCAGCCGGCGTACGACCCGGACGACGTCCAGCACGCGGGTGCCGGGGTCGGTGAGCACCACGTCATGAGGCACGCCGTCGCACACCGACGGGAAGTACCCGTCAGCCACGGTTCCCCCGCCCGTCCCCGGCCTGCAGCCTACGAGCCCTCAGCCGTCACGTCGCCTCAAATGGGCGGCCGGCGAGGCGTGGCGGGAGACAGTATGACCCCGGGGGGCCTTCGGCCGAGGGCCATCCGTGAGTCGCCCCTCCCAGCCGGTGCGGCGTACGACGAAGGGCCGGTGTGGATGGCGTCCACACCGGCCCCCTCGGTCGTACGGTCAACCGCACTGGCACGGGCTGCCCGACTGGCACCCGCACCCGCAGCCCGAGCCGCAGCCGCACGCGGCCACGAGCGGCAGGCTCCTGATCCGCGCCTGCCCGGGCTCGTCCGAGTCGCGCTGCTGCGTGGGATCGGGCGTGGTACCGGGGGATTCGGCCATGGGTCCCCTCCTAGAGGCTCGGCATGGTGCCTTCGCCCATTGCATGCCCGCTCGGCCGGGCGCGTCAACGGCGCACGGAGGCGGGCCCGCACCCCGGCCCACCCCGGACACTCCGGCCGGGCGGCGAGGGGCGAGCGGCGAGGGGGCGGGCGGGCCCGCGGGCCTACGCCCCCTCCACCCCCGTCACCGGCTGGATGTCCGACTGCAGCTCGTCGGCGTGCTCGCCCGTCACCAGGTAGACGACGCGCTTGGCCACGGCCACCGCGTGGTCGGCGTACCGCTCGTAGTAGCGGCCCAGCAGGGTGACGTCCACGGCGGTCTCGATGCCGTGCTTCCAGCGGTCGTCGATCAGGTGCTGGAACAGGGTGCGGTGCAGGAGGTCCATCTCGTCGTCGTCCTGCTCCAGCTGCAGCGCGAGGTCGACGTCCTTCGTCACGATCACCTCGGCCGCCTTCGCCATCAGGCGCTGCGCGAGCTGGCCCATCTCCAGGATGGTCGCGTCCAGGTCGTGCGGGACCGCGCGCTGCGGGAAGCGCAGCCGCGCCAGCTTCGCCACGTGCTGGGCGAGGTCGCCGGAGCGCTCCAGGTCGGCGGACATGCGCAGGGAGGTGACGACGATGCGCAGGTCCGTCGCCACCGGCTGCTGGCGCGCGAGCAGGGCTATGGCCCGGGCCTCCAGGTCGTGCTGCAGTTCGTCGACCCTCTGGTCGGCCTCGATGACGCTCTCGGCCAGCTTCAGGTCGGTGTCGAGGATGGCGGTCGTGGCGCGTCCGATCGCCGACCCGACCAGCCGGGCCATCTCCACCAGACCGTCGCCGATCGAATCCAGTTCCTCGTGGTACGCGTCCCGCATCAGGGTTCCCTCTCGTGCGTGTCTCTCGGGGGCTCGTTCCGGGGGCCGTGACACCACGCGCCCCGTGGCGAAACCAGCGGTGCGAACCCCACGCTTCCACGGTCCGCCCCGTACGCGTCCGTTTCCGCCACCCCGAATGAACCACCACTGGCCCCCAGGTGAACTCTGGGCGACGAGTGTTCGAGGTCGCACCCCGACGGCTGTGGGCACGTCGTGCCCCATGCCTAACCTGGGGGCATGGACGTGAACGCGGCGGTCGCCGCAGCGGCAGCGATCGTCGGGGTGCTCACCGGCGTCATCGCCATGCTGGCGTTCCGTTGGAGCGAACGCGACCAGAAACGACCGACCAGGACTTCCTTGCACACCGATCTCGTACTCCCGCCCGGCGTGGACACCGTCCTGTCGGTGCTCCGCTCCTCGGCCGTCGTCCTCGACGAGGGCGACGGCGTCGTCAAGGCCAGCTCCGCCGCCTACGCCCTCGGGCTGGTCCGCGGCGGCAAACTCGCCGTCGAGCCCATGCTCCAGATGGCCCGGGACACCCGGCGGGACGGGGAGATACGGCAGGTCGAGCTGGACCTGCCCCGGCGCGGCACCGGGCGGGGGGAGGCCCTCGCCGTCTCCGCGCGGGTGGCCCCGCTCGGCTCCCGCCTGGTCCTGCTGCTGGTCGAGGACCTCACCGAGGCCCGCCGGATCGAGGCGGTGCGGCGCGACTTCGTGGCCAATGTCAGCCACGAGCTGAAGACCCCGGTCGGCGCCCTCTCCCTGCTCTCCGAGGCCGTCATGGACGCCTCCGACGACCCCGAGGCCGTGCAGCGCTTCGCGGGCCGCATGCAGATCGAGGCGACCCGGCTGACCAACCTGGTGCAGGAGCTCATCGACCTGTCGAGGGTCCAGAACGACGACCCCCTCGAGGACGCCGAGCCCGTGCGGGTGGACGAGCTGATCGCCGAGGCCGTCGACCGCTGCCGCCACCAGGCCGGCGCCAAGCAGATCACCATGGCCGCCTCGATCCAGGAGCCCGAGGGGGACTCCGCCGGCGGTGCCGGCGGAACCCGGGCGGGAGCGGCCGGCCTGCACGTGTGGGGCAACCGCGGCCAGCTCGCCGCGGCCCTCGGCAACCTCGTGGAGAACGCCGTCAACTACTCCCCGGCCCGCACCCGCGTCGGCATAGCCGTCCGCCGGGTCGGCGGCCCCGGCGGTGACATGATCGAACTGGCTGTCACCGACCAGGGCATCGGCATCTCGGAAAAGGACAGGGAGCGCGTCTTCGAGCGCTTCTACCGCGTCGACCCGGCCCGCTCGCGGGCCACCGGAGGCACCGGCCTGGGTCTGGCGATCGTCAAGCACGTGGTCGCCTCGCACGGCGGGGAGGTCACGGTCTGGAGCGCCGAAGGCCAGGGCTCCACCTTCACCCTCAGGCTGCCGGAGGCGGGAGCGGCCCGCGACCGCGCCCAGCAGCACCCCGGCCTCGTCGTCGAGGCCGGCACCACCGAGTCATCCCCGTACGAACCGCTTCCCGCCCCGGAGGTCCTTCCGTGACCCGAGTGCTCGTCGTCGAGGACGAGGAGTCCTTCTCCGACGCCCTGTCCTACATGCTCCGCAAGGAGGGCTTCGAGGTCGCCGTGGCGGCGACCGGCCCCGACGGACTCGACGAGTTCGAGCGCAACGGCGCCGACCTCGTCCTCCTCGACCTGATGCTGCCGGGGCTGCCCGGCACGGAGGTGTGCCGCCAGCTGCGCGGACGCTCCAACGTCCCCGTGATCATGGTGACGGCCAAGGACAGCGAGATCGACAAGGTGGTCGGTCTGGAGATAGGGGCCGACGACTACGTCACCAAGCCCTTCTCCTCGCGCGAGCTGGTCGCCCGCATCCGCGCGGTGCTGCGCCGGCGCGGCGAGCCGGAGGAGGTCACCCCGGCCGCCCTGGAGGCGGGCCCGGTCCGCATGGACGTCGACCGCCACGTGGTCACCGTCTCCGGCTCCAAGGTCGACCTGCCCCTCAAGGAGTTCGACCTGCTGGAGATGCTGCTGCGCAACGCCGGCCGCGTCCTGACCCGCATGCAGCTCATCGACCGCGTCTGGGGCGCCGACTACGTGGGCGACACCAAGACCCTCGACGTCCACGTCAAGCGCCTGCGCGCCAAGATCGAGCCGGACCCGGGCGCGCCGCGCTACCTCGTGACGGTGCGGGGGCTGGGCTACAAGTTCGAGCCGTAGGAACCGGCGCGCGGCCGACCGCCGGGCGGCCGGCGACCGAGGGCGGCACCCCGGATGGGGTGCCGCCCTCATGCGTCCGCGGCCGTGCGGGGGGCGTGCACCCCGCACGGCACGGCGCGGCCGTGGCGGCCACGCGGCGGCGCACTCCGGCGGCCGCGTACTCCCACAGCCGCGCTGCTCCTGCGACTGCGCCGCTCCCCGCGGCCGTGGGGAGCGGCGGTGCTCAGTGCCCCGCGGCCGACTGCGACGCCGAGTCGCTCGGGGTGGAACCGGTGATCCCGTCCTCGGAGCCGGCCGCCGGGGCGGAAGCGCCCTGCGACGGCTTGCCGGTCGCCGACCCGGACGGGCGGGGGCCGGGGGCCGCGGAGGCGGAGGACGACGGCGAGGGGATGCTGCTCGGGCCCCACGCGCTGAAGTAGCTGGTGGCCGGCACCACGTAGGCGCGCAGGCTCACGGGACCGGCCTTGCTGAGGTTGAAGGTGATCTTCTGGGCGTCGCCGTCCCGGACCGCCTCGCGGCCGCTGGGCAGTACGGCGGAGGCGTTGTCCTTGCCGCCGAGGACCAGGGAGCCGTGCGCCGGGACGGTGAGGCTCTGGCCCTTGGCGGGCTTCAGCTCGGCGTCCGTGTCGCTGCCCGCGACGGTGACGGACTGCAGGGTCTCGTCCGTCGTGCCCAGGTTGAACAGGGTCGCGGCGATCACGGCCGGGCCGCTCGACTTCAGGTCGGGCTGGGTGACGACCACGGCACTCTGGATCTTGATGTCACCGACGCTGGTCGACGCGTTGTCCGGCTTGATCTGCAGGGTCTGGGCGTTGTTTCCGGCGCCGCAGGCGGCGAGCGAGGCGATCGAGAAGGCGGTGGCGGAGGCGGCGAGGGCGCCGCGTCGAAGGCTGCTGCTCACGGCGGCGGCAACTCCTTGAACGCAGGGGCGGCTCCAGGTAAAGCCGCTCTCAGTGTCTGTCAGCGGCCTCAGGTTACCGAGCCGTTCCCGCGAGGCCGCACCCGACCCTCCCCCAAGCGCCGGGCTTCCGTCCGGGTGGGGGTACCCCGGCCGGCGCGAGCGACCCGTCCGGCACGCCGGGCGGGTCCCCGGCCGCTTTGCCGGGGCGCTTGTCCGCCATTCGCATAACGCGCTCGAACACCGCCGTCCGCATCCCCGCAACACGCCGTGCGGATTTTCCGTGGGGAATGCGCGTCCACCCGGATATCGGTCACCCACCCGATCAACCGCGCGATCACGCGGCTCCACTTCCGGCACACATCCGGATCCGGATCCGGCCATCTTCCGGGCGTCATCCACCACCCGTCCGGCCGCCCGTGATCAATTCCGGAAACGTCGCGCATCCCACTCCCGCCGCCGAACGGAGTAGCGGAAGTCGTACACTTGGGAGTGGACATACCGGGACATTCCTTCGCTCGGGTGCGGCTTCCGGGACGTGTGGCGCACACGTTTCACCGCGCCCGGAGAGCCGCTCCCACCTGCGGATACCCGCTTCCGCGAGCTCGCCGCAGCACGTTCCTGTCGCTGTTGTCAAGCCCTGAGATATGCCCTGACCTGCGAAAACGCCATTCAGAAGACGCCGTATCCGTGTTACCCTGGATAGCCACGGAAGGGGTACCTGTCACATGACGTTCAAGGTTGGCGACACCGTGGTCTATCCCCATCACGGGGCCGCGCTGATCGAGGCAATCGAAACTCGCCAGATCAAAGGCGTGGACAAGACCTACTTGGTGCTGAAGGTTGCCCAGGGTGACCTGACGGTACGTGTGCCAGCGGACAATGCGGAGTTCGTCGGCGTGCGTGATGTGGTCGGTCAGGACGGACTGGACCGGGTCTTCGAGGTGCTGCGCGCGCCGTATGCCGAGGAGCCCACGAACTGGTCGCGTCGTTACAAGGCAAATCTGGAAAAGCTCGCCTCCGGCGATGTCATCAAGGTCGCGGAAGTCGTGCGTGACCTGTGGCGTCGTGAGCGCGAGCGCGGACTCTCCGCCGGTGAGAAGCGCATGCTCGCCAAGGCCCGCCAGATCCTGGTGAGCGAGCTGGCCCTCGCGGAGAACACCAACGAGGACAAGGCCGAAGCCCTGCTCGACGAGGTGCTCGCCTCCTGACGTGCGACGGGCGGCCCCCGGCATGCCCGGCAAGCCCAGCACACTGAAATGCCGCGGTGCCCGATGACACTCACCCTGTCGCCGGGCGCTGCGGCATGTCCGTCCCCGAAAAGCTCCGGAGAACCCCGGCCGGGGCGGTCGCCGGGCGGCTGCCGCCCCGTCCGCCGCCTCGTCTGCCGTACGCCTCGGGGAAAGCCCCGATACTGGGGTGCCGGGCCCGGGCGGACGGCTCGACCGGCGTCACGGAAAGGGTCCGGTCAAAGCGTCGTGCCCGGCGCTCCTCCAGGCCATACCCACCGGGGCCGAGCACACAAACCTGACAGGAACCGATGTCTGACGAATCACGTTCCACGCCCGCGCAGGCCCCCGTCGCGGCCGTCATTCCGGCCGCCGGCCGGGGCGTACGTCTCGGTCCGGGCGCCCCCAAGGCGCTCCGCGCGCTGAACGGCACCCCCATGCTGATCCACGCGGTCCGCGCCCTCGCCGCCTCCCGCCACGTCTCCCTGGTGATCGTCGTCGCCCCGCCCGACGGCGCCGCCGAGGTCAAGTCCCTGCTCGACGTCCACGCACTGCCCGAGCGCACCGACTTCCTGGTCGTCCCCGGCGGAGACAGCCGCCAGGAGTCCGTCCGGCTCGGCCTCGACGCGCTGCCGCCGCAGTACGGCGTCGTCCTCGTGCACGACGCGGCACGCCCGCTCGTCCCCGTCGACACCGTCGACGCCGTCATCGAGGCCGTCCGCGACGGCGCCCCCGCCGTGGTGCCCGCGCTGCCGCTCGCCGACACCGTCAAGGAGGTCGGACCCGCCGCCGCCCCCGGCGGGCCCGAGCCGGTCGTCGCCACACCGGACCGGGCCCGGCTGCGGGCCGTGCAGACGCCCCAGGGCTTCGACCGGGCGACCCTGGTCCGCGCCCACGGGACCGTCACCGCCGACGTCACCGACGACGCGAGCATGGTCGAGCAGCTCGGCCTCGGCGTCGTGGCCGTGCCCGGCCACGAGGAGGCCTTCAAGGTCACCCGCCCCCTCGACCTCGTCCTCGCCGAGGCGGTCCTGGCCCGCAGGAGGCTCAACGATGGCTTCTGAGCCGACGGGCGCCGAGCCGTCCTTGCACCTCCCGCTGCCCCGGGTCGGCGTCGGCACCGACATCCACGCCTTCGAGGAGGGCCGCGACCTGTGGTGCGCCGGCCTGAGGTGGGAGGGCGAGGGACCCGGCCTGGCCGGGCACTCCGACGCCGACGTCGTCGCCCACGCCGCCTGCAACGCGCTCTTCTCCGCCGCCGGGCTCGGTGACCTCGGACAGCACTTCGGCACCGGCCGCCCCGAGTGGTCCGGTGCCTCCGGGGTCACCCTGCTCACCGAGGCCGCGCGCATCGTCCGCGCGGCCGGCTTCGCCATCGGCAACGTCGCCGTCCAGGTCGTCGGCCCCCGCCCGAAGATCGGCAAGCGCCGGGAGGAGGCCCAGGGGGTCCTCTCCGAGGCGGTCGGCGCCCCCGTGTCCGTGTCCGGTGCCACCACGGACGGCCTCGGCTTCCCCGGGCGCGAGGAGGGGCTGATGGCCGTGGCCACCGCACTCGTGGTGCGGGTGAGCGCAGAGCGTGCGAGGGTACCCGCAGAGTGACGCTGACCGAGGCTCTCCGGAGGCACCCATGACCGCAGTCCTGTCCGACCGGCTCAAGTCCCTTCTCGACGGCCCCGTGTTCATCGTCGTCGGCACCCTCCAGCCCGACGGCGGCCCGCAGATGTCCCCGGTCTGGGTGAAGCGCGACGGCGACGACATCCTCTTCTCCACCACGGTCGACCGCCGCAAGAAGAAGAACCTGGACCGCGACCCCCGGGTGACGGTCGTCGTCATGAACCCCGAGCAGCCCTACGAGTACGCCGAGATCCGCGGCACCGCCGACATGACCACCGACGGCGGCCGGGAACTCATCGACGAGCTGAGCCAGAAGTACACCGGCAGGAAGTACGCCGACTTCAACCCGGCCTCCGCCCAGGACGCCGAGCGGGTGGTCGTGCGGATCAGGCCGCAGAAGGTGACCGGAGGCCTGTGACGGCGGGCGGCGCCGCGCGGGGGCGCCGTCCAGGGCCGGAAGGCGCATGGCACTGCCCGGCGCCCACTACCCTGGAGAGGTGACCATTCGCCTGTACGACACCAGCGCCCGGCAGATCCGTGACTTCGCCCCGCTCACGCCGGGTTGTGTCTCGATCTACCTGTGCGGCGCCACCGTGCAGGCGGCACCGCACATCGGCCACATCCGCTCGGGCCTCAACTTCGACATCATGCGCCGCTGGTTCGCCCACCGCGGCTACCGGGTGACCTTCGTGCGCAACGTCACCGACATCGACGACAAGATCATCGCCAAGGCGGCCGAACAGGGCCGCCCCTGGTGGGCGATCGGATACGAGAACGAGCGCGCCTTCAACGACGGCTACCGGGCCCTCGGCTGCCTGCCGCCGACGTACGAACCGCGCGCCACCGGCCACGTGCCCGAGATGATCGAGATGATGCGGGGCCTCATCGAGCGCGGTCACGCCTACGCGGCCGACGGCAACGTCTACTTCGACGTGCGCTCCTTCCCCGGGTACCTCCAGTTGTCCCGGCAGGAGCTGGACAACCTGCTCCAGCCGGCCTCCGACGGCGAGACCGGCAAACGGGACCCCCGCGACTTCGCCCTGTGGAAGGCCGCCAAGCCCGGCGAGCCCACCTGGCCCACGCCCTGGGGTCCCGGCCGCCCCGGCTGGCACCTGGAGTGCTCGGCCATGGCGCACAGGTACCTCGGCACCGCCTTCGACATCCACGGCGGCGGCCTGGACCTGATCTTCCCGCACCACGAGAACGAGATCGCCCAGGCCAAGGCCTACGGCGACGACTTCGCCCGGTACTGGGTGCACAACGCCTGGGTCACCATGGCCGGCGACAAGATGTCCAAGTCGCTCGGCAACAGCGTCCTCGTCTCCGAGATGGTCAAGCGGTGGCGCCCCATCGTGCTGCGCTACTACCTGGGCACCCCGCACTACCGCTCGATGATCGAGTACAGCGAGGAGTCGCTGCGCGAGGCGGAGTCGGCGTTCGCCCGCATCGAGGGCTTCGTGCAGCGCGTGGCGGAGAAGGCCGGGGGAGCGGTCGAGCCCGCCGCCGAGGTGCCGCCCGCCTTCGCCGAGGCGATGGACGACGACCTGGGCGTCCCGCAGGCCCTCGCCGTCGTGCACACCACGGTCCGCCAGGGCAACAGCGCCCTGGCCGCCGACGACAAGGAGGCCGCGGTGCAGCGGCTCGCCGAGGTGCGGGCCATGCTCGGCGTCCTCGGCCTGGACCCGCTCGACCCGCACTGGGCCGGCGGGACCGACCGGGGCGAGGACCTGCACGGCGTCGTCGACAGCCTCGTACGCCTCGTCCTCGACCAGCGCGAGTCCGCCCGCGCCCGCAAGGACTGGGCCACCGCCGACGCCATCCGCGACCAGCTCACCCAGTCCGGGCTGGTCGTCGAGGACGGTCCGCGGGGGCCGCGCTGGAGCCTCGGCCCCCGCTGATCCCCCTGCCGATCCGATGATCGATTGTGCCGCCCGGTCCCCGGGCGGCACACTGCAGGGACGTACCAACCGAACGCATCACAGAGACAGGTAGGTCATGGCCGCGAACAACCGTCGCATGTCCGGCAAGAAGGGCGCGCAGGTCGGCAGTGGCGGCCAGCGGCGCAGGGGCCTGGAGGGCAAGGGCCCCACCCCGCCCGCCGAGATGCGCAAGGGCCACAAGAAGAACCGCATCGCCGCCGCCAGGGCGAAGCAGACCGCGCGCCGCCCCGCCGTCCGCGGCCGCGGCGGCAAGTCGGCCTCCGAACTGGTCGTCGGCCGCAACCCGGTGTACGAGGCCCTGCGCGAGGGCGTGCCCGCCACCACCCTCTACGTCCAGCAGTTCATCGACAACGACGAACGCGTCCGCGAGGCCCTCCAGCTCGCCGCCGAACGCGGCACCATCAACCTGATGGAGGCCCCCCGCCCCGAGCTGGACCGCATGACCAACGGGCTCAACCACCAGGGCCTCGTCCTGCAGGTCCCGCCGTACGAGTACGCGCACCCCGAGGACCTCACCGCCGCCGCGCACGACGAGGGCGCCGACCCGCTGATCGTCGCCCTCGACGGCGTCACCGACCCGCGCAACCTCGGTGCCGTCGTCCGCTCCGTCTCGGCCTTCGGCGGCCACGGCGTCGTCGTCCCCGAACGCCGCTCGGCCGGCATGACCGCCGGCGCCTGGAAGACCTCCGCCGGTACGGCCGCCCGCACCCCCGTCGCCCGCGCCACCAACCTGACCCGGGCCCTGGAGGCGTACAAGAAGGCCGGCCTCACGGTCGTCGGCCTCGCCGCCGACGGGGAGGCCGAACTCGGCGACGTGCGGGCGCTGGACGGCCCGGTCGTCATCGTCGTCGGCAGCGAGGGCAAGGGACTGTCCCGCCTGGTCGGCGAGACGTGCGACGTCCGGGCGCGGATCCCGATGCCGGGCGGCGCGGAATCCCTCAACGCCGGTGTCGCGGCCGGGATCGTGCTGTACGAGGCGGCCCGCCGGCGTTCCTGAACACCTGTCCGCCACCTCGCCCGAACGGGTCCGATCCGGTGCCCCCGGAGTGTCCGGGACCGCTTTGACGCGGCCCGGACACATCCGCCCGGTCAAGACAGTGTCCTAACTCCGCGTCACTCGGTTAGATGAGTGTGGACACCAGAACACCCCGCACACCTACGGGGGACCGCTCGTCGGGACACGACGACGCTCCCGCACTGAGCATGGTGAAGGTGCCGAGCGATCCGGCGCAGGTCATCGTCAATCACGCCAGCTTCCGCGTGCAGCTGGGCGCGTCGGCGAAGCACGGCCAGTCCCTGCGGATCGCCCGGCAGCTGAGCGCCACCCAGGACACGGCCCGCGTGCCGGCCGGCCGGGCCGGTGCCGACGCCGCCGGCCGCCGCCGCCCCGTCGTGTGGACCGGCAGGTCCGCCCCCGACGACACCGGCGCCCACCGGCTCCTCCAGGCCGTGCGGGGCAGCAGTGTCCGCCACGCCGAGGAAGCCGCCTCCCGGGCCGGGGCCACCCAGGTCATGCCGCGCGTCGGCGGCGACCGGCTCGACCGCACCGCCGAGACCCCCGTCGTCGGCCGCCAGCGCACCGCCCCCGACGGCGGCACCCGCATCCTGCCCCCCCTGCGCGGCGTCGGCAGCGCCTACGACGAACCGGCGTACACCGACGCCGACACCGGCCCGGAGCCCTACGACGACCTCACGCCCCCGGCCGGCGGCGCCCCGGACCGCCGCAGGCGCCACGGCGACGACCCGGCCCGGCACGCCTACTACCCGGGCCGCCGGATGAACCTGGGCGTCGTCCTCCTCCCGCTGCGCATCTTCCTCGGCTGCATCTCCATCTACGCCGGCATGGGCAAGCTGTGCGACCCCGTCTACTTCGACGGCGGCAAGCGCGGTTCCATGGTCACCTGGCTCAACACCCTGCACCCCTGGCAGGTCGCCGAACCCCTGCGCCAGTTCGCGCTGCACCACCCCGTCGGCTCGGGCCTGGTCATCGCCTTCTTCCAGGTCGTCGTCGGCGTCCTGACCGTCCTCGGCTGCTGGCAGCGCGTCGCCGCCGTCGTCGGCGCCCTGCTCTCCGCCGCCCTCATCGTCACCGTCAGCTGGAAGACGGTCCCCGTCTACGACGCACCCGACATCATCTACCTCGCGGCCTGGTCCCCGCTGGTCATCGCCGGCGCCCCCGTCTACTCCGTCGACGGCCGCCTCGCCGGCAGCGCCTGGCGCACCCTCGGCCCCCGCTCCGACATCTGGGAACTGCGCCGCCACGTCCTGCGCCGCGGCGCCCTCGTCACCGCCCTCACCGTCGGCCTCACCCTGCTCGTCGGCGCCGTCCTCGGCGGCGCCGTCCGCGACTCCGGCCGCGTGATCGTGCCCGGCCCCGGCGAGGCCCCGCGCAACAACCTGCCCGGCTCCCCCCTGCCCGGGGAACCGGACCGGCGGCACACGGCCACTCCGTCGGCCTCCACTCCCCCCGCGGACACCGCGACGGCCGGCGCCGGCCCCTCCGGGGCGGCCACGGCTCCGGGCGCCACCCGCACCACGGGCACGGTCACCACGCCGAGCCAGACCCAGGGCACCGTGGGCCAGGTCCCGCCCCGGCCCGCCCCCCCGGCCGGCGGCGCCCCCAGCACCACGGCGGGCCCGTCCAGCTCGGGCGGGACCTCGTCCGGCGGCAACACGTCGACGGGCGGCGCCACCGGTTCCGGCGGTGCCTCGACCACCGGCAGGCCGGGCCTGGTCGGCGGCCTGCTCGGCTAGGGCCTCCCGTTCGGATCCCGCCGGGCTCGCGGGGCCCGGCACCGCACCCCGATCCGGCCCGGTCCGGACGGAGGGCCCCGGCCCCGCACCGCGCAGGGGCCCCGCACCGCCCGGGTGCGGGGCCCCTTTTCAGCACGCCCTCCAGCACGTTGTCCGGCCGGACCCGCAGGCCCGGCCGGACCCGCGGGTCCGGCGGACCCGGCAGTCGGTCACCGGGCGAGGGACGTCAGCTCCCTGGCCGCCTCGGTCAGGTCCTTCGCGGTGTCGATGGCCCGCCAGTACGAACCCTGCGGGAGGGAGAACCCCGCCAGCTTCCGCTCCCGGGCCAGCCGCGGGAACGTCGTCCGCTCGTGGTCGCCCCGCTCGGGCAGCAGGGACGAGAACCCGGGCGAGAACACGTAGACACCGGCGTTGATCTCGAACGTCGACGGCGGAGCCTCGATGAAGTCCGTGATGTGCCCGAAGCCGTCCGTGCGCACGGCGCCCCAGGGGATGCGCGGCCTGGCCAGCGCCAGCGTCGCGAGGGCGTCCCGCTCGGTGTGGAAGTCGGCCATGTCCCGCAGGGAGAAGCGGGTCCAGATGTCGCCGTTGGTGGCGTACCAGGGCCGGTCCGGGTGGGGCAGGTGCGCGGCGGCGTACCGCAGGCCGCCGCCGCGGCCGAGGGGCTCCGTCTCCACGACGGTGGTGACGGACACGGGCAGGTCGGCCGAGTCCAGCCACTCCTGCAGCACCTCGGCGAGGTGGCCGCAGGAGACCACCACGTCCGTCACGCCCTCCTCGGCGAGCCAGGTCAACTGGTGGCCGATGATCGGAGTGCCCGTACCGGGGATCTCGACCATCGGCTTGGGCCGGTCGTCGGTGTACGGACGAAGCCGTGAGCCCTGGCCACCGGCCAGGACCACGGCTTGAGTGGGGCGCGACGCGGCGTTCGGATGGGTCATGCCCCGAACTGTACGTGGCGCCCCGCCCCGGCCCGGGCCGCGGCCCGCGCCGCCTCAGCCCCGTGCGGCCAGCACCCCGGAGGCGAAGGCGGTGTCGCACACCGGGCGGGCGTACGACTGCGCGCGCGGGGCGCCGTAGACGCGCACCGCGGCCCGGCCCAGGGAGCGGGCGATGGACGAGCAGTGCCGGGCCAGGGCGGGGTGGCCGTTGACCGCCTGCTGGAGGTGGGTGAGGACCACTCCCGGGTCGTGGTCCTGCAACTCGGTCATCAGCCGGTCGCGGAGCACGTCCTGCGGGGTGCGGGGGAAGGCCTTGGCGGGGGCCGTCCCGGCGGAGGCCTCCTCGGCGGGGGCGCCCGCCGAGGAGACGTCCGAGGCGGTCAGCATCGAGCCGGAAGGGCTCCCCGTCCAATTGACCCGGGTGACCGCGAGGGTCCCGGAGAGCACCAGGACGACGGGCAGGACGAGGGCGAGAGTGCGGCCGATGTGGCGGGCAGGGCCGCCCCGGTGGCCGCGTCGCGTCTGAGGGGTGGTGGAGTGCTTCACGCGAGTGAGAGTAGCGTCCCGTAATCATACGGCGACATTTCGTCACCCCTATGGGGGATGAGGGGGCGTCTCTTTCCGGGTAAGGGGTTGACGCGCACCAGCCGTGAGCCGCCGGAACACGGAACGGGGCCCCGCAGCCGCGCTGCGGGGCCCCGTCCGGACCGTGAGGGGGCGTCAGTCGGAGAGACGCTCGCCCGTGGAGGTGGAGAACACGTGGATCTCGCCCGGACGCGGCACCACGTGCAGCGTCGAGCCCTTCTCCGGCACCTGGCGGCCGTTGACCCGGACGACCAGGTCCTTGACCTCGCCGCCGACCTCGGCGGTGCCGTAGACGTAACCGTCGGCGCCCAGCTCCTCCACGACGTTCACCGACACGGCGAGGCCGGCCGGGGCGTCCGCGCTGTCCTTGGAGAGCGAGGCGGCCACACCGCCGTCGTGCTCGACCACGTCGAAGTGCTCGGGCCGGACGCCGACCGTCACGGTGCGGTCGCCCTTGTCGGCGGCGGCCTTCAGCGCCTCGCGGCCCACCGGCACCACGCTGTTGCCGAACTTCACGCCGCCGTCGGCGATCGGGACCTCGACCAGGTTCATGGCCGGGGAGCCGATGAAGCCGGCGACGAAGAGGTTCGCGGGCCTGTCGTACATGTTCCGCGGCGAGTCGACCTGCTGGAGCAGACCGTCCTTGAGCACCGCCACGCGGTCGCCCATCGTCATGGCCTCGACCTGGTCGTGGGTGACGTAGACGGTGGTGATGCCGAGCCGGCGCTGCAGGCTGGCGATCTGCGTGCGGGTGCTCACGCGGAGCTTGGCGTCCAGGTTGGACAGCGGCTCGTCCATGAGGAAGACCTGGGGCTCGCGCACGATGGCGCGGCCCATGGCGACACGCTGGCGCTGACCGCCGGAGAGCGCCTTCGGCTTGCGGTCCAGGTACTCGGTGAGGTCGAGGATCTTCGCGGCCTCCTCGACCTTCTGCCGGATCTCCGCCTTGTTGACGCCGGCGATCTTGAGCGCGAAGCCCATGTTGTCGGCGACCGTCATGTGCGGGTAGAGGGCGTAGTTCTGGAACACCATGGCGATGTCCCGGTCCTTCGGCGGCAGGTGCGTGACGTCGCGGTCACCGATGCGGATGGCGCCGCCGTTGACGTCCTCCAGACCGGCGAGCATCCGCAGCGAGGTGGACTTGCCGCAGCCCGACGGGCCGACCAGGACGAGGAACTCGCCGTCCTCGATCGCGATCTCGAGCGAGTCGACGGCGGGCTTGGAGGAACCCGGGTAGATCCGGGTCGCCTTGTCGAACGTGACAGTGGCCATGGTGAAGGGCCCCCTTCTACCGGCAGGAACGTGCCGGACGATCCGTTGCAGGAAGGTGGTTGGCGTAGTCCACGCGGGTGAACTGGGTCGAGACGGTACCTGGCGTTCACTTGATCTGTCAGTACCTGGACCCCGGTGAACTTCACGGGAATCCCGGCGGGCCCCGGCCGGCTCGTGGGTACACTGCACAGGCACGCTGCGGCGCACGCGTGCGCGCCTCCTTAGCTCAGCTGGTCAGAGCGCCGCTCTTGTAAAGCGAAGGTCGTCGGTTCGAATCCGACAGGGGGCTCCCTCCCCACCGGGGACAACGCCCCCGCGATCCGGGATCGCGGGGGCGCTGGCGGTGGGGCCCGACGGCGGTCCCGCTCGGCGGCGCCGTTCGAGCAGGCGGTCCGTGCGGCCCGTGGCCTCCCGGCGGCGGCCCGGCCCGCGGCCTCCCGCCGGTGGCCGTCGCTCACGTGCGCGCACGCGTTCATCGCCACCGCGGTCCGCGCGTGCCCCGGCTAGGTCCCGGGACGCCGGTCGGGGTTCACGTCCTCACCGGCCGCGCGGCCGGGGGGAGATCCGTGCGGGTCGCGGTGACCGTGCTCCCCGGCGGGGTGCCCGGTGTCCGGTGTCCGCGCCGCGGCCTGCGGGGCGGGGCCGTGCCAGTCCAGGCACAGGACGGTGGCGTCGTCCCGCACGTGGCCGCCGCAGGCGTCGGTGACCGCGGTGACCATGGCGCGCACGGCCTCGCGGGGGTGTTCGGTGGCGGTGTCGCGGATGATGGCGGGCAGGTCGACGGTCTTCGCTTCGCGGTCCTGCATGCCGTCGGTGTAGAGCACGAGGCGGTCGCCGGGGCGCAGGTCGAGGTCCTGCACCCGGTAGGGGCCCCGTGCGGGGACGCCGAAGGGGAGGTTGACGTGCAATCTGATCTCGTCGACGGTGCCGTCGCGCAGCCGCAGGGGCCAGGGGTGGCCGGCGTTGACGAGCTGGGCGCCGGTCCCGTCCAGGGCGATGCGCAGGAGCTGGCCGGTGACGAAGGTGCGGCGGCTGTGGTCGAGGAGGGCCTGGTGCGCCCGGCGGGCCTGTTCGGCGAGGCCGGTGCCGGCGCGGCGGGCGCCGCGGGAGGCGTTGACCAGGAGGGTGGCCATGAGGGAGGCGTCGACGTCGTGGCCCATGGCGTCGGTGATGGACAGGTGCAGGGTGTCGTGGTCGAGGCTGTAGTCGTAGGTGTCGCCGGCGATGTCGGAGGCCGGGACCAGGGCGCCGGCGAGGGCGAACTCGGTGGCCTCGCAGGAGGGGGCCGAGGGCAGGAGCTGGCGCTGGATCTCCGCGGCCAGGGTGACCGTGGCGGTGCGGTTGCCCCAGTGGTAGAGGTCGGTGAAGCGCCGGTCGGTGACGATGATGTACGCGAGCGCGTGCGCGGCCCCCTCGACCTGCTCCAGCACGTCCTGGGTGACGTGGGTGAGGTGGAGCTCCAGGACCCCGATGGCGTCGCCGCGGTTGGTGACCGGAGCCAGCACCCGCTGCCCCCGCGCGCCCTGCGGTATCCGCACCGGTCTCTGGGTGCGCAGGACCTCGTCGTAGACGCTGCCGGCCAGGGCCACCTGGTCGGCGCCGCGCTCCTGCGGCGTCGCCCTCTCCTCGTCGACCCGCAGCAGGCGTCGGCCCACGACGTCGACGAACAGGAACGACACGTAACGCGCGCCGAACCGCTCGCGCAGGTTCTGCGCCACGACGTCCAGGGAGCGCGCCGGCGGGGCGGCCTCCGCCGCTGCCAGCACCTCGGCCAGCCCGATCCGATCCCGCTCCACATCAACCTCCTGGTCCACGGGTTCTTCTTCCCGCGGTGCCCCGGGCATCACAGCCGCGGCACGTGCCCCGGCCCACACGCGACCGGGCGGAGGAGCTGATCGAACTCCGCCGGCACGTGCCCGGGGCTCACTGGGCGTCCCCCGCATGACCGCTGACCGGGTGACGGCGGTCAGGCGGGGCGGGGGCCGCGGCGCACGGGGCTCCGTGCCGTCGGGGGAGGCGTTCGGGGGGGCCCGGCGGCGCGAAGGCCGCCCGCACCGTGAGGTGCGGGCGGCCTTCGCCGTCCGTGCGGGTCAGCGGCGTGCGAGCAGCGTTCCCAGCACCTCCCGCAGGACGCCCTCCGGGTCCGCCACCGCGCCCGGGGCGCGCCAGGCCACGAAGCCGTCCGGGCGGACCAGGACCGCGCCGTCGGCGCTCGTGCCGTGCGCCTGGGCCCAGTCGGTGCCCTCCTCGGCACAGGTCAGGTCCGCGTCGGCGCCGGGGCCGACGCGGTAGGCGTCGAGGGGGATGCCGTCGCGGGCGGCGACGCGGCGGGCGGCCCCGTGCCAGCCGGCGTCGTCGGGGGCGTCGGTGAGGAGGACCAGGGAGCGTTCGTACAGGTCGAGGGTGGACAGGCGGGTGCCGCCGCGGCGGAGCCAGAGGTGGGGGGCCCGGGTGCCGGGGCGGCCGGTGAGGGCGAGGGCGTCGGGGACGACGGGCTGGTCGGGGTCGGTGCCGAGGACGGCGCCGTCGGGGTAGTGGTAGCCGAGGACGACGTTGAGGATGCCGCCGCGCCTGTCGGCGCCGACGCCGGGGGCGGGGGCGAAGCCGGGGTGGCTGTGCTCGACGGAGCGGGCGGAGGCGCGGGCACTGGTGGCGAGGGCGACGGGGCGGCGTTCGGCCTCGTAGGTGTCCAGGAGCGCGGGGCCGGCCCAGCCGGTGAGGACGGCGGCGAGTTTCCAGGCGAGGTTGTGGGCGTCCTGGATGCCGGTGTTGGAGCCGAAGGCGCCGGTGGGGGACATCTCGTGGGCGGAGTCGCCGGCGAGCAGGACGCGTCCGCGTGCGTAGCGGTCGGCCACTCGTTCGGCGGCCCGCCAGGAGGCCTTCCCGGTGAGGGTGACGTCCAGGCCGGGGACGCCGACGGCTCGGCGGATGTGCCGCCGGAGCCGCTCTTCGGTGAACTCGTCCAGGGTCTCGCCGTTCTCGGGGTGCCAGGGGGCGTGGAAGACCCAGTTCTCCTTGTTGTCGACGGGCAGCAGGGCGCCGTCGGCCTCGGGGTCGGTGAGGTAGCAGCAGATGAACTTGCGCTCGCCGACGACGTCGGCGAGGCCGGCGGAGCGGAAGGTGACGCTGACGTTGGCGAAGAGGTCGCCGGGGCCGCTCTGGCCGATGCCGAGGGCGTGGCGGACGGGGCTGCGCGGGCCGTCGGCGGCGACGAGGTAGTCGGCGCGGACGGTGTAGCGCCGGTCGGTTTCGCGGTCCAGGACGGTCGCCGTCACCCCGTCGGGGTCCTGCGCGAAGGACTCCATCCGGTGGAAGTACCGCAGGTCGCCCCCCAGTTCGCGGGCGTTGTCGAGCAGGACGGGTTCGAGGTCGTTCTGGCTGCACAGGCACCAGGCGGTGGGGCTGAACCGGGCGAGGCCGCCGCCGGGGTCGATGTGCTTGAACAGCCACTCGCCGGCGTCGCCGACGAGGGTCGGCGTCTGCAGGATGCCGTGGTTGTCGGCGAGGAGTGAGGCGGCGGCCTTGATGTCCGGTTCGACGCCGGCCACGCGGAACAGCTCCATCGTGCGGACGTTGTTGCCGCGTCCGCGCGGGTGGATCGAGGTGCCGGAGTGGCGTTCGACGAGCATGTGCCGGACGCCGAGGCGGCCCAGGAACAGGGAGGTGGACAGGCCCACCAGAGAGCCGCCCACGATGAGAACGGGGACGTGGTGGTCGGCTTTTTGACGCATGGAGGCCTCCGGAGACAGGGGTGGGCGCGTGGGGTGCCTGTGACTCTTCATGCCCGGTGCCGGACTCGGCGCGTGCCCAATCACCCACGTGGTTCATACGAGTCGCGGGTGGCGGGGGAGCGGCGCAGGATCAAGGAACGCTGCCGTCCCTTTTGTGTGGTCGGTGCCACTTCCGTCCCCTGTGAAGGAGTTGTGTGCGGGATGACCATGACGTCCGAACGTCTTTCAGGAGCGCCGGCCCGCGAGGTGTCCAAGCGTGTTTCCCAGTCCGTCTTCGACGGTTCTCCGCTGCGGGTCGTCCTCCTGGTGGACGTGTACGACGGCGCGCAGCAGCAGTTCCTGGAGGCGTACGAGCAGTTGTGCAATCAGGTCGCCTCGGTGCCGGGCCATGTGAGTGACCAGTTGTGCCAGTCGATCGAGAATCCGTCGCAGTGGCTGATCACGAGTGAGTGGGAGAGCGCCCCGCCGTTCCTGACCTGGGTGAACAGCGAGGAACATGTGCGGATGGTGGAACCGCTGCACAGCTGTGTCCGCGACACGCGGTCGCTGCGCTTCCACATCGTGCGCGAGACCGGCGGGGCCTCGGCGGCCGGGCGGGCGGGGCGGCGCCGGCTGCAGGCGCACCCGCGGATCGGCGACGGGGTGATCCGGCACGCGCTGACGTTCACCGTGAAGCCGGGCAGCGAGGACGCGGTCGCGGAGATCCTGTCGGACTACGCGTCGCCGGACGCGCGGGTGGACGCCACCACGCGGCTGTGCCGGACGTCGCTGTTCATGCACGGCAACCGGGTGGTGCGGGCGATCGAGGTGCGCGGTGACCTGCTGGCGGCGCTGCGGCACGTGGCGCGGCAGCCGGCGGTGCGGGCGGTGGAGGAGGCCATCAACCCGTACCTGGAGCAGGACCGCGATCTGAACGACCCGGAGTCGGCCCGCGTGTTCTTCACCCGAGCCGCGCTGCCGGCCGTGCACCACGTGCGGGCGGAGGAGCAGCCGGAGGGGGTGCGGCAGGCGCTGCTCTACCCGGCGCGGCCGGACGGGGGGATGCGGCTGGCGGAGCTGCTGGCGCAGGTGGACGCGCGGGCAGCGGAGGAGCCGGGCGGGGCGGTGCTGCGCAGCACGGTGTTCCAGCGGGACGACGTGGTGGTGCGGCTGGTGGACGTGCGGGAGGGCCGGGACGTCGAGGCGCTGCCGCGGGGGGCCGGGGAGGCCGCAGAGCTGGAGGGACTGCTGGTCGGCGAGGCCGCCCGCATGGACCTCATCACCGACCGCCGGTCACCGGAGGTCTGAGTGGCGCGCCGCGCCCGCGGGTGCGGCGCCGAGTCAGCGAGTCCGTGTGGTGCGGACGCAGTACATCCAACGGAGGAACGTCGTGATCAAGTCCCGTCCGAGAATCGTGGACCTCAACGAGGTCGAACCCAATGTCAGGCGCGGTGGTGATCTGCGCGCGATGCTCACGCCGGCCACGGTCGGTTCGACGAGCGGTTTCATGGGGGTGGCGCTCGTGCAGCCCGGTGACCGCATCGGTGAGCACTACCACCCGTACTCGGAGGAGTTCGTGTACGTGGTGTGCGGGCAACTGGAGGTGGATCTGGACGGCGAGCCGCACGCGCTGCGTCCGGAGCAGGGGCTGATGATCCCCGCGCACATGCGGCACCGGTTCCGCAACGTGGGCGAGGTGGAGGCGCGGATCGTGTTCCACCTGGGCCCGCTGGCTCCGCGGCCGCAGCTGGGGCACGTGGACACCGAGGAGACGCCGGACCCGCAGACGTCGGTGATCGGTGCCGCCGCCGTGATGACGGAGTCCGCCGAGACGGCCGCCGGACCGTCCGACCGGGGCCGGGTCCGGTCATGACCCGGCGCGTGGCGGTCACCGGCATAGGCGTTGTGGCCCCGGGCGGGATCGGCGTGCCGGCGTTCTGGGACCTGCTCGCCCACGGCCGGACCGCGACGCGGGGCATCACCTTCTTCGACCCGGCGGGGCTGCGGTCGCGGATCGCGGCCGAGTGCGACTTCGATCCGGCGGCGCACGGGCTGGACGCGGGCGAGGTCGAGCGGGCGGACCGGTACATCCAGTTCGCGATGGTCGCGGGTGACGAGGCGGTGCGGGACTCGGGCCTGGACCTGGCGCGGGAGAACCCGTGGCGGATCGGGGTGTCGGTGGGCACGGCGGTGGGCGGCACGACCCGGCTGGAGCACGACTACGTCCTGGTGAGCCATGGTGGTGAGCGCTGGGACGTGGATCACCGGCGGGCGGAGCCGCAGCTGCACCGGGCGTTCTCGCCGAGCACGGTCGCCTCCGCGGTGGCGGAACGTTTCGGCGCCCATGGTCCGGTGCAGACCGTCTCGACGGGCTGCACCTCGGGCCTGGACGCGGTGGGCTACGCCTTCCACACCGTCCAGGAGGGCCGGGCCGACGTCTGCATCGCGGGCGCCTCGGACTCGCCGATCTCCCCGATCACCATGGCCTGCTTCGACGCGATCAAGGCCACGTCCTCGAACAACGACGACCCCGCGCACGCCTCGCGGCCCTTCGACAACCACCGTGACGGCTTCGTCATGGGCGAGGGCGGCGCGGTGCTCGTCCTGGAGGAGCTGGAACACGCGCGGGCCCGCGGCGCGCACGTGTACTGCGAACTGAGCGGCTACGCCACCTTCGGCAACGCCTACCACATGACGGGTCTGACCAGCGAGGGCCTGGAGATGGCCCGGGCCATCGAGACCGCCCTCGGCCAGGCCCGGCTGGACCCGACGGCGATCGACTACGTCAACGCGCACGGTTCCGGCACCCGGCAGAACGACCGCCACGAGACGGCGGCCGTGAAGCGGGCGCTCGGGCAGCACGCGTACGCCACCCCGATGAGCTCCATCAAGTCCATGGTGGGGCACTCCCTGGGGGCGATCGGCGCGATCGAGGTCGTCGCCTGTGTGCTGGCGCTGGTGAAGCAGGTCGTACCGCCGACCGCGAACTACGAGACCCCCGACCCCGAGTGCGACCTGGACTACGTCCCGCGGGCCGCCCGCGAACGGAAGCTGTCCAGCGTCCTGTCCGTCGGCAGCGGGTTCGGCGGCTTCCAGTCCGCGGTGATCCTGTCCCGGCCCGGGGAGTGAGGACACGATGAGCGCACCGCACGAACGGCGCGCGGCCGTCACCGGAATCGGTGTGGTCGCGCCCAACGGAACCAGTACCGACGCCTTCTGGAAGGCCACGCAGGAAGGCCTCAGCGTCCTCGGCCGGGTCACCCGCGAGGGCTGTGAGCGCCTTCCGCTGAAGGTGGCCGGTGAGATCCGGTCCTTCGACCCGGCGGCCACCATCGAGGAGCGCTTCCTCGTCCAGACGGACCGGTTCACGCACTACGCCATGGCCGCGGCCGACCTCGCGCTGGGCGACGCCCGGCTCGGGCAGGCCGACACCTCCGGGGAGCCCTTCTCCGTCGGTGTGGTCACCGCGGCCGGCTCCGGCGGCGGCGAGTTCGGCCAGCGGGAACTGCAGCGGCTGTGGGGCAAGGGCAGCCGGTTCGTCGGCCCGTACCAGTCCATCGCCTGGTTCTACGCCGCCAGCACCGGCCAGATCTCCATCCGCCGCGGCTTCAAGGGCCCCTGTTCCGTCGTCGCCTCGGACGAGGCCGGCGGTCTGGACGCCCTGGCGCACGCGGCGCGGGCGGTGCGGCGCGGCACCGACGTGATCGTGGCCGGGGCCACCGAGGCGCCGCTGGCCCCCTACTCGGTGGTGTGCCAGCTCGGTTACCGGGAGCTGAGCCGGGAGTCCGACCCGGCGCGCGCCTACCGGCCCTTCACCCCGGACGCGTGCGGCTTCGTGCCCGCCGAGGGCGGCGCGATGCTCGTGGTGGAGGCCGAGCCGGCCGCGCGGGAGCGCGGAGCGGACGTCCGGGCCGTCGTCGCGGGCCACGCGGCGACCTTCACCGGCGCCTCCCGCTGGGCCGAGTCCCGGGAGGGCCTCGCCGAGGCGGTCCGCGGCGCGCTCCGGGAGGCCGGCTGCGCGCCCGAGGAGGTCGACGTCGTCTTCGCCGACGCCCTCGGAGTGCCGCAGGCCGACCGGGCCGAGGCGCTGGCGCTCGCCGACGTCCTGGGCGCGCACGCCGCCCGGGTGCCGGTGACGGCGCCGAAGACCGGCACCGGGCGGGGCTACTGCGCCGCGCCGGTGCTGGACAGCGCCGCCGCCGTGCTCGCGATGGAGCACGGCCTGATCCCGCCCACGCCGAACGTGTCCGACGTCTGCCACGACCTCGACCTCGTGACCGGCCGCGCCCGTGCCGCCGAGCTGCGCACGGCGCTGGTCCTCAGCCGCGGGCTCATGGGGTCGAACTCGGCGCTGGTGCTCCGGCACGGCGCCGCCGACGCCTCGTAACGAGGCCGCAGCAAAGGAGAGAACCGCATGACCACCCAGATCACCGTGGAAGAACTGGCCGCGCTCATGAAGCAGGCCGCCGGGGTCACCGTCCCCCCGGAGCAGCTGGCGCTGGACGACCAGGGCTTCGACGCCCTCGGGGTCGACTCGCTCGGCCTGCTCGGCATCGTCGGCGAGCTGGAGAACCGGCACGGCACCCCGATGCCGCCCGACGCGGAGCGCTGCAAGACGCCCCGGCAGTTCCTCGACCTCGTCAACAGCACCCTGATGGCAGGAGCCTGAGATGGCAGGACACACGCAGAACGAGATCACCATCGCCGCCCCGCTGGACCTCGTCTGGGACATGACCAACGACCTGGAGAACTGGCCGCGGCTGTTCAGCGAGTACGCGTCCGTCGAGATCCTCTCCCGCGAGGGGAACAGGACCAGGTTCCGGCTGACCATGCACCCGGACGACAACGGCACCGTCTGGAGCTGGGTCTCCGAGCGCGAGCCGGACCGCGACGGCCTGACCGTCACGGCCCGCCGCGTGGAGACCGGCCCCTTCGCCCACATGGACATCCACTGGCGGTACGAGGAGGTGCCCGCCGGCACCCGGATGGTGTGGACGCAGGACTTCGCGATGAAGCCGGACGCCCCGGTCGACGACGACTGGATGACCGACAACATCAACAAGAACTCCAAGGCCCAGATGGCCCTCATCCGGGACAGGATCGAGAAGGCCGCCGCCGGGCACCGGTCCGCGCCGGCCCTGGCCGACTGAGCCGGACGGAGGACCGCACCCCATGCACCAGGCCCTGATCGTCGCCCGTATGGCCCCGGGCTCGGCCCCCGACATCGCCAAGGTGTTCGCCGAGTCCGACCGCGGGGAGCTGCCCCGCCTCATCGGGGTGACCCGGCGCAGCCTCTTCCAGTTCGGCGATGTGTACATGCACCTGGTCGAGTCCGAGCGCGAGCCCGGGCCGGCCATCGCCAGGACGGCCTCGCACCCCGAGTTCCGCGCCATCAGCGAGCGCCTGTCGGCGTACGTCAGCGCGTACGACCCGCAGACCTGGAGGTCCCCCAAGGACGCGATGGCACAGCGCTTCTACGTCTGGGAGCGCGACTGAGCCGTACGGCACCGACCGGACGGCCGCCGGCCGCCGGGCCCGCAGCGTCGCGGGCCCGGCGGCCGGCGGCCCGTGCGGACGCGGTCAGCCGGGGACGTGGCAGTCGAACGCGTGCAGGTACGGGTTGACCGGCTGGATGCCGTCCACGACGAGGCCCGCCGCGTTCAACCGGCCGACCATGCTGTCGGTGGTGTGCTTGGCCCCGCCGACGTTGAGGAGCAGCAGCAGGTCCATGGCGGTGCTGAAGCGCATCGAGGGGGTGTCGTCGACGAGGTTCTCGATGACCACGACCCGGGTGCCGGGACCGCCCGCCCCGATGACGTTGCGCAGCGTGCGGGCCGTGCTCTCGTCGTCCCATTCGAGGATGTTCTTGATGACGTAGACGTCGGCCCGCACGGGCACGGCGTCGCGGACGTCGCCGGGCACGATCCGCGCGCGGCCGGCCAGGTCGCCGCCCTCGCGCAGCCGGGGCAGGGCGTTGTCGACCACGCGGGGCAGGTCGAGCAGGGTGCCCCGCATCGCCGGGTACTTGTCGAGCAGGCAGGCCACCACGTGCCCCTGGCCGCCGCCGACGTCGGCGACCGAGGCGGCGCCGGACAGGTCCAGCAGGGCCGCCACCTCCCGCGCCGACTGCTCGCTGGAGCGGGTCATGGCCTGGTTGAAGACGTCCGCGGAGGCGGGGGCGTCCTCGTTGAGGTAGGTGAAGAACTCCTTGCCGTAGAGGTCCTCCACGACGTTCTTCCCGGTGCGCACGGCCTCGTCCAGCCGGGGCCAGGCGTCCCAGGTCCACGGCTCGGTGCACCACAGGGCGATGGCGCGCAGGCTGTCGGGGTCGTCCTCGCGCAGCAGCCGGGACATGCCGGTGTGCGCGAAGGAGCCGTCGGGCTGCTCGGCGAAGACGCCGTGGCAGGACAGGGCCCGCAGCAGCCGGCGCAGCGGCTTGGGTTCGGCCTTCACCGCCGCCGCCAGGTCCTCGGCGGTCATCGGCGTGCTGCCGAGGGCGTCGGCGACGCCCAGCCGGGCGGCGGCCCGGACGGCGGCGGCGCAGGCCGCCCCGAACACGAGCTCGCGCAGCCGCATGGGCGGGGGTGGGGGTGGGGCAGTCTCGGCGGTCGTCATCTGCCGCCCTTTCTCTCTCGTCGGTCGGCGTCGGTCCAGCAGGGGCAGGGGCCGGGCGGTCAGCACAGGCCCGCGGGCCTGGAGGCCCGGCAGGTGTTGTGCTCGAAGACGTTGCTCTTGTTCGTCTCGGTGTTGACGAGGTCCGCCGGGGCGTTGCCCTCCAGCGTGTTGTCGCTGATCCGGTTCTTCTCGCCGCTGACGCCGACGAAGCTCTTGAACAGCACGATGCCGCCGGACAGCGGGGACCCGCCGGCGTTGCCGCTCACCTCGTTGCCGGCCACCAGGGCCTTCTCGGTGCCGGTCAGGACGATGCCGGAGCCCTGCAGGGCGGGCAGCCGTTCGGTCTTCGGGCACGACTTGTTGTTCCCGGTGACGCGGTTGGCGGCCACGGCCAGGTCGCCGGCCTTGGGCTTGTTCTCGTCGCCGACGACGAACACGCCCGCGCAGTTGCCGGTGACGTCGTTCTCCGCGACGGTGATGTTGCGCAGGCGGCGGACGGTGACGCCGATGCGGTTGCCCTCCAGCCGGTTGTGCTCGACCAGGGTCTCCCCGGCGTCGTAGGCGCCGGCCTCCTCGTCGATGGTGTTGGCGAGGAACAGGCCCGCGTCCCCGTTGGCGCGGGCGTGGTTGTCCTGGAGGAGTCCGTGCACCGACCGCTCCAGGGCGATGCCCCACACGCCGTTCTTCACGGCGCGCACTTCGCGCACGGTCATGCTGTCCGTCGACGTGCCGAGGACGCCGGCGTGGCTGAAGCCGGTCACGGTCAGGCCGGCGACGGTGACGCCCTCGACGCTGTGCTTCTTGGTGCCCACCACGCAGATGCCGTTGCCGCCCCCGGCGCAGCTGCCGGCCTTGGCGCCGGTCCGCCCGGCCGATTTCGCGGCCGGCTTCGTGACCGATTTCGCGGCCGGCTTCCTGCCCGGCTTGGCGGCCGGCTTCTTGCCCGGCTTCTTGCCCGGCTTCGTGGCCGGCTTCGCCGGCTTCTTGGCCGCGGGCTCGATCACCGTCTTGGCACCGGCACCGCGCAGGGTCAGCCAGGGCGTGCTGATCCGGACGCTCTCGCGGTAGGTGCCGGCGAGCACGAGGACGGTGTCCCCGGCCCGGGCGGAGTCGACCGCCTTCTGGATCGACTGACCGGGGTGCACCACGTGGGTGCGGTGGCTCAGGTGGCCGGCCGCCGCGGGGGCCGCGCCCACTCCGGCGGCGGCGAGGGCGGCGGTGCACGCGAGGTAGGCGAGGTGACTTCTCTTCATGCCGCGTACGGTATGACCGACTGATCCTTCTTCGGGCGGATAGTCCATCCGGTGGCGTGTCAGGAGTGCGCACGGCCGGGGCGGCGGCCGACGGGGCCGGGACCCGGGCGGGTGGCGGCGGCCCCGGCTCCGGCACCGCGCCCGCGACGGCACCCGGACGGCGCAACCCGGCTGGAGCCGGTCCGGGGTGGGCGGCCGCCGCGCGGCCCCGCGCCGCAGCCCCGTCCGGCAGCCCCCGGGGAGCGGGCCGGCTCACCGGGCACGCCGGCCGTCCGGTCGTCCGGCCGACCATACTGGCGGTTGTGGACCAGGTCAGCGGATGCCGGCGAGGGCTCCGGGCGGCGGTGGCGTACGTGCGCGGCGCCCCCGGCACCCACGTCTGGCTGACGGTCCTGTTCTTCACCACCGTGGCCCTGCACCACATGCCGCCGGGCTTCGAGCAGGACTTCCTGCGCCAGCGCTCGACCAACATCCACGAACTGTCGCAGAACCCGATACGGGTGCTGATCAGCAGCGCGATGTGGATCGACGGCGGTCACTGGCTGCCGTACGCCCTCCTGTACACCGTCTTCCACGCCCCGGCCGAGCGTTGGCTGGGCACCCTGCGCTGGCTCGCGGTGTGCGCGGCCGCACACGTGCTGGCCACGCTGGTCAGCGAACTGGCCCTGCTGCGGGCCATACAGGAGGGCCACGCCCCGCAGACGGCGGTCGACACCCTCGACATCGGCGTCAGCTACGCGCTGGCCGGGGTGATGGCCGTGCTCACCTACCGGATCGCCACGCCCTGGCGCCACCCGTACCTGGTCCTGCTGCTGGTCGCCTACGCCGTCCCGCTCGTCACCGGCCGCACCTTCACCGACGCCGGACACTTCCTGTCCGTGCTGATCGGACTGGGTTGTCATCCCCTGGTCAGGGGCCGCGGAAAAGCACGGAATCCGAAGGAGACACCGGCCGTGCCCAGGGGTTAACGTCCGCGCATGAGCAGCTCGGCGAGCAGTGCCGTCAACGGCGGCATCTCCTTCTGGTACGCGGACGACGGCCTTCCGGCGGCGCGGGAGCCGCTGCCCGGGGACACCACCGCCGACGTGGTGATCGTCGGCGGTGGCTACACGGGCCTGTGGACCGCCTACTACCTGAAGAAGGCCGCCCCCTTCCTGCGCGTCACCGTCCTGGAGCAGAAGTTCTGCGGTTACGGCGCCTCCGGCCGCAACGGCGGCTGGCTCTACAACGGCGTCGCCGGCCGCGACCGGTACGCCCGGCTCCACGGCCACGCGGCCGCCGTACGCCTGCAGAAGGCCATGAACGACACCGTGCACGAAGTGGTCGCCGTCGCCGCGGCCGAGGGCATCGACGCCGACGTGCACCGGGGCGGCGTGCTGGAGGTGGCGACCACGCCCGCGCAGCTGGCCCGGCTGAGGGTGTACCACGCGCACGAGCTGTCCTACGGCGAGGAGGACCGCGAGCTGTACGGCGCCCGGGAGACCACCGAGCGGGTCCGCGTCGCCGGCGCGGTCGGCTCCACCTGGACCCCGCACGGCGCCCGGCTGCACCCGGCCAAGCTGGTCAAGGGACTCGCGGCGGCCGTGGCGGCGCTCGGCGTCACGATCCACGAGTCCACGCCGGTCACGGAGATCCGCCCGAAGCACGCCGTCACCCCCTACGGCACGGTCCGCGCGCCCTACGTGCTGCGCTGCACCGAGGGCTTCACCGCGTCCCTGAAGGGCCAGCGGCGCACCTGGCTGCCGATGAACTCCTCGATGATCGCCACCGAGCCGCTCACTGGCGAGCAGTGGGCGGCGCTCGGCTGGGAGGGGTGCCAGACGCTGGGCGACATGGCGCACGCCTACATGTACGCGCAGCGCACCGCCGACGGCCGGATCGCGCTCGGCGGGCGCGGGGTGCCCTACCGCTTCGGCTCGCGCACCGACAACGACGGCCGCACCCAGGAGGCGACGATCGGGGCCCTGCGGGACATCCTGGTCCGCTTCTTCCCGCTGCTCGCGGGCGTGCGCGTGGAGCACGCCTGGTCGGGCGTGCTCGGCGTGCCGCGTGACTGGTGCGCCACCGTCACCCTGGACCGCACGACCGGCCTCGGCTGGGCGGGCGGCTACGTCGGCTCGGGCGTCGCCACCGCCAACCTGGCCGCCCGCACCCTGCGCGACCTGGTCCGGCTGGACTCGGGCCAGGCCGGACGCACCGAGCTGACCGAGCTGCCCTGGGTGGACCACAAGGTCCGCAAGTGGGAGCCGGAACCCCTGCGCTGGCTGGGCGTGCAGGGCATGTACGCCGCCTACCGGGCCGCCGACCGGCGCGAACGCCTGCGCCCGGGCACGCGGTCCTCCCGGCTGGCCCAGGTGGCGGACCGGGTGGCCGGCCGGCACTGAGCAGCGGCCCGGCGGTTACGCTCCCGGCATGATCCGCACCGCGACCCCCGACGACGTTCCCGTCCTCCACGCCTTCATCCGCGAACTGGCCGCGTACGAGAAGGCCCCGCACGAGGCCCGGGCGAGCGAGGCACAGCTGCACGAGGCGCTGTTCGGCCCGCGCCCTGCGGCGTTCGCGCACCTGGCGGTGGACGACGGGACGGGGGAGCCGGTCGGGTTCGCGCTGTGGTTCCTGAACTTCTCCACCTGGCGCGGGGTCCACGGCATCCACCTGGAGGACCTGTACGTCCGCCCCGCCGCGCGCGGCGGCGGCCACGGCCGGGCCCTGCTGACCGAGCTGGCCCGCATCTGCGTGGCGCGCGGCTACGAGCGCCTGGAGTGGGCGGTGCTGAACTGGAACACGCCGTCGATCGGCTTCTACGAGGCCCTCGGCGCGCGTCCGCAGGACGAGTGGACGGTGTACCGGCTCACGGACGGGCCGCTCGCCGACCTGGCCGCCCCGGCCCGCTGACCCGGCTCCGGCGGGCCGGCCCCGGAGCCACCGGTGTCCCGCCGGCATCCCGGCCCGGAGTGCCGGCGGCGGGGCCGCCAAGCCCGCGCGGCCGGCTCCCCGTGCCGGGGTGCAGCATGGGGGCATGACGAGCGGAGTGACGGGCGGGACAGGGGTGAAGGGCGCGCGGCGGCCGGAGGTGCGGCTGCCGCCGCTGGAGCCGTGGGACGGGGCGGAGCTGGTGCCGGACGGTGACTACGACGGCGTCGAGTTCCGTGCGCCGGACCTCACCGGGCAGGACGGCGCGGGCGCCCGCTTCCTGGACTGCGCGCTGGCGCGCTGCGCCCTGGACGGCACGCGCCTGCGTCGCGCCCGCCTCCTCGACACGCTGCTCACCGCCCCGCGCGGAGTCGGCACCGACCTCTCCGGGGCCACCCTCCGCGACGTCGAACTGACCGATCCCCGCCTGGGCGGCACCCAGCTGCACGGCGCCGTCCTGGAACGGGTCGTCGTCCGCGGCGGGAAGATCGACTGCCTCAACCTCCGCGGGGCCCGGCTCAGGGACGTCGTCTTCGAGTCCTGCGTCCTCGTGGAAGCGGACTTCGCGGGTGCCCGCCTGGAGCGGGTGGAGTTCGTCGACTGCGCCCTGCGGGAGGCCGACCTGACCGGGGCCACCCTGAAGGACGTGGACCTGCGCGGAGCGGCTCCGCTGGGGATCGCCCGCGGGGTGGAGCGGCTGTCCGGGGCGGTGATCGGCCCGGCCCAGCTGCTGGACCTGGCGCCGGTGCTGGCGGCCGGGCTGGGGATCAGGGTGCAGGGGTGAGCGGGCGGCGCGGGCCGGGGGGCTCCGGCCGCCCGCGCGCGTGGCTCACGACACCCGGGGGAAGCGGGCCTGGAGGGTCCACAGGGCCGGGTTCTCCGACAGGGACTCGTGCAGGTCGGTCAGGTCGGCGATCAGGTCGTGCAGGAAGTCGCGGGACTCGCGGCGCAGTTCGGCGTGGGAGAAGGTGAGCGGGGGCTCCTCGGCGGGCTGCCAGTCGGCGGTGATCTCCACCCAGCCGAAGCGGCGCTCGAAGAGCATGCGGTCGGTGGACTCGGTGAAGTCCAGCTCCGCCCGCTGCGGCCGGGAGGCGCGCGAGCCCATGGGGTCCCGGTCCAGCCGCTCCACGATGTCGCACAGCGCCCACGCGAAGTCCAGCACCGGCACCCATCCCCAGGCCGTGGACAGCTCCCGGTCGGTCGCGGTGTCCGCGAGGTAGACGTCGCCGCAGAACAGGTCGTGCCGCAGCGCGCGGACGTCCACGCGGCGGTAGTCCGTCTGCGGCGGGTCCGGGAAGCGGTTGGAGAGGGCGTAGCCGATGTCGAGCACGTCGGAGATGGTGTCACGCCCCGCGCGGTCCGCTCCGCGCGGTCGGCCGGCACCGGCCGCGGCGGGTGCCGCCGGGTACCCGGCGGCACCCCGGCGGCCGGAGCCCCCGGCCGCGGCGGGTGCCGGGGCCCCGGGGCCCGTGCCGGGTGCCGCGTCGGTCAGACGTTGACGCCGAAGTCCTGGGCGATGCCCACCAGGCCCGAGGCGTAGCCCTGGCCCACCGCGCGGAACTTCCACTCCGCGCCGTTGCGGTACAGCTCGCCGAAGACCATGGCCGTCTCGGTGGCGGCGTCCTCCGACAGGTCGTAGCGGGCGATCTCGGCGCCGCCGGCCCGGTTGACGATGCGGATGTAGGCGTTGCGGACCTGGCCGAAGTTCTGGCCGCGGTTCTCGGCGTCGTAGATGGAGACCGGGAAGACGACCTTCTCGATGTCGGCCGGGAGCGCGGCCAGGTCGACGTTGATCGCCTCGTCGTCGCCCGCGCCCTCGCCCGTGCGGTTGTCACCGGTGTGGACGATCGTGTTGTCCGGGGTCTGCTTGTTGTTGAAGAACACGAAGTGGGCGTCCGAGTAGACCCTGCCCTGGCCGTTGACCGCGATGGCGGAGGCGTCCAGGTCGAAGTCCGTGCCGGTGGTGGTGCGGACGTCCCAGCCGAGGCCCACGGTGACGGCGGTCAGGCCCGGAGCCTCCTTGGTGAGCGAGACGTTGCCGCCCTTGGACAGGCTTACAGCCATGATTGGGAGTCCCTTCCTAGATATTTCCGTGCACTCTGTGCCGACGAAGCTACCCTCACCGGGAAGAACGTCGGGGCAGGTCCCGGTGGTTCCGGATCCTTTACCTTTTTTACCCGGTTCGAAAACCGGGTGACGTGGGGCGCGCGCGGCCGGGAACATGGGGGGCATGTCCGGTCCCTACCTGATCCGTGGCTCCGTCCCGCTCCCCGAGGCCGAGCTGGTGTGGCGTTTTTCGAGGTCGTCCGGGCCCGGCGGGCAGCACGTGAACACCAGCGACTCGCAGGTGGAGCTGCGCTTCGACCTGGCCGGCACCCAGGCGCTGCCGCCGGTGTGGAAGGAGCGGGCGCTGCAGCGGCTGGCCGGGCGGCTCGTGGACGGCACGGTGGTCGTGCGGTCCTCCGAGCACCGTTCCCAGTGGCGCAACCGCGAGGCCGCGGCCGTACGCCTGGCCGCCCTGCTCGCGGAGGCCACCGCGCCCCCGCCCGGGCCGCGCAGGCCGACCCGCGTCCCGCGCGGGATCAACGAACGCCGGCTGCGCGAGAAGAAGCAGCGCTCGGAGACCAAGCGGGGCCGCTCGGGCCGGGGCTGGGCGTAACGGACACAGCGGTCGCGCGGTCGCGGCGCACCGCCGCCCGGGCCGGCGGGCCGCGCCGTCCCGCGCGTGCCCGGCCCTCCCCGGCCGCGCTCAGCGCAGCTGCCGGTACCGCCCCTGGAAGTACAGCAGCGGCCCGCCGTCCGCGCTCGGCAGGTGTGCGGTCAGGACGCGGCCTATGACCAGGGTGTGGTCGCCGGCCGTGACCCGCTGCTCGGTGCGGCACTCCAGCGTGGCGAGCGCGCCGTCCACCAGCGGGGCGCCGGTGACCTGGCCGCGGCGGTGGGCGAGGTCCGCGAAGAGCAGGCGGTCGCTGAGGCGGCCCTTCATGGCGAAGCGGCCCGCGACGTGCCGCTGGCTCTCGGCGAGGACCGAGACCGCCCACAGCGGCTGCTCGGCCAGCAGGTCGTCCATGCGGGAGCCCTCGCGCAGGCTGACCAGCACGAGCGGCGGCTCCAGGGAGACCGACACGAAGGCCGTGGCCGTCATGCCGACGTCCTCCCCGTCCGGCGCCCCGGGGTCGTCCGGGTCCAGCGGCGCTTCCTGCGCGGTCACCAGGACCACGCCCGCGGCCAGCCGGGACATCGCGCCCCGGAACTCGTCGTCGCTCACCTCCCCAGCATGCCCGGAAGTGTCCTTGTCGGCGGGTGAGGGAGTGTTCAGCACACCGGAAACGCTAATCTCCGCGCTCGGGCGGCCGCACCGGGCCCGTGTGCCGGCGGGGTGCCAGGGCGCCGGTGGCGGACTTCGTGCATCATGTGCGCACACCGACGGGGCCCGGGTTCGGGAAACACACGGGGAAAACGCGGAAACTCCCCGCGGTTGTTCACGTTCTCCTGTGACTTGAGTCACAAGGAGCGGTAATTGTTGACCCTGTGTACCGAGTGGGCAGCGCGCTGTGATTCAGTGGCGGGGAAGCCGAAGAGCACCCTTGAATCGCTGCGAGGACTCGGGGGGAGGGCGAGCATGGAGACCGAGTCGGAGCCGTATGTCCGCCTTGCGTCCCTGCGGCAGTTGCACCAGGTCATGGCCGACATGAACACGGCGCGCAGCCTGGCGGACACGCTGCAGACCGTCGCCGACGGCGTCGTCAACGCCCTCGGTTACGAGATGGCGTGCGTGAACCTGGTGCGTCCCGAGGGCGACCTCGTCGTCGCCGCGTTCGCCGGCAACTGCGCCGCCGAGGCCCTGATCACCGGCCGGGTCGGCTCCCGCGCGTCCTGGGAGCGGCGGCTGGGCATGGGCGAGCACTGGGGCGACCTGGTGTTCATACCGCACACCGAGGGCTGGGTCCTGGACGACGACGACGTCCCCCAGTGGTACACCGAGGGGCCCGCGCCCCGCTTCGAGGACGAGTGGCACCCCTGCGACCGCCTCTTCGCACCGATGTACACGCCCGGGGTGCACGGCAGCGGCTCGGGCGAACTGCTCGGCGTCATCTCCGTGGACCGGCCGCGCAACGGCCGCAGGCCCGGCGCCTGGGGTCGCGAAGCCCTCCAGATATACGCCTTCCAGGCCGCCATCGCGATCAGCAACGCCCGGCTGCGGGCCAACATGCAGCGCGCCCTGGTCCGCCTGGAGCGCGAACAGCAGGCCCTGCGCGCCAGTGAGGAAAGTTTCCGCCAGGCCTTCGAGTACGCCCCCTCCGGCATGGCGATCGCCGAGATGGGCGGCGACCAGCACGGCCGCATCCTGCGCACCAACGACGCCCTGTGCCGCCTGCTGGGCCGCCCGGCCTCGGCGATGCGCCGCTACTCCTTCTCCGACCTCGTCCACCCCGAGGACATCGGCACCCTGCTGCGGACCTCCGCCGAGGGCGGCCGGGCCGAACTGCGCCTGGGCCGCCGCGACGGCAGCTACGTCTGGGTGTCCCTGCGCAACTCCGTCGTCGCCGACGCGGCCGACGGCCCCCGCTTCCTGCTCACCCACGTCGAGGACATCGAGGAGCGCAAGCGGCGCGAGCTGCAGCTGGCCCACCGCGCCTCCCACGACTCCCTGACCGGCCTGCCCAACTCCGCCGAGCTGCGCTCCCGGCTGTCGGCCCGGCTGTGCCGGCGCCCGGCCCAGCCCGGCGGCCCGGACTCCCCGGAGTCCCTGGACGCCGCCTACGGGCATCCCGCCTTCGACCCGCTCCCCGGCCAGGGCTTCGACTTCGCGCCGGGCGCGGAGCCGTACGACGCCTACGACCACCACGTGCACACCGTCGCGCCCGAGGAGGGCCACGACGACGGCGCCAAGGGGCTCGCGGTCCTCTTCTGCGACCTGGACGGCTTCAAGTCGATCAACGACCGGTTCGGCCACAACGCCGGCGACGCGGTCCTCATCGAGGTCGCCCGCAGGCTCTCCCAGGGCGTCCGCGACGGTGACACGGTGGCCCGGCTGGGCGGCGACGAGTTCGTGGTCCTCGCCGACGGGCTCGGCAGGGCCGACGCCCAGGACCTCGCCGTGCGCCTGCGCAACGAGATCATCCAGCCCATCCGCGCCGAGGGCCGGGCCGTCCGGGTGGGCGCCAGTTTCGGCATCGGCTGGGCACACTGCGGCATGACCGCGGACGAGGTGCTGAAGTCCGCTGACGAGCGGATGTACATAGAGAAAAGATCTCGTCCCAAACAACACCGGCGTGCCGGATGAACCGCAGGTCAGTGAGTTGATGCGATCCGGGTCACCCGTGCGGCCCGGCCGGAGCGGGTAGGCTCGCCATTCCACACCCGCACCAGCATCCGCCCGCACCTGTTGAGGAGTACCCAAGGGATGACGCCCGGCGACAACGGCGCGAGCACGCCCGAGGACGACGACCCGTTCGGTTACCTGTACGCCGACGGCCAGGCCAGAGGGGCCCAGCCGCCGTCCGGGGGGTACGGCTACCCGAACGCGGTCAGCAGGGTGCGCACGGTGGGTGAGCGCCAGTACGGCGGCCCGCAGCAGGCACCGTACGGCCAGCCGTCCGTCCCGCAGCAGCAGGGCACCCACGGCCAGCCGAACGCCTACTACCAGGCCCCGGAGACGCTGCCCGGCGGCGCCCCCACCACCCGGTCCCCCATGCCGCCCGGCGGGGGCGGCGCGGGCGGCCGGCGCGGCCCGAACACCAAGGGCCTGCTGATCGGCGCCATCGCCGTGGTCGCCGCCGTCGTCATCGGCATCGGTGTCGCGATGATCAACGGCAACTCGGACGACGACACCTCCGGCGACCGGACCGACGCCACCCCGACCCAGTCGCAGAGCAGCGACCCGAACCCGACGAGCAGTGGCGCCGCGACCGGGGAGCTGCCCAGGACCGACGCCGCCGACAAGGGCGTCCAGCTCTCCGGCGGTGCCGCCACGGCGTCGGACGTCGGCGGCGCCCAGGGTGCCGGGGGCGCCTACGTGGGCGGACTGAACCAGGTCGGCGCCTCGGTCACCTGGACGGTCGACGGCATCCCCGAGGACGGCACCTACACCCTGTTCGCGCGGTACAGCAACGCCGGCGAGGACCAGTCGATGACCATCACGGTCAACGGCAAGGCCTTCGGCAGCAAGTTCAACCTCTCCAACTTCACGCACAAGTCCGACCCGGCCGAGGCCTGGACGGAGACCTACGCGTACCCGACCCTGGCCAAGGGCCACAACACCATCTCGATCTCCTGCCAGCCCGGCGACAAGTGCGACGTCCTGCTGGACCAGTTGTGGCTGAAGAAGGGCCAGGTCGACCGGTCGTCCTAGGGCCTAGTCCGGATCGGTCCGGTCCGGTCCGGACTAGGTGAGCCCGGCCCGGTCCGGACGGGAGGCCCCCAGGGGCTCAGGCCGTGCCGGTCACCGTGACGCGGGCCAGCAGCTCCTCGTAGTCCGCGCGGTCGAACTCGCCCGCCGCGGGTGCCCGTACGGTCGCCGCCGAGAGCGCGACCGCGCGGGCCAGCCGCTCCGGCCAGGGCAGGCGGTCCACGAGCCCCGACAGCAGGCCCGCGACCGCCGAGTCGCCCGCGCCGGCCGGACTGCCGTGGAAGCGGGCGGGCGGGGCTGCGCGCCAGCGGCCCTCCGGGGTCGCGGCGAGCAGGCCCTGCGGGCCCAGGGAGGCGACCACCGCGTGGGCGCCGCGGCGACGGGCGTCCTGCGTGGCGCGCGACGGCTCGTGGGAGCCGGTGAGTTCGGCGAGTTCGTCGGCGTTGGGCTTGATGACGTCGGGGCGGGCCGCGACCCCGCGGCGCAGCGGCTCGCCGCCGGTGTCCAGCAGGACCGGGACGCCGCGCGCCCGGGCGGCGCGTATCAGGCCCGTGTACGCCCCGACCGGCACGCCCGGCGGCAGGCTGCCGCACAGGGCCACCGCCGCGGCCGTGGCCAGCAGGTCGTCGTAGCGGTCCTGGAGGGCCGACCATTCCGCCGGGGCGATCTGCGGACCCGGCTCGTCCAGCCGGGTCGTGTCGCCGGAGCGTTCGTCCACGACGGCGATCGTGCGCCGGGTCGCCCCCGCGATCGGCACCAGCGCCTCCGTCACCCCCGGGGTGTCCGCGAGCCGGTCGCGCACCGCGCGCCCGGTGGCCCCGCCCGCGAACCCGGTGACCGTCACCTCGTGTCCGAGGGCGGCCAGCACCCGGGCCACGTTCACGCCCTTGCCGCCCGGCCGCTCCGCGACGTCCGAGACGCGGTGCGCGGTGTGCGGGCGCAGGGACCGCACGTGGTAGGTGATGTCCAGAGCGGTGTTCAGCGTGACCGTCAGGATCACCCGGGCCGACCTCCCCTCGCAGTCCGTCGCCATCGGTCCGGCGCCCCGATCATGCCAAAGACACGGCGGCCGGCCCAGTGCGGGACCGACCGCCGTGCCCCGAAGGGCGGGTACGGATCAGGGCAGTCGGGGCGGGAGCACCCATTCGCCCCGCCGCATCACGCCCTTGAGGTCGAAGGCGTCGTCCAGCAGGAGCAGGTCGGCGTCCCTGCCGGGCTCCAGCGAGCCGACGCGGTCGGCGAGGCCGAGCAGGCGGGCCGGGTTGGCGCACAGGGCGGCGACCGCGTGTTCCACGGGCAGCCCGTCGACGGTCACCGCCCGCTTGAAGGCGCGGTCCAGGGTGAGCGTGGAGCCCGCGATCGAGCCGCCGTCCACCAGGCGGGCCACGCCCTCGCTGACCTCGACCTCCAGCGGGCCGAGCATGTAGCGGCCGTCGCCGCTGCCGGCCGCGTCCATCGCGTCCGTGATGAACGCCACCCGGGAGGGGCCCGCGTGGTGGAACGCCAACTGGAGGGCGGCCGGGTGCAGGTGCGTGCCGTCGTTGATCAGCTCGACGGTGACCCGCTCGTCCTCCAGCAGGGCGGCGACGGGGCCGGGGGAGCGGTGGCCGAGGGCGGGCATGGCGTTGAAGAGGTGGGTGGCGACCGTGGCGCCCGCGTCGATGGCCTCGACCGTCTGCTCGTAGCCGGCGTCCGTGTGCCCGACCGCGGCGATCACGCCGTGCTCCGCGAGCAGCCGCACGGAGTCGATGCCGCCCGGCAGCTCGGTGGCGAGGGTGACCATCTTCGCCCGGCCGCGCGCCGCGTCGATCAACTTGCGGACCTCGGCCGGGTCCGGGTCGCGCAGCAGCGCCTCGGAGTGGGCTCCCTTGCGGCACGGCGAGATGAACGGGCCCTCGAAGTGGATGCCCGCGATGTCGCCCTGCTCGGCCAGCTCGCTCAGCAGCCCGGCCTGCCTGACCAGCAGGTCCATCTCGTCGGTGACGGTGGAGGCGACCAGGGTGGTGGTGCCGTGCAGGCGGTGCGTGCGCAGGGCGGTCAACACGTCGTCGGCCGTACCGGAGAAGGAGGCTCCGCCGCCGCCGTGGTTGTGGATGTCCACGAAGCCGGGGATCAGCCAGTGGCCGCTCACGTCGGTGACGCGGGCGTTCTCGGGGGCGGTGGCCGCGATCCGCGCGCCCTCGACGATCACGCGGCCGTCCTGCACCGTACCGGTGGGGAGGACCACCCTCGCACCGGTGAGCACCTGCGGCTCGTTCGTGGCCGGCCGGGCGGTCGCCCGTGTTCCCGCCGGGGCGGTGTCCCGCTCGTTGGCCATCAGGTGCTTACCTCCGCGGTCGTAGGGGTGGTCGTCAGCAGGTCGCGCGCGAGCAGCCCCGCGCCCAGGCAGCCGGCGGTGTCGCCGAGGGCGGCGGGGACGATGGTGGGCGTCTTCTGGAAGGTGACCCGTTGCCGGACGGCGTCCCGCAGGGGCCGGAACAGCACTTCCCCCGCTTCGGCCAGTCCGCCACCGATGATCAGCGTGCGCGGGTCCAGCAGGGTGAGCGCGGTGATCAGCCCGTCGGCGAGCGCGTCCACCGCCTCCCGCCACACCCGCACGGCGTCCGGGTCGCCGGCGGACGCGGCCCGGGCGCAGCCGGCCGCGTCCGCCCGCACGTCCCCGCGGGCCGCTGCCCACGCCTCGCCGACGGCGGACGCGGAGGCGTACCGCTCCAGGCAGCCGCGCTGCCCGCAGGGGCACGGGATCCCGCCGGGCCGCACGACGACGTGGCCGATCTCGCCCGCGAAGCCGTGCGCGCCCGCCTCCACCCGCCCGTCCAGGCCGATGGCGCCGGCGATCCCGGTGCCGAGCGGCACGAACAGGAACCGGTCGGCGCCCCTGCCCGCGCCGATCCGCCCCTCGGCGAGCCCGCCGGTGCGCACGTCGTGGCCGAGGGCGACGGGGACGCCGAGCCGTTCGGCGAGCAGGGCGCGCAGGGGGACGTCCCGCCAGCCGAGGTTGGCCGCGTAGACGGCGGTGCCGTGCTCCTCGTCGACGATGCCGGGGACCGCGACGCCGGCCGCGGCGGCCGGTTCGCCGTAGTGCTCCACGCCGTGGGCGCGCAGTTCGGCGGCGAAGTCGAGGATGCCCTCCACCACCGCGCCGGGTCCGCGTTCGCGGCCGGTAGCCCGGCGGGCGCGGTGCAGCAGCGCGCCGTCGTCCCCGACGAGGGCGGCCTTCATACCGGTACCGCCCACGTCCAGGGCGATGACATGTCTCACGGACCCAGTGTGGCCCCCACACCCGAAAAAGGTCTAGTCCACTCATGTGGTGTAGACCTTACTCGTCCGTATGTTGAACGCTCGCAGGCAGGATTGGGACTTGACCGTGGATCGGCGCAGTCGTAAGGGAGCAGGAACGATCGCGGTGGTGTCCGCGCTGGGCATGACGGCGGTGCTCGGGGGCTGTGGGAGCACGGCGTCCTCCGGCGTGACGCTCAAACTGGTCGCCGCCGACTACGGCGACTTACCGGCGAACAGCTCCAAGAAGTACTGGGACGCCCTGGTCGGGGCGTACGAGGCCGAGCACCCCGGCGTGCGGGTCCAGGTCAGCGTCTACCCCTGGAAGGACGTCGACCGCGAGGTCGAGGAGATGGTCGACGCCGGTCACGCCCCCGACCTGGCGCAGACGGACACCTACGCCGACTACGCGGCGGCGGGCGAGCTGTACCCGGCCTCCGACCTGCTCCCCATCCGCACCCAGGCGGACTTCGTCGAGCAGCTCGCCGAAGCCGGCCAGTGGAACCACACGCAGTACGGCATCCCGTTCGCCGCCTCCACCCGGGTCCTCTTCTACAACAAGACCCTGTTCGCCGAGGCCGGCATCACCCCGCCCACCGACTGGGCCGAGCTGGCCGCCGACGCCGCCGCGCTCAAGGCCGAGGGCGTGCCGTACCCGTACGCGCTGCCGCTCGGCCCCGAGGAGGCGCAGGCCGAGACCATGCAGTGGCTGCTGGGCGGTGGCGGCGACTACACCGACGACATCGGCTCCTACACCATCGACTCCGACCAGAACGTGCGGACCTTCACCTGGCTCAAGGACGAGCTGGTCGACAAGGGCCTGACCGGTCCGGTCGCCCCGGGCAGGCTCAACCGCGCGGACGCCTTCGCCGCCTTCGCCGACGGCAGGGTCGGCATGCTCGACGGGCACCCCGCGCTGGCGCAGCAGGCCGCGAAGAAGGGCGTGAAGTTCGGCATGGTCCCCGTGCCGGGCCGTACCGGTGGGGCCGGGGTGCCGCTGGGCGTCACCGACTGGATCACGGGCTTCCGGCAGAACGGGCACGCCGAGCAGATCGGCGACTTCCTCAACTACGTGTACGCGAAGAAGAACGTCCTCGGCTTCTGCCGCAGGTACGGGCTGCTGCCGGTCACCGCCTCCGCCTCCTTCGCCATGAGCACATCGGACACCGAACCGGACAAGAGCCTGCGGCCCTTCCTCCGCCAACTGCCCACCTCCGAGATGTACCCCGTCGGCAAGAGCACCTGGGCGGCGGTCAGCGCGGCCGTGAAGAAGGAGATCGGCGACGCCGTCGCCCCGGGCAACAGCCCGTCCGCCGTCCTGACCCGCCTCCAGGCGGCGGCCGCGGCCGCGGACAGCACCGCGGCCGCCGGGGGCTGAGCCGGTTGTCGGTGCCCGGCGTTACGGTGGTCCCCATGGAACTGGGCAGCCGCGAAGAGGCCATCCTCGCCCTGGAGCGCCGGGGCTTTCCCGGCCCCGGCGCGAAGGAACGGGCGATACGCGAGGAGCTGGGACTGGCCCCGGTCCGCTACTACCAACTCCTCAACGCCCTGCTGGACGACGCGCGGGCGCTCGCGCTGGACCCGGTGACGGTGAACCGGCTGCGCCGGGTGCGCGAGGCACGGCGGGCGGAGCGCTGAGGCGCCGGGCGCCGGTGCGCGCTCCCAGGCGTGAGCCGTCCCGCACTGGATAGTGTCGCTGTATGGACTCTCTGCCGAACCCGGAGACCAAGGCCGGTCGGGACGGACTGCGGGCACTGCTCGCCGGACCCCGCGGCGCCGTGGTCGGACTCGACTTCGACGGCACGCTCGCCCCGATCGTCGCCGACCCCGAGCAGGCCCGCGCCCACCCCGGCGCCGTCCCCGCGCTCGCCGCCCTCGCCCCGCGGGTGTCCTCGGTCGCCGTGATCACCGGTCGGCCCGCCGCGGTCGCGGTGCGCAACGGCGGCTTCGCGGGCGTGCCCGGACTGGAGCACCTGGTGGTCCTCGGCCACTACGGCGCCGAACGCTGGGACGCCGTCACCGGCACGGTCAGCGCCCCCGCCCCGCACCCCGGGGTGGCCGCCGTCCGCGCCGGGCTGCCGGACCTGCTGGAGCGCGCCGGCGCCGCGCGGGGCACGTGGATCGAGGAGAAGGGGCGGGCCGTGGCGGTCCACACCCGCCGCGCCGAGGACCCGCAGGCCGCCTTCGAGGCCCTGCGCGTCCCCCTCGCCAACCTCGCCACCCGGCACGGCCTGATCGTCGAACCGGGCCGCCTGGTCCTGGAACTGCGCCCGCCGGGCATGGACAAGGGCGTCGCCCTGCTCGACCACGTCCGCGCCACCGGCGCCGGGTGCGTCCTCTACGCCGGCGACGACCTCGGTGACCTCCCGGCCTTCGCGGCCGTGGAGAAACTCCGCTCCGACGGCATCCCGGGCCTGTTGGTCTGCAGCGGCAGCGCGGAGGCCCCGGAACTGTCCGAACGCGCCGACCTGGTGGTCGACGGCCCCGGGGGAGTCGTCCACCTGCTCTCCGCGCTGGCGGCGGCCGTCGGCACGTCCGGCGGGTGAGGAAGGGGCCCGCCGCGGTCCGCGGCGGGCCCGGGCGGCGGCGGTCAGCCGGGGAAGGCCCGGAGGACCGCCGGGGACGCCGGTCAGCCGGGCTGTTCGGTCAGCCGGGCTGTTCGGTCAGGGCGTGCAGCTGGTCCAGGAACCACTGGGCCGGGGGCAGGGAGGTGGCCGCCGCGGCCAGCCTCTTGCAGCGTTCCGCGCGCTCGGCCTCCGGCAGGGTCAGCGCCTCGTGCAGCGCCTCGGCCGTACCCGTGACGTCGTACGGGTTCACCGCGATCGCGTCCTCGCCCAGCTCCTCGTACGCCCCCGCCTCCCGCGACAGCACCAGGACGCAGCTCCCGTCGGAGAGGACCGGCACCTCCTTGGCGACCAGGTTCATGCCGTCCCGGATCGGGTTGACCAGAGCCACGTCCGCGAGCCGGTAGGCGGCCAGGGAGCGCGCGAAGTCGTCCTTGACGTGCAGCACCACCGGCGTCCAGCCGGGCGTGCCGTACGCGGAGTTGATCTCCTGCGCCACCCGCTGCACCTCGGCCGTGTAGTCGCGGTACACCGCGAGGTCCTGCCGGGAGGGGTAGGCGAACGCCACGTGCACCACCCGTTCGCGCCACTCGGGGCGGGTGTCCAGCAGCTCCCGGTAGGCCAGCAGCCCCCGCACGATGTTCTTGGACAGTTCGGTGCGGTCCACCCGGACGATCGTGCGGCGGCCCTCGCCGATCTCCTCCCGGAGCGCGGCCATCCGCTCGTCCACGTCCGGCCGGTGCGCCCGCTCCCGCAGGAAGTCCGCGTCCGCACCCAGCCCGTGCACCCCGATCCGGGTGCCCGAGGGGGTGCCCGGGCCGAGCACCGCGTGGCAGCACGCCGTGAAGGCGTCCGCCCACCGGCGGGTCAGGAACGCCGCCCGGTCCGCGCCCAGGACACCGGTCAGCAGCTCGGCCGCGATGTCGTCGGGCAGCAGCCGGAAGTAGTCCGGCGGGGCCCACGGGGTGTGCGAGAAGTGGCCGATGCGCAGGTCGGGGCGGAGCCGGCGGAGCATCCGGGGGGCGAGGGCCAGGTGGTAGTCCTGGATGAGCACCGCCGCCCCCTCGGCGGCCTCCTCGGCCAGCGCCTCGGCGAACGCCTGGTTGTAGGCCCGGTACGACGCCCACTGGCGGCGGAACTCCGCGTCGAAGACCGGCTCCAGCGGGGTCTGGTACAGCAGGTGGTGGACGAACCAGAGCACCGAGTTGGCGATGCCGTTGTAGGCGTCGGCGTGCACGGCCGCGTCGACGTCGAGCATCCGCACCCGCTGCCCGCCGGTCTCCTCGGCCGGCAGCAGGCCGCCCCCGGCGCGCCGGACGGCCGCGCGGTCGCCGTCGCCGAGCGCGGCGCACACCCAGACCGCGTCCGTGTCCGGCCCGATGGCCGACAGCCCGGAGACCAGTCCGCCGCCGCCGCGTTTGGCGTGCAGCGAGCCGTCCTCCTGGAGCTCGTACGAAACCGGGCCGCGGTTGGACGCGACCAGCACCTCAGCAGCGTGCGTGGAAGCCATAGACCTCAACCTAGCCCGGCCCGGAAACACTCAAACGTACGGTCCGCTCCGGAAGGGTGCCGTACGCCGCCGTTTCCGTCCGCCTCACGCCACCCGGCGCGCCGCGTACTCCGCGATCTCCGCCATCGGCGGCCGCTCCTCGGTGTCCACGGAGTGGGTGCGCGGTTCGAAACCGTCCTCGCCCCGCTCGAACTGGGTCAGGGCCGGGCGGATGAGGTGCCCGCGGGCCAGCCGCAGCTGGGCGGTGCGGTAGATGGCCGCCGCCATCCGGCCGAGCGCCTGCCCGTCCTGGTGCCGGTGCTTGCGCACCCCCACGTCCACCTGGGCCAGCGCGTCGAGCCCCACCAGGTGCAGCGCGTCCACCAGCATGCCCAGCTCCACGCCGTAGCCCACCGGGAACGGCAGCCGCTCCAGCAGGGAGCGGCGGGCCGCGTACTCGCCGCCCAGCGGCTGCACGAAGCCGGCCAGTTGCGGCCAGTGCATGTTCAGCAGCGGGCGGGCCATCAGTTCGGTGACCCGGCCGCCCTGGCCGGCCGCGCCGCCGAGCGGGCGGTCGTACATGCCCTTGACCAGGTCCACGTCCGGGTCGGTGAGCAGCGGGCCGACGATCCCGGAGACGAAGTCGGAGGAGAACTCCTTCAGGTCGGCGTCGATGAAGCAGACGATGTCCCCGCCGGTGACCAGCAGCGAGCGCCAGAGCACCTCGCCCTTGCCGGGGAGGGCGGGTATGCGGGGCAGGACGGCGTCGCGGTGGACGACCCGCGCCCCGGCGGCGGCGGCGACCTCGAAGGTGCGGTCGGTGGACCCGGAGTCGACGACGACGAGCTCGTCGACCAGCGGGACCTGCCGCATGAGGTCGTGGCGGATGACGGCGACGATGTCGCCGACCGTCCCCTCCTCGTTGAGCGCGGGCAGGACGACGGAGACGGACTGCCCGGTGCGCTGCTTGGCGGCCAGGATCCGGTGCAGCGGGCGGTCGGCCACGGACCAGGAGCGGGTGGCCAGCCAGCGCTCGACTTCTTGCAGCACGGTCTGCGGCTCCTCACTGTCATGATCACGTGGCCCCCCGCGGGGGCCGTGTGATCCATCTCGCGGTTCGGACGACTATCTCAACTCTCCTGGCCTTCGGTTACAGTCTTGGACAACGCCGGTGACCATCGCATGTCGGGGGGCACGGGCGTTCACAACCACATACAGCTCATCCAGAGGGGCAGAGGGACACGGCCCGGTGAAGCCCCGGCAACCCTCCGGTCGGTACTCGTCTTCTGAAGCGAGGCTCCCGGCTCGGGAAGGTGCCAATTCCGTCTCGCGGCGAGGTGCGTCGCGAGGAAGATGAGGAGAAAGGGCCTCGCCTCCATGGCTGTGCAGACCGTTGCAAGCACCAGCACCACCACCGTCGACCTCGGCCCCGCCGCCGCCCTGAGCTGCCGCGAGTGCGGCCACCGGGTGCCGCTCGGCCCGGTGTTCGCCTGCGAGGAGTGTTTCGGCCCGCTGGAGATCGCCTACGACTTCTCCGCCTACGACGCCGAAGGGCTGCGCGCGCGCATCGAGGCGGGCCCCGCGAACATCTGGCGGTACGCGCCGCTGCTGCCGGTCCCGGCCGACGTGGCCGACAGGCCGAACATCAACCCCGGCTGGACCAAGCTCGTCAAGGCCGACAACCTCGCCCGCGAGCTGGGCGTGACCGGCGGGCTGTACGTGAAGGACGACTCCGGCAACCCGACGCACTCCTTCAAGGACCGGGTCGTCGCCCAGGCCCTGGAGGCCGCGCGCGCCTTCGGCTTCACCACCCTGTCCTGCTCCTCGACCGGCAACCTGGCCGGCGCGGTCGGTGCCGCCGCCGCCCGGGCCGGCCTGCGTTCCTGCGTGTTCATCCCGCACGACCTGGAGCAGGGCAAGGTCGTCATGGCCGCCGTCTACGGCGGCGAGCTGGTCGGCATCGAGGGCAACTACGACGACGTGAACCGCTTCTGCTCCGAGCTGATCGGCGACCCGGCCGGCGAGGGCTGGGGCTTCGTCAACGTCAACCTGCGGCCGTACTACGCGGAGGGGTCCAAGACCCTGGCGTACGAGATCTGCGAGCAGCTCGGCTGGCGGCTGCCGGACCAGATCGTCGTCCCGATCGCCTCCGGCTCCCAGCTCACGAAGATCGACAAGGGTCTGCGGGAGCTGGTCGGGCTGGGACTGGTCGAGGACCGGCCGTACAGGATCTTCGGGGCGCAGGCCGAGGGCTGCTCGCCGGTGTCGGCGGCCTTCAAGGCCGGGCACGACGTGGTCCGCCCGCAGAAGCCGGACACCATCGCCAAGTCCCTCGCCATCGGCAACCCGGCCGACGGGCCGTACGTGCTGGACATCGCGCGCCGCACGGGCGGCGCGGTGGAGGACGTGACGGACGGGCAGATCGTCGACGCGATCAAGCTGCTCGCCCGCACCGAGGGCATCTTCGCCGAGACGGCCGGCGGCGTGACCGTGGGCGTGACCCGCAAGCTGATCGAGGACGGCGTGCTGGACCCGTCGCTCACCACGGTCGTCCTCAACACCGGTGACGGCCTCAAGACCCTCGACGCGGTGGCCGGCACCGGCCTCACCGCCACCATCCGCCCGAACCTGGACTCCTTCCGAGAGGCTGGCCTCGCATGAGCGTGACCGTTCGCATCCCCACCATCCTGCGCACCTACACCGGTGGCCGGGCCGAGGTCACCGCCGACGGCGCGACCCTGGCGGAGGTCATCGAGGACCTGGAGAAGAACCACACCGGCATCGCCGCCCGGGTGCTGGACGACCAGGGCAAGCTGCGCCGTTTCGTCAACGTCTACGTCAACGACGACGACGTGCGCTTCGAGCAGGGCCTGCGGACCGCCACCCCCGACGGCGCCGGCGTCTCCATCATTCCGGCCGTCGCCGGCGGCTGACCGGCTGACCGAATGACCGATCATTACCTTCGGTAACTCCGATTACCGGCCGTTCTGCCGACCGCCCCCTCCGGGAGAGAAACGGAGGGGGCAATTTTATGGGATTGAAGACGGTAGAATCGGGGAACGCGGTCTCGGACCGTCTGCCGGGAGCCTCGGAAACATGCCGCGCGCCCCGATGGGGAGTGGTCAATATGTGTGGGTTTTACGCGGCCTTTGTGGCTTTTCTGTAGCCCGACTTGCCCTGAATTCACCGGAATTTGCGCCACATTCCGGACCGGACTCTTCAAGAATTCTCGTCCGACTGACCTGTTGCGGAGGGCAGTTGGACAGATACATTCAGCCGCGGTCGACGCGTTCCGGCGCACGCCCCCGAACCTTGGGGGGCGAGGTCTGACCCGGGTTCGCGAAGTGCGGATCTGTGCAAGGGCCAGTAATAGGGGAGTTGGGCATGGCTCAGGGCACCGTCAAGTGGTTCAACGCGGAGAAGGGCTACGGCTTCATCGCGGTCGACGGTGGTGCGGACGTCTTCGTCCATTACAGCGCCATTCAGATGGACGGCTACCGCACCCTGGAAGAGGGCCAGCGGGTCGAGTTCGAGATCTCGCAGGGTCAGAAGGGCCCGCAGGCCGACATGGTTCGCGTCACCGCCTGAACGTTCTGCACGGTCCGAAGGGCCCGCACCCCGCACCGGGGCGCGGGCCCTTCGGACTGCCCCGGCGGGGCCGGTCCGCGGCGGGGACCGGCCGCCGGCGCGCGCGTCCACGCGCCGCCGGGCGCCGCCTCCATCGGGTCCGCCGCGCGGGCACACCTTGCACTCGGGCATGCCGAGTGCTAATCATTGCGTTAGCACTCTGAAGGTGAGAGTGACAGCGAAGGACCGGGTCGGTGAGGCCCGCAGGCCGGGTGGGGCAAGGAACCACGAGGCCGGCGAGCCGTCCGTCGCGGGCGCGGGCGCGGTCCGAAGGAATCACCCCCAGTCCTGGAGGGACCACTTCACATGGCCAAGATCATCGCGTTCGACGAGGAGGCGCGGCGCGGCCTCGAGCGCGGCATGAACCAGCTCGCGGACGCCGTGAAGGTGACGCTCGGCCCCAAGGGCCGCAACGTCGTCCTCGAGAAGAAGTGGGGCGCCCCCACGATCACCAACGATGGTGTCTCCATCGCCAAGGAGATCGAACTCGAGGACCCGTACGAGAAGATCGGCGCCGAGCTGGTCAAGGAAGTCGCCAAGAAGACGGACGACGTCGCCGGCGACGGTACGACCACCGCGACCGTGCTCGCCCAGGCCCTGGTCAAGGAGGGCCTGCGCAACGTCGCCGCCGGTGCCAACCCGATGGCTCTGAAGCGCGGTATCGAGAAGGCCGTCGAGGCCGTCTCCGCCGCCCTGCTGGAGCAGGCGAAGGACGTCGAGACCAAGGAGCAGATCGCCTCCACCGCGTCCATCTCCGCCGCCGACACCCAGATCGGCGAGCTGATCGCCGAGGCCATGGACAAGGTCGGCAAGGAAGGCGTCATCACCGTCGAGGAGTCCAACACCTTCGGTCTGGAGCTGGAGCTCACCGAGGGCATGCGCTTCGACAAGGGCTACATCTCCGCCTACTTCGCGACCGACATGGAGCGCATGGAGGCGGTGCTGGAGGACCCGTACATCCTCATCGCCAACTCCAAGATCTCCTCGGTCAAGGACCTGCTCCCGCTGCTGGAGAAGGTCATGCAGTCGGGCAAGCCGCTGCTGATCATCGCCGAGGACGTCGAGGGCGAGGCCCTGTCGACCCTGGTCGTCAACAAGATCCGCGGCACCTTCAAGTCCGTCGCCGTCAAGGCCCCGGGCTTCGGCGACCGCCGCAAGGCCATGCTCGGCGACATCGCCATCCTCACGGGCGGCGAGGTCATCTCCGAGGAGGTCGGCCTCAAGCTGGAGAACGCGACCCTGGACCTCCTGGGCCGCGCCCGCAAGGTCGTCATCACCAAGGACGAGACCACCATCGTCGACGGTGCCGGCTCCTCCGAGCAGGTCAACGGCCGCGTCAACCAGATCCGCGCCGAGATCGAGAACAGCGACTCCGACTACGACCGCGAGAAGCTGCAGGAGCGCCTGGCCAAGCTCGCCGGCGGTGTCGCGGTCATCAAGGCCGGTGCCGCCACCGAGGTGGAGCTCAAGGAGCGCAAGCACCGCATCGAGGACGCCGTCCGCAACGCCAAGGCGGCCGTCGAGGAGGGCATCGTCGCCGGTGGTGGCGTGGCCCTGCTGCAGGCCTCCCAGGTCTTCGAGAAGCTGGAGCTCGAGGGTGACGAGGCGACCGGCGCCAACGCCGTGCGCATCGCGCTGGAGGCCCCGCTGAAGCAGATCGCCGTCAACGCCGGCCTCGAGGGCGGTGTCGTGGTGGAGAAGGTGCGCAACCTGACCCCGGGCCACGGCCTGAACGCCGCGACCGGCGACTACGTCGACCTGGTCGCCGAGGGCATCATCGACCCGGCGAAGGTGACCCGTTCCGCGCTGCAGAACGCCGCCTCCATCGCCGCGCTGTTCCTCACCACCGAGGCCGTCATCGCCGACAAGCCGGAGAAGGCCGCCGCGCCGGCCGGCGGCGGCATGCCGGGCGGTGACATGGACTTCTGATCCGCACGGATCGGCCTGTCCCTGCCGAGGGCGGCACCCCCTGTTCCTGACGGGGGGTGCCGCCCTCGGGCGTGTCCGGGATCACAGGGTGGCGCGCCGAGGGCGCGGAATGTGCCGCACGGGGCGTGCGGTTCACTTGAGGAAGTGCACCAATGCGTGTGCACATACCCACTGGTCAACTCGATTCCACTCACGAGGAGCCCCCACGTGACCACCACCCAGCCCGCCGCCTCCCGCGCGGCCCGGATCCTCTCCCGTCCGATCACGTTGGGCGGTCTCACCGTCCCGAACCGGATCGTGATGGCGCCGATGACCCGCATGTTCTCCCCCGGCGGCGTCCCCGGCGAGGACGTGGTGTCGTACTACGCCCGCCGTGCCGGTGCCGGGGTCGGACTGATCGTCACCGAGGGCACGTACGTGGGCCACGAGTCGGCGGGCCAGAGTGACCGGGTGCCGCGCTTCCACGGTGAGGAGCAGCTGGCCGGCTGGGCGAAGGTCGCCGGGGCGGTGCACGCGGCGGGCGGCACGATCGTGCCCCAGCTGTGGCACGTCGGCATGGTCCGCAAGCAGGGCCAGGCGCCCTTCCCGGACGCCCCCGCCGTCGGCCCCTCCGGGCTGCGCATCGACGGCACCGAGGACGGCCGGGCGATGACCCGGGCCGACCTGGACGCCGTCATCGGCGCCTTCGCCGAGGCCGCCGCCGACGCCGAGCGCATCGGCTTCGACGGCGTGGAGATCCACGGCGCCCACGGCTACCTCCTCGACCAGTTCCTGTGGGCCGGCACCAACCGCCGCACCGACGCCTACGGCGGCGACGCGGTGGCCCGGACGAAGTTCTCGGCGGAGGTCGTGGCCGCCGTCCGGGAGGCGGTGTCGCCCGACTTCCCGGTGATCTTCCGCTACTCGCAGTGGAAGCAGGAGGCCTACGACGCACGCCTCGCCGAGACGCCCGAGGAGCTGGAGGCGATCCTGACCCCGCTGGCCGCCGCCGGTGTCGACGTCTTCCACGCCTCCACGCGCCGCTACTGGCTCCCCGAGTTCGACGGCTCCGACCTCAACCTCGCGGGCTGGACGAAGAAGCTCACCGGCAAGCAGGTCATCAGCGTCGGCTCGGTCGGCCTGGACGGCGACTTCATCAACGCCTTCCAGGGCGAGGGCTCCCCGGTCAAGGGCATCGACAACCTCCTGGACCGCCTGGAGGCCGACGAGTTCGACATGGTCGCCGTCGGCCGCGCCCTGCTGCAGGACCCCGAGTGGGCGGCGAAGGTCCTCGCCGACCGCTTCGACGAGCTGAAGCCGTACGACGCGGCGGCCCTGAAGACGCTCGTCTGACACGGCGTCCGGCCCCGGCCCCGGCCGGGGACCTTTCGGGGACCTTCCGGGGCCGTGTTCCGGCCGGGGCCCCGGCCCGCCGGCCTACGGGTTGCCCATGGGCTCGATGTCGACGCGGACCGGCGTCCCCCAGATCCGCAGCACCTCGTAGTCGGTGAACTCGTGCACCAGCCGGTAGGCCATCGCCGGCCGGGACCCGCGCCGTGCCGCCGCGAGGTAGGCCTCGGCCTCGCGGCGGTCCCGTCTCGGGGTGCCGCACAACTGCCACTCCCGGCCGTTCCACGCCTCCGGCAGCCAGCGCTGCTGGGGCTGGGGCCGGTCGCCGCGGACGCCGTACCGGGAGGGCGCGGTGGCGGGGGCCCCCGTTCCCTGCGGGCGGCCCTGGAACTCCGCCCGCCGGGCGGCCCGCCGTCGGGTCTCGCACAGCAGGCACAGGTCCGGGGCGCTGTCGTCGACGGGCCCGTACGGGTGCTCCGGGCAGCGGGTGCTGGGCGCACCGGCGGCGACGCCCTCCTCCAGCAGGTCGAGCGCCCGCTTCAGGTCGGCCCTGACCTCGTGCAGCCGGGCATCGGGCGTGTCGGCGCCCAGGGCATCCCCGTGCTCCCCAAGGAGCCGCAGGGCCCGCCCGAGCGCGGTGAGCTGGGCATGGTTCATGTCGGTCGGCGCATTCCTTCGGCTCGTCCGGGTCCGCGTGCACGTCGCCGCCCGGCGGGGCGGCAGTCCGACGGTACCCCGGACCCCGCTGTTCCCGGCCACCCCCGCCCCGGCGGCGACCGGCGCGGCCGCCGCGCGTGCGGGTCAGGCGTCCGCGACCGCCAGCGCCTCGCGCAGGTGGCCGCCGGACGCCTCCAGGAGGCGGGCGGCGGTGGGGCCGTCGACGTCGGCCAGGATGGCCAGGATCGCGTGCTTCACCTCGCCGCCCGACGCGGTCAGGGCCCGCTCGATCTCCTCGTCGCCCGCCCCGGTCGCCAGGGAGACGATCCGGCGCGAGCGGGCGCGGAGCTTGTCGTTGGAGGCGCGGACGTCGACCATCAGGTTCCCGTACGTCTTGCCGAGCCGGATCATCGTGATCGTCGACAGCATGTTCAGCACCAGCTTCTGCGCCGTGCCCGCCTTCAGGCGGGTGGAGCCGGTGAGCAGTTCGGGGCCGGTGACCACCTCGATGCCGTGCTCGGCGGCGGCGGCGAGCGGGCTGTGCGCGTTGCAGGCGAGCCCGACGGTCAGCGCGCCGAGGGCGCGGGCGTGCTCGACGGCGCCGACGGCGTAGGGGGTGCGGCCGGAGGCGGAGACGCCGACGACGCTGTCGTCCGCCGTGAGCTTCAGCGCGTCGAGGTCCGCGCGGGCCAGCTCGGGGGAGTCCTCGGCCCCCTCCACGGAGGTGACCATCGCCTCGGCGCCGCCCGCGATCAGGCCGACGACCTGGCCGGGGCCGGTGTTGAAGGTGGGCGGGCACTCGGAGGCGTCCAGCACGCCGAGCCGGCCGGCGGTGCCCGCGCCGGCGTACACCAGCCGCCCGCCGCCGGCCATGCGCGCGGCGACGGCGTCGACGGCGGCGGCGATCTGCGGCAGCCGCGCGGCGACGGCGGCGGGCACGCCGGTGTCCTCGCCGTTCATCAGGCGGGCGATGTCGAGGGTGGGCAACCGGTCGATCTCGGCGAGTTCGGGCCGGAAGGCCTCGGTGGTCAGGGAGGCGAGTTCGGCTTGCAGGCCGGGGGTGTGGGAGGTCATCGACAACGGCTCCAGCGGCTCTTTCCGGTAAGGGTCCTGCGGTGCCCCGGGGGGCGGTGGGCTGGCTCGGGACGTGCGGCTGCGCCGGACCCGCGGAACCCGCCGCGGCCGCTCCCGCGCCCTATCGGGACGCGCTGCGGTGCCGGTGCGCCAAGGCCTCGTACGACGCGGCCAGCGCGGGCGCCGCACTCTCGTACGTCCGCTGCGCCACTCCTACGAACAGGCAGTCCACCACGAGGAGTTGACCGGTGCGCGACGACATCGCGGCGGGCCGCAACTCGCTCTCCCGGGAGGTGGACGTGGTCAGCACGTGGTCGGCGTACTGGGTGACCGGTGAGTCCGGCCGCCCGGTGATGGCCACCGTCGTCGCGCCGCGCTCGAACGCGACCCGCAGCGGCTCGATGACGTCCCCCGTCGACCCGGAGTGCGTGACGGCGACGGCCACGTCGCCCGACCGCAGTTGCACCGCGTTGGTCACCGCGAGGTGCGGATCGCTGTGCGCGTGGGCTATGAGCCCTATCCGCAGCAGCTTCTGCGTGAGGTCCCGGGCGACCAGCCCGGACGCCCCGATGCCGTACACGTCGGTGCGGCGGGCACCCGCGAGCGCGGCGACGGCCGCGCCGAGCTGGACGGTGTCGAGTCCGGCGGCGGTGTCGGCGAGGGTCTGCTGCTCCTCGTAGGCGAGTTTGGCCACGACGTCGGCGATGGGGTCGTCCACGGCGATGTCCGTGGTGATGGCGGGCGCGCGGCCCGACTGCTGCTGGGCGGCGAGACCGGCCAGGGCCAGGCGCAGGTCCCGGTAACCGGGATAGCCGAGCAGGCGGGCGGTGCGGACGACCGTCGCCTCGCTGGTGCCGGTCAGTTCGGCGAGGCCGGTGACCGTGAGGGCGGCGCAGCCGGCGGGGTCGCCCGCGACGGCCTCCGCCACGCGCTGCATGGACCGGGTCATGGAAGGGGCGAGGGTGCGCACCTTCGCGGCGAGTGAGCCACCGGGACTGCCGAAACTTTCCTTCACATCCTGGGTCACCCGTGAAAGATATTTTCGGTTCGGTGTCCCGGTCAAGAGTGCGCACAATAGGGGCATGGACCCCATCACCCACCTCGAACAGGTGCTGCACACGGCCCGCGCCCGGGTGCTCGCCGACCTGGTCGCGGGCGAGGTCGCGCAGGCGGACGTCGTCTCACTGGTCGAGGACTCCGTCGCCCAGCGGCGCTGGTGGGTCGAGCAGTGGCCCGACGGCGCCCACCTCGTGGCCGGCCTGGTCGCCCAGGACGTGCAGGACGCGCTGCTGGAGCGGCACGGCCGCTGGCCGCTGTGCCCGGTGTGCGGCTCGGGCGACCCGCACGCGCTGGACGTGGAGCCGGAGCTGGGACCCGATCCGCACTGGGTGTGCCACAAGGCGGGCGTGAAGGTCGCCGCGGTGGGCTCGCTGGGGCGGACCACGGGCGGGGCGGCGTCCTCGTGAGGCTCCCGTGACGGTGTACGTCGACCCGCCCGCCTGGCCCGGGCACGGGCGCATGTGGTCGCACCTGGTCAGCGACGTGTCGTACGACGAACTGCACCGCTTCGCCGAGGACTTGGGTGTGCCCCGGCGGGCCTTCGAGCGTGACCACTACGACCTGCCGTCACACCGGTACGCGGACGCGGTGGCCGCCGGGGCGGTGGAGGTCGGCAGCCGCGAGGTGGTGCGGCTGCTGCGCGCCTCGGGGCTGCGCCGGCCGAAGCGGCGTCAGGGCCGGCGGACGTAGAGGCGCAGGTCGCCGGCGTCCTCCTCGCGCGCCGCGCGCTCCTCCTCCACGGTGGCCCGGACGAACCCGGCCCGGGACACCACGCGCTGCGAGGCGACGTTGTCCGCCTCGATGGTCGCGATCACCGTGCCGACGTCCTCCCGGGCCAGCGCCCACTCGGTCAGCGCGCGCACGGCCTCGGTGGCGTAGCCCCGGCCGCGGGCGCCCTCCACGAGGTCGTAGCCGATCTCCACGCGGCGCTCCTCGTCCGGGGCGCCGTGGAAGCCGATGCCGCCGACGGCGCGGCCGTCCTCGTGCCGGACCAGGGCGAAGATTCCGAACTCGGGCCGGTGGACGCCCGTTTCGTAGGCCTCGACCAGGAGGCCGGCGGCCTCCCGGGTGCCGTCGTAGGGGCCGCCGCCGAGCCATTCGAAGCCGCCGTCGCCGCCCAGGCGCAGGTCGTGGGCGGCGGCGGGGCGGATGCCGGTCAGGGTGAGTCGTCCGGCGGGCAGGACGAGGTTGTTGCACCAGCGCCACCCGGTGACCGGGGCGCGTCCGGGCAGGTCGCCGCGGCCGGTCGCCCACAGCAGGGTCGGCCAGGGCGCGGGGCCGGGCCGGACGTGCGGGAAGAGCAGGGTCAGGACGGACTCGGCGAGGTCCTCGGGGGGTTCGTGCGCGATGCCGAGGCCCTGGGCGATGTCATGGGTGTGCAGCAGCACCTCGGCGATGCCCATCGCGGCGAAGCCCTCGCGGTCGGCGCTGCGGAACGGGTAGGGGTGGAAGGCGCGGACCCCGGGCGGTGCGGTGCGCACGGCCGCGGCGAGCAGGGCGCCGGTCGTCTCGATCACGTGCACCAGGCCCGCGTTGTCGGTGCCCTCGTCCAGGGTGATCCCGAACGGCACGTACGCGTCCTGGGCGCGCCCGGCGAGCTGGCCGGCGTAGGCGATGAGGTCGTCGGCGACGTGGAACGCCGTTCGGCGGCAGTCCCACTCCAGCCGGCCGGCCCCGACGCCTCGCCAGTCCCGGTCCAGCACCGTCCGCAGCACCGCCGCGCAGTGCTCCACGGCCCGCTGCACCTGGTCCCCGCTCATCGTTCGCATGCGCCGCACAGTACGGGGGAGCGCCGCTCAGGGCGACAGCGTTTCCAGCTCGGCGGCGATGTTGCGGCGGGCCGCGGCCTCCCAGTGATCCCGCCCGTACGGGGTGCGGAACAGCCTGGGTGGCGCGAGGAGTTGGCGCAGGACCGCGGAGCGCCCCGCGCGGAAGGCGTCGTCCGGCACGAAGTGGTACTCCTCGCGGACCCCGGCGGTGTAGGCGGCGTACGCGGACGGGGGCGCGGCGAGGACCGCCAGGTCGGCGTCGCACAGCACCTGGCCGTCGGGGTCGTCGTCGGCGGGATCGTGGCCGACGGTGAGCCGGACCAGGCGGGCCACCTCGGCGGTCCTCCCCCGCGGCACCCCGGCCTCCGGCAGCGCCCGCTCGGCCAGCCGCGCGGACCGCTCCTCGTTCTCGGACCGCTCGGGCAGGTAGACGGCGTCGTGGAACCAGGCGGCCAGCCGCACGGCGTCCGCGTCGGCCGCGTACGGCTCCAGCAGGTCGACGCGGTCCAGGACCGCGGTGAGGTGGGCCGGCGTGTGGTACCGGCGCTGCGGCTCCTGCCAGCGGACGAGCAGGTCGTCGGCGTACGGCGCGGGGTCGGGGCCGCCGCCGGGGGCGCGGGCCCCCTCCAGGGCGCGGGCGAAGCGGAGGCGCAGGGCGTCGAGATCGGCCATGTGCCCATTCTCCGCGACGCCCGCGGGTCCGCGGGCCTAGCGTGGCCCCATGACTGACGTACAGGAAGTGCGGGACCCCGAAGCCTCCGGGCGGTTGCTGGCCGTGGAACGGGAGTCGCTGGTGCCGCTGTTGCGGGCGCGGCCGGACGCGGACTTCGCGCTGCCCGTCCCCGCGTGCCCGGGGTGGTCGGTGCGGGACGTGCTGGCGCACTGTTCGGCCGCGCTGACGCGGGTGGTGCAGGGCCGCTTCGAACAGGGCGTGTTCTCGCCCGAGTCGAACGCCCGGGACATCGCCGAGCGCGCGGACTGGCCGAACGCGCGGATCGTGGACGAGCTGGAGCGCGGGATGACCGCGGCCGGTCCGGTGATCGCCGGGGCGGACGGGGCGCTGGACCGGATCGGGTTCGGCGAGTGGGTGCACGCCGGGGACGTGCGGGAGGCGTGGGGGGAGCCGGGGGCCTACGCGGGGCCGGGGCTGGCGGACGCGCTGGCCCTGCTGGCGCGGATCACCCGGGAGCGGGGGCACGTGCCGCTGCACGCCGACCTCGACGACGTGGACGAGCCGCTGCGGCTGGGCGCCGTGGCCGCGGCGGGGCCGCCCGCCCGGTACATCGGCTCCGCCGCCACGCTCGTCCGGCTGTACGCCGGCCGGCCGGTGCACGGGGCCGCGTTCGAGCTGGCCGGGGTGGAGCCGGGGGAGCTGAACCTCTACGGGTGAGTGGCGTCCGCGTACCGGCATGGTCTTCAATTGGACTAGACCTGTAGTCGCCGACGAATGGGGTGCCATGAGCAAGCGTGCAGTCCTGGAGGTGATCGCCCTGGACGTCCGGGACGCGGTCGCCGCCCAGGCCGGAGGCGCGGACCGCCTGGAACTGGTCACGGAGATGGCGGCCGACGGGCTCACCCCGACGGCCGCCACCGTCGCCGGGATCCGGGCCGCCGTCGACATCGACCTGCGCGTGATGCTGCGGCTGGCGGACGGGTTCGCGGCGGGCGACGTGGACCGCCTGGTCCGGGTGGCGGACGCGTTGCGGGACGCGGGCGCCGACCAGTTCGTGCTCGGGTTCCTCGACGCCGGGGGCGGGGCGGACCTGGCCGCCGTGGAGCGGGTGGTGGCCTCGCTGGGGGGCTGCCGCTGGACCTTCCACCGGGCCATCGACCGGGCCGCCGACCGCGACGCCCTGCGCAAGCAGCTCGCCGACCTGCCCGGCCTGGACACCTACCTCACGGCCGGCTCCGCCGCCGGCGTGGACGAGGGCCTGCCCACGCTGGGCGCGGAGGCGCGCAGGCGGGGCGAGCCCGGCTACGAGCAGACCATCCTCGTCGGCGGCGGCCTGCGCCTGGACCACGTGCCCGCCCTCGTGCGGGCCGGCCTCGACGCCTTCCACATCGGCGGCGCGGCCCGCCCCGAGGGCTGGGACGGACCGGTGTCGGCCGAGGCGGTCGCACGCTGGCGGACCACGCTGGACGCCGCCGCGTAGCCCGGCCCGCGGCGGCGCGGCACCCTACGCGCCGGGTCGCGCCTCCCCGGCGAGCTGCGGGGGCAGCGGTGCCGCGTGCGTGACGACCAGGCCCGACACCGCCCGGGTCAGGGTCACGTACAGCCGCCGCAGCCCGGTCCGCTCGTCCGGTTCGCCGTCCACCACCGCCCGCGGCTCGTCCAGGACGACGTGGTCGTACTCCAGGCCCTTGGCCAAGGACGCCGGGACGAGGGTCAGGCGGGTCTCGCGGGTGGTCTCCTCACCGGGGGCCAGGAAGGCGATGCCGGCCGCGGTCAGGGCCTCGGCGAGCGCCGGGACGCGGGCGTCCGCGGCGATCAGGCCGGTCGAGCCCTCGTGGCGCAGCGACTCCTCGCACGCGGCGACCACGTCGGCCGGCCCGGTGACCGCGCGGACCTCGAAGAAGCCGGGGTTCTCCCGGACGGAGGCGACCGGGGCGAGGCCGGGCGCGATGTGGGGCAGGAGGCGGGAGGCGTACGCGATGACGTCGGTGGGGACGCGGAAGCCCGCCGTCAGCTCCTCGACCACCCCCTCGCGCTTGCCGAGGTGGGCCAGCGCCTCCCGCCAGCTCCGGGTCGCCCAGGGCGTGGTGCCCTGCGCGAGGTCGCCGAGGACGGTCGCGCTGCCGGTGGTGCAGCGGCGGCCCACGGCCCGGTACTGCATCGGCGAGAGGTCCTGCGCCTCGTCCAGGACGACGTGCCCGAGCGAGTGCGTGCGCCGGATCAGGTCGGCCGCCTCGTCGACCAGCACCGCGTCCGCCGCCGACCACGTGGCCGACTTCACGCTGCGCACCGGCCGGGCCCACAGGATCGTCTTCTGCTCGTCCTCGTCCAGCAGCCCCTCGGCGTGCTCGGCGAGGAACGCGGCGTCGGTCAGCAGCCGCAGCACCAGCTTCGCCGGATCGACGGCCGGCCAGAGGGCCTTCACGGCCGCCTTCACCGCGCCGTTGCGGGCGACGGCGTCCTGCACCCGGTCGTCCGGCGCCTCCCCGGCCCGCTCCATCTGCACCAGCACCGCGTGCGCGATCCGCTGCGGCAGGGCCTCGCGGGCGGCACCGTAGCGGATGTCGCGGTCCAGCAACTCGCGGACGATCTCCTCCAGTTCGTACGCCGCGACGCGCCAGCGGCGGGAGCCGCGCACCACGACGACGGGCTCGGTGGGCATGGTCACGTGGGAGTACAGGGCGCGCCTGACGACCTCGGCCATGCGGGCGTCGCCCTTGACGACCGCGGCGGCGGCGTCGTCCGTGCCGCGCACCTCCACGTGGTCGGCCAGGTCGTCCACGGTGGCCTGCTGCACGCTCAGTTCGCCCAGTGCCGGGAGGACCTGCTCGATGTAGTGCAGGAAGGACCGGTTGGGGCCGATGACGAGGGTGCCGGTGCGGGCGAGCCGTTCCCGGTGGGCGTAGAGCAGGTAGGCGACGCGGTGCAGGCCGACGGCGGTCTTTCCGGTACCGGGGCCTCCCTGCACGCACACGGTGCCGCCCAGCCCGCTGCGGACGATCTCGTCCTGCTCGGGCTGGATCGTGGCGACGATGTCCCGCATCGGGCCGACGCGCGGCCGTTCGATCTCCTGCTGGAGCAGCCTGCTGGTGGTGGCCTCCTCGGCCGGGTCCGACAGGTGCTCGTCCTCGTACGCGGTCAGGTCGCCGCCGGTGTAGCCGAAGCGGCGGCGCAGCCCGACGTCCATCGGGTCCTTCTTCGACGCGCGGTAGAACGGCTGGGAGACCGGGGCGCGCCAGTCGATGACCATGGGGTCGCCGCCGGCGTCGTGGACGTGCCGCCGCCCGATGTAGAAGCGCTCGCCCCCGGCGCCCTCGGCCCGCGCGGCGCCGGGCGCGTGCAGGTAGTCGAGCCGGCCGAAGAACAGGGGGGTGTCGCTGAGGTCGGCCAGCGCCTTGACGCGCTCGTCGATCTGGCGGGCGAGCACCGCGGCGTTGACCCAGTTCGCGGTGACGTCGCGGATGTCCAGTGCCTCCACGTCCTCGCGCATGGCGCGCAGGGCGGCGCGGGACGCGGCCAGGTGGGACCGCTCCCGGGCGAGGGGGTCGTCGAGCGGGTCGCGGGCGGGCGTGGACAAGGGGGTGCCTCCGGTGGACCTGGTGCGTGGCTGTGACGGCGTGCCGTCCGGTTTCCGGCCGGACGGCGGCACTCCGCGGGAGGGAGGCGGGCAAGAGCGGGAATTTTAGGGGAGGCGGGGGCCGGGATGCCAGTCGATATCCGCCGCCCCGGGGCGCGGACCGCCCGGGGTCCCCTACGGAGGCTTGGGGTCCGGGCCCGCGGACCGCTGCCGGCTTATGCCCGGCGTTCCACCATGGAGGCATGAGCGCAGCAACCATCCATCCGGCCCGGCACCCGGCCGGCGCCACCGCCGTGGCGGGCTCCCGCCGCCACCGTCTGGGCGACGCCCTGCGCGCCGTCAAGGTGTTCGCGGAGGCCGCGTTCGGCGTCGTCGTCCTCGGCGAGTACGGCGAGGAGACGGGCGCGCACCGCAGATGACGGCCCGGCCGCCCCCGGCCCGGTCAGCCCCCGGCGAGCATCTCGTCCGCGTCCACGATCCGGTAGGCGTACCCCTGCTCGGCCAGGAAGCGCTGGCGGTGGGCGGCGAAGTCCTGGTCGATGGTGTCGCGGGCGACGACGGAGTAGAAGTGCGCCTGGTGGCCGTCTGCCTTCGGACGCAGCACGCGGCCGAGGCGCTGGGCCTCCTCCTGCCGCGACCCGAACGTGCCCGACACCTGGATGGCGACGGTCGCCTCCGGCAGGTCGATGGAGAAGTTGGCGACCTTGGAGACCACGAGCACGCTGATCTCGCCCTGCCGGAACGCCTCGAACAGCTTCTCCCGCTGGGCGTTGGACGTCTCCCCCTTGATCACCGGGGCGTCCAGGTGCTCCCCCAGCTCGTCGAGCTGGTCGATGTACTGGCCGATGACGAGGATCTGCTGCCCGGCGAAGCGGCGCACGATCGCCTCCGTGACCTTCCGCTTGGTGGCGGTGGTGGCGCAGAAGCGGTACTTCTCCTCGGTCTCGGCGGTGGCGTAGGCGAGGCGCTCGGACTCGGTGAGGTTGACGCGGACCTCGACGCAGTCGGCGGGCGCGATGTAGCCCTGCGCCTCGATCTCCTTCCAGGGCGCGTCGAACCGCTTGGGCCCGATGAGGGAGAACACGTCCGACTCGCGGCCGTCCTCGCGCACCAGGGTGGCGGTGAGCCCGAGCCGCCGCCGCGCCTGCAGGTCGGCGGTGAACTTGAAGACGGGCGCGGGCAGCAGGTGCACCTCGTCGTAGACGATGAGCCCCCAGTCCCGGGAGTCGAACAGTTCCAGGTGCGGGTAGACGCCCTTCCGCCGGGTGGTCAGCACCTGGTAGGTGGCGATGGTGACCGGGCGGATCTCCTTCTTGGTGCCGCTGTACTCGCCGACCTCCTCCTCGGTCAGCGAGGTCCGCTTCACCAGCTCGTGCTTCCACTGCCGGGCGGAGACCGTGTTGGTCACGAGGATGAGCGTGGTCGACTTGGCCTGCGCCATGGACCCGGCGCCGACCAGCGTCTTGCCCGCGCCGCAGGGCAGGACGACCACACCGCTGCCGCCGTGCCAGAAGTTCTCCACGGCCTGCTGCTGGTACGGGCGCAGCGCCCAGCCGTCCTCCAGCAGTTCGATCGGGTGCGCCTCGCCGTCCACGTAGCCGGCGAGGTCCTCGGCGGGCCAGCCCAGCTTCAGCAGCGTCTGCTTGATCTGCCCGCGTTCGGAGGGGTGCACGGCGACGGTGTCCGGGTCGATCCGTGCGCCGACCAGCGGGGCGATCCGCTTGGACTTCAGCACCTCCTCCAGCACGGGCCGGTCGGTGGTGGTGAGGACCAGTCCGTGTGCGGGGTGCTTGCTGAGGGTCAGGCGCCCGTAGCGGTCCATCGTCTCGGCGATGTCCACGAGCAGCGCGTGCGGCACCGGATAGCGGCTGTACTCCACGAGGGCGTCCACGACCTGTTCGGCGTCGTGCCCGGCCGCCCGCGCGTTCCACAGGCCGAGCGGGGTGACCCGGTAGGTGTGGATGTGCTCGGGGGCCCGCTCCAGCTCGGCGAAGGGCGCGATGGCCCGGCGGCAGTCGTCGGCCCGCTCGTGGTCGACTTCCAGGAGGAGCGTCTTGTCGGACTGGACGATCAGCGGACCATTCACCTGCGTAATCCCTTCCGCGCGGCCTGACGGCGCGGCTCGACGGCGCGGCTCGACGTCGCGGCCAAATGTCCAGTGTGCCCTACCGCCGCCCGTCGCGGTCCCGGCGGCCGCGGCGGTCACGACCGGTCGTCGGCCAGCTCCGCGACGCCCGTCACCCGGTGCAGCGGGTAGGTGCGCACCTCGTCGGCGGTGTGGTCGTACGCCGTCACGAGGCCGCCCTCGACGCGGATCGGGGCGATGACGCGCCGACTGGCGGCGCCCTCGGCGTTGACGTAGCCGATCCACAGCGACTCGCCGGTCAGGACGGCGGCCTGCACGGTGGCGAGGGTCTCGGCGGAGCTGGTGCGCGGCAGCGCGCCACCGCCGTCCGCACCGTCCGTGGTGCCCGCGCCGTCCGTGGTGCCCGCGGGTCGGCGCGGGGCGGTGGCGGCCAGGTCGCCCGCCCGGATCGCGCGGACCGCCGCCGTGAGGAGGGTGGCGTCGGGCGGCGGCGGACCCTCCGGCACCGGCTCGGGGGCGGTGCGCGGCGGGGAGCGGTGGGCGTCGGCGCGGCTGATGAGCACCTCGCCCTCGGCGGACTCGGCGGCGGGCGCGTACCCCATCGCACGCAGGCCCTCCAGCAGGGTGCCCGGGTCCGACTGGGCCGCGAGCACGGTCGGGGCGAGGCGGCGCAGGCGCAGGGCGGCGGCCCGTCTGTCCGCGAGGATTTCGTTGAGCAGCGCGTCGTCGTCGCAGCGGACGTACGCCGAGGCCGCGCCGACCCGCAGGTGGCCGTGGCGGCGGGCCACGTCGTCGATCAGGTAGGCCAGCGGCTGCGGGACCGGGGTGCGGGAGTGCGTGGCGAGGAAGGCGTGCAGTTCGGCGGCGGTCCGGCCGGCGTCCAGGGCCCGGCGGACCGAGGCCGGGGTGAAGCGGTAGACGGTCGCGCCGCCCTTGGACTCGACGTCCGCGAGGACCCCGAGCACGGCGGCGAGCGGGCGCACCAGCGGACCGGGCGCCACCGCCGTCAGGTCCGCCTGGAGCAGCACGTGGTCCAGCGGCTCGGGCAGCAGCGGTGCGAGCAGCCGGGCGGCGGCACCGGCGGCGGCGGCCTGCTCGGCGGGGGCGAGGGGGCCGGGGGGTCCGGGGGGAGGGGCCGCACGGTGATGGTGCACGGGCAGCTTGTCACCGGGACCGGAGGACCCCTGCGCGGAGCCGGGGCCGGCGGAACCCGCGGAGCCGGAACCGGAGTCGGCACCGGCGGGAGCGGCGGCGGCCGGGACGCCCAGCAGGGCGCGGCCGTGGGCCGACAGGGCTCCCCGGCCGGTGATGCCGAGCAGTTCCGCCTCCGACAGGGTCCAGCGGGCGATCCGCGTGCGCAGGTCCTCGTCGCCGTCGCGGTCACCGCCCCGCTGCGGCCCCCGCAGCGGCCGCTCCCAGCGCAGCCGGGCCAGCACCGACTCCGCCGTCGGCGCGGCGCCCGTCGGCAGCCCGGCCAGCAGGGCCAGCACCCGGTGCCGCACCTCGGGCGCGGCGGACCGGTCGAGCCCGGGGCCCAGCGCGGCCAGCGTCCGGTCCTTCGCGTCCCGCCCGCCGACCAGCCCCGCCGTGCGGGTGGCCGTCAGCCACGTGCGCGCGAGGTGGGACCAGCGCTCGGCGGCGGGCCGCTCCAGCCACTCGTCGTAGGCGGGAGTGGCCGCGTACCGCTCCTCGGCCTCGCCGTCGGAGGCGAGCAGCCCGGCCGTGTGGGCCAGTTCGGCCCAGAAGGCGGCGACCGGTTCGGACACGTCCAGGGCGGCGGCGGTGCGCTTCAGGTCCCGCACGCTGAGCCCGCCCGCCCGCAGCACCGGGGGCCCGCCCGCGTCCCAGCCCTTCAGCAGTTCCTCGACGGTGGCCAGCGCGGTGTACGCCTGTCCGGCCGCCGTCGCGTCCACGACCTGCGGCGCGTGGACCGCGGCCGGCTCGACGGCGGGCGGCAGCGGTTCGGGCGTGCGGTGCGCGCGGCCCCCGCGCAGGTGCAGGGCGACCTCGCGGGGCAGCACGACCGTGCCGGGCGCGGTCGGCAGCAGCAGGCCGCGGTCGAGCAGCCAGCGCAGGTGGGCGGCCGGGTCGGCGGTGACCTGCCCGTACGGCGGCCCCCACACCAGCCGGTTCAGCACCTCGCGGGAGGCCTCCGGGGCGCCGGCGAGCAGCGCGGCCATCTTCTTGCGGGCACCGAACAGCCCGGTCAGCGCGGCCACGGCGGAGACCGGGTCGTGGGTCGAGGGCAGTCCGGCGGCGGTGACGATCTCCTGGATCCGCCCCGGCGACATGCCCGAGGCGGCCTCCTGCACGCTCGGCCCGAGCCCCGTCGGGGAGGGGTGCTGCGCGGACGGCGCGAGCAGCTCGCGCGCGGTGCGCACCAGGCGCAGCCGGTCGTCGCCGCCCCACACCAGGGCCTGTTCGCGCAGTGTGCCGACGGCGCGGGGCAGTGCGCCGGCGACGGTCTCGTCCCCGGCGTCGCCCGCCACCAGGGCGAGCAGCGCGGCGTACGGCGCCGGGTCGGGGGCCACGGCCAGCGCCTGCGCGGTCTGCAGCGCGAACCGGTCGAGGCGTTCCAGCGCCCGCAGCACCGAGGCGCGGGTGGCGGCCCGGGCGGCCAGTTCGGTGAGGTCGCCGGGGACGGGCGTGACGAGGTCCGGCCGGCTGCGCAGCAGTGCGGCCAGGGAGGCGTCGTCCCTGGCGCGGAGTGCCTCCGCGAGGGACCGGGGGGCCGCCGGTTTCTCCTCGGTGCTCATCCGGTTCACGGTACCGGGTGCCGGTGACGGCGGGGCCGCGCGTCCCGGCCCGCCCCTCCCGCGCGGGCGCCGGCCGGGGCGGATGGGGCCCCGCGGCGGCTGCGGCGGAGGCCGTCGGGGAAGAGGGGGTATTTTCCTCAGGGATGTCATCGCCGTAGCCCCGGAGGGGTCCGTGGGGATCGAGAGCGACCAGGTCGTCTACGAGTATCTGAGCCGCGTCGGGGACGTGGCGCACCAGCGGCAGCTGCCGTCGGCCGCGCGCATGCGGCTGGTGTCGCAGTTGCGCGACGACATCGACCGGGCCCGGGCGAAGGCGGCGGTGGACAGCCCCGTGGCCGTCCGCCGCATCCTGGACCGGCTGGGTACGCCGGACGAGGTGGTCGAGGCGGCGGGTGCCGTCCCGGGTGCCGTGCGGGCGCCCGAGCCGCCGCCCGCCTCCGTGCCCGTCCAGCGGGAGCCGCGGGCCGGTGCCCGGCCCGGCGCGGAGGCGGAGGCGGAGGCGGAGGCGGAGGCGGACGGGCAGTCCGGCGCGGAGACGCAGGCGCGGGCGCCGGAGCGGCCGAGGGGCCTGCGCCGGGTCGTGCCGCGCCCGCGTCCCGCGGCGCGGCCGCAGGCGTCCGCCCCGCACGAGGAGCCCTCCCCGCCGCACCTCGCCGCCGCGCACGAGCTCGGGGACGGGGTCGAGCCGCCCGACTGGTGGCGGGTGGAGAGCGGCCCGTTCGGGGCGGTGGCCGACGACGCCGTACCGGGTTTCGTGGGCGGCGTGGAGGTCCCCGAGATGCTCAGGCGCCCCCCGAAGGAGGAGCCCGCGCCGCAGACACCCCCGGAGCCGGACCCGGCCCCCGCCGCCCCGGCCCCCGCCGTGCCGCCCCCCGCCCCCCTGCGCCGCCTGTTCTCCCGCCGCGCCCCGGCGCCCGCCCCGGCGTCCCCCGCCCCGGCCGCCCCGGCGTCCCGCACCGCCCGCCGCCTGCTCCCCGCCGCCGGCTGGACCAACCCCCTGTTGCTGCTGGCCGCCGCCGCGCTGGTCGCGGGTGCCGTGCTCGGCAACTGGTTCGCGCTGCTCCTGGGCTGGGCCGTCGCCTACGGTTCCCGGCGCCTGACCCCCGCGGAGACCAAGTGGGCGGTGCTCGGCGTACCCGGTCTCGCGCTCGCGGCCGGCGTGACCTGGCTGTGGGGACGGCAGGACGGCCGCTGGGGCACCCCCGTCGCCCAGGGCCACATGGACGACGCCGTCGCCGGGACCTGGCCCTGGGTGGTCCGGGGCGCGGCCGTGGCCTCGGCGCTCTACCTGGTGTGGCGCTCCCAGCGCGGGCGTTAGCCCGCGGTCCCCTCGCACCGGTGCTCCCGGCCCCGGCGCGGGGGCCCGCCCCGGGGGCCCCGCCGTTCCGGGCGGCCCGCCCGGGAGCCGTCCGGTCACCCGGCACAATGACCGCATGACCCCGCACCCCGCGCCCGCCGGAAGTCCCGTGCTCACCGTCGGCTTCGACCTCGACATGACCCTCATCGACTCCCGCCCGGGCATCCGTGCCTGCTACCTGGCGCTGGCGGAGCGGACGGGGACGTACATCGACGCCGACCTCGCGGTGACCCGGCTCGGCCCGCCCCTCGCGGACGAGCTGGTCAACTGGTTCCCCGCCGAGCGGGTGCCCGCGGTGGCGGACCTGTACCGGGAGATGTACCCGTCGTACGCGGTGGCCGCGACGCCCGCCATGGCCGGGGCGCGGGAGTCGCTGGAGGCGGTGCGGGCGGCCGGCGGGCGGACGATGGTGGTCACGGCGAAGTACGAGCCGAACGCCAAGCTGCACCTGGCCCACCTCGGCCTGGAGCCCGACGTGGTGGTGGGCGGCCTGTGGGCCGAGCAGAAGGCGGAGGCGCTGCGCGAGCACGGCGCGGGCGTGTACGTCGGCGACCACGTCGGGGACGTGCGCGGCGCCCGTACGGCGGGCGCGCTGTCGGTGGCCGTGGCCACCGGGCCGTGCGACGCCGGCGAACTGCGCGCCGCGGGAGCGGACGTCGTCCTGGACGACCTGTCCGCCTTCCCGGGCTGGCTCGCCGGCTACCGCGGCGCGCCCGGCGCGGCCCCGCGCGCCTGACGCCGCCCGGCCGCGATCGAACGCAGCACGCCCGCGCCGGCGACCAGGAACCCGACGGCCATGAGCATGCTCAGCCCGAACATGTACGTCGGGAAGGGCTTCGCCCCCAGGAGCAGCGGGGCCACCGTGACGAGGGTGGCCACGGCTCCGATGAAGAACACCACGGCACCGGTCCGGATCAGCCGGTCGCCGGGCCCGGCGGAATTCGTTTGGGTTTTGTCACGCACCGGACCAGGGTAGTTCCCAGCGCGGGGGAACGACCGAGGGGCGTCTTGTCACCCGCCCGCAGACCACTAGCCTGGGGAGCGGCGGGTCGAGGACGGCCCGCTCCAGTGCTATCCAGAGCCGTTTCCGAAGCGGTTTTCCGACGAGTACGAGGACGAGGACAGACGTGCCTACCGGCAAGGTCAAGTGGTTCAACAGCGAGAAGGGCTTCGGCTTCCTCTCCCGCGACGACGGCGGTGACGTCTTCGTGCACTCCTCGGTTCTCCCCGCCGGAGTCGATGTGCTCAAACCGGGACAGCGCGTGGAGTTCGGCGTCGTCGCCGGTCAGCGCGGTGACCAGGCGCTGTCGGTGACCGTGCTCGACCCGACGCCGTCGGTCGCGGCGGCCACCCGCAGGAAGCCGGACGAGCTGGCCTCGATCGTCCAGGACCTGACGACCCTCCTCGAGAACATCACGCCGATGCTGGAGAAGGGCCGCTACCCGGAGAAGGCCTCGGGCAAGAAGATCGCCGGGCTGCTGCGCGCGGTCGCCGACCAGTTGGACGTCTGACCTCAGGGGAAGTCCAGCGCGCCCGCGCCGAGGGGCGGCACCAGCCCCTCGGCCGCGGCCCGGGTGAGCAGGCCGCGGACCGCCGCGTAGCCGTCCTCGCCGAGGTCGGCGGTGAACTCGTTGACGTACAGGCCGATGTGCTGGTCGGCGACGGCCGGGTCCATCTCCTGGGCGTGCTCCATGACGTACGGCCGGGAGGCCTCCGGGTCGTCCCAGGCGGCCCGGACGGAGGCGCGCACACCGTCCGCGAGCCGGCGCAGCGCGTCGGCGCCCAGCGACCGCCTGGCGATGATCGCGCCGAGCGGGATCGGCAGCCCGGTGGTGCGCTCCCAGTGCTCGCCCATGTCGGCGAGCTTGTGCAGCCCGTAGTTCTGGTAGGTGAAGCGCGCCTCGTGGATGACGAGTCCGGCGTCCACCTTGCCGTCCCGCACGGCCGGCATGATCTCGTGGAACGGCATGACGACGATCTCGCCGACCCCGCCGGGCAGGGTGTCCGCCGCCCACAGCCGGAACAGCAGGTAGGCGGTCGACCTCTCGCTGGGCACCGCCACCGTGGCGCCCGTCAGGTCGGCCCCCGCCTCCCGCGTGAGCACCAGCGGCCCGCAGCCGCGCCCCAGCGCGCCGCCGCACGGCAGCAGCGCGTAGGCGCCGAGGACGTACGGCAGGACGGCGTACGACACCTTCAGCACGTCGAACTCGCCGCGCTCGGCCATGCCGTTGGTGATGTCGATGTCCGCGAAGGTCACGTCCAGCGCGGGCGCGCCGGCGACGCGGCCGTGGGCGAGGGCGTCGAAGACGAACGTGTCGTTGGGGCAGGGCGAGTACGCGATCCGCAACGGCTGCTCACCGGTGGTGCTGGTGCTCATGAGGACTCCAACTCTCCAATACGGGCGCGAGCTTCCCGAAGCCGTCGGTCAGCGCCGCGAGGGCGTCGCCGATGCGCCAGGCGGCGCGGTCGCGCGGGCCGACCGGGTTGGACACCGCGCGGATCTCCAGCACGGGCACCCCGTGCGCGGCGGCGGCCTCGGCGACCCCGAACCCCTCCATGCCCTCGGCGAGGGCCTCGGGGTGGCGGGCGCGCAGTGCGGCGGCGCGGACGGCGGTGCCGGTCACGGTGGAGACGGTCAGGACGGTGCCGGGGCGGGCGCCGGTGGTCTCGGCCACGGCCCGCACGAGTGCGGCCGGGGGCCGGTGGGTGATGGTCCCGAACCCGAGTTCGGTGACCGGGAGGAAGCCGTCGGCGGTCTCGGCGCCCAGGTCGGCGGCGGTGATGGCGTCGGCGACGACGAGCGAGCCGAGCGGCGCCTCGGGCGGGAAGCCACCGCCGATCCCGGCCGAGACGACCAGGTCGTACGGGGTGCCGGCGAGGGCGGCGGCGGTGAGCGCGGTGGCGGTGGAGGCGGCGGCCATGGCCGGGCCGACACCGGCGGCCAGCAGGTCGTACCCGCCGGCGGAGCGCACCGGTGCCGCCCCCGGCAGCCGTCTCTCCCCGCCCGCGCCCGGGAAGGCCCGTGCCACCGCGTCCCGTTCGGCGGGGACCGCGGTGGCCACGAGGACACGCGGGGCGGACGTGGTCAGGAGGCCTTCTTCAGCTTGAACGTCCACAGGCCCTTGGCCGGCTTGGCGCCCATCTGGACCGACACCGTGTTGGTGGTGCCCTGAGTGCCGTACTGCGCGTTGAAGAACGCGCTGCCCGGGATCGTGGTGTACGTCTTCTTGTAGGTGTCGGTGAACTGGCGGCCGTTCACCAGGATGATCCAGCCGTTGTCCGCGATCTTCGGGTCGACGCCGAAGCGGACCGTTTCATCGGTGTCCACCGTGATCGACTTGACGTCGTCGGTGTCCTTGGCGCACTTCTCCAGCGACTGGGCGCCCAGCGCCTTGTCGTCGTTGTAGCAGAGCGCCTCGGCGTTGACCGAGCTTCGGCCCACGGTGATCGTCGCGACGGGCGTCGGCTTGTCGCAGGCGGACAGGACGAGCAGTCCGGCGGAAACGGCGCCGGCGGCGGCGACGGCGCGGCGGCGTCGCACAGCGGATTGCAGCGTGGTCATGGCCGAAGGCTATCGGGCACCCCGTGCCGTCCGCCCACGTGGGGTGCGGCGTGCCCGGTTCGTTACGCCACGCGCGCCCGCGGCCTGCCGCCGTGCCGGGCGGAGGCGAGCAGCCCGCGCACCGTGCCGAGCCAGCCCACGGCCACGAAGGAGGCCGCCACGGCCAGCCCCAGGGTGCCGTTGAGCGGCATCACGATGCCGACGGCGCCGCCGAACACCCACGCCACCTGCAGCAGCGTCTCGGACCGCGCGAACGCGGAGGTGCGCACCAGTTCCGGCACGTCCCGCTGGATCAGCGCGTCCAGGGACAGTTTGGCCAGCGCCTGCGCGAACCCGGCGACCGCGGCCAGGCAGGCCACCAGGAAGGCCCCGAACAACAGGGCGGCCACGACCGCCGCGCCCAGCGCCACCGCGACCACGGTCACGATGATGATCTCCGGCGCCTTCGACTTCAGCCACGCCCCGACGGCCGTGCCGAGCGCGTTCCCGGCGCCCGCCGCCACGCCCACTACGCCCAGCGACACGGCCGCGCTCTCCCCGGTCAGCGGGTGCTCGCGCAGCAGGAACGCCAGGAAGAAGATCAGGAAACCCGACAGGCAGCGCAGCGCGGCGTTGGCGCCCAGGGCGTGCGTGACGGCGGGCCCGACCGTCCGCAGCCCCGGCCGCCTGGTCTGCTGCGCCTTGCGGCGCAACCCGTGCACGTGCTCTTCGTCGGCCGCGAGCAGCGCCACGTCCTCGCCCTTGGCGGAGTCCACCTTGGGCGGCAGCGAGAACGACAGGAACGTCCCCCCGGCGAAGATCACGAAGGAGCCGTACAACGGCCAGGGATCCCCGAGCGCGTGCAGGGCCGCCCCGATCGGCGCGGCCACACCGGTGGCCAGCAGCCCGGCGAGGGTGACCCGGGAGTTGGCCTTCACCAGGGAGAACCCGGGCGGCAGCAGCCGGGGCACGACGGCACTGCGGACCACCCCGTAGGCCTTCGACGCCACCAGCACCCCGAGCGCCGCCGGGTACAGCTCCAGGCTCCCGCTCGCGACGGCCCCCGAGATGATCAGCGCGAGCAGCGCACGCGCCAGCATGGCCCCGGCCATGGCGGCCCGGCGGCCGTGCGGCAGCCGGTCGAGCAGCGGCCCGATCACGGGGGCGAGGACGGTGAAGGGCGCCATGGTGATGGCGAGGTACAGGGCCACCCGCCCGCGAGCCTCGTCGGTGGGCACGGAGAAGAACACCGTGGACGCCAGCGCCACGGTGATCATGACGTCTCCCGCGCCGTTGACCGCGTGCAGTTCGATCAGCTTGCCCAGCCCCGACTCGCCCGCCCCGTGGGCGTGCGTGGCCCTGCGGATGCCGCGCGCGGTACCGGTCACCGGGAAGTGCAGGGCACGCCCGACCGCGCGGACGGTACCGCCGACCCGGCCCGAACCGCCACCCCGAACGCTTCCCCTGCCCGCGGTTGCCACGTCGTTCATAGTGCCCCGAGACCCCGCCCGATAGTGCGGTTTGAACCCGAGCGAGTCGGGACGGCGCGCTCGGGCCGGTTCCCCGGGGTCCCTCCGCCCGTCCGCCGCGCCCGTCGGCCGGGGCCGTCCGCCGGGCGCGTCCCGCCCGCCGGGTCCCGGTGGCCGGACGGGAAACCCCGCCGTGCGGCGGCGGACTGTCCCCGACCACCGGCGACGGGGTAGCGTGCGTGTCTCAGCCATAACGCAGAATGGATGGCAGAGGTGCGCCCGAGCGCGATCGGACGCGGACGTCGATGCGGTCCCCAGGTCCGCTCCGCCCGCTTCACCGCCGGAGGCAGCCGCACTCGTTGAGACGGCGTAGGAGAGAAGCGATACCTGTGAGCGCAGCGACAACGCGAAGCCGCACCCCCGACCGCCTGTGCGCCGAGGCCGTGGACCTCGCCCGCGCCGCAGCCGAGGAAGCCGCGGCGCCCGGCGTGGTCGGCGAGCACGTCGGCACGGTGTCCGAGGGCGACCGCGTTGTCACGCACTTCTTCGAGTGCAAGGAACCGGGCTACCGCGGCTGGCGCTGGGCCGCGACGGTGGCCCGGGCCTCCCGCGCCAAGGTCGTCACGCTGGACGAGGTGGTCCTGCTCCCCGGACCCGACGCCCTCCTCGCCCCCGAGTGGGTGCCGTGGAGCGAGCGGCTGCGCCCCGGCGACATGGGCCCCGGCGACCTGCTGCCCACCGACCAGGAGGACCTGCGCCTGGAGCCCGGCTTCCTCGGCGAGGACGAGCCGCTGCCCAGCTCCCCGGTCTCGGAGGAGATGGCGGAGCTGGCGGAGGCGGAGGACGCGGACGTCACCCCGGCCGCTCCCGCGAAGCTGCCGGCCGTCCCCACCCGCGGTTCGATCGCCGCGGTGGCCGAAGAGCTGGGCATGCGCCGGGCCCGCGTGCTGTCCCGCTACGGCCTGCACATCGCCGCGGACCGCTGGGAGGAGGCGTTCGGCCCCAAGACCCCCATGGCCCAGGCGGCTCCCGCGCCCTGCGTCAGCTGCGGTTTCCTGCTGCGCATGGGCGGTTCCCTCGGGCAGGCCTTCGGCGTGTGCGCGAACGAGTTCTCCCCGGCCGACGGCCGCGTGGTGTCCCTGGCGTACGGCTGCGGCGGTCACTCGGAGGCGGCGGTCATGCCCAAGCCGCCCCAGCCGGCCCGGCCGGTCGTCGACGAGACCCGGGTCGACCCCTTCCCCCTCCGCCCGGCCCGCGGCTCGGGCTCGGTCCCGGAGACCGGCGACGACGAGACGGCGGAGCTGGGCCACTCGTAGGACGGCGGTCCTACGCGCAGGGCGGCACCCCACCGGTGGGGACCGTCCACTCCGCGGGGGTGACGTCCCGGCCGTGGACGAAGTCCCCCGACGAGGCCGCCACGGGAGCGGACCGGCAGTCACGGCACGTCCCCGGGGCCGCGGAGCGGAAGGCCCTGTCGCAGCCCTCGCAGGTCCGGAGGGGGTGCCGGACCGGTGGCGGGGGTGCCGGGGCGCGGCGAGGGGAGCAGCGGGGCGGCCCGGTGGCCAGGCGGTGGGCGAGGAGGGCCGCCGGACGGCACAGCGGTTCCTCCGGCAGACCGGGGGTCAGCGCGTGCCGCACGCCCTCGGCTCTCACCTCCCGCTTGCCGATGTTCACCCGGGCGGGTGCGTCCTGCGTACACCGATGACGAGATCGAGCGATACATCGCAGCGCGCGTGGCCCGCACATCCGTCTCCGACCGCGATCCGGCGCCTGAGATCGGTTTCGTACTCGAAGAGTGGACGCTGCGACGCCCCTTGGGAGGTCGGATGGTGCCGCGTCGGCACCCTGAACACCTTCCGACGTCAGCGCGGTCGCGGAACGTCGACCTTCAGGTGATGCCGATGGACCGTGAGGAGCACGCCGGGGTGGACGGGAGCATCGAGGTGCTGAAGTTCACCGATGGAACAGCGGTCGGGCGTTCGCCCGCGGTGGCCAACGGTCGGCCGGTCGATGGACCCCGGCAACTCCGTATCCTCGGGCTCCGGTACGGAATCATCCGGGCCCAGGCGCTCACCACGGGAGTCGACGTGCTTCATCGAGCAACTGCTGAGGGCAGCACGATGTGGTTCAAGAGCAGCTACGGCAGCGGCAGCGGGGGCGACTCCCGCGTGGAGGTCGCCCCCACCCCCGGGACCATCCACATCCGCGGCTCCAAGCGGACCGACGGTCCCCTCCTCGCGGTCACCCCCTCCGCCTGGACGGACTTCGTGTCGTACGCCTTTGCGCGCTGAGCCCGCCCGCACTCCGCCGGGGGCGACGGCACCCCTCGTGCGGGCGGTACCTTCGTCCTCACGTCGATGAGGAGTGTGAACGTGAGCAAGTACGTGCGTCCGGCGGCCGAGGGTGCCGACCCGTTCGGGACGGCCCGTCTGCGCCGCGGTGTCCTCGACGCGTGGGCCACCAGCCCCGCCCGGTTCCGCGAGGACGCCAACGCCGAGGAGGACCTCGTCCTCGGCGGTTACCGCGACCGGCTCGTGGTCGAGCTGGCCCAGAACGCCGCCGACGCCGCCGCCCGCGCGGGGGTGCCGGGCCGGCTCCGGCTCACCCTGCGCGACGGCGTCCTGGCCGCCGCGAACACCGGCGCCCCGCTGGACGCGGCCGGAGTCGAGTCGCTGTCCACCCTCAGGGCCTCCGCGAAGCGGGACGCCCACGACACGCCCAGCGCGGTCGGCCGGTTCGGCGTCGGCTTCGCCGCCGTGCTCTCCGTCAGCGACGAGCCCGCCGTCACCGGCCGGCACGGCGGGGTCCGCTGGTCCCTGGCCGAGGCGCGCGGGCTGGCCGCCGACACCGCCCGGCACAGCCCCGGCCTCGGCGACGAGATCCGGCGCCGCGACGGGCACGTGCCGCTGCTCCGCCTGCCCTTCGCCGCCGAGGGCTCCGCCCCCGACCCCTACGACACCGTCGTCATCCTGCCCCTGCGGGACACCGCCGCCACCGACCTCGCCGAGCGGCTCCTGCACGCCGTCGACGACGCCCTGCTCCTCGCCCTGCCCGGGCTGGAGGAAGTGGTGGTCGAGATCGGCGACCAGGCGCCGCGCACGCTGGGCCGCCGCACCGAGGGCGCCGTCACCGTCGTGACGGACACGCGGGACGGGACCACCCGCTGGCGCACCGTGTCCGCGCACGGCCCGCTCACCCCCGACCTGCTCGCCGACCGCCCGGTGGAGGAGCGCCTGCGCCCGCACTGGTCGGTGACCTGGGCCGTGCCGGCGGACGCCGGGGGCCGTCCGGTGCGCCCGCGGACCACCCCCGTCCTCCACGCCCCCACCCCCAGTGACGAGCCCCTCGGCTTCCCCGCCCTGCTCATCGCGTCCTTCCCGCTGGACACCACCCGCCGCCACGCGGCCCCCGGCCCGCTGACCGACTTCCTGGTGCAGCGCGCGGCCGACGCCTACGCCGAACTGCTCGCCGGCTGGCGCCCGGTCACCGAGGGCGTCATCGACCTCGTCCCCGGCCCGCTGGGCGGGGGCGAGCTGGACGGCGCCCTGCGCCGGGCCGTCCTGGAGCGGCTGCCGCGCACCGCGTTCCTGCCGCCGGCCGTGGAGGCCGAGGACGACGACGGGCTCCCGGAGGTCCTGCGGCCCCGGGACGCCGAGGTCGTCGAGGGCGCGGGGGCGGACACCGTACGGGTGCTGGCCGAGGTGCTGCCGACCCTGCTCCCCGCCGGTCTCGAACGCCGCGCCGAGCTGCGCACGCTGGGTGTCGCCCGGCTGCCGCTCGCGGACGCCGTCGACCGGCTCGCCGGGCTGGAGAAGGCCCCCGACTGGTGGCGGCGGCTCTACGACAGCCTCGCCGGGATCGACCCCGACCGGCTCTCCGGCCTGCCCGTGCCGCTGGCCGACGGCCGGACCGCCATCGGTCCCCGCCAGGTCCTGCTCCCCACCCCGGACGCCGCGTCCCTCGACCCGGACGTGCTCGGCCGGCTCGGGCTGAAGGTCGCCCACGAGGACGCCGCGCACCCGCTGCTGGAGAAGCTGGGCGCGCTGCCCGCGACCCCGCGCGCCGTGCTGACCACCCCGCAGGTGCGGGCCGCCGTGGCCGCCTCCCTGGACGACGGGGGCGGCGCCCTGTGGGAGGAGGACGCCCCGGACGCCGAGGAGCTGGCCGACACCGTCCTCGCCCTGGTCCGGGACGCCGGTCTGGACCCCGGCGACGAACCCTGGCTGGGCGCCCTCGCATTGCCCGACGAGGACGGCGAACTCGCCCCGGCGGGCGAACTCGTCTTCCCCGGGAGCCCGTTCGCCCGCGTGCTCCGCGAAGGCGAACTGGCGGCCGTCGACGCGGAGGTGGCGCGCAAGTGGGGTGAGCAGCCGCTGACGGCCTGCGGCGTCCTCGCCGACTTCGCGCTCGTGCGCGCCACCGACGTCGTCCTGGACCCGGACGAACTGGAGCCCCGCGAGGGCGACTTCGCCGAGCCGGACGACGCCGGACTGCTCGACGCCGTGGACGTGTGGTGCGAGGACGTCCTCGACCGCTTCCCCGACAGCCCCGTGCCCCCGGTCGCCACCGAACTCGTCGCCGTGCGCGACCTGGACCTGGTGGACGACGACCACTGGCCCGAGGCCCTCGCCCTGCTCGCCCGCCCGCCGCTGCGCGACGCCCTCACCCAGCCGGTGCGCGTCCTGCTGCCCGACGGCACCCACGAGGTCGTACGGCCGTACACCGCCTGGTGGCTGCGCGGGCACCCGGTCCTGGACGGCCGCCGCCCGGCCGGTCTGCTCGCCTCCGGCGGCGACCCGCTGCTGCGCGGCCTGTACGACGAGGCCGACGCCACCGGCTTCGAGGACGAGCAGGTGCTGCGCGCACTGGGCGTGCGCACCTCCGTGGCCGCCCTGCTGGACGAGCCGGGCGGCGCCGCCGAACTGCTGGACCGCCTGGCCGACCCCGGCCGCCGCGTCACCCCCGCCCAACTGCACGGCCTCTACGGCGCGCTGGCCGACCTCGACCCCGAGCAGGTGACCCTCCCGGAGGAGCTGCGGGCGGTGGTCGACGGCCGGGTGGAGGTCGTGGACGCCGCCGAGGCGGTGGTGGTCGACTCCCCGGACCTCCTGCCCTTCACCTCGGGCGTCCCGCTCCTGCCCGTGCGCCCGGCCCGCGCGGCGGAACTGGCGGAGCTGTTCCAGGTCCGCCGCCTGAGCGACTCGGTCACCGGCGAGGTGCACTCCGCGGGCACCGAACACGAGGTACCGGACCCGGTGCGGGTGCTGCTCGGCCCCCGCACCCCGGGCACGTACGTCGAACACGGGGAACTCGTCGTGGACGGCGTGGACGTCGACTGGCGGCTCACCGTCGACGGCGTCCTGCACGCGGCCACCCTGGAAGGCGTCGCGGCGGGCCTGGCCTGGGCGGCCGGCCAGTGGCCCCGCCGCTTCGAGGTCGCCGCGCTCCTGGAGGACCCGTCCCGCACGGAGGAACTGGCCCGGGACCGCTGGTTCGACTGAGGGGGCCACCGGAAGTTTTCACAGAACTTCCAGATGTCGTACAACCGTTTCCCTGTGTGGCGGGTCTGATCACATCGAGTCGCCTGACTCACGATCACTTGGACCCCGTGTCCACCTTTCTCCACACAGGGGAACGCATGCGCATACGTGCCACCGTGGCCGCCGTCACCGGCGCCCTGGCCCTCTCCGCCTTCGCCGTCCCGGCCGCGCAGGCCGCCGACGCCGGTTCGGCCTACCGCTCCGACGCCGCGAGGACCGTCTCGCACTCCGCGTCCGGCAAGACCGCCTTCACGGCCACCACCGCGGACGACGACCTGGGCGTCACCTTCTCGAACTTCAAGATCGCCGCCGCGATCAAGGTCGGTACGACCAACCACGTCTCCACCACGGTCACCTACACGATGACCCACGGGGCCGACTACGTCCTCGGCTCCGACGACTTCGCCAACGGCCCCTTCCTCTACAAGGGCTCCTCGTCCGACACCGCGGACAACATGCTGTTCGGCGACGCCCCGGCCGACTGCACCGCCACCTCGGCGACGACGGCCAGCTGCAAGGGCCTCATCGACGTCTACCCCGGTGACGACGAGCTGCTGAACTCCGACGCCGGCACCTGGTCGGCCGGTGCGCTCGCGCTCCAGTACAGCACCGGCGACGGGTCCGTCCAGGACGGCCTGGGCAAGACCAACGTCCAGCGCTACTCCAAGCTGACGGTCAACGCCGCGCCGGAGCCGGTGAAGAAGGGCAAGACCGTCACGGTCACCGGCAAGCTCTCCCGCGCCAACTGGGAGGACCACGCGTACCACGGCTACACCGGCCAGTCGGTGAAGCTCCAGTACCGCGCGAAGAGCTCCAGCACCTACACCACGCTGAAGACCGTCAAGACGGACTCCACGGGCAACCTGAAGACGACGACCACCGCGACGGCCGACGGCTACTACCGCTTCTCCTTCGCGGGCACCACGACCACCCCGTCGGTCAGCGCCGCGGGCGACTACGTCGACGTGCAGTAGGCACCACCACCTTCGTTCCGGCCCCGGCAGCGCCCGCGCTGCCGGGGCCGGAACGTTTCCCCCGCCGGCTCACGGCGCGCACCGGCGGTCCACCCGGCGCCACAGGGGTTCCAGGGCCGCCGCTGCCGCCACCGCCACCGCCACCGCCGTCCACGGCATCGTGACGCCCACGAGCCGGAGGGCGAAGAAGTCCTGCAGCGCAGGGACGGCGAGGACGAGCACGAAGGCGGCGGCCATGGCGGCCACCAGGACCACCCGCCACCAGGTGTACGGGCGGGCGACGACCGCCAGGACCCACAGGGAGACCAGGAACAGGGTCAGGGTGGCCGCGCTGGTCTCCGCGGCCAGCGCGCCGGGGCCGGCGTAGTGGTGGCGGGCGAGCAGGTACGTCGCGAAGGTCGCGGCCGCGGCCACCACCCCGCCCGGCACCGAGTACCGCATCACGCGCCGCACGAAGTGCGGTCGCGCCCGCTCCCGGTTGGGGGCCAGCGCCAGGAAGAAGGCCGGGACGCCGATGGTCAGGGTGGACAGCAGGGTCAGGTGCCGGGGCAGGAAGGGGTAATCGACCTGCCAGCACACCACCAGTAGCGCCAGCAGCACCGAGTAGACCGTCTTGACCAGGAACAGCGTGGCCACGCGCGTGATGTTGCCGATCACCCGGCGGCCCTCGGCGACCACCGAGGGCAGGGCCGCGAAACCGTCGTCCAGCAGGACGATCTGCGCGACCGCCCGGGTCGCCTCCGAGCCCGAGCCCATCGCGACGCCGATGTCGGCGTCCTTCAGGGCGAGGACGTCGTTCACCCCGTCGCCCGTCATCGCGACCGTGTGCCCGCGCGAGCGCAGCGCGCCGACCATCTCCCGCTTCCGCCGGGGGGTGACCCGGCCGAAGACGGTCCCCTCGTCCACCGCGTCCGCCAGGCCCCGCCGGTCGGCGGGCAGCAGCCGCGCGTCCACCGCCGTGCCGGGCAGGCCCAGCCTGCCGGCGACCGCGCCGACGGACACCGCGTTGTCGCCGGAGACCACCTTGGCGCGGACGTCCTGCTCGGCGAAGTAGCGCAGGGTGTCGGCGGCGTCCAGGCGCAACCGCTGTTCGAGGGCGACCAGGGCGGCCGGGCGCGCCCCCCGGGCCGGCTCGGCGTCGTCCAGGTCGCGCACGGCACGGGCCAGCAGCAGCACCCGCAGCCCCCGCTCGTTCAGGCGCCCGGTCTCGGCCAGGGCGGGGTCGTCGGGCGAGAGCAGGACGTCCGGCGCGCCCAGCAGCCACGTACTGGTCTCCCCGTCGCCCTCGCCGAAGGCGGCGCCGCTGTACCCGCGCGCGGAGGAGAACGGCAGCGACTCCACGCAGCGCCACTCCCCGCTGTCCGGGTAGGCGTCGATGACCGCCCGGAGCGAGGCGTTGGGGCGCGGGTCGGACTCGCCGAGCGCGCCGAGCACCTTGCGCACGTACGACTCGTCGGCCCCGTCCAGCGGCCGCAGCCCGGTCACGTCCATGCCGCCCTCGGTGAGCGTGCCCGTCTTGTCCAGGCAGACGGTGTCGACGCGGGCCAGCCCCTCGATGGCCGGCAGTTCCTGCACCAGGCACTGCCTGCGGCCCAGCCGGATGACCCCGATCGCGAAGGCGACGGAGGTGAGGAGCACCAGCCCCTCCGGGACCATCGGCACGATCCCGCCGACCGTGCGGGCCACCGCGTCCCCCGCCCCGTCGTCCTCGACCACCAGCTGGGTGACGACCAGTCCGATCGCGGCCGGGACCATCATCCACGTCACGTACTTCAGGATCGTGGAGACGCCCGTGCGCAGTTCGGAGTGGACCAGGGTGAAGCGGGAGGCCTCCTCGGTGAGCTGCGCGGCGTACGCCTCCCGGCCCACCCTGGTCGCCGTGAAGGCCCCGCCGCCCGCGACCACGAAGCTCCCCGACATCACCGGGTCCCCCGGGCGCTTGACGACCGGGTCGGCCTCGCCCGTCAGCAGCGACTCGTCGATCTCCAGACCGTCGGCCTCGGCGCACACCCCGTCCACCACGACCTTGTCGCCGGGGCCGATCTCGATGACGTCGTCCAGCACGATCTCGTGCGTGGCCACCTCGGCGGCCACGCCGTCCCGGCGGACCGTCGGCCGGGCCCCGCCGATCACGGCGAGTGAGTCGAGGGTCTGCTTCGCCCGCCACTCCTGCGCGATGCCGATGGCGGTGTTGGCGAGGACCACGAAGCCGAAGAGGCCGTCCTGGACCGGTGCGACGAACAGCGTGATCAGCCAGAGCACGCCGATGATGGCGTTGAACCGGGTGAAGACGTTGCCGCGGACGATCTCGCCCGGCGAGCGGCTGCTGCGCACCGGTACGTCGTTGACCTGACCCCGCGCGACGCGCTCCGCGACCTCGGCCCCGGTCAGTCCGGCCGGGGGTGCCGGCGGCAGGGCCACCGGATGCACGGGGTCGAGTTCGGCTCCCGCGTCGATGTGGGTCATGCAATCGACGGTACGTGCGGTCCGGTCCGCCCGCCCACCTTCGACCCGCCCACCTCCGGGCGGTCGCACCTCCGGCGGCCCGGGCGGGAGGCCGGGGAGCAGGGGCGCCGGAGGACCGGGGCGGGAGGCCGGGAGCCGGGGTCTATTCGGCCGGGGCCGGCCGCACCGCCGCCGCCCGCTTGATGGCGGCGTCCCGCCGCCGCACGTACCAGACGCCGATCAGCCCCAGCCCGCCCCCCGCCAGGCAGGTCCACAGCCACCACAGGTGGCCGTGGTCGTCGAACCAGCCGTAGAAGGGGAGCTGGACCAGGAAGAGGACGAACCACACGACCGTGACGCCGGTGATGGTGGCGACCACGGGCCCCTCCAGGGGCTCCGGCGCCTCGTGCTCGGGGGTCCACTTAGCCATGGGGACAGCTTACGAGGCGATCAGGTCTACGCGCGGAGATAGCGATCTTTCCCTTATATCTTCATACTGAAGCCGTTTGTCCTTGACCGCTTCTTATCGTAGGAAACTCCAACGGGGCTCGGGGGAACCCCGTCGGTGATGAGGTCCCGCATGCCCACCTCGGCCCCCGCCAAGGTCCCCGTGCCCGAAGAGGGCGGAGCGCCGGCCAACGGCGCCCTCGACCGTTACTTCAAGATCTCCGAGCGTGGCAGCACCCTCGCGCGGGAGATCCGTGGCGGTTTCGCCACCTTCTTCGCGATGGCGTACATCATCGTGCTGAACCCGATCATCCTCAGCAGCGCGAAGGACATGTACGGGCACCACCTGGACAACGGCCAACTGGTCACGGCCACCGCGCTGACGGCGGCGTTGACCACGCTGCTGATGGGCGTCATCGGCAACGTGCCGATCGCGCTCGCCGCCGGCCTCGGCGTGAACTCCGTCGTCGCCCTCCAGCTCGCACCCCGCATGTCCTGGCCCGACGCCATGGGCATGGTCGTCCTGGCCGGCTTCGTGGTCATGCTGCTGGTCGCCACGGGTCTGCGCGAGCGCGTGATGAACGCGGTGCCGTTCGGCCTGCGCAAGGCGATCTCCATCGGCATCGGCCTGTTCATCATGCTGATCGGCCTGGTCGACTCCGGGTTCGTCACCCGCATGCCGGACGCCGCCCAGACCACGGTCCCGCTCCAGCTCGGCGGCAACGGCCACCTCAACGGCTGGCCGGTGCTCGTCTTCGTCCTGGGCGCACTGCTCACCTTCGCCCTGATCGTCCGCAGGGTGCCGGGCGCGATCCTGATCTCCATCGTCGGCATGACCGCCCTGGCGCTGATCATCAACTCGGTCGCCACGGTCCCCTCCTGGGGCCTGACGGTGCCGAAGTGGCCGGGCAACCCGGTGGCCACGCCCGACTTCGGCCTGATCGGCAAGGTCAGCCTGTTCGGCGGCTTCTCCGAGGTCGGCGTGTTGACCGGCGTCCTGTTCGTCTTCACGGTCCTGCTGTCGTGCTTCTTCGACGCGATGGGCACGATCATGGGCATCGGCGACGAGGCCAGGCTGACCGACGCCCAGGGCTACCTGCCCGGCATCAACAAGGTCCTGCTGGTCGACGGCCTCGCGGTCGCCGCGGGCGGTGCCAGCTCCTCCTCGGCCACCACCGCCTTCGTGGAGTCCACGGCGGGCGTCGGCGAGGGCGCGCGCACCGGCTTCGCGAACGTCGTCACCGGCGCCCTCTTCGCGGTGGCCCTCTTCCTCACCCCGGTCGCCACGATGGTCCCGTCCCAGGCCGCCACCCCGGCCCTGGTCGTGGTGGGCTTCCTGATCCTGTCGAACTCCGTCAAGGAGATCGACTGGGCGGACCACACCATCGCGGTCCCGGCGTTCGTGACCATGCTGATGATGCCGTTCACCTACTCGATCACCAACGGCATCGGCATGGGCTTCATCACCTTCGTGATCCTGCGCCTGGCCGCCGGCCGGGCCCGGGAGGTCCCGACGCCGATGTACGCGGTCGCGGCGGTCTTCGCCTTCTACTACCTGATGCCGGCCCTGGGCCTGACCTGATCCGGCGGCCGGGGGCGCCCCCGGCCGAGCCGCCGCCGACGAGCGTGCGGGACCACGTGGTGCCGCACGCTCGTTCCTCTTCCGCCCGCTCCCGCCCCCACCCCGATCTGGCCCCGCTCCGTCCCCGGTGCCGCCCCGTCCCGGCCTCGGGGCCGCCGGGCACTCCCCGCCCGGAACCCATTGATCCGTTCACTCGTCCGGGTGATCGTGATTCAGTGGTGGGCGTCACGGGCATACATGTGCGCCCCGGTGGTACTTAGTCAGGGTAATGAGTTACGCTAAAGAACATGCCGGACCTTGCCCATGGTGACGACGCCGCCGCCGTGAACTCCCTGCGCTCCGCCGTGATGCGGCTCTCCCGTCGGCTCAAGCACCAGCGGGTCGACGAGTCGCTGAGCCCCACCGAGATGTCGGTGCTCGGCACCCTCTCCCTGTGCGGCCGGGCCACCCCGGGTGAACTGGCCCGCAAGGAGCACGTGCAGCCGCCGTCGATGACCCGCATCGTGGCGCTGCTCGAAGCCAAGGGACTGGTCCGGCTGGAGCCGCACCCCGAGGACCGGCGCCAGAAGGTCGTCACCAGGACGGAACAGGCGGAGGTGATGCTCGAGGAGAGCCGCCGCAAGCGCAACGCGTTCCTGGCCGGCCTCGTCGAGGCCCTCGACGAGGACGAGTGGGCGAAACTGCGCGCCGCCGCCCCGGTACTGGAGAAGCTCGCCCATCTGTAAGTCCACGTTTCCGAGGAGGCGAACCCTTTTGAGTACGGGACCCGGAGCAGCTTCCGCCCCCGCACCGACCCCTACTACCCCCGCGGCCGGCAAGTCCTCGATGTTCAGCTCGCTGAAGATCCGGAACTACCGCCTGTTCTTCATCGGCCAGGTCGTCTCCAACACCGGTACCTGGATGCAGCGCATCGCCCAGGACTGGCTCGTGCTCAGCCTCACCGGCTCCTCCGCGGCCGTCGGCATCACCACGGCCCTGCAGTTCCTGCCGATGCTCCTGTTCGGTCTCTACGGCGGCGTCCTCGTGGACCGGCTGCCCAAGCGGCCCACCCTGCTGGTCACCCAGACCGCGATGGCCCTCACCGGGCTCGCCCTCGCCTTCCTGACCCTCTCCGGACACGTCCAGGTCTGGCACGTCTACCTCGTCGCCTTCGCCGTCGGCCTCGCCACCGTCGTCGACAACCCGGCCCGCCAGTCGTTCGTCTCCGAGATGGTCGGACCCGACCAGCTCCAGAACGCGGTCGGCCTGAACTCCGCGAACTTCCAGTCCGCCCGCCTCGTCGGCCCCGCCGTCGGCGGCCTCCTGATCACCGGCGTGGGCACCGGCTGGGCGTTCCTCCTCAACGGCCTGTCCTTCGTCGCCCCCATCGCCGGCCTGCTGCTCATGCGCGCCCGCGAACTGCACGCGGTGCGGCGCGCCCCGCGCGGCAAGGGCCAGCTGCGCGAGGGCCTGCGCTACGTCGCCGGCCGCCCGGAGCTGATCTGGCCGATCGTCCTCGTCGGATTCATCGGCACCTTCGGCTTCAACTTCCCCGTGTGGCTGTCGGCCTACGCGGACGACGTCTTCCACGCCGGCGCGGGCGCCTACAGCCTCTTCAACACCCTGATGGCCGCCGGCTCCCTCTGCGGCGCCCTGCTCGCCGCCCGGCGCGGCAGGTCCCGGCTGCGGCTGCTGATCGCCGCCGCGCTGGCCTTCGGCGCGCTGGAGACCGTGGCCGCGCTGGCGCCGTCGTACTGGCTGTTCGCCCTGCTGATGGTCCCCATCGGTGTCTTCGGCCTCACGGTCAACGTCACCGCCAACACCGCCGTGCAGATGTCCACCGACCCGGCCATGCGCGGCCGGGTGATGGCCCTGTTCATGATGGTGTTCACCGGCGGCACGCCGCTGGGCGCGCCGGTCGTCGGCTGGATCACCGACACCTACGGCGCCCGGGTCAGCTTCGCCTCCGGCGGCCTCATCGCCGCCGCGGCGGCCGGCGCCATCGGCCTGGTCCTGGCCCGCATCGGCAACCTGCGCCTGTCGGTCGGCTGGCACCGCGGCCACCCGCGGATCCGGTTCGTCCCCCGGGACCGGGGACAACTGGCGACGGCGGCCTGACCCCGGCCCCCGCGCTCCCTCCGGGCCCCGGACGGCCGCCCCGGACCCTTCCGGGGCCCCAGGGGGCGCGGGGCTGGGAGGGTGGGGGCATGAGACTCTTCGCCGCCGTGCTGCCCCCCGAGGACGTCGCGGACGAACTCGCCGCCGAGGTGGCCCGCCTGCGCGGGCTGCCCGGCGCCGACGGGCTGCGCTGGACCGGCCGCCCCGGCTGGCACTTCACGCTCGCCTTCTACGGCGAGGTCGCCGACGACCTCGTACCCGGCCTGTCGGACCGCCTCGCCCGCGCCGCCCACCGCACCGCGCCCTTCCCGCTCGCCCTGTCGGGCGGCGGCCGGTTCGGCGGGGGCAGGGCCCTGTGGGCGGGTGCCTCGGGCGACGTGGCGGCCCTCCGCCTGCTCGCCGGGCGCGCGGAGGCCGCGGCGCGCAGGGCGGGCGTGCCGATGGGGGAGCCCCGGCACTACAAGGCCCACCTGACCCTGGCCCGCGGCCGGGGCCCGGTGGACGTACGGCCGCACGTCGACGCCCTCGACGGCTTCACCGGCCGCACCTGGACGGTGGCCGACCTGGCCCTGGTCCGCAGCCACCTGCCCCGCTCCGGCGCGCCCGGCGAACAGCCCCACTACGAGACGGTCGCCCGCTGGGCACTGGGCGGGCCCGGTTAGGCTCGGCGCGTGGACCCGAAAACCCGGAACCGGATCATGGCCGGTGCGCTCGTTCTCCTGTTCGTGGTGGTGGCGCTGGCGGCGGCCCTCAGGTAGGGCCCGGCGGGCGGCACCGGCGCCGTCCGGTCCGCGGCCGTCCCGCCGCGGACCGGACGCGCCGGTGCCGCCCTCCCGGTGCTACCAGGCGAAGGCCTCCGGGGACGGGCCCGGACCGGGGAAGATCTCGTCGAGGTCGGCCAGCAGTTCCTCGCCCAGCTCCAGCTCGACCGCCCGCAGCGCCGACTCGAGCTGCTCGGCGGTGCGCGGGCCGACGATCGGGCCGGTGACGCCGGGCCGGGTCAGCAGCCACGCCAGGGCCACCTCGCCGGGCTCCAGACCGTGCTTGCCGAGCAGGTCCTCGTAGGCCTGGATGCGCGCCCGGGCAGCGGGGTCGGCCAGCGTGTCGGCGGCCCGTCCGGAGGCACGGCGACCGCCCTGGACCTCCTTCTTGATCACTCCGCCGAGCAGGCCGCCCTGCAGCGGCGACCAGGGGATGACCCCGAGGCCGTACTCCTGCGCGGCCGGGATGACCTCCATCTCGGCGCGGCGCTCGGCGAGGTTGTACAGGCACTGCTCGCTGACGAGCCCGATGGTGCCGCCCCGGCGGGCGGCGGTCTCGTTCGCCTGGGCGATCTTGTAGCCGGGGAAGTTGGAGGATCCGGCGTAGAGGACCTTCCCCTGCTGGACCAGGACGTCGATCGCCTGCCAGATCTCCTCGAACGGAGTGCCGCGGTCGACGTGGTGGAACTGGTAGAGGTCGATGTGGTCGGTCCGCAGCCGCTTCAGGCTGGCGTCCACCGCCCGCCGGATGTTGAGCGCGGAGAGCTTGTCGTGGTTCGGCCAGGCCTCGCCGTCGGCGCCCATGTTGCCGTACACCTTGGTGGCGAGGACGACCTTGTCGCGCCGCCCGCCGCCCTTGGCGAACCAGTCGCCGATGATCGACTCGGTCCGCCCCTTGTTCTCACCCCAGCCGTACACGTTGGCGGTGTCGAAAAGGTTGATGCCCGCGTCCAGCGCCGCGTCCATGATCGCGTGGCTGTCCGCCTCGTCGGTCTGCGGCCCGAAGTTCATCGTCCCGAGAACGAGCCGACCCACCTTGAGCCCCGTGCGTCCTAGCTGTGTGTACTTCATGGTTCACCAGCCAACGTCTTCGAGTGCGCTCGAGGCAAGCGGCCGGCGGGCCGCCCGGGCGGGAGCCGGCGGCCGGGAACCCGCGCGCACGGTCAGCGGGCGCCGCCCGCGTAGGGCTGTCCGACCCCCCACGCCTCCCACATCGCCGCCGCGAACGCCCCCGCCACCTTGTGCTCGCCGCTCGCGTTCGGGTGCGTGCCGTCGTAGGTGTCGGCGTCGATGTCGTACGCGTCCGGCGGCGAGGCCAGCAGCAGCGGGGAGCGGGGCTCGTCCAGGTCGGCGACCGTCTTGGCGAGCAGGGTGTTGAAGAGGTCCACCTGGGCGGCGAAGGACGGGTCCGTCCGGGCCCGGACGTTCGGGATCACCGGCAGCAGCACCATGCGGACGCGCGGCCGGGCCCCGCGCGCACCGGTGACGAAGTCCCGTACGTTGTGCGCCGTCTGCTCGGCGTTCGTGTAGAAGCCCAGGTCGATCAGGCCGAGGGAGACCAGCAGGACGTCGGCCCGGTGCTCGCGCACGGCCGCGCCGATCCGCGGCGCCATGTGCAGCCAGCCCTCGCCCCAGCCGGCCAGGTGGGCGCGGGGGAAGCCCGGTTCGGCGTAGGCGTACGACGTCGGCGCCCCGGCGGCCTGGTCGTACAGCTCCTCGCGCGGGCCGACGAACGTGAACGGCTCGCCGTACGTCTCGCACAGGTGGCGCCACAGCCGGTAGCGCCAAGTGTGTTCACCCGCGCTCCCGATCGTCATGGAGTCACCCACGGGCATGAACCTGAGCATCCGCTCATGATGGACGATCGCGCGGGCGGGCGGAGTGTGAGGCCCGCCACGTCAGGTGCCGGCGACCGGCGCCGGGGATGGCAGGCTTGGGGCATGCGCCGACCGTCCGCCGTCCTTGCCGGAGTGCTGCTCGCGGGTTGCTGTGCCCTGCCCGCCTCCGCCGCCGACGGTGACCGGGGGTTCACCATCAAGGACCCCCGGATCACCGAGTCCAGCGGCCTGGCCGCCTCCCACCTGCACCCGGGGGTCTACTGGACGCACAACGACAGCGACGACGGGCCGTACCTGTACGCCGTGGACAGCGCGACCGGGAAGACCGTCGCCACCGTCACCCTGCGCGGCATCGGCTCCCCGCGTGACGTGGAGGCCGTCTCGATCGGCCCCGGCAACCAGATCTACGTCGGCGACATCGGCGACAACCTCGGCGGGAAGTGGCCGTACGTGTGGATCTACCGGCTGCCCGAGCCGAAGGTGCTGGAGGACCAGGCGGTCACGGCCGTGCAGTACGTCGTGAAGTACGCCGACGGGGCGCGGGACGCCGAGTCGCTGGTGGTGCACCCGAAGACCGGGCGGGTGTACATCATCGACAAGAACCAGGACGGCGGGCACCTGTACCAGGGGCCCGCGCACCTGTCGGCCTCCGGCGCGAACGTTTTCGAGCCGGTCGCCCCGGTGGACCTGTGGGCCACCGACGCGGCCTTCTCCCCGGACGGGCGGCAGCTCGCGGTGCGCGGCTACTTCGGCGGTGTCTACTACGGCTTCGACGGCGGCCGGATCAAGCGCGAGGGGCGGCTCGACGTGCCCCTGCAGGGGCAGGGCGAGTCCCTGACCTACTCCGCCGACGGCACCAGGCTGATGTACGGCAGCGAGGGCGCGGACAGTTCGGTGCAGGCCGAGGACGCGCCGGGCCGGAGCTCCGGCCCGGCGTCCCCGGGGAGCGGCGGCTCCGCCGCGGGCGGGGGCGGTGCCGGGACGAGCGGGGGCGTCGGGCTGGGGGCCGTCGTCGCCGTCGGCGCGGTCGTCCTCCTGTGGATGCGGCGGCGGCGCAGGAGCTGAGGCGGCACGCGCCGCCGGTCCCGGCGCGAGCCGGACTCCGGTGGCACCGGCGGCGCCCCGGAGGGGAAGCGGACGGGCGGGCGGCCCGGGACCGGCCCCGGCGGGAGGCCGGCCCGCACGGTGACGCGGAAAGGGGGCGCCCGGTGCACGCACCGGGCGCCCCCGCAGCCGTGGGGCGGTGTCCGCTACAGCTTCTCGATCACGTAGTCGACGCACTTCGTGAGCGCCTCGACGTCCGCCGGGTCGATCGCCGGGAACATCGCGACGCGCAGCTGGTTGCGGCCGAGCTTGCGGTACGGCTCGGTGTCCACGACGCCGTTGGCGCGCAGCACCTTGGCGACGGCGGCCGCGTCGATCTCGTCGGCGAAGTCGATCGTGCCGATGACCTGCGAGCGCTGGGCCGGGTCCGAAACGAACGGGGCGGCGTACTTGGACTCCTCCGCCCAGGTGTACAGGCGGGTCGAGGAGTCCTTGGTGCGCGCCGTGGACCAGTCCAGGCCGCCCTGGCCGTTCAGCCACTCCAGCTGCTGGTTCAGCAGGAAGAGGGTGGCGAGCGCCGGGGTGTTGTACGTCTGGTCCTTGCGCGAGTTGTCGATCGCCGTGGGCAGGCTGAAGAACTCCGGGACGTGGCGGCCGGAGGCGTGCACGCGCTCGGCGCGCTCGATCGCCGCCGGGGAGAAGACGCCGATCCACAGGCCGCCGTCGGAGGCGAAGGACTTCTGCGGGGCGAAGTAGTAGACGTCGGTCTCGGCGACGTCCACCGGCAGGCCGCCGGCGCCGCTCGTCGCGTCCACCAGCACCAGGGCGCCCTCGTCGGCACCGGCCACGCGCCGGATCGGCATGGCGACGCCGGTGGAGGTCTCGTTGTGGGTGAGGGCGTACACGTCGACGCCCGCCTCGGCCCGCGCCTCGGGGTGGGTGCCCGGGTCGGCGGCGATCACGCTCGGCTCGGCCAGCCACGGGGCGAGCCTGGCCGCCTTCGCGAACTTGGAGGAGAACTCGCCGAACGTCAGGTGCTGGGACCTGTGTTCGATCAGACCGTGGGTGGCGATGTCCCAGAAGGCGGTGGACCCGCCGTTGCCGAGGACGACCTCGTACCCGTCGGGGAGGGAGAACAGGGAGCTGATGCCTTCGCGGACCTGGCCCACCAGCTTCTTGACCGGGGCCTGGCGGTGGGAGGTGCCGAGCAGGGAGCTGCCGGTCGCGGCGAGCGCGTCCAGCGCCTCGGTGCGCACCTTGGAGGGGCCCGCGCCGAAGCGTCCGTCGGCGGGCTTGATGTCAGCGGGAATCTGGATGTCGGCCACGCAAGGAGGTTAGCCGCTGGGGGAAACCGGGGCGAAGCGACGTCCGTCGGGTGAGACGGCTTTTCACCGGGTGTCCGAGGGGGCCGCGCCCCCGGACCCCGGCCCGGCGGGGCCCCGTCCGCGGGCCCCGGGCGGGCTGCCCGTACCGGGCGCGGGCTGGTTTGCTGGGCGTATGACGGATCTCGCGGGTGAACTGCGCAGGACGGTCCGGGGCGAGGTCGGCTTCGACGCCGCCTCCCGGGCGCTCGTGACCATGGACGCCTCCAACTACCGGCGGGTCCCCCTCGGGGTCGTGGCCCCCCGGGACGCCGAGGACGTCGCGGCGGTGCTGGAGGTGTGCCGGGCGCGCGGGGTCCCGGTGGTCGCGCGGGGCGGGGGCACCTCCATCGCGGGGCAGGCCACCGGCACCGGCGTGGTGCTGGACTTCACCCGGCACATGAACGGCCTGCTGGAGCTGGATCCGGCCGCCCGCACCGCCGTCGTCCAGCCCGGCCTCGTCCTCGACCGCCTCCAGGAGGCCGCCGCCCCGCACGGCCTGCGCTTCGGCCCCGACCCGTCCACCCACAGCCGGTGCACGCTCGGCGGGATGATCGGCAACAACTCCTGCGGCTCCCACTCGGTCGCCTGGGGAACCACCGCGGACAGCGTGCGCGAGCTGTCCGTGCTCACCGCGCGCGGGCGGCGGCTGCGGCTCGGGCGGGACTGGGCGGGGGCGCCGGACGGGCTGCGAGAACTGGCCGAAACCGAGCGGGCCCGGCTGCGCACCGGCTTCCCCGACCTGCCCCGCCGCATCTCCGGGTACGCCCTGGACGCGCTGCTGCCCGAGAACGGCGCCGACGTCGCCCGCTCCTTCTGCGGCTCCGAGGGCACCCTCGGGGTGCTCACGGAGGCCGTCGTGCGCCTGGTCGAGGCCCCGCGCGCGCGTGCGCTCGCGGTGCTGGCGTACGCCGACGAGGGCGCTGCCGCCGAGGCCGCCGCCGGACTCCTCCCGCTCGGGCCGCTGACGGTGGAGGGCATGGCCGCCGACCTGGTCCGCCGGCCGGCCGGGCTGCCCCGGGGCGGCGCCTGGCTGTTCGTGGAGACCGGGGGGCGGACGGCGGCCGAGGCGCACGCGCGTGCCGGGGCGGTCGTCCGGGCGGCCGACGTGACCGACTCCCTCGTGGTGACCGACCCGGCGGCCCAGCGGGCCCTGTGGCGCATCCGCGAGGACGCCGCCGGCACCGCCACCCGGATGCCCGACGGCTCCGAGGCCTGGCCCGGCTGGGAGGACTGCGCGGTGCCGCCCGCCCGGCTCGGCGCCTACCTGCGCGACTTCCGCGCCCTGCTCGCCGCCCACGGCCTGCGGGGCACGCCCTACGGCCACTTCGGGGACGGCTGCATCCACGTCCGCGTCGACTTCGACCTGCTCACCGCGGCGGGCGTCGGCCGCTTCCGGCGCTTCTCCGAGGAACTGGCCGACCTGGTCGTCGCCCACGGCGGCTCGCTGTCCGGGGAGCACGGCGACGGGCAGGCCCGCGCGGAACTGCTGCCGCGCATGTACGGCGAGGGGACGGTGCGCCTCTTCGAGCGGGCCAAGGCGGTCTGGGACCCCGACGACCTGCTCAACCCCGGCGTGCTGGTCCGCCCGGCCCCGCTGGACGAGGGCCTGCGCTTCTCGGTCCTGCCGCGCCGCCCGGTCGACGTCGCCTTCGGCTACCCGGCCGACGGCGGCGACTTCCGGGCGGCCGTCCGCCGCTGCGTCGGCGTCGCCAAGTGCCGCACGGCCACCGTGGCCGGGCCCGCCGTGATGTGCCCCTCCTTCCGGGCGACCGGCGAGGAGGAGCACTCCACCCGGGGACGGGCCCGGCTGCTGCACGAGATGCTCGCGGGCGACGTCGTCACGGACGGCTGGCGCTCACCGGAGGTGCGCGACGCCCTGGACCTGTGCCTGGCCTGCAAGGGCTGCCGCTCGGACTGCCCGGTCGGCGTCGACATGGCCACCTACAAGGCCGAGTTCCTGCACCACCACTACGCCGGCCGGCGCCGCCCGGCCGCCCACTACGCGCTGGGGTGGCTGCCGGTGTGGCTGCGCTGGGCGGCCCGCACGCGCACCGCCCCGCTGGTCAACGCGCTCGCCTCCGTCCGCCCGGCGGCCGGCCTGGCCAGGCGGCTCGCCGGGATCACGCCGGAGCGGGAGATCCCCCGCCTGGCGCGGGAGCCGTTCACCCGCTGGTGGCGCCGGCGGCGGAAGCGCTCCCGCGCCGCCGGGGCGCCGGTCGTGCTGTGGCCCGACACCTTCACCGAGCACCTCTCGCCCTCCGTCGGCCGGGCGGCCGTGCGGGTCCTGGAAGCGGCGGGCCTGCGCCCCGTCCCCCCGCCGTCCCGCCCCCTGGGCGGCACCGTCTGCTGCGGCCTGACCTACGTCTCCACCGGCCAGCTCGACCGGGCCCGCGCGGTGCTGCGCCGCACACTGGACCTCATGGAACCGGTGCTGCGGACCGACGCCCCCGTCGTCGTCCTGGAACCGAGCTGCGCGGCGGCCCTCCGCTCCGACCTGCCCGAACTCCTGCACGACGACCCGCGCGCGGCCCGCCTCGCCGCCCGCGTCCTCACCTTCGCCGAAGCGCTGGAGCGGCACGCCCCCGACTGGACCCCGCCCGCCCTGAACCGCCCGGTCACCGGTCAGACCCACTGCCACCAGCACGCCGTCCTCGGTGACGGCGCCGACCGCCGCCTGCGCGCGGCCGCGGGCCTGACCGGCGAGCTGACCGGCGGCTGCTGTGGCCTCGCCGGCGACTTCGGCTTCGGGAAGGGCCACTTCGAGGTCTCGCGCACCTGCGCCGAGGAGCAGCTGCTGCCCGCCGTGCGGCAGGCGCCCCCGGACGCGGTGGTCCTGTCGGACGGCTACTCCTGCCGTACCCAGCTGGAACAGCTCGCCGGCGTGCGGGGACGCCACCTGGCGGAGGCGCTGGCGGAAGGGCTCGCGGCAGGGCGGGCGGAGGCGCCGGTGGAGGCGAAGGGGACGGTGGAGGCGGGGGAGTAGGTGGAAGGCCGGCGTGCGTCCGCGCCGCGGGGGCGGTGTGCGTCCGCGCCGCGGGCGCCGTCGGCCGCCCGGCATCCGAACACGGCGCGTCTCAGCATCCAGGACAGGCACGTACCAGGTGCACACTCCTGTCGAGGTCCATTACCCTGGACTCAGTAGTACATCCAGATGAACATGATCCGTTCCGAGACAGCCCAGGACCGCCCGTGACCTCCTCCAGCGCCGCCGCACCCTCGACGCGACACGCGCCCGGCTCCGGCGGCGGCCCGGGTCGGTTCGGCTCCCCCGGCTCCCTCGGTCCCGTCGGGCTGGTGCTGGCCGGGGGCGTCTCGGTGCAGTTCGGCGGGGCGCTCGCGGTGACCCTCATGCCGAGGGCGGGCGCACTCGGCATCGTCACGCTGCGGCTCCTCGCGTCGGCCGTGGTCCTGCTGCTGGTCTGCCGGCCCCGGCTGCGCGGCCACTCGCGCTCCGACTGGGGCACGGTGATCGCGTTCGGGATCGCCATGGGCGCGATGAACAGCCTGTTCTACGAGGCGATCGCCCGCATCCCCCTGGGTCCCGCCGTCACCCTGGAGGTCCTCGGCCCGCTGGCCCTGTCCGTCCTGGCCTCCCGCCGGATCGCCAACGCCCTCTGGGCCGGGCTGGCCCTCGCGGGTGTCTTCCTGCTCGGCGGCGGAAACTTCGGCACCCTGGACCCCATAGGCGTGGTCTACGGCCTGGGGGCCGGCGCCATGTGGGCGGCTTACATCATCTTCAGCGCCCGTACCGGCCGCCGCTTCCCGCAGGCGGACGGGCTGGCCCTCGCCATGACGGTGGCGGCCCTGCTGGCCCTGCCGATGGGCACCGCCGAGGCCGGCACCCGCCTCCTGAACCCCGTCACCCTCGGTCTCGGCTCGGCCGTCGCCATGCTCTCCTCGGTCCTGCCCTACACCCTCGAACTCCTGGCCCTGCGCCGCCTGCCCGCCTCCACCTTCGCCGTCCTCATGAGCCTGGAACCGGCCCTCGCGGCAACGGCCGGCTTCCTGGTCCTCGGCCAGGCGCTCTCCGCCACCGAGGTCGCCGCGATCGCCCTGGTCATCGTCGCGAGCATCGGTGCGGTACGCACGCGGGTGGCCCGGGGGAAGGCGCCGGAGCCGGTTCCGGAGGCCTGACGGGGCGGTTCCGGGGCCGTCCGGTCACCCGCGGACGGCCTCCGGCCCGGAGGCCGTCCCATCCGTCCCGCCCGCCCCGCCCGCCCCGCCCGCCCCGTCCGCGTCGGCCCCGGCCCGTCGACCCCGTCGTGCCCAGCGCCAAATTCATGCAAGCACGCTTGATTGTTTCTCGGGGCGCTGCCATGCTCCCCCCATGTCCGACCCGATGCGCGTCCACGACGACCTGTGTGAGGAAAGCGCCCAACTCGATTTCCTGGTGGCCGAGTTGAGTGAAGAGGAGTGGGGCCGGGCGACGCCCGCGCCCCGGTGGGACATCGCCCACCAGATCGCCCACCTGCACTGGACGGACCACGCCGCCCTGCTCGCCCTCACGGACGAGGACGGCTTCCGCGGGGTCGTGGAGAAGGCGCTCGCCGCGCCCGGCTCCTTCGTCGACGAGGCGGCCGAGGAGGGCGCCCGCCTCCCGCCCGCCGAACTGCTGGCGCGGTGGCGGCAGGAGCGGGCCGCGCTGGACACGGCGTTGCGGGCGGCACCGGGCGGCAGCCGGTTCCCCTGGTTCGGACCGCCCATGTCGGCTGCCTCCATGGCCACCGGGCGGCTCATGGAGACCTGGGCCCATGGGCAGGACGTGGCAGACGCCCTGGGTGTGGTGCGCGCACCCACCGACCGGCTCTGTCATGTGGTCCGCATCGGGGTGCGAGCCCGGGACTTCGCGTTCGGGGCGCGGGGACTGCCCGTGCCCGAGGAGGAGTTCCGCATCGAGGTCCGGGCGCCCTCGGGCGAACTGTGGGCGTTCGGTCCCGAGGACGCCCGGCAGCGGGTCACCGGTCCGGCCCTGGACTTCTGCCTGCTCGTCACCCAGCGCGCGCACCGTGCCGACCTCGGCGTCCGGGCCGAGGGCCCGGACGCCAACCGCTGGCTGGACATCGCCCAGGCCTTCGCGGGCCCACCCGGCACCGGCCGTCCCCCGAAGGACACCGGCCGGTGAGTGCCGGGCCCCGGCCGGGAAGCCTGCGCATCGGCAACTTCTCCGGCTTCTACGGGGACCGCTCCGCCGCCCTGCGGGAGATGCTGACCGGCGGGGAGGTCGACGTCCTCACCGGTGACTACCTCGCCGAACTCACCATGCTCATCCTCGGCCGCGACCGGCTGGGGGACCCGGCCGCCGGATACGCCCGCACCTTCCTGCGCCAGCTGGAGGACTGCCTCGGCCTCGCGCACGAGCGCGGGGTGCGGATCGTCAGCAACGCGGGCGGCCTCAACCCGGCCGGACTCGCCGGCGCCGTGCGGGAGCTGGCCGGCCGGCTCGGCGTCCCGGTGCGGGTCGCGCACGTCGAGGGCGACGACCTGACCGCCTCCCACCCGGGCGCCCTGGCCGCCCACGCCTACCTCGGCGGCTTCGGCATCGCCGCGTGCCTGCGGGCCGGCGCCGACGTCGTGATCACCGGCCGGGTGACCGACGCGGCCCTCGTCACCGGGCCCGCCGCCGCCCACTTCGGCTGGCGGCCCGGGGACCACGACCGGCTCGCGGGCGCCGTCGTCGCCGGGCACGTCCTGGAGTGCGGGACGCAGGCGACCGGCGGGAACTACGCCTTCTTCGAGGAGGGGGACGTACGCCGTCCCGGCTTCCCGCTCGCCGAGGTCCACGCCGACGGCAGCAGCGTGATCACCAAGCATCCCGGCACCGGCGGCTTCGTCGACGTCGGCACGGTCACCGCCCAGCTGCTGTACGAGACCGCCGGCGCCCGCTACCCCGGGCCCGACGTCACCGCCCGGCTGGACACCGTGCGGCTGAGCCGGGACGGGCCGGACCGGGTGCGTGTCGAGGGGGTGCGCGGGGAGGCGCCGCCGCCCGCCCTCAAGGTCGGTCTCAACCGGCTGGGCGGCTTCCGCAACGAGATCGTCTTCGTCCTCACCGGTCTCGGCGTCGAGGCCAAGGCGGCCCTCGTCCGGGAACAGCTGGCCGGCGTCCTCGCCGCGTCACCGCCGGACGAGGTCCGCTGGGAGCTGGTCCGCACCGACCGTGCCGACGCCGACAGCGAGGAGACGGCCAGCGCCCTGCTGCGGCTCGTCGTGCGGGACGCGGACCAGCGGGTCGTCGGGCGGGCGCTGAGCGGGGCCGCGATCGAGCTGGCCCTGGCCAGCTACCCCGGATTCCACGTGCTGGCCCCACCCGGTAAGGGCGAGCCCTACGGAGTCTTCGAGGACGTGTCCGTCCCCCAGAGTGCCGTCGACCACGTGGCGGTCCTCCACGACGGGCGCCGTATCCCTGTGGCACCGGCCTACGACGCCCCCGTGACCGACGGTCCCACCGGGACACCGCCCCTCCAGGTACCGCTCCCCGAACCACCCCTGCCCGCCCCCCTCCCGCCCGGCCCCACCCGCCGCGCCCCCCTCGGCCTGGTCGCCGGGGCCCGCAGCGGGGACAAGGGCGGCGACGCCAACGTCGGGGTGTGGGCGCGGTCGGAGGAGGCCTGGCGCTGGCTCGCGCACGAGCTGACCGCCGACCGGTTCCGGGAGCTGATCCCCGAAAGCCGCGGCCTGCCCGTCACCCGGCACGCGCTGCCGAACCTGCGCGCCCTCAACTTCGTCGTGACGGGGATCCTCGGCGCGGGCGTCGCCGCCCGGCACCGCTTCGACCCGCAGGCCAAAGCGCTCGGCGAATGGCTGCGCTCCCGCCACCTGGACATCCCGGAGGCCCTGCTGTGACGGTTCTCGACACCGCCCTGGACACCCACGGCCCCGACCACCGGGCCAACCGCGACGCCCTGCTCGCCAAGCTCGCCGGCCTGGAGGCCGAGCACGCCAAGGCGCTCGCGGGCGGCGGCGAGAAGTACGTCGCCCGGCACCGCGGGCGCGGCAAGCTGCTCGCCCGCGAGCGCATCGAACTGCTCCTGGACCCGGACACCCCCTTCCTGGAGCTGTCCCCGCTGGCGGCCTGGGGCAGCGAGTACCCGGTCGGCGCCTCCCTGGTCACCGGCATCGGCGTGGTCGAGGGCGTGGAGTGCCTGATCACCGCCAACGACCCGACCGTGCGCGGCGGCGCCAGCAACCCGTGGAGCCTGAGGAAGGCCCTGCGCGCCAACGACATCGCGCTCGCCAACCGGCTGCCCTGCGTCAGCCTGGTGGAGTCGGGCGGTGCCGACCTGCCCTCCCAGAAGGAGATCTTCATCCCGGGCGGGGCCGTCTTCCGCGACCTGACCCGCCTGTCGGCCGCCGGCGTCCCCACCGTCGCCGTCGTCTTCGGCAACTCCACGGCCGGCGGCGCCTACGTCCCCGGCATGTCCGACCACGTCATCATGGTCAAGGAACGCGCGAAGGTGTTCCTCGGCGGGCCGCCGCTGGTGAGGATGGCCACCGGCGAGGAGAGCGACGACGAGTCCCTGGGCGGCGCGGAGATGCACGCGCGCGTGTCGGGCCTCGCCGACCACTTCGTTGTGGACGAGCGGGACGCCCTGCGCCAGGCCCGCCGCGTGGTCGCCCGCCTCAACCACCGCAAGGCGTACCCGGACCCGGGCCCGGCCGAGCCGCCCAGGTACGACGCGGAGGAACTGCTCGGCATCGTCCCCGGCGACCTGAGGACGCCCTTCGACCCGCGCGAGGTCATCGCCCGGATCGTCGACGGCTCCGACTTCGACGAGTTCAAGCCGCTGTACGGGACGAGCCTCGTGACCGGCTGGGCGCGCCTGCACGGCTACCCGGTCGGCATCCTCGCCAACGCCCGGGGCGTGCTGTCCAGCCCCGAGTCCCAGAAGGCCGCCCAGTTCGTCCAGCTGGCCAACCAGCGCGACATCCCCCTGCTCTTCCTGCACAACACCACCGGCTACATGGTCGGCCGGGAGTACGAGCAGGGCGGGATCATCAAGCACGGCGCGATGATGATCAACGCGGTGAGCAACAGCCGGGTCCCGCACCTGTCGGTGCTCATCGGGGCCTCCTACGGCGCCGGGCACTACGGCATGTGCGGGCGCGCCTACGACCCGCGCTTCCTGTTCGCCTGGCCCAGCGCCAAGTCGGCCGTCATGGGCCCGCAGCAGCTCGCGGGCGTGCTGTCGATCGTCGCCCGGCAGTCGGCGGCGGCCAAGGGACAGCCGTACGACGAGGACGCGGACGCCGCCCTGCGGGCGATGGTGGAGCAGCGGATCGAGTCCGAGTCGCTGCCGATGTTCCTGTCCGGGCGGCTGTACGACGACGGCGTCATCGACCCGCGCGACACCCGCACCGTGCTCGGCCTGTGCCTGTCCGCGATCCACACCGCCCCCTACCAGGGCGCGCGCGGCGGCTTCGGCGTCTTCCGGATGTGAGGGAACCCCAGTGACCCCGACGACCCCCGTGACCCCGACGACCCCCGTGGCCCCGACGACCCCCGTGGTCCCAACGGCTCCACGGACCCCGGTGATCACCTCCGTACTGGCCGCCAACCGGGGCGAGATCGCCTGCCGGATCTTCCGCACCTGCCGTGAGCTGGGCATCCGGACGGTCGCGGTGCACTCGGACGTGGACCAGGACGCGCTCCACACGCGCGTGGCCGGCGCGGCGGTACGGCTGCCGGGGGCGACGCCCGCGGAGACGTACCTGCGCGGCGACCTGATGGTGAAGGCGGCCCTGGCCGCCGGCGCGGACGCCGTGCACCCCGGTTACGGCTTCCTGTCCGAGAGCCCCGGCTTCGCCCGCGCCGTGCTCGACGCCGGCCTGGTCTGGATCGGCCCGCCGCCCGGGGCGATCGAGGCGATGGCCTCCAAGACCCGCGCCAAGGAACTGATGGGCATCGCCCCCCTCGGGGCGCAGGACGTCACCGACGCCGACCTGCCGGTGCTGGTGAAGGCGGCGGCGGGCGGCGGCGGGCGCGGCATGCGGATCGTGCGCCGCCTGGCCGACCTGCCGGCCGCCCTGGAGGGCGCGCGCGCCGAGGCCGCGAGCGCCTTCGGTGACGGCGAGGTGTTCGTGGAGCCCTACCTGGAGCGGGGCCGCCACGTCGAGGTGCAGGTCCTCGCCGACACCCACGGCACCGTCTGGACGCTCGGCACCCGCGACTGCTCCCTGCAGCGCCGCCACCAGAAGGTGATCGAGGAGGCCCCGGCCCCGGGGCTGCCGCCCCGGCTCACCGACGAGCTGCACCGGACGGCCGTGCGCGCCGCCCGGGCCGTGTCCTACGTGGGCGCCGGCACCGTCGAGTTCCTGGTCGCCGACGGCCGGGCGCACTTCCTGGAGATGAACACCCGCCTCCAGGTGGAACACCCGGTCACCGAGGCCGTGTTCGGCCTCGACCTGGTCGCCGAGCAGATCCGCGTCGCCGAGGGCCACCGGCTCCCGGCCGAACCGCCCCGCCCGCGCGGCCACGCGGTGGAGGCCCGCCTGTACGCCGAGGACCCCGCCCGCGGCTGGGCCCCGCAGACCGGCACCCTGCACCGCCTCGCCGTACCGGACGGCGTCCGCCTCGACACCGGCTACACCGGCGGCGACCGGATCGGCGTCCACTACGACCCCCTGCTCGCCAAGGTCGTCGCCCACGCGCCCACCCGCGCGGAGGCGGTCCGCAGGCTCGCCGGCGCCCTCGACGCCGCCACCGTCCACGGCCCGGTCACCAACCGCGACCTGCTGGTCCGCTCCCTGCGGCACGAGGAGTTCGCGGACGGCCGCATGGACACCGGCTTCTACGACCGCCACCTCGCCGCCCTCACCGAGCCCGCCCCCGACCCCCACGCCCCCCTGGCCGCCGCCCTCGCCGACGCCCACGGCCGCTCCCGCTTCGGTGGCTGGCGCAACGTGCCCTCGCAGCCCCAGGTGAAGCGGTACGCCGGAGCGGGACAGGAGTACGAGGTCCACTACCGGCACACCCGCCGGGGCCTCGCCGCCGACGGGGTGCGGGTCGTGCACGCCGACGCGCGCCTGGTCGTCCTGGAGATCGACGGCGTACGGCGCCGGTTCGAGGTCGAGCGCCACGGCGAGCGGGTCTACGTCAACTCCACCGCCCTCACCGCCCTGCCCCGCTTCCCCGACCCGGCGGCCCAGTCCGCCCCCGGCTCCCTGCTGGCCCCCATGCCCGGCACCGTCGTGCGCGTCGCTGACGGCCTGGCCGAAGGGGCGGCCGTACGGGCCGGACAGGACCTGATCTGGCTGGAGGCCATGAAGATGCAGCACCGGATCACCGCACCCGTCACCGGAACGCTGACCACCCTGCGGGCCGCCGTGGGACGGCAGGTGGAGGTGGGCGCGCTCCTGGCGGTGGTCGACGCCGGCCCGCCCGGGGCCGCGGGGGACCGCCCGAACAGCGACGGCCAGGCCGCACCCGGAGGGACCGCATGACCACGTCCGTCGAACCCGAGGAGCACCGGGCCCTGCGGTCCGCGGTGGCCGCCCTCGGCGAGCGCTACGGCCGCGACTACCTCACCCGCACCATCGCCGAGGGCCGCCACCCCACCGAACTGTGGTCCGAGGCCGGCGCGCTCGGCTACCTGGGCGTCAACCTGCCCGAGGAGCACGGCGGCGGGGGCGGCGGCATCACCGAACTGTCCATCGTGCTGGAGGAACTGGGCGCCGCCGGCTCCCCCCTCCTCATGCTCGTCGTCTCCCCGGCCATCTGCGGCACGGTCATCTCCCGCTTCGGCACGCCGGAACAGAAGCGGACCTGGCTGCCCGGCATCGCCGACGGCACCCGCACGATGGCCTTCGGCATCACCGAACCCGACGCCGGTTCCAACTCCCACCGCATCACCACCACGGCCCGCAGGGACGGCGCCGACTGGCTCCTGACCGGCCGCAAGGTGTTCGTCTCCGGCGTGGACCGGGCGGACGCCACCCTCGTCGTCGGCCGCACCGCGGACCGCCGCACCGGCACCCTCAAGCCCTGCCTGTTCATCGTCCCGCGCGACGCCGAGGGCTTCTCCCGCAACCCCGTCGACATGGAACTGCACGCGGCGGAGAAGCAGTTCGAACTCGTCCTGGACGACGTACGGCTGCCCGCGGACGCGCTGGTCGGCGACGAGGACGCGGGCCTGCTGCAACTCTTCGCCGGCCTCAACCCGGAACGCGTCATGACGGCCGCCTTCGCCATCGGAATGGGCCGCTACGCCCTGTCCAGGGCCGTCGCGTACGCCCGCGACCGCACCGTCTGGAAGACGCCCATCGGCGCCCACCAGGCCATCGCGCACCCCCTGGCGCAGGCCCACATCGAGCTGGAACTGGCCCGCCTGATGATGCAGAAGGCGGCCCGCCTGTACGACCGCGGCGACGACGCCGGCGCGGGCGAGGCCGCCAACATGGCCAAGTACGCCGCCGCGGAGGCCTGCGTGCGGGCGGTCGACCAGTCCGTGCACACCCTCGGCGGCAACGGCCTCACCCGCGAGTTCGGGCTCGCCTCACTGGTGACGGCCGCGCGCGTGGCCCGCATCGCCCCGGTGAGCCGCGAGATGATCCTCAACTACGTCTCCCACCAGACCCTGGGCCTGCCCAAGTCGTACTAGGCCCGCACGCGCACCGCCGCGCGAGGAGGAACCGTGTTCCGCAGCGAGTACGCAGACGTCCCGGCCGTCGAACTCCCCATCCACGAGGCCGTCCTCGGCCACGCCGCCGCCTTCGGCGACCGGCCGGCGCTCATCGACGGCACGGACGGCACCACCCTCACCTACGGGCAACTGGACCGGTTCCACCGGCGGCTGGCCGCCGCATTCGCCCAGACCGGCGTCCGCCAGGGCGACGTCCTCGCCCTGCACAGCCCCAATACCATCGCCTTCCCCACCGCCTTCTACGCCGCCACCCGCGCCGGCGCCACCGTCACCACGGCCCACCCCCTGGCCACCCCCGAGGAGTTCGCCAAGCAGCTCTCCGACAGCGGCACCCGCTGGATCGTCACCGTCTCCCCCCTGCTCGACCGCGCCGAGCGCGCCGCCGAACTCGCGGGCGGCGTACGGGAGATTCTCGTGTGCGACGGCGCACCCGGGCACCGCTCGCTGACCGACATGCTCGCCTCGACCGCACCCGAGCCGCACATCCGCATCGACCCGGCCGAGGACGTCGCCGCGCTGCCCTACTCCTCCGGCACCACGGGCCTGCCCAAGGGCGTGATGCTCACCCACCGGCAGATCGCCACCAATCTCGCCCAGCTGGACCCCGCCGTCCCGGCCGGCCCCGGCGACCGCATCCTCGCCGTCCTGCCGTTCTTCCACATCTACGGCCTGACCGCCCTGATGAACGCCCCCCTGCGCAAGGGCGCCACCGTCGTCGTCCTGCCCCGCTTCGACCTGGACACCTTCCTCACCGCCATCGAGGACCACCGCATCACCCACCTCTACGTCGCCCCGCCCATCGTCCTCGCCCTCGTCAAGCACCCCGCCCTCGCCCGCTACGACCTGTCCTGCCTGAAGTACGTCATCAGCGCCGCCGCCCCGCTGGACGCCCGCCTCGCCGCCGCCTGCGCCGAACGCCTGGGCCTGCCCCCGGTCGGCCAGGCCTACGGCATGACGGAACTGTCCCCCGGCACCCACGTCGTCCCCGTCGACGCCCTGCGCGAGGCACCCGCCGGCACCGTCGGCAGGCTCATCGCCGGCACCGAGATGCGCATCGTCTCCCTGGACGACCCCGCCAGGGACCTGGGCACCGGGGAACCGGGCGAGATCCTGATCCGCGGCCCGCAGGTGATGAAGGGCTACCTCGGGCGGCCCGACGCCACCGCCGCCGTGATCGACGCCGACGGCTGGCTGCACACCGGGGACGTCGGCCGCGTCGACGCCGACGGCTGGCTGTTCGTCGTCGACCGGGTCAAGGAACTCATCAAGTACAAGGGCTTCCAGGTGGCCCCCGCCGAACTGGAGGCCCTGCTGCTCACCCACCCCGGCATCGCCGACGCCGCCGTCGTCGGCACCCGCGACGCCGACGGCAACGAGGTCCCGCACGCCTTCGTCGTCCCCCTGCCCGCCGCCGGCCCCGACGCGAACGCGCTCATGCGCTACGTCGCCGAACGCGTCGCACCCCACAAACGGATCCGGCAGGTCACCTTCGTCCCGGACGTGCCCCGCGCCACCTCCGGCAAGATCCTGCGCCGGCAGCTCAGGGAGCGCACGTGACCCCCCTCCTCACCCGCACGCGCACCCGCGCCGTCGAAACCCTCAGCCTGGACTCCGCCGGCACCCGCAACGCGCTCTCGGCCGCCCTCGTCCGCGGCCTCGCCGACGCCCTGGCCGACTGCGCGGGGGACCCGGAGGTCCGGGCCGTCGTCCTCACCCACACCGGCGGCACCTTCTGCGCCGGCGCCGACCTGCGCGACCCGCCCCCGCCCGGGGAACTGGTGGGCCTGTTGCGGCAGATCGCCGAACTGCCCAAACCCGTGGTGGCCCGCGTCACCGGACACGTCCGCGCCGGCGGCCTCGGCCTCCTGGCCGCCTGTGACGTGGCCGCGGCGTCCACCGCGGCCACGTTCGCCTTCCCCGAGGTCCGCATCGGCGTCGCCCCGGCCGTCATCTCCCTCCCGCTGGTCCCCCGCGCCGACCCGCGCGCCCTGGCCCGTTACTGCCTCACCGGCGAGCGCTTCGGCCCCGCGGAGGCCGTCGCCGCGGGCCTGCTCACCCTGGCGGCACCCGACGTGGACGAAGCCCTCGTCCCCGTCCTGGACGGCCTGCGCCGCTCCTGCCCGCAGGCCCTGGCCGCGACGAAACGACTGCTCACGGCTAGGGTGCTGGAGACGTTCGACCGGGACGCGGCGGACCTGACCGCGCTCTCGGCCCGGCTGTTCGCCTCCGCCCACGCCCGGGAGGGGATGACGGCCTTCCTGGAGGGACGGGACGCGGCATGGGTGGTGTGATGAACACGGCGGAGCGCGAGCGCGTGCCCAAGCAGGACCGCAGCCGGGCCACCCGGCAGCGGCTCCTGGAGGCAGCCGTGGCCTGCCTCGCCGAACGCGGCTGGGCGGGCTCCACGGTCGCCGTCGTCGCCGAACGCGCCGGCGTCTCCCGGGGCGCCGCCCAGCACCACTTCCCGACCCGCGAGGACCTGTTCACGGCAGCCGTCGAGTACGTCGCCGAAGAACGCTCCAGCGCGCTGCGGGACCTGTTCCCCGGCGGCGCCGCCGACCGCACGGCCGTCGTCGCCGCCCTGGTCGACCTCTACACCGGCCCCCTCTTCCGCGCCGCCCTGCACCTGTGGGTCGCCGCCCGTGACGAGGACCAGCTGCGCGCCCGGGTGACCGAGCTGGAGGCCCGCGTCGGCCGCGAGACCCACCGCATCGCCGTCGAACTGCTCGGCGCCGACGAATCCCGCCCCGGTGTCCGCGAGACCGTCCAGGGCCTGCTCGACATGGCCCGCGGCCTCGGCCTCGCCCACCTCCTCACCGACGACACGGCCCGCCGCGAACGCGTCGTGGCGCAGTGGGCGCTCCTGCTGGAGGAGGCGCTGCGCTGAGGACGCGGCGGACCGTCACGGGCGCGCCCGCCCTCAGCCGGCGATGTCCGCGTACCCCTCGATGTCCCGCGGGCCGCGCGCCCCCGGGCCCACGTACGTCGCCGACGGCCGCACGAGCCGCCCCGTCCGCTTCTGCTCCAGGATGTGCGCCGACCACCCGGCGGTGCGCGCGCACGTGAACATCGAGGTGAACATGTGGGCCGGCACCTCGGCGAAGTCCAGCACGATGGCCGCCCAGAACTCCACGTTCGTGGCCAGCACCCGGTCCGGCCGCCGGTTGTGCAACTCCTCCAGCGCGGCCTTCTCCAGCGCCTCCGCGATCTCGAACCGCGGAGCGCCCAGCTCACGGGCGGTGCGCCGCAGCACCCGCGCCCGGGGGTCCTCCGCCCGGTACACCCGGTGCCCGAACCCCATCAGCCGCTCACCGCGGTCCAGGGCCCGCTTGACGTAGGCCCCCGCGTCCCCGGTGCGCTCGATCTCCTCGATCATCCCGAGCACCCGTGACGGCGCGCCCCCGTGCAGCGGCCCGGACATGGCGCCCACCGCGCCGGACAGCGCCGCGGCGACGTCCGCGCCCGTCGAGGCGATGACCCGCGCCGTGAAGGTGGACGCGTTCATGCCGTGCTCGGCGGCCGACGTCCAGTAGGCGTCCACGGCGGCGACGTGCCGGGGGTCCGGCTCGCCCCGCCAGCGGATCATGAACCGCTCGACCACCGACCGCGCCTTGTCGATCTCCCGCTGCGGCACCATCGGCATCCCCTGCCCGCGCGCGGACTGGGCGACGTACGACAGCGCCATGACGGCGGCCCGCGCCAGGTCCTCCCGGGCCTGCTCCGCGTCGATGTCCAGCAGCGGCTTCAGGCCCCAGACCGGGGCGAGCATGGCGAGCGCGGACTGCACGTCGACGCGGATGTCCCCGGAGTGCACCGGGATCGGGAACGGCTCGGCGGGCGGGAGGCCGGGGTTGAAGGCGCCGTCCACCAGCAGCCCCCACACGTTCCCGAACGAGACGTGGCCGACCAGGTCCTCGATGTCGACGCCCCGGTAGCGCAGGGCACCGCCCTCCTTGTCCGGTTCGGCGATCTCCGTCTCGAACGCGACGACTCCCTCGAGCCCGGGCACGAAGTCGGACATCAGGCGGCTCCTCATGATGGGTCGGCGGCGGTCACCCGCGCCGCGGGGGGACCAGCACCATAGCGCCGAGTGCCACCTTTGGGGAGGGTGGGCGACACTCAGTGCCACTCGGGATCCGAAACCCGGCGGGAACGCGCCACCCCGCGTCCGTACGGCAAGATGACCGGGTGACCGACCGCGAACCCGCCCCCGACCCCGTCTTCGACCCCGCGGCCATGCGCAAGCAGTACCAGGCCCGGGGCCTGTACGAGCAGGACCTCGCCACGCACCCCATGGACCAGTTCGCGCGCTGGTTCGAGGAAGCCGTGCGGGCGGCCGTGCACGGCACGCTCTACGAGCCCAACGCGATGGTCGTCTCCACGGCGGACGCGGCCGGCCGCCCCAGCTCCCGCACGGTCCTCATGAAGCAGTTCGACACCGACGGCTTCGTCTTCTACACCAACTACGACTCCCGCAAGGCCCGGGACCTGGCGCAGAACCCCGCCGTCGGTCTGCTCTTCCCCTGGCACCCGCTGGCCCGCCAGGTCGTCGTCACCGGCACCGCCCGCCGCACCGGCCGCGACGAGACCGCCGCCTACTTCCGCACCCGCCCGCACGGTTCCCAGCTCGGCGCCTGGGCCAGCGCCCAGTCCTCGGTGATCGCCTCCCGCGCCGAACTCGACACCGCCTACGCCGAACTCGGCGCCCGTTACCCCGAGGACGAGCGGGTCCCGGCCCCGCCGCACTGGGGCGGCTTCCGCATCGCGCCCGAGACGGTCGAGTTCTGGCAGGGCCGCGAGAACCGCCTCCACGACCGGCTGCGCTACACCGCCCGGCGGGACGGCTCCTGGAAGGTCGAGCGGCTCAGCCCCTGAACGGCCCGCGGACGCAGACGACCCGCGAGTCGTGGTCCCCCGCCGGAGGCGGGGGAGCCGGCCGGACGTACCGGCGACTCGCGGGTCGGGTGACTGCCTGGGATTGGGCCGGCTGCACGCATCCGTCGCGCGCTGGTCCGGCACCGCACTGGTGTGGTGACGGGCCGCTAGCCCGCAGCCACCTCACGCGTCCGGTATTCACACATCTGCCGAACCACCTCCCTTCTCGTGTGTTCCACACCTTAGGAAGCGACGGGCGACCGCTCAACTGTTTTTTCGCCGCGGCTCCTCCCCGGCGGCACCCCGGGGAGAAGCGGGACGGGATTCCCTGTGAACTTCCGGGAACATGACGTGGGCTGTGTCACGTTCCAGTTGAATGAAGGCCGGAGAGCGAATCGAGCGCCGTACGCGCGTACGCAGTCTCAGGGAGTTCAGGTGAGTGCTTCGCGGTGGAGTGGGACCACCGACGAACTGGGACCGGACGAGCCCGGTCCCGAGGAGTCCGGCGGCTCGGACCTGCTGGCCGCGCTGCTGGACGGGATGGACGCGGCCCTGTGCGCCTTCGACGCGGACGGGGTCGTCACGCACTGGAACCGGGAGGCCGAGCGGATCCTCGGCTGGACCGCGGCCGAGGCGGTGGGGCGGCGCGGGTTCGCCGGGTGGGCCGTGCGCAGCGCCGACGCCGAGGAGATCCAGGGGCGGCTGATGTCCGCGATGCACGCCCCCGGACGCCAGGTGCACGAGTTCGCCCTGGTCACCAAGGGCGGCGGCCGTGTCCTCGTGCGCACCCAGTCCGCCGCCGTGCGCGGGCCCGAGGGGAAGCCGGCCGGGCTGTACTGCGCGTTCAGCGAGGTGCACACGCAGATCGACCTGGAGCGGTCGATCGCGCTGAGCGAGGCCCTGTTCGAGGACGCGTCCTGGGGCGTGGTCCTGGTGGACGCCGACCTGCGGCCCGCCGTCGTCAACGCGTACGCGGCGCGCGCCCTGGGCATCCGGCGCACCGCCGCGCTGGGCCGGCCGCTCGGGGAGCTGCTCGCGCAGGGCGTGGAGGAGCTGGAGGGTGCGCTGACCCACGTGCTGGCCGAGGGCGCGCCGCCCGCGCCCGCCGAGATGTGGGTGAGCGTGCGCACGGCCGAGGGCGAGAAGCGGCGCTGCTGGCGCAGCGGCTTCCTGCGGCTGTCCTCGCCGCTCGCCGAGGAGCCGGTGCCGCTCGGGGTGGGCTGGCTGTTCCGCGACGTCACGGAGGCCAGGCAGGGGGAGCAGGAGGCGTCCCTGCTGCGCTTCCGCACCCACCAGCTGCACCGGGCGTCCCGCGCCGCCGCCGAGTGCGAGGACCCGTCGGAGGCGGCCACGGTCCACCTGGACTTCGCCCTCGCCGGCTTCGCCGACCACGCCCTGCTCGACCGCGTCGCGGGCGCCCCGCGCGCGGAGGGCGACGACACGGCACCGGTGCGGCTGGTGCGGCTCGCCGCCACGCCCGCCGGGGCGCCGGGGCCCAGCGTCCTGACGGGCGCGGCCGGCCTGCCGGCGCGCTACGAGGCGGGCCACCCGGCGCTGCAGTGCATCGAGCGGGCCGGTGCCGTGCGCGCGGGCGCCGGGTCGGTTCCGGCCGAGCGGGCGCGGGAGTGGGCGCTGGCCCGGCAGTGGCCCGGTGACGCCGTGCACGCGCTGTGCGTGGTGCTGCGCAGCCGGGGCCGCACGCTGGGCGTGGTCACCTTCCTGCGGGGGGCCGGCCGCAGCCGCTTCGAGCGGTCGGACGTGGCCTACGCGGAGGACGTGGCCGGCCGGATAGCGGCGGCCCTGGACCTGGCGGAGGCGGCGCGGACCCGCGACGGGGCGGGGGAGTAGCCGCCGGAGGGGCGTACCCGCGGACTCCCGCCGGGTGCCGGGTGCCGGCGGCCGCTGGACCGGGGCCGCCCGCCCCGGTACGGCGGCCGGGGGCCGCCGTCTCCCCGGGGGTTTCCGCGCCCGGCGGCGGGCGCTCAGTGCCGGTAGAAGATGCGGTCGCCGTACTCCGTCATGATGCGGGCGTTCCAGTCGTGGCCGCCGTCGACGTTGCCGGAGCGCAGCAGCGGGGGTTCGATGCCGCGGTCGGCCAGGGTGGCGGCCGTGGTGGCGAGGACGGCCTGCATGAGGGCCGTGGTGACCACCGTGGAGGCGGGCGCGAAGGGCGCCGGGACCGTGTCGAGCGCGAGTTCCGCGTCGCCGACGGCGATCTTGGAGTCCAGGACGATGTCGCAGTGGTCCTTCAGGAAGGTGCCCGAGGCGTGCTGGGAGCTGGTCTCCGCGGCGTAGGCGACGGAGGTGACGCCGACGACCTTGACGCCGAGGGCGCGCGCGTTGAGGGCCATCTCCACGGGCAGGGCGTTGCGGCCGGACAGGGAGATGATCACGAGCGCGTCGCCGGCGCGGACCGGTGAGGTGGCCAGGACGGCGCTCGCGAGGCCGCCGACGCGTTCCAGGGCGGAGCCCAGGGTGGCCGGGGTGATGTCGACGCCGACGACGCCGGGAACGGCGAGCAGGTTCATCAGGGCGAGTCCGCCGGCCCGGTAGACGACGTCCTGGGCGGCCAGCGAGGAGTGCCCGGCGCCGAAGGCGAACAGCCGGCCGCCGGCGGCCACGGTGTCGGCGAGCAGGGCGCCGGCCGCGGTGATGGCCCCGGCCTCCTCCTCGCGGACCCGTTGCAGCAGCCCGACGGCGGCGTCGAAGAACAGGTCGGCAGCCGTGCCGTCGCTCATGCGGAGCCCCTTCGCAGCGTCTGTGTCGCGGATCACCGTGCGGTCCGGACCAGTACGGTGTCAATACGGGGGCGCGCGCACGTGCCGCGGGGCGTACGTTGGCGTCGTCGGGCGGTTTCCGCGGCGCGGCACGGTTGCCGGTGGCTTCCGGCAGAATTGAATGCAGGGCCAGGTTGAATGCAGGGCCAGCGCACGCGCCGGCGAGCGGCGAGCTTCCGGCAGAGGTAATCAAGGGGCACGTATGTCCGGACTGATCGACACCACGGAGATGTATCTCCGCACCATCCTCGAACTGGAAGAGGAAGGCGTCGTCCCCATGCGCGCCCGCATCGCGGAGCGGCTCGACCAGAGCGGGCCGACGGTGAGCCAGACGGTGGCGCGGATGGAGCGCGACGGGCTGGTGTCCGTCGCCAGCGACCGTCATCTGGAGCTGACCGACGAGGGCCGCCGGCTGGCCACGCGCGTGATGCGCAAGCACCGTCTCGCGGAGTGCCTGCTGGTCGACGTGATCGGCCTGGAGTGGGAGCAGGTGCACGCGGAGGCGTGCCGCTGGGAGCACGTGATGAGCGAGGCGGTGGAACGGCGCGTGCTGGAGCTGCTGCGGCACCCGACCGAGTCGCCGTACGGCAACCCGATCCCGGGCCTGGAGGAGCTGGGCGAGAAGGACGGGGCGGATCCGTTCCTCAACGCGGGCATGGTGTCGCTGGCCGACCTGGACCCGGGCTCCGACGGCAAGACGGTCGTCGTCCGCCGGATCGGGGAGCCGATCCAGACGGACGCGCAGCTGATGTACACGCTGCGGCGCGCGGGTGTGCAGCCCGGCTCCGTGGTGAGCGTGACGGAGTCGGCCGGCGGGGTGCTGGTCGGCAGCGGCGGTGAGGCGGCGGAGCTGGTGGCGGACGTGGCCTCGCACGTGTTCGTGGCCAAGCGCTGACACGAGCGGGCCCCGGCGCCTGGTGGCGCCGGAGCCCGTCCTCCCCCGTGCTGACCCGGAGCCCCGAGCTCTCAAGGTCATCCCCCTCGGACCGTTTTTCCCCGAGCGGTCCGCCTCTTGCCAGAAAGATCCCCTGGAGGGCGGCGATCATTCCTTGCGCGGTGTCACTCGAATGAGGGGTGTTGTCGACGGGCACTCCGTCTTCGAATAGCCATTCGATAGTCTGCGACGGCAGTGCGACTTCGGCGGTACACCGGTACGGGGCGGGCGGAGCTGGGTGGGGGGTGCCTGATCGATGGCACGGCGTATCGACGTGACGGGGGCGGGCGGGCTGCGCCTGGCCGCCTGGGAGTTCCCCGGTCCGCCCGCGGAGGCGGAGCCCGGCGCGCCGGGCGTGCTGCTGCTCCACGGCCTGATGGGCCGGGCCTCGCACTGGGCGTCCACCGCCCGCTGGCTGGGCGAGCGGCACCGCGTCGTCGCGCTCGACCAGCGCGGCCACGGCCGGAGCGACAAGCCGCCGCAGGCCGCCCACACCCGCGAGGCCTACGTCCAGGACGCCGGGGCCGCCCTGGAACAGCTCGGCCTGGCCCCCGCCGTCGTCATCGGCCACGCCATGGGCGCCCTGACCGCCTGGCAGCTCGCCGCGCTCCGCCCCGACCTGGTGCGCGGCCTGGTCATCTGCGACATGCGGGCCTCTCCGCTCGGCGCCGCCTCGCAGCGCGAGTGGGCCGACTGGTTCCGTTCCTGGCCCGTGCCCTTCGCGACCCTCGCCGACGTCCGCAGGTGGTTCGGGGAGGACGATCCCCGGGTGGAGCGCCCCTGCCCCTCCCGGGGCGCGTTCTACGCCGAGGTCATGCAGGAGTCCGCCGACGGCTGGCGCCCCGTCTTCGAGCCCGAGCAGATGCTGCGGGCCCGGGAGAGCTGGGTGCACGACGCGCACTGGGAGGAACTGGCGCAGGTGCGGTGTCCCGCGCTCGTCGTGCGGGGGCTGGACGGGGAGCTGGGGCGGGCCGAGGCGCAGGAGATGGTGCGGGTGCTGCCGCTGGGGGCGTACGCGGAGGTGGCCGACGCGGGGCACCTGGTGCACCTCGACCAGCCGGCGGCCTGGCGGGCGGCCGTCGAGCCGTTCCTGGAGGCCGTGCGGTCGGGGTGAGGGCCGCCCGGCCCGGCGCGCCCGCGCGGGCGCCCTGCCGCGGGGAAGGCGCGGAAGGCGTTCCCGGCCCCGGGCGAGGGGACGGGGCCGTGCCCGGGAGGGACCGGGGGAGGCCGGTCGCCCGTGCCCCGCGCTACCGCCCCCGGCCGCAGGCGTAGGCGAGCGGCGCCATCAGTTCCTCCGCGTCCGGCAGCCACCGGTTCGCCGGCGCCGGCCGGCGCGCCCACTGGGCGACCCCCCGGGACCCGAACCGGGTCGGCGGGGCGACCACGTAGTCCCCGTCGCCCAGGGGCGCCAGGTGCAGCAACGACACCGGCCACCCGAGCCTGCGCACCAGGCCGCGCACCTTCACGGCGGCGCCCGGCAGCACGAAGAACTGCATCCGCCGGTCGGGGGTGTGGGTCACCGGCCCGAGCGCCAGCTCCATCCGCTCCATCCGGGCGAGCGCCAGGAACCCCGCGCACTCCGGGACGGACAGCGCGTCGAACGCGCGCCCCGTCGGCAGCAGGATCGACGCCGTCGGCCGCCGCTGCCACATCCGGCGCGCGACGGCCGCGCTGCCGGTCGCCTGGCTCGCCCAGTCGGGGTGCGCGGGGTGTGCGCCGGGCGCGAGGCAGAAGACGTCGGCGCACGAGCAGCGCTGCACTCCGTCGGTGGCTTGCAGCCAGGTGCCCGGAACCACGTCCCAGTGCCGCTCCCCGGCGTAGTGCACGGCGGTCTCCAGCAGCGACACCTCGCGCCGCGGCGGAACCCGAGCGGCTTCGGTGCCCGCGATCGTCTCTTCCACGCCCATCTCAACTCCCTCTCCCGGGCCGGGTTACGGCCGTCGTCCGCGCGGGGGAGGAGCACCGATTCCGCACCCGGGGCGCATGGGTGCACGGGCGGGGGCGCGCGGGAGGAAGCGGCGCGGGAGGTGGGTAACCAGGGGTGGGGTCGGCAACAGCCTTTACCCCGGCAAACCGCACATGTCGTGCATTGACGGTATGTCAGGTGGGCAGTGATCGGCACGACCGGAACCTTCCGGCCGCATTCACGTTCCAGGGGTTCGCAGGGGGTAGCACATGGCCGCAAGGCCTCTCGTGGCGAGGCAGCCGAACGAACGGCTGCAGGCACTCATCCAGGAAGCGGGGTGTTCGAACGCCGGACTGGCCCGGCGGGTCAACATGTGCGGCGCCGAGCACGGTCTCGACCTGCGTTACGACAAGACGTCCGTGGCCCGCTGGCTGCGCGGCCAGCAACCACGGGGCCGGGCCCCGGCGATCATCGCCGAGGCGCTCGGGCGCAAGCTCGGCCGTACGGTGACGATCGACGAGATCGGCATGGCCAACGGCAAGAACCTCGCTTCGGGGGTCGGTCTCCAGTTCTCGCCGACGGTACTGGGGGCCATCGAGCAGGTCTGCGAGCTGTGGCGCAGCGACGTGGGCCGGCGGGACTTCCTGTCCGGCTCCTCCGTCGCCGCCTCCGCGCTGGTCGAGCCCAGCCGCGACTGGCTGATCTCGGCGCCGGACGCCCAGGTGGCCCGGCAGACGGGCCCCCGCGTGGGCCCGTCCGACGTGGCCGCCGTGCGGTCCATGACCCAGGCGCTGGTGGACCTCGACCACCAGTACGGCAGCGGGCACGTGCGCCCGGTCCTCGTGCACTACCTCAACAGCGTCGTCTCCGGGCTCCTGGCGGGCTCGTACCGGGAGGCGGTGGGCCGCGACCTGTTCGCGGCGGTCGCCCGGCTGACCGAGCTGGCCGGGTACATGGCCGTCGACACCGGGCAGCCGGGGCTCGCCCAGCGGTACTACATCCAGTCGCTGCGCCTGGCGCAGGCGGCCGGCGACCGCGGGTACGGCGGGTACGTCCTCGCCGCCTCCATGAGCCACCTGGCCGCCGAGCTCGGGAACCCGCGCGAGATCGCGCAGTTGGCGCGGGCCGCGCAGGAAGGGGCGCGCGGGCGGGTGACCCCGCGGGCGGAGGCCATGTTCCACGCGGCCGAGGCGCGCGGCCACGCCCTGCTCGGCGACCTGCGCGCCGCGCAGGCGGCCGCCGGGCGGGCGGTCGCGGCGATGGAACAGGCCGACCCGGTCTCCGGGGACGACCCGGCGTGGATCGCGCACTTCGACGAGGCCTACCTGGCCGACGAACTGGCGCACTGCCACCGCGACCTGGGACAGGCCGAGGCGGCGGCCCGGTACGCCGAGCAGTCGCTGGCCGGACACCCCGCCTCCCGTGCCCGGCGCCGTGCCATCGGCCACGTGCTGCTCGCCACGGCCCAGGTGCAGCAGCGCGAGATCGAACAGGCCTGCCACACCGGCCTGAAGGCGGTGGAACTGCTGGAGACGCTGCGGTCCAACCGGGGCGCCGAGTACCTGGACGACCTCCAGCAGCGGCTGGAGCCGTTCCGGGAGGAGGCGGTGGTGAAGGAGTTCGGGGCGCGCCTCGAACTGCAGACGGCCGCCTGAACACCGGCCCCGCGGTGGCGTGAACGCCGGGGAAACGGCACCCGTGCGCGCGCGGGCGCCCCGTACCGGCGCGCCGCGGGGCGGTCGTGTTACCGCCGTCACAGGGCGGAAGGTCATGCCCTGAGCTGCGTGGCACCCGACTCGGGAGACCCGGTAGCGTGAGCCGACGATTCCGAAGGTCCCCCATTCGTAGGAGTCCCGGTGACGCAGAGTGGACAGGGCGAGGAGCCCTCGGCGCGGCAAGCGCGCGAAGGCATCGTGCTGCCCTCCGACGGAGGCGAGCCCCTGCTGCCGGGCATGATGGGTGCACCCGCCTCCCCGGCCCCGGCCGGCGGCCGGTCCTGGGGCGGCCCGTGGGGCCCCGAGCAGGAGCAGCAGCCGCCCCGGCAGGAGCAGGAGTGGCCCCCGGCGCAGGGCCCGCAGTGGGGCGACCCCGGGCCCCGGCCCGGTGGCCCCGGCCCCCTCCCCCGGAGGGCGCCCCCGGCCCGGCCCCGTCGTACGGCGGCCAGGCCTACGGCCCGGGCGGCGAGGAGCAGGGCTACGGCGGCCAGGGCCGGCCGTACAACTCCGACAGTCAGGGCTACGGCTACGGCGGCCAGGCGCAGGGTCAGGGGTACGGTTCCGACGGCCAGGGTCAGGGCCAGGGCTACGGCTCCAGTGGCCAGGCGCAGGGCTACGGCTCCAGTGGCCAGGCGCAGGGCTACGGCCCGGCCGGTCAGGACCCGGCCCAGGGCGGCACCGGCCAGACCCCGGGGTACGGGCAGGCGCCCGCCCACGGCTCCGGCGAGGGGCACCCCGGACACGGCCCCGGCCCGGCGCACGGGAACGGCGACCGGCAGGCCGCCCACGGCGCCGGCCGGCCGTACCCGCAGCAGTACCCCCCGCAGGCGCCCGGCGCGCCGGCCGCGCCGCTGCCGCCCGCCGCCCCGGACGCGTACGCCGGGCCCGGCGACGCGCGGGGCGCCGCGCTGCCCCCGACGGCCGACGGCGCGACGCAGTACCTCCCGCCGGTGCCGTCCGGCGGCGCGCCCGCCGACGAGGGCGCGACCCAGTACCTGCCGCCGGTCCCGCAGGCACCCGGCGACGAAGGGGCCACCCAGTACCTCCCGCCCGTGGGGGCGGGTGCGCTGCCGCCCGAGTCCCCCGCGGAGCAGACGCGGTACCTCGGACGGCGGGCGCCGCAGCAGCCCGCCCCGGCCGCGCACCCCGACGCGGAGGCCACGCAGCACATACCGCCGTACGCCACCCAGGCGCAGGAGGGGGAGCGGCAGCCGCCCGCCGAGTTCGACAACCTCTTCCGCAGCGGTCCCGCGGGCGGCGAGGGCCCGGCCGGGGCCACGCAGCAGCTGCCCCGGGTCCAGGAGCAGGACGCCCGCACCCGCCCGGCCCAGCCGCCGTACGCCCCGCCGGGGGAGGCCGGCGCAGGGCGCAGGGGCGGCGGCCGCTCGCGCTCGCGGGTGCCGCTGATCGCCGCGGTCGGGATCGGCATCGTCGTCGTCGGTGTCGCCGCCGGCGTGCTCCTCAGCGGCGGGGGCGGGGACCAGGGGGGAACGGCGAGGACGTCGCCGCCTCCGGCCCGGCCACCGCCCAGGAGTCCTCCCCGCCCGCCGCCGACCCCGCCCAGCAGCAGGCGGTCGCCCTGGACAAACTGCTCGGCGACAGCGGCAGCAGCCGTGCCACGGTGATCCAGGCGGTGGCGAACGTGCGGCAGTGCAAGGACCTCGGCCAGTCCGCGTCCGACCTGCGCGACGCGGCCAAGCAGCGCGGCGAGCTGGTCACCCGGCTCGGCAAGCTGTCCGTCGACCGCCTGCCGGGCAACGCCGACCTGAGCGCCGCGCTCACCAGGGCCTGGCAGGCGTCCGCCGCCGCCGACAACCACTACGCGGCCTGGGCCGGCCAGGTGAGCGGCAAGAAGGGCTGCCACAAGGGCCAGGCCCGCAGCACCGGCCAGACCCAGGCCGGCAACCGGGAGAGCGGCACCGCCAGCGCGCAGAAGGCGAAGGCGGCGGCGCTGTGGAACACCATCGCGAAGAAGTACGGGCTGACCCAGCGCCAGCCGACCCAGCTGTAGGGGCGCGGAGGCCGCGGAGCGCGCCGGCCGGGCCGGGCCGGTCAGTCCAGCTGCGCGCGCTCCAGCGTCTTCGTCATGTCGGCGGTCCCGTCGGCGTCCGCGCCCGCGATCCGCTTCGCCGCGACCAGCCGGCCGCCGCGCACCACCTGGAGCGTCACGTCGGCGTTGACCAGCCGCGGCAGGCCCACCGCGGCCAGTTCGCCGTCGTGCGACCAGCTCAGGGTCGGGGTGAGGCCGCCGGTGGAGACCTCCAGGCCGTCGTCGAGGGCGTGCCGCACGCCGTCGGCGCTCACCTCGCCGTCGCCGATCCCGTCCAGGACGGCCTTCAGCACGGTGTAGGCGATCCAGGTGGTCTGCACCCCGGCGTCCGCGGGGTCGATGCGGTTGTCGCCGAATGCCTCCTCGTCGATCACCTTCCTCATCGGCTCCCAGCGCTCGTCCGAGGCCACCGGGTACCAGCCGGTGATGTACGCCCCCTCGTACGGCCCCGCCGCCCCGCCCGTCGCGTTGATCACCGTCTGGTCGACGCTGCCCAGGACGGTCGCCGTGCGCACCTCGGGGAAGTCCTCGCGGGCGCGCCGGAAGGAGTCCATGAAGGTGCCGGTGCGGTCACCGAGCGCGGGCACCACGCACCCCTCGCCCCCCGCCCCGGAGGCCGGGTCCCGGGCGGGGGACGAGGCCGGGTCCTGGGCGGGGCCTTGGGCCGGGTCCGGGACCGCGCCGCCCGCCGGGCCCCCGGTCGCGTACCGCAGCGCCCGTTCGGCCTGGCCGCCGTACTCGGTGGCGTCCTCGGCGGCGAGCTGGTCGCCGGCGGCCGCGTGCCCGCCCGCCGTCAGGCCGGAGTCCAGCAGCGCGGGCAGCGCGTCGCCGGCGATGCTGTCGGGGCGGACCAGGACGATCCGGCCGCAGGTGGCGGCCAGGGCCCTGCCGAGGCCGGCCAGGAGGGCGGGCTGGCCGCCGTTGACCGGGTACGACGTGGAGCCGGTGAACTCGTCGCCGGTGACGCCGTAACCGCCGATGTAGGGGATGCCGGCGCTCTCCAGCGGGGCGAGGAAGGAGTCGCCGAACTGGCTGTAGGAGCCGACGACCGCGACCACCCCCTCGCGCGCCGCGCGCCGGGCGCACGTCGCGGCGCCCACGCTGTCGTTGTGGTCGTTGCAGGTCAGCACCTTGAGCGTGCGGCCGTGGACACCGCCGTGGGCGTTGACCCACTTGGCGTAGGCGATGGCCATCGCGGGCATGCCGGGCTTGTTGGTGGCGTCGGTGTCCTGGGGTGCCCAGGTCATGACCTTGATCGGGCCGTCCCCGGAGCCCCCCGTGGCACCGGGGACGGCGCCGCACCCGGCGGTGAGCGACGCGCAGGCGGCCAGCGCTCCCGCGGTCAGGGCGGCCGCCCGGGCTGGCCGGGAGAAGGAGGGGAGGGGGACGCTGCGCGAAGGTCGCCTGCCGGTCATGGGCACACACGATTCCCCCACACCCCCAACCGGGGGGTGACCCGCGGTCGAGCGGAGGTGACGCGGCGGTGAATTGCGGGGTCCGGTGAACCGCCCGGACCGAAGAACGTACGATCGATGACCGTGCAAGGTTCGGAGAACTCTTCCCGTCGCGGCCGTCGCTCCTCCACCATGGGCGGCATGCCCTTGAACGACATGCCGTGGTGGCGCTGGCGCAGCAACGTGCGCTCCGCGCTGCACATGCTCTCCGACCCGGTGTTCCAGCAGGACGTCTGGCTGGCCGGCGTGGACGGGTACGGCGACGTCACCGACGCGGTGTACCGACTGGTGGAGGACACCTGGCTGGACAACTGGTCGGCGGAGAAGTACGTCGGCACGATCTTCCGGGACTCGCAGGAGGCGGCGCTCGTCGACACCGCGGTGCTGCGCGTGCTGCGGATCATGCACCAGGTCGGGCCGGACGCCCCGGTCTCCGCCTACCTCGACCACCACGCCTGGCCGGAGGCCGTGCGGGCGGCCCGGGACGCGCACCTGCGCCTCGCGGCGAGCGACGGCGACGACCCCGACGCGCCCCCGCGGAGCCTGGAGGTCCTGCGGATCATGACCAGGTCCGCCTGACGGACACGGGCCCGCCGGGCCGGGGCGGCGTGAGACCCTGTGGTGCATGAGTGAGCAGTCCACGCGAGCCGCCGCACTTGCGGACCAGTACGTCCTCACCCTCTCTTGCCCGGACGAGAAGGGCATCGTGCACGCCGTGTCGAGCTACCTGTTCATGACCGGCTGCAACATCGAGGACAGCCAGCAGTTCGGCGACCACGACACCGGCCTGTTCTTCATGCGGGTCCACTTCTCGGCGGAGGCCCCGGTCACCGTGGACAAGCTGCGGGCGAGCTTCGCGGCGATCGGCGACTCGTTCCACATGGACTGGCAGATCCACCGGGCCGACCAGAAGATGCGCATCGTGCTGATGGTCAGCAAGTTCGGCCACTGCCTGAACGACCTCCTCTTCCGCGCCCGCATCGGCGCGCTGCCCGTGGAGATCGCGGCCGTGGTGTCCAACCACACCGAGTTCCAGGAGCTCGTGGGGTCGTACAACATCCCCTTCCATCACATCCCGGTGACGAAGGACAACAAGGCGCAGGCCGAGGCCCAGTTGCTGGAGCTGGTGCGCGAGCGGAACGTCGAGCTGGTCGTGCTCGCCCGCTACATGCAGGTGCTCTCGGACGACCTGTGCAAGCAGCTCAGCGGCCGGATCATCAACATCCACCACTCGTTCCTGCCGAGCTTCAAGGGCGCCAAGCCGTACCACCAGGCGCACGCGCGGGGCGTCAAGCTGATCGGTGCGACCGCGCACTACGTCACCGCCGACCTGGACGAGGGGCCGATCATCGAGCAGGAGGTCGAGCGGGTCGGGCACGAGGTGACCCCGGACCAGCTGGTCGCCGTCGGCCGCGACGTGGAGTGCCAGGCGCTGGCGCGGGCGGTGAAGTGGCACGCGGAGCGCAGGATCCTGCTGAACGGGCGGCGGACGGTGGTCTTCGCCTGACGCGCCCGACGGCACCCCGGGCCGGCGCGCGGCCGCTCTCACAGGCGGCTCAGGCCCGCCGCGGCGAACAGCACGTCCCTGATGGCCTCCCGGTCGCCGCCCTGTCCCGCCGCGGCCTCCTGCGGCGGCAGGTGACCGGCCGCCAGCTTGCAGAACTCCACGCCGTCCAGCGCGACATGGGCCACCTCGAACTCCGTGGAGGCCACCGCCGCGGGCGAGTCCAGCGGGATCAGCCACACCCCGCCGGCCGCTCCCTCGATCTCCAGCCGCAGGCTGCGCCCCGGCTTCCCCGCGGGCACGAGGTGCCGGATCCCGCCGGGCGCGGACCGGCCCGCCCGGCGCCGCTCGGCGAGCGCCGCCGGCAGCAGCCGGGCCGCGAGGTCGATCATGCCGTGCAGGTGGCGCGGCGCGGGCGGCCCGTACGGGTAGTCCACCGCGTCCGCGACGTCCTCCGCGTGCACCCAGCACTCGAAGGCGCGCTCCAGCATCGCGTCGTGCAGCGGCAGTTCGAAGTCGCCGTAGGGCACCGCGAGTCCGCCGGCGCTGCTGCCCGTGAAGGACACCGTCCGGACCAGGTCGTGGCTCTGCTCCCGCCACGGTCCCCGCACCGAGCGGGTGGGCGGGAGGCGGCAGGCCCGCCAGTACGCCTCGGTCCGCCCGACCGGGCCCGCGCCGCCCCGCGCGCCGCTCCCGCCGCCGTCCTCCGCCAGGACGTGCGCCAGCGGGTCGGCGAGACCGAGCGCCGCCGCGACCAGCCCGTCCACGGACAGCAGGTGCGCGATGACCCCGGCGACGGTGGTGCGGCGGCTCGTCGGCGCGTCGTCGTCGAACCAGCGCAGCCGCACCGGCGCGTGCCACTCGGCGTCCCCGAAGTCCTGCAGCAGGGCGTCCAGCCGCGCGGTCTCGGCGTCGTACGGCAGCGCCCACGCGGGCACCGGGATGCGCGGCGGCCGGCGGACCAGGCAGCCGTCCAGGACGCGGGTGCGCAGCCCGGGGTCCAGGTCCAGGCTCTCCGCCCGGTGCAGCAGTCCGACCGCCTCGCGCAGCCGCAGCGCCTCCTCCGCACAGGTCCCGCAGACGCCGAGGTGGTCCTCCACGGCGGCCGTCTCCGCCGCCGAGCAGGCGGCCAGCGCCCAGGCGCCGAGGAGCGACTTCAGGACGTCGTGCGACAGGCCGGGCGGCACGGGCGCGAGGCCCCCGGGAGCGTCCCGCCCGGAGCCGTCGCCGTGCGGCCCCGCGTTCCCGTCCGGCACCGGGAACCGGGCCGCGCCGCTCACGCCGCACCCCCGGGGTCCGGCGGTGCGCCGGTGTCGTGGGCGTCGTGGGCGGTGGACAGGAGCTGGAGGCCGAGGCGGAGCCGGCGGCGGGCCTCGTCGTCGGTGACGCCGAGGTCGGCGGCGGCCTGGCGGTAGTCGCGGCGCTGGAAGTAGGCCAGGTCGAGGGCGGCGCGCAGCGGGGCGGGCATGGAGTGGACGATGTAGTCGGCGCGGGCGGCCACCGAGGCGCGGCGCACCGTGCGTTCCAGTTCCTCGGCGCCGCCGCCGTCCTGCTCGCCGAGCGCGGCGGTCCCGTTGGCGCGCAGCCGCTGCACGGCGATCCGCTGGGTCACGGTGGCGATCCAGGTGCGCAGCGTGCCCTGCCTGGGGTCGTAGCCGTCGGGGTGCTCCCAGACGTGCGCGAAGACCTCGCGGGTGACGCCGTCGGCGGCCTGCTCGTCGCCGAGGACGCGGTGGGCGAGGCCGTGCACGAGGGAGGCGAACCGGTCGTACAGCTCGCCCAGGGCCGCCGCCTCGCCCCGTGCGAGCCGTTGCTGCATCGTGCGGTCCCAGCGGGGCGGTGCGTCCTGGTGCGCCATGCGGTCCCCTCCCCTCGCCCGAGTCCAGCCTGCGGGTGCCGTCGTCCCGAATGTAGTCGGCACGTCGGGCAGCGCACGCCCCGTTGTGTCAATGCGCGCCCCCTGGAGCGCCGCAGGTGATAGTGCCCTCTTCACACATCCTTCACTCTGGCCGCGCCCGTTTTTCGATCGAAACCGATCGGCGCTGACTGAAACGAACCCCCGGGTGATCGCCCACTGTTTGTCGTCTGAAGTTTCAGGGAACGGCCGCTTGGGCAGCCGCGCGAAAAGAAGCGCAGGAGCCGCTTCCGTTTCCCGGCGGTTTCCCGAAGACCCGGCGAACGGAGGGGCGTGGCCGTGGCATTCAGCGTGAACGGCGTCGAACGGGACCGGTGGGCCGTGCTCCACGTGTCCGGAGAGCTGGACCTGGTGACCTCGCCGGTGCTGCGCCAGCGGGTGCACGACGTGGTCGCCGAGGGCCACCACGACCTGGTCCTCGACCTCTCCGACGTCTTCTTCTGCGACTCCAGCGGGGTCGGCGTCCTCGTCGCGGCCCGCCGGCTCATCCGCTCCTGTCAGGGCCGGCTGCGGCTGATCCTGCCCGACCGGGGCGCGGTCGACGGCTCGCACGTCAACCGGGTCCTCGGCGCACTCGGCGTGCGCCGGCTCTTCGACGTCCACCCCGACGTGCGGTCGGCCACCGCGGACGAGGCGGACCCGCTGTCGGTGTGAGCGCTCCGCCCGCCCCGCCCCCACCCGTGCCCCGCCTCCTCGCCCCGCCCCCCTCCGCCACACCGTTGCCGCGGAATTCCCCCGGTATGGTCACAACCGCCGCATTCCCGCCACCTCGCCGCCCTGCGCGACGTACGCTCCCTGCCGGGGGGATCCTCACGTCAACACGAGGCGGCAGGAGCAGACATGGCCAGTACCGAGTACGAGCGCAGGATCGCCGCCCGGTTCGCCACCTTCGACCAGGACGGCAACGGCCGCATCGACCGCGGGGACTTCAACGCGGCGGCCAAGGCGCTGCTCGCCGAGTTCGCCGTGCCCGCCCGCTCCGACCGGGGGCAGGCGCTGTACGCCGGCGCGGAGGCGTTCTGGCAGGGCATGGCGGGGATCGCGGACCGGGACGGCGACCAGCGCATCACCCGCGAGGAGTTCGTCACCGGCGCGGTCAAGCGCCTGCGCGACAACCCCGACCGCTTCGCCGAGATCGCCCGGCCCTTCCTGCACGCGGCCCTGGTCGTGGCGTCCGCGCACACCGGGCCCGGAGGCGGCACCGCGGTCCGGGTCTCCGTCACCGACGCGGCCCGCGCGCTGCGCGTGTTCCACGTCCCGGAGGACGCCGCCCGCACGGTCGCGGCGGCCCTCGACGCCGACGGCGACGGCGCGGTCGGCGAGCCGGAGGTCGTCGCGGCCCTCGCCCGCTACTTCACGGTGCCCGAGTAGACCGGCGCGAACCGCTGCGGACCGGTGGCCCCGGTGCGCCCGCGTGCCGGGGAGCGTGGCGCGCGGCGGTCACGGAGCGTCGGGAGCGGGCGGTGTCCTTCGCGGGCCCCGTCACGGCCCGGAGCCGGCCGCCCTCCGGTACCTTGGGTGGGATGCGAGTGGCTGCGAGCACGAGCCGTGCGGACGGCGCCCCCGGGGCGTCGCCCCACCGCTGGGTGCGCGCCGCAGTTCGCGGGGCGGTGAGGGCCGGTTCCCCCGCCTGTTCGACTGCCCGGCACACGTCTCGCACAGTATGCCGCACGCGTACTCCTTCGCGCTGGAATATGCCCGAAGCGCTTGTTGGGGTGGCGGTGCGTCAACCATGCTGTGACGCGGGGGAGTCACGTTCCGTGACTCTTGCTCCGGCCGTGGTCGGGGCCATGCAGACAATGGCTGTGATCACTGCCCCCGTCGTGCTGGTCGTCGCGGTGTGCGCCGTGGCGCCCGGCCGGCGCGGGGCCGTGTGCCGGCCGGTTCGGATGGTGTGAGCGGTGCAGGTGCTTCAAGTGCAGCTGGATGTGCGGCCCGACCCCGCGGAGGTGGGGCGGGCCAGAAGGTGGGTCCGCTCCCGGCTCGCCGGTCTCGGCACGGGGGCCGACGAGTCGCTGACCGAGACCGTCGTCCTGCTCGTCTCCGAGCTGGTGACCAACGCCGTGGTGCACACCGGCCGTCCGGCCGTCCTGCGGCTCTCCCTGCCGGGCGCGGCGGCGCAGGGGGCCGCGCCGCCCGCGGTGCGGCTGGAGGTGGCCGACAGCAGCTCCCGCCCGCCCGCCCCGCGCTGCGCCGGCCGTGACGCCACCGGCGGCCGGGGCCTGGCGCTGGTCGCCTGCCTCGCCGACCGCTGGGGCTGGAGCCCCGACGGCGTCGGCAAGAGCATCTGGTGCGAGCTGGACCCGTGTTCGCCGTCCCGGGAGGGCGCGGCCACGGCGTACGGGGGCGGACGGTCCGCGTACGAGGGGCTCGCCCGCAGAGCGGTGTGACCGTCCCGGGCGGTGGTGCGCCGGTGGTGCATCCGTACGCGGCCGTCGTGAGGAGGGTGCCGACGGCCCGCGGTCGCAGGGGTGTTGACGCCGCGTGACCGGATGCTCACGCTGGTGGCAACGATTCGCCGGGAGGGGACGACGAGGGACCGGGTGACGGCGGCTCTCGTCGAGTGTGGGTCGAGCCGGGTGGCGACGCGGGCCGGACCGGGGGGCGCGTCGTCACCCGGCACCCGCGGCGTGCGGCGGACGCACGCCGGACGCGGCCGTCCACAGGCTGTGGACGGATTCCGTCGCCCCCGCCCCGTCGTCCGGCCGTCGCCCGCGGCCCCTCAACCCACCGGCTGCGCCGGGCCGCTCGCGCCCGTGCGGAAGGTGCGGCGGTAGGCCGTCGGGGTCACGCCCAGGGACTGCTGCAAGTGCTGGCGCATCGACTGGGCCGTGCCGAAGCCCGCGGCGCGGGCGATCCGGTCGACGCCGAGGTCGGTGGACTCCAGCAGGTGGCGGGCGCGTTCGACGCGCTGCTGGGTGAGCCACTGGCCGGGGCTGACGCCGACCTCCTCGCGGAAGCGGCGGGTGAAGGTGCGCACCGACATGGCCTCCTGCTCGGCCATGTCGCGCAGTTGGATCGGTTCGTGCAGGCGGCCCAGGGCCCAGGCGCGGGCGGCCGCGGTCGTGGACAGCTGCGGGTCGGGGACCGGGCGGTGGATGTACTGGGCCTGGCCGCCGTCGCGGTGGGGCGGGACGACCGTGCGGCGGGCGATGTCGTTGGCGACGGCCGTGCCGTGGTCGCGGCGCACCATGTGCAGGCACAGGTCGATCCCGGCGGCCACCCCGGCCGAGGTCAGCACGTCCCCGTCGTCGACGAAGAGCACGTCCGCGTCGACCCGGATCCTCGGGAACATCCGCTGGAGGCGCTCGGCCTCCGCCCAGTGCGTGGTCGCCGGGCGGCCGTCGAGGCGGCCCGCGGCGGCCAGGACGTAGACGCCGGTGCAGATGGAGGCGAGCCGGGTGCCGGGGCGGACGAGGGCGAGGGCGGCGGACAGCTCGTCGGTCAGCCTGCCCTCCTCGTAGACCGGGCCGAGTTCGTACGACGCCGGGACGATCACCGTGTCGGCCGTCGCCAGGGCCTGTGGCCCGTGTGCCACGTGCACCGTGAAGTCGGCGTCCGTGTCCACCGGGCCCGGTGGACGGACCGAGCAGGTCACCACCTCGTACAGGGGCCGTCCCGCGGCGTCCCTCGGGCGGCCGAAGATGCGGTGCGGGATGCCCAGCTCGAACGGGAGCAGCCCGTCCAGCGCGAGGACGACGACACGGTGCGGGTGGAACTCCTGGCCGGACGGCATGGCCCGATCCTAGCGAACGCTGTCCTCCGGGCCACTCGTCGCGCCGGACCCGGGACAGGACGCTGTGTGACGTGACTCAGACAAGCCCCGCCGTCGCCCCCCTGCAGGCCCCGCCCGCCCGGCGCCGCCGTGTGCACCGCGCCTGGTTCGTCGCCGCCGTCACCTTCGTCACGATCGTCGGCGCGGCCGCCTTCCGCTCCCTGCCCGGCCTGCTCCTGGACCCCCTGCACGAGGAGTTCGGCTGGTCACGCGGCACGATCGGCGCGGCCGTCTCCCTCAACCTCGCCCTCTACGGGCTCACCGCGCCCTTCGCGGCCGCGCTGATGGACCGCTTCGGCATCCGCCGCGTCGTCGCCGTCGCGCTGACCGTGATCGCGCTCGGCTCGGGCCTGACGGTGTGGATGACGGCGGCCTGGCAGCTCCTGCTCTGCTGGGGCCTGCTGGTCGGCCTGGGCTCCGGCTCGATGGCCCTCGCCTTCGCCGCCACGGTCACCGGGCGCTGGTTCACCGAGCGGCGCGGCCTGGTCAGCGGCATCCTCACCGCGGCCTCCGCCTCCGGCCAGCTGGTCTTCCTGCCGCTGCTGTCCTGGATGATCGGGACGTACGACTGGCGACCGGCCGCCGTCACGGTCGCGCTGGCCGCGCTCGCGGTCGTCCCGTTCGTCTGGCTGCTGCTGCGCGACCACCCCGCCGACGTGGGCCTGAAGCCGTACGGCGCGCGGGAGTTCGTCCCGAAGCCGCCGCCGGTCGCCGGCGCCGCCCGCCGCACGCTGGCCGTCCTCGCCTCCGCCGTGCGCACCGGCCCGTTCTGGCTGCTCGCCGGCACCTTCGCGATCTGCGGGGCCTCCACCAACGGCCTGGTGCAGACCCACTTCGTGCCCGCCGCCCACGACCACGGCATGCCGGCCACGGCGGCGGCCTCGCTGCTCGCGGTCGTCGGCGTGTTCGACGTCGTCGGCACGATCGCCTCCGGCTGGTTCACCGACCGCTTCGAACCGCGCCGCCTGCTCGCCGTCTACTACGCCCTGCGCGGCGTCTCCCTGCTCTTCCTGCCCATGCTGCTGGGCCCCGCCGTCCACCCTCCGATGGTCTTCTTCATCGTCTTCTACGGCCTCGACTGGGTGGCCACCGTCCCGCCCACCCTCGCGCTGTGCCGGGAGCGGTACGGCGAGGACAGCGCCATCGTCTTCGGCTGGGTGCTCGCCTCCCACCAGATCGGCGCGGCCCTCGTCGCCTTCCTCGGCGGCGTCGCCCGCGACGCCTTCGGCTCCTACGACATGGTCTGGTACGCCTCCGGAACCCTGTGCGCGGCGGCGGCCCTCATGGCCCTGGTGATCCGCCGGGCGTCGTCGCCCGGGGCCGGGCAACGGGCGGCCACGGCCTGACCGGACGGTGCTCCGGCGGAGCGTTCAGCGGCGGGCCCTCCGGCGGGCCCCGTCGAGGCCGGCGGTCACGGCGCGCGCGATGCGGGTGGCGTCGCGGGCCAGTTCGCGCAGCATGCCGCTGATGGGGTTGGTGAAGCCGGTGAAGTACAGCCCGGGCGCGCCCGCCGGGGTGCGCGGCCCGTGCACCACGGGCCTGCCCCGCTCGTCCAGCACGCCGAGGTGCCCGACCAGCCCCTCCAGCGCCCGCGCGTACCCGGTCGCGGCGATCACCGCGTCCGGCGCGACGCGGTTGCCGTCGGCGAGGACCACCTTGCCGCCCTCGAACCCCTCGACGGCGGCCACGACCTCCACCTTCCCCCTGCGCACGGCGTCGATGAGGCCGACGTCCTGGACGGGGATGGCGCCCTCCCGCACGCGGGTGTAGAGGCCGGTGTCCGGCCGGGGCAGGCCGTGGGCCGACAGGTCGGGCAGGCACAGCCGGGCCACCGGCCGGGCGAGCCGGTCGACCAGCCGCACCGGCAGCCGCCGCACCAGCACGCCCGTGTACTGGGCGGGCCAGCCCAGGGTCGAGCGGCGCACCAGGTGCGGGGCGGTGCGCACGGCCAGCCGTACCCGCGCCGCGCCGCCCTCCACCAGGTCCACGGCGATCTCCGCGCCGGTGTTGCCGGCCCCGACGACGAGCACGTCACGGCCCGCGTACGGCTGCGCGTTCCGGTACCGGCAGGCGTGCAGGAACTCCCCGGCGTACTCCTTCAGGCCCGGCCAGTCGGGCACGTGCGGGGTGTGGTTGTGGCCGGTGGCGACGACCACCGCGCTGCCGGTCAGCTCCCGGCCGCCGGAGGCGTGCAGCAGCCAGCCGCCGTCCTCGCCGTCCGCCGCCCGCTCGACGCGGAACACCTCCACCCCGGTGACGATCTCCAGCTCGTGGTGCTCGGCGTACTTCTCCAGGTAGCGCACCACGTCGTCGCGGGACACCCAGCGCCCGGACCGGCGGGGGATCCGGAGTCCCGGCAGGGCGGACAGCCGGCGCGTGGTGTGCAGGTGGAGCCGGTCGTAGTGGCCGCGCCAGGAGGCGCCCACCCGGTCGGCCTTCTCCAGGACCACCGCCCGGACGCCCCGCGCCCGCAGCGCGTGGGCGACGGCCAGGCCGCCGGGACCGGCGCCGACGACGTACACGGGACGGTCGGCGGGGGTCGCGGAGAGGTGCGCGGGAGCGGGACGGGAGACGGCCATGAGCGGGAGCGTAATCACGTGCCCGGTTGATGGGTCTCGGTCAAGACCGGAATCGGTTGCGGATTGGTCACGGCTGGGGGAGAAGTGCGTGCAATCCGTGCCGCTCCGGTCCCGGTGTGTCCCGGACGTGGGCGGATGTGTCCGGTCCGGTCCGGATGCGGGGCGGTCGTGTCCCCGCGGCGACGGGTGCGCCGCGCCACCGGACCCGGGTGCCCGTCCCGGCGCCGCGGCGGGGGAGGCGCCCCGCCCGCGGCGGGAGGGAGCGCCGGGCACCGCGTCCCGGCGCGCGGCCGTCCCGCCGCGCCGCCGCGGCCGGAGGGCCGGCCCCACCGGCCGGCGCCGCCCCTCGGCCGCGCGCCCCTCGGCCGCCCGGCCGCCGGCTCACGGCCACAGCAGGCCCTTGGCCCAGCCGAACTCCGTGCGCCGGTACTCCAGGCGTACGTGCCGTCGTTCGCCGTCGCCCTGGAAGAACTCCACGCTCTCCGGGCGCAGCCGGTACAGGGTCCAGGTGGGGGAGGGCTCGCAGGGGTTCCCGCGGGCCTTCTCCCAGGCCGCCTCCGACGCCCGCCGCAGCTCCTCCAGCGAGGACAGCTCCTCGCTCTGCCGCCCGGTGAGCGCCGCCGCCAGGGCGCCGGTGGAACGGGCGTGCAGGTCCGCCTGGCTCTCCGCCGGCGACGCCGCCGCCACCGGGCCGCGCACCCGCACCTGCCGGCCCAGCACCGGCCAGTAGAAGGCCAGGGCCGCGTACGGGCGGACACCGAGCGCACGGCCCTTGCGGCTGGTGGCGTGGGTGCCGAAGGACCAGCCCTCGGCGTCCGCCCCGTGCAGCATCACGATCCGCACGTCCGGCCTGCCGTCCTCGTCCGCCGTGGCGAGCGACATCGCGTGCGGCTCCGGCTGCCCCGCCTCGACCGCCTCCGCGAACCAGCTCGTGAACAGCAGCAGCGGCGTCGGGGGAGCCGTGTCCGGGTCGAAGGGGGACAGCCGGGTCACCTCGGGCGACCACACCCGCTGCGACCGCAGCATGTGGTGGAGATCTTCGTGTGCCATGCGCCGAGTATCACCCCCGCCCACCGGCCCCGGACGGAAGGACCCGCCCGGCCCCGTGGCACGCGGCCGGGCGCACCGCCCGCCGGGACGCGCCGGCCCCGGGTCCGGCCCGCACAACGGCGCAGGCGGTGGTTCACCGGGTGAACCACCGCCTGCCAGACAGGACTTGAGGGGCCGGACGGGCCGTGCGCTACCTGCTCGGTCTCCTGCCCGTCACCCCGAGGTGGACCAGCAGCGCCAGGTTCGGCTTGATGTCCGCCTGCTTCACGCCCCACGAGGAGAAGCCCTTCTGGTGGGACGCCACCGCCGCGAGCATCGCGACCAGCGAACCGGCCACCGCCGCCGGGTTCACGTCCTTGTCGACACGGCCCTTGGACTGGAGTTCGGTGATCGAGTCGGCGAGGGAGGTGTTCACGGAGTTCAGGATCCTCAGGCGGATCTTGTAGAACCGTTTGTCCCCCTCGGCGGCGCCGAGGTCCACCACGCGCAGGATCGCGTCGTGCTTGCGCCAGAACTCCAGGAAACCGTCCACGAGTTCCTGCGCGGCCTGCCAGCCCGCCTTGCCGGTCCAGGCGCGTCCCCGGACCAGTTCGGTCAACCCGGCGCCCTCGCTGGCCATTTGCTCGGCGAGCTCCAGGACGGCGCCCTCGACGTCCGGGAAGTACTGGTAGAAGGTCGCCGGCGAAGTGCCCGCCCTCCGGGCGACATCGATGACCTTGACGTCCCGGTACGGGGAGGAGCTGAGCATCTCGCTGAGGCAGTCGAGCAGCTTCTGCCGGGTCGCCTGCCCGCGCCGGCCGGCCACGCGACCGTCGACGGTACGCACTTGTCCTGTCATGTCGTCAGCTTACCGAGGGGTGACATGAGCGCTATTCGGCCGACTGCAAATGGGGTGCGCGACCGTCTGGGGCGCGGCGTCCCTGGTCCTGCGGGGTGCGCGCCGTCCGGTTACTTTGACCACATGGCCGAAAATGGGGCATCCGTGATCGAAGAGGCGTACGGCGAGGGCGTGCCCTGCTGGGTGGACGCGCAGCTGCCCGACGTCGAGGCGGGCAGGCGGTTCTACGGCGGACTGTTCGGCTGGGCCTTCGAGCCCGGCCCCGGCACCTCCGTGTGGGCCCGGCTGGCGGGGCGGCCGGTCGCCGCGCTCGTCCCGAAGACGGACGGCCGGATGCCCACGGTCTGGACGGTGTACTTCGCCACCCCGGACGCCGAGGCCCTGGGCCGCCGGATCGCCGCGGCCGGCGGTCAGCTGGTGACGGCCCCGCTGCCGGTGGACGGCCTCGGCGCCGTCGCCCTGGCCGCCGACCCCGGCGGCGCGGTGTTCGGCCTGTGGCAGCCCGGCAGCCACCCCGGCTTCGGGCGCCGCCGCGAGCCGGGCACCTTCGCCTGGGCCGAGCTGTACACCCGCGACGCCGCCGCCGCCAACGCCTTCTACGGCGGTCTCTTCCACGAGGCGCTGTTCGGCGCCCGCGCCGAGCCCGACGTCGGCCGGGCCGACATCGGCGAGGTCTTCCCGGCCGAGATGCCCCCGCACTTCCTCGTCCACTTCCGGGTCGCGGACCTGGACGACGCCCTCGCGGCCGTCCGGCGGCTCGGCGGGCGCCTCCAGGTGCCGCCCTTCGGGACGTCGTACGGACGCGTGGCCGTGGTCGCCGACGACCAGGGGGCCTCCTTCGCCCTGCTGACCCGCTGACGCGCCCCGGCGGGGCGGTGACACACCCGCCGGTTCGGTGAAATGAGCGCATGTGGCACGAGACACCCCGGTTTCGCACCGAGTTCGCAACCTGCCGCCCGGTTAGGAAGAATCGGGGTGCGTGCCGCCACGGCGGTGCGGTGGTGAGACGCTGCACTTCGGTCGCGTACATATATGTAGGTGGCGCGGCTCGTACGGGGAGGTGGCAGGCAAGTGGTGGATCAGCTGACGCAGCACGATCCGCGGCGGATCGGGCCGTTCGAGGTGCTGGGCCGGCTGGGGGCCGGCGGCATGGGGCTGGTCTATCTGGCACGTTCGGCCTCCGGGCGGCGCGTGGCGATCAAGACGGTCCGCACCGAGCTGGCCGAGGACCAGCTCTTCCGGGTGCGCTTCACCCGCGAGGTCGAGGCGGCCCGTGCGGTCTCCGGCTTCTACACGGCGGCCGTCGTCGACGCCGACCCGCGTGCCGCCGTGCCCTGGCTCGCGACCGCGTACGTCCCCGCGCCCTCCCTGGAGGAGATAGTGAACGACTGCGGGCCGCTCCCGGCCCAGGCCGTGCGCTGGCTCGCGGCGGGCATCGCCGAGGCGCTGCAGTCCATCCACGGCGCCGGTCTGGTCCACCGCGACCTGAAGCCCTCCAACGTGCTCGTGGTCGAGGACGGCCCCCGGGTGATCGACTTCGGCATCGCGTCCGGCGTCTCGAACACGCGCCTGACCATGACGAACGTCGCCGTGGGCACCCCCGCCTACATGTCCCCGGAACAGGCCAAGGACTCCCGCAGCGTCACCGGCGCCAGCGACGTGTTCTCCCTCGGCTCCACCCTCGTCTTCGCCGCCACCGGCCACCCGCCCTTCCACGGCGCCAACCCGGTCGAGACGGTGTTCATGCTGCTGCGCGAGGGCCCGGACGTGACCGGCCTGCCGGACGAGCTGCGCCCGCTCATCGAGGCCTGCATGCAGATGGAGGCCCCGGCCCGCCCCACCCCGGCCGACCTCCAGGCCCAGCTCGCCCCGCACCTCTTCGGCTCCGGCTCCGACGACAGCGGCACCGCCTCCGCCTGGCTGCCCGAGAAGGCGGTCGCCCTCATCGAGTCCCGCCGCGGCGGGCGCCCCGCCGCCAAGCCGGCCCCCGCCCCGCCCGGCCCGCCCGGCGGCCGGGTCACCGTGCCCCCGCCGCCGCCGTACGACCCTCCCGTCCCGCCGCCCCTGCCCACCGGCGCCCCCGGCACCGACGCGGTCCGCCTGGCCGGCACCCAGGTGTCCATCGGGCCCGGCCCCCGCGTCGCCGACGCCCGCGCCGCAGCCGTCAAGGCGCCCCCGCCGGAGACCGGCCTGATCGCCGGCTGGTCCCGCCCCCGCCCCGGCGGGGGCGGCACCGACCCCGCCGTACCGCCCGCCCCGCCCGCGCCCCCGGAGCCGGCGAGCGGCTGGCGCCCCTGGCGCTTCCGCATGTCGAACGACGTCTGGGGCACCCCTTCCGTCGCCGGCGACCTCGTCTACGTCACCTCCTTCGAGGTGCACGCCCTGGACGTGGCCACCGGCCGCCGCCGCTTCAAGACGCGGGACGTGGCCTGGTCCATGGCGGTCGCGGACGGCCGCATCCACGCCTCCGACGGCCCCACCCTCTTCGCGCTGGACGCCCGGGAGGGCGCCGACCTGTGGCGGCTGTCCACGGACGCCTGGGTGTACTCCCTGAGGGCCGACCGCGGCACGGTCGTCACCGGCACCCGCGGCGGCGGCGTCCAGGCCTGGGAGGCCTCCGGCGGCCAGAAGCTGTGGGAGATCACCGGCTGCCAGACCGACTTCGAGTCCCCCGAGGCCGGCCCGGCCGTCCACGACGGCACCGTCTACGTCTGGCAGGACGCCCGGCTGCGCGCCCTGGAGGCCCGCACCGGCGAGGAGCGCTGGTCGTACCCCATCGGCGACGCGGCCTCCTGCGGCGGCGTCCCGGTCCGGCTCACCCCGGCCCCCGACGGCTGCGTGTACGTCTGCGCCGGCACCCGTGTCCTCGCCATCGACGCGGCCGGCGGCATGGTGCGCTGGCACTTCGAGGCCCCGGCGGTGTTCCTGTGCCCGCCGGCCTTCGCGCCCGGCCCCGCCGTCACCGGCGGCGGCATCTACCTCGCCGACTACCTCGGCACCGTCTACGCCCTGGACGCCACCGACGGCCGCGACCGCTGGCGCATCGCCACCGAGGCGCGCTCCTCCGTCGAGCCGGTCCTGGTCGCGGCCGGGCACGTCCACGTCGGCAGCGGCAAGGGCCTGTACACCCTGGACGCGGTCACCGGCACCCCCAAGTGGCGCTTCCAGGCCGGCGGCGACGTCGTGGGCGCCCCCGCGGTCGCCGAGGGCCGCATCCACTTCGGCTCCACCGACCACCTGCTGTACACCCTGAAGGCCGACGACGGCCGCCTGCGCTGGAAGCTCGCCACGGGCGGCGAGATCACCGGTTCGCCGGTGGTCCGGGACGGCGTGGTGTACGCGTGCAGCAAGGACCGGTGCGTGTACGCGCTGGACGCGGAGAAGGGCACGGGCACCGCGCGCACCGCCTGACCGGCGCGGGACGGTCGCCGCACCGGGCGTCGCACGGAAGGGGCCGGTGGCCGGTGGACGGCCGCCGCCGCCGCGGGGGCGGGAGCCCCGCGCCCCCACCGCCACCCCTACCGCCGGTGCCGCGCCGGACACCCGGTGACGGGCCGGACACCGCCCGGACACACCTCAGCCGCGGCGGCTTCCCCTCCGCGCCGCCGCGGCTGATCCCCCGTCAGGTGGCAGGTGTGGTCAGGCGGTCTCGCCGGTGGCGTGCGAGTTGTTCGGCCTGACCGTTCCGGTCGTCTCGTCACCGACGGCCGTGATCTTCACCGGCTCGATGGTGGCGTGGCTGTTCATGGTGGTCACCTCGGCGGCCTCGGTCTGCGCCGGCACCGTCGCGGTCGTCTTGTCGTCGCTCATGACTTCGCTCCCCTGGAAGTTCGTGTCGCACTTGCTGGAACACCCGTCCGGCGGCTCCCCCGAGGGCCGCCGGACGGGTGCTTCCGGGCCGGTACACCTTACGGTGCGGCCACCGGACGAACCGCCTGCCCCCCGACGCGACGGTCCGACACCACAAGCGTGCCGTGCGGGGATAAACGAACGATGAACGCCCGCACGCGTCGGGTCAGACGGCCGCCCGGGGCTGCAGGAGCGCCCGCACGTCGTCCGCCTCCGAGGCGTCGAGCGCCTCGAAGATCTCCAGCGCCTCCTGCCAGCAGACCTGGGCGCGGCCGATCTGCCCGATGCCGTTCAGGGCGCGCCCCAGCACCGTCAGCGCGTTGCCGCGCCGCCAGTCGCCGCCGATGCCGCGCAGCAGGGCGAGCGCCGTCTCGGCGTTGACCGCCGCCCGCGCGGGCCGGCCGGCCGCCAGGTCGAGTTCGGCGAGCCGGAACAGGGACATGCCCTCCCACAGCCGCTGCCGGCTGTCCCGGAACACCGCCAGCGCCTCCTGCAGGCGGTCGGCCGCCTGGTCGTACCGGCCGCACTGGGTGAGCGCGAGCCCCAGCGCGTAACGGCCGTTGGCCCCCTTCAGCGCGTGCCCCATGTCGTCGTACATGCCGGTGCCCTGCTGGGCCAGGGTCACCGCGCTCTCGGTGTGCCCCGTCGCCAGGCGGATGCGCGAGAGGTTGCACAGGGCGCTCGCCTCGCCGGCCCGGTCCCCGCAGGAGCGGAAGCTGTCGATGGCGCGGGTCAGGTGCCGCTCGCCGTCGGCGAACCGGCCCTGGTACAGGGCGATGATGCCCAGCATGTTCGACGCCCAGCACCGCGGGAGGGGGTCCCCGGCCGCGTCGGCGAGCCGCAGCGCCTCGGTGGCCTCTTCGTCGGCCAGTTCGAAGCGCCCCGTCAGGTGGTGGCCGTTGGCCAGCGTGACGAGCGCCCGCGCCTCCGCCTGCCGGTCGGCGGCGGCACGGGCCGCGGCGCGGACGGCGGCGCCGGTGGCCTCGTACTCGCGGGAGTTGGCGCCCGACTCGGTCAGGTCGACGGCCGCCCACAGCAGGTCCACGGCCCGCCGCAGCAGGTCGGGGCGGGTCGACCGGCGTACGCACGCCAGCAGGCAGTCCGCCTCCGCGTACAGCCAGTCCTGCGCCCGGTGCCGGTCCTCGAAGGCCAGGCCCGGGTACTCGGTCGGCGCCAGGTGGTCCACCAGGCGGTCCCCCGGCCGCTCGATCGCGTAGACGCGCGCGGTCGTGGCCAGGTGGAAGTCCAGCAGCCGGGACAGGGCGGCCTCCCGCTCGCCGGGCGGCTGCTCGTCCCGCTCCGCGCAGGCGCGGGCGTACAGGCGCACCAGGTCGTGGAAGCGGTAGCGGCCGGGCGCCGCCGACTCCAGCAACGACGTGTCCACCAGGGACTCCAGCAGGTCCTCGGCCTCCTCCACCGCCAGGTTGAGGAGTGCCGCCGCCGCCGCCAGCGACAGGTCCGGGCCGTCCGCCAGCCCCAGCAGGCGGAACGCGCGGGCCTGGGCCGGTTCGAGCTGGCCGTAGCCGAGTTCGAAGGTGGCCTTGACCGCCAGGTCGCCGGCCTGCAGCTCGTCCAGCCGGCGCCGTTCGTCGGCCAGCTTGGCCGCCAGGACCGCGACCGTCCAGGTGCGCCGGGCCGCGAGACGGGAGGCGGCGATGCGGATCGCGAGCGGGAGGAACCCGCACGCGGCCACCACGTCCAGCGCCGCCTCCCGCTCCGCGGCCACCCGCTCCCCGCCCACGATCTTCGTGAAGAGGGACAGCGCCTCCTCGGGGGACATCACGTCCAGGTCCACCAGGTGCGCCCCGGCCAGGTCCACCATGCGCACCCGGGAGGTCACCAGGGCCGCGCACCCCTCCGTGCCCGGCAGCAGCGGCCGCACCTGGGCGGCGTCCCTGGCGTTGTCCAGCAGGACGAGGACCCGCCGGCCGTCGAGCATCGAGCGGTACAGCGCCGCCCGCTCCTCCAGCGAGTCCGGGACGGCCGAGTCGGCCGTGCCCAGCGCCCGCAGGAAGGACCCGAGGACCGTCTCCGGATCCGCCGCCCGCTGCCCCGCCCCCATCAGGTCCACGTACAGCTGCCCGTCGGGGAAGGCCGCCCGCGCCCGGTGCGCCACGTGCACGGCGAGCGTCGTCTTGCCCACGCCCCCGATCCCGGCCAGCGCCGAAACCGCCATCACCCGGCCCTCCGTCTCGGAGGCCGACGCCAGCACCTCGGTCAGCTCGGTCACGAAGGTGTCGCGTCCGGTGAAGTCGGGCACGGACGCCGGGAGTTGCGCCGGGCGTACGGCCACCACCGCGGGCTCGGCGACCGGCGCGGACGGCTCGGCGAGTGCCGGGTCCGCCTGGAGGATGCGCTGCTGCAGCTCCCGCAGGCCCGGCCGCGGGTCCACGCCCAGCTCCTCCGCCAGCAGGCGCCGGGTGTCCGCGTACACCGCGAGCGCCTCCGCCTGGCGGCCGCTGCGGTACAGCGCCAGCATCAGCAGTTCGCGCAGCCGCTCGCGCAGCGGGTGCACCGCCGTCAGGGCCGTCAGCTCCGAGACCGCCTCCGCGTGGCAGCCCTGCTCCAGGTCCATGTCCAGCCGGGACTCCAGCAGTTGCAGCCGCCACTCCTCCAGCCGCGCCCGCTGCGCCTGCGCGTACGGGCCGGGGACGCCGGCCAGCGGCTCGCCGTCCCACAGGGCCAGCGCCCGGTTCAGCGCCTCGCGCGCCCGGCCGAGGTCCCCGGCCGCCCGCGCCTTCTCCGCCCCGGCCGCCAGCTCCTGCGCCGTCGCGAGGTCGAGCGCGTCCGGGGCCGGCGCGCGCACCGCGTAACCGCCGGACTCGCTCACCAGGGCCCCGGGGCCCAGCACCTTGCGCAGCCGGGAGGCGTACGTGCGCACCGCCGCCAGCGCCTGGGAGGGGGCCTCGGTGCCCCACAGGGCGTCGATCAGCTCCGCCGCCGTGGCCGTACGGCCCTCGCGCAGCAGCAGAGCGGCCAGCAGGGCGCGCTGCTGCGGGGAGCCGGTGTTCAGGGACTCCCCACCGCGCCAGGCCCGTACCGGCCCGAGCACGCCGAAGCGCAACGCCGCCGGTTCCGCGACGGCCGCGGAGCCGGGACGCCGCTGCTCGGGTACGCGCGGCCGACCGTCCATGTGTTCGCCCCCCTAGGCATCATGAACAACCCCGTCAGTTTGCCTTGTTCACGGCGGTTGCGTCAGCCGTGGGAGACCCCGATCACACACCGGTGCACCCGGGGGCACACGCTCCTCACAGCCTCTCCGCAACAAGCGGGCCGTGCGGCGGCGTCGGCCCCGGCGCCCGCCGGCCCCGCCATGCCAGGATGCCGATCGGCCGGTATGGACAGGCGGTGCCGCGCCCGGTGCAGAGGGCGCGTGCGCATCCCCGTCATGGTCTTCCCCACCGACGAGACCGTCACCCCCGTCCGGCTCGCCCGCGAACTGGTACAGCGCGGCTTCGCCGGGCTGTACCTGCCCGAGCACACCCACATCCCCGTCGAGCGGACCAGCCCCGACCCGGCCGGCGGCGAACTGCCGCGCGAGTACGGCCGCACCCTCGACCCCTCCGCCGCCCTCGCCCGGGCGGCGGCCGCGACCGAGCGGCTGGGCCTCGGCACCGGCATCACCCTGGTCGCCCAGCACGACCCGATCGGCCTGGCCAAGCAGGCCGCCACCCTCGACCACCTCTCCGGCGGACGCTTCGCGCTCGGCCCGGCTTCGGCTGGAACGTGGAGGAAGCCGCCGACCACGGCGTCGAGTGGCGCACCCGCCGGGCCCTGGTCCGCGACCGCACGGGCCTCGTGCGCGCCCTGTGGTCCGAGGAGCCCACGGGCTACGACGGCCGGTACGGCGGCGTGCGCCCCGGCTTCGCCCACCCCAAGCCGGTGCCCGCGCCGCGCGGGCCGGTCGTCGGACCCCGCACCCTGGTCGGCGGGGCCGCCGGGCCGAAGCTGTTCGCCGACATCGCCGACATCGCCGACATCGCCGACATCGCCGCCTGCGGCGACGGCCGGCTGCCCATCGGCGGACACGGCCCCACCGAGTCGCCGCCCGTGCTGCGCCCCGTGTGGGCGGACGCCGGCCGCGACCCGGCCGCCCCCCAGGTCGTCCCCTACGCCGTGCACCCCACCCCCGGCAAGCTCGCCCACTACGCCGACCTGGGCGTCGAGGAGGCCGCGCTGCAACTGCCGTCCGCCGGCGAGACGGAGGCGCTGCGCACGCTCGACGCCCACGCCGGCTGCCTGGCGGCGTGAACCGGCCGGGGCCCCGAGTCCCCCCACCGCGCTGATCAGGGCGAACGTATGCTCAAGGAATGACGACTTCCGCGACCTCCGGAACCGGCCCCACCGAGAACTCCATGCGTCGCGCCCTCAAACGTGCCCGGGACGGCGTCGCCCTCGACGTCTCCGAGGCGGCGGTGCTGCTCCAGGCCCGCGGCGAGGCCCTCACCGACCTCGCCGCGTCCGCCGCCCGGGTGCGGGACGCGGGCCTGGACGCCGCGGGCAGGCCCGGCGTCATCACCTACTCGAAGAGCGTCTTCATCCCCCTCACCCGGCTGTGCCGGGACACGTGCCACTACTGCACCTTCGCCACCGTCCCCGGCAAGCTGCGCCGGGCGGGCCACGGGATGTTCATGTCCCCCGACGAGGTGCTCGGCATCGCCCGCCGGGGCGCCGCCCTCGGCTGCAAGGAAGCCCTGATCACCCTCGGCGACAAGCCCGAGGACCGCTGGCCCGAGGCGCGCGAGTGGCTGGACGCGCACGGCTACGACGACACCATCGCCTACGTCCGCGCCGTCTCCATCCGCATCCTGGAGGAGACGGGCCTGCTGCCCCACCTCAACCCGGGCGTCATGACCTGGACCGACTTCCAGCGGCTGAAGCCGGTGGCCCCGTCGATGGGCATGATGCTGGAGACGACCGCCCGGCGGCTGTGGTCGGAGCCGGGCGGCCCGCACCACGGCTCCCCGGACAAGGAACCCGCCGTACGGCTGCGCGTCCTGGAGGACGCCGGCCGCTCCTCCGTCCCCTTCACCTCCGGTCTGCTGATCGGCATCGGCGAGACCCACGAGGAGCGCGCCGAGTCCCTGTTCGCGCTGCGCAGGGTGGCCCGGGCCCACCACGGCATCCAGGAACTCATCATCCAGAACTTCCGCGCCAAGCCGGACACGGCGATGCGCCGGATGCCCGACGCCGAACTGGACGACCTGGTCGCCGCGGTGGCCGTCGCCCGGCACGTCATGGGCCCCTCGGCCTGCCTCCAGGCGCCGCCGAACCTCGTCGACGACGAGTACGAGCGGCTGATCGCGGCCGGCATCGACGACTGGGGCGGCGTCTCCCCCTGACGATCGACCACGTCAACCCCGAACGCCCCTGGCCGCGGATCGAGGAACTCGCCGCCCGCTCCCGGGCCGCCGGCTTCGAGTTGCGCGAACGCCTGTGCGTGTACCCGGAGTTCGTCCGCCGCGGCGAGCCCTGGCTGGACCCGCGGCTGCGCCCGCACGTCAGCGCCCTGGCCGACCCGGTGACCGGCCTGGCCCGCCCGGACGCGGTGGTCGAGGGCCGCCCGTGGCAGGAGCCGGAGGAGGTCTTCACCGCCACCGGCCGCACGGACCTGCACGCGTCCATCGACACCGAGGGCCGCACCGGCGACCGGCGCGGCGACTTCGACGAGGTCTACGGCGACTGGGCGGCGCTGCGCGAGGCGGCGGCCCCCGGCATGACCCCGCAGCGCATCGACACGGACGTGCGCCAGGCGCTGCGCACGGCGGCCGACGACCCCACGAAACTCACGGACGAGGAGGCGCTCGCCCTCCTGCACGCCGACGGCCCGGCGCTCGACGCGCTGTGCCGGGTGGCCGACGACGTGCGCAGGTCGGCGGTCGGCGACGACGTCACCTACATCGTCACCCGCAACATCAACTTCACCAACGTCTGCTACACCGGCTGCCGCTTCTGCGCCTTCGCCCAGCGCCGGACGGACGCGGACGCCTACACGCTCTCCCTGGAACAGGTCGCCGACCGGGCCCAGCAGGCCTGGGACGTGGGCGCGGTCGAGGTCTGCATGCAGGGCGGCATCCACCCCGACCTGCCCGGCACGGCCTACTTCGACATCGCCAGGGCGGTCAAGGAACGCGTCCCCGGCCTGCACGTCCACGCGTTCTCGCCGATGGAGGTCGTCAACGGCGCGACCCGCACCGGCCTGTCCGTGCGCGAGTGGCTGACGGCCGCCAAGGAGGCGGGCCTGGACTCCATCCCCGGCACGGCCGCCGAGATCCTGGACGACGAGGTCCGCTGGGTCCTCACCAAGGGCAAGCTGCCCGCGGCGACCTGGATCGAGGTGGTGACCACCGCCCACGAACTGGGCATCCGCTCCTCCTCCACGATGATGTACGGCCACGTCGACCAGCCCCGCCACTGGCTCGGCCACCTGCGCACCCTGGCCGCCGTGCAGCAGCGGACGGGCGGCTTCACCGAGTTCGTGACGCTTCCCTTCATCCACACCAACGCCCCGGTGTACCTGGCGGGCATCGCGCGCCCCGGCCCCTCCCTGCGCGACAACCGGGCCGTGACGGCGATGGCCCGCCTGCTGCTGCACCCCCACATCCCCAACATCCAGACGAGCTGGGTCAAGCTGGGCACGGAGGGTGCGGCGGAGATGCTCCGCTCCGGCGCCAACGACCTCGGCGGCACGCTCATGGAGGAGACGATCTCCCGCATGGCGGGCTCCTCCTACGGCTCGTACAAGTCCGTCCGCGACCTGATCGCGGTGGCGGAGGCGGCCGGCCGCCCCGCGAAACCCCGCACCACCCTCTACGGCGAGGTGCCCGGGGAACGGCGGCGGGCGGCCGAGGCCTCCGACGGGCACCTGCCCGAGCTGCTGCCGGTCCTGGACTGAGCGCGGACTGAGTACGATGATCCGACCCCCGTTCTGAGCAAGGGGGACCCGTAGCGGAGGAGATGCGTACCCGTGGCTGCCCGACTGCCCTCGTGGGCCTGGGTCTCCGGTCTGACGGCGGGGGCGACCGCGGTCGTCGTCGCCCTGGCCGTCCAGGCGGACCACGGGCCGCATCCCACCGCCGCGACGGCCGGGCCCCGGCCGTCGGCGCCGGCGAGCGCCCACGCGTCCGCCGCCCCCAGGCCGGCGGCGCCGCCCGCGGTCCCCGAGCTGTCCGGCACGGGCCGCCGGATCGTCTACTCGCTCGCCGGGAAGCGGGTGTGGCTGGTGGACGCCACGGGCGAGGCGTCCCGCACCTTCACGGTGTGGCCGGGCACGGTGAACCCCGCGCCCGGCCGCTACTCGGTGACGTTGCGCAAGGACAGCATCACCGGCTCGGACGGCGTGCCCATCGAGCACATCCTCTACTTCACCGTGGCGTCGGGCGTGAACATCGCCTTCTCCAACGCCGTCGACGGCTCGTCCCCGCCGCCGGCCGAGGGCAAGCAGACCGGCGGCATCCGCGTCCACAAGCAGGACGGGGCGGCACTGTGGGCGTTCGGGGACACGGGCACGAAGGTGTCGGTCGTCAAATAGCGTCCCGCTGCCCGCCGGGCAGGTGGTTGACGATCAGCGCGACGCCGCTGAGCAGGAACACCCGGGTCGCGGCGTCCAGCCCGTTCCAGCTCTTGGACTGCCACATCGCGAACCACTCCCCGCCGATGGCGATGAACCCGGCCCCGAACAGCAGCAGGAGCATCAGCAGCCCGTAGGTGGACAGCCGCCGGGCGCGCAGGCGGTCCCGCCGGGCCCACAGGTACGTGCCCGCGATCAGCACGAGGGCGGCGACGGTCTCCCACACGATGATGGCCACGTAGGCGGCGTCCTGCAGCCCGGTGCTGGTGATCGCCCGCCCCATCAGGTCGTCGTCCTTGAACGTCGTGTCCATCGCCAGCACGTGCCGCACGAACTGCTGGTTGGTGCCGAAGTCGGTGATGTTCCCCAGGGCGACGAGGGCGATGTAAAGGGCGAGGATCCCCGTGAGCACACCGGCGGCGAGCGTGAGGCCGGTGGACCGGGCGGGGGTCGTGGAAGCGGTGGGTGTGGTGGTCATGGTCATGCCTGGATTCTTCCCGGCGCCCGCCCCCTCCGTCATGCGCTTGCGCCACTTGCCGGCCCCGGTCCGCGAACCGGGAGCGCGGCCCGGGAGGCACCGGTGACGGCGCGGGGGACGGCCGTGTCCGGGGAGCGGGGAGGACCGCTCTCCCGGCGACCGCTGGTGGAGGACCGCCCGGCGTTCGCGGCTGTACGGAAATGGTGCTGTGGAGGGGATCCGCCCCCTGAACGGACCGTTCCCGGTCGATTACAGTGCACAGCATCGGACGGGCGGTGCCGTGAGGAGGTCTGGATGGGTGCGACATCCGGTGCCGTCTGGGGCCGCGCCGAACAGCAGGACTTCCGCAGCCGGGTGCGCGGCGCCCTCCTCGGCGTCGCCGTCGGGGACGCGCTGGGCGGGCCCGCCGACGCGCTCGGCCTGGCGGAGATCCGGGCCGCGTACGGCCCGGGCGGCCTGCTCGACCTCGCCCGGGGGCACGGGCGGCGCGGAGCGGTCACCCACCACACCCAGCTCACCCTGTTCACCGTGGACGGGCTGATCCGCGCCCAGGTGCGCCGGGACACCGGCGCCTGGCACCCGCCGACCGACCTGCACCGCGCGTACCTGCGGTGGGCCGCCACCCAGCGGGACTGGGGGCCGGACGAGCGCCGCGCGGAAGACGGCTGGCTGGCCCGGGAGGAGTGGCTGTACGCCCGCCGGAACCCGACCCGGGCCCTCCTCCTCGGCCTCGGCGACGCCACCATGGGCACGCTGGAGTCCCCGAAGAACCCCGGTGAGCCGGGCCCGGAGGCGGTGGCCCGCTCGGCGCCCTTCGGCCTGCTGGTCGGCTGGGAGCCCCAGCTCGTCGTCCAGCTCGCCGTGGAGTGCGCGGCCCAGACCCACGGCCACCCCGTCGCCTGCCTGTCGGCGGGCGCGTACGCCGTCATCGTGCACGCGCTGGCCCGCGGCGACAGCCTGGACGGCGCCGTGCAGCGGGCCCTGGCGCTGCTCGGGGCCCGCCCCGGCCACCAGCCCGTCACGGAGGCCCTCCAGCAGGCGCTCGGCGCGGTCCGCCAGGGCGTGCCCGGCCCGCCCCGGGTCGAGGAACTGGCCGGCCACGGCACCGCGGACGGCCTGCTCGCCGCGTCCGTGTACTGCGCGCTGGTCGGCGAGGACGTGCGCCACGGACTGTGCCTGGCCGTCAACCAGAGCGGTCCCTCCGCGGCGGCCGGCGCCCTCACCGGCGGCCTCCTGGGCGCCCTGCACGGCGAAACGGCCCTCCCGCCGGCCTGGCTGGCCGAACTGGAGGGCCGCCCCACGATCCTGGAACTGGCCGACGACTTCGCGATGGAGATGACCCAGGGACCCGCGCTGCACGGCCCCGCCGGCTCCTCCCCGGGCTGGCTGGCCCGCTACCCGCGGGCCTGAGCCCGGGCGGGCACCCGCGGCCGGCGGCCGTCCGCGCCCGCCCGGCGCTCAGTCGGTCACCGGCGTCCCCGCCACGTCGTCTCCGTCCCCCGCCGGCACCGGCACGGCCGCCCCCGCGTCCCCGTCCGTGTTGATCCGCTCGATGAGCGCCAGCCGCTCCGGGGTGTCCTCCGGCTTGAGCAGACCGATCACGACGTACAGGACCAGGGAGACGGCCAGCGGGACCGAGACCTGGTACTGGAGCGGGACGCCCCCGTCGACGTTCCCGTTGACGGGGTAGTTGACCAGCCAGAACGTCAGCAGACCGGTCGCCCAGCTGGTGAGCGCGGCCGTCGGCCCCGAGCGGCGGAACGGCCGGAGCAGGCCCAGCATCATCGGGATCGCGATCGGCCCCATCAGACCCGCCACCCACTTGATGACGACCGTGATGATGTCCTTGAAGGCGGGGGAGTCCACCTGCGTGGCCACCGCCATGGACAGGCCGAGGAAGACGACCGTCGTCACCCGGGCCGCGGCCAGGCCCGAACGCTCGCCCCACGCCCGCGCCCGGGACGACAGCACCGGCGCCACGTCCCGGGTGAACACCGCGGCGATGGCGTTGGCGTCGGAGGAGCACATGGCCATGGTGTGCGAGAAGAACCCGACGACGACCAGGCCCAGCAGGCCGTGGGGGAGGAGCTGTTCGGTCATCAGGGCGTAGGAGTCGGAGCCGTCCGGCTTTCGCGCGTGGACCAGCAGCGGGGACATCCACATCGGGAAGAAGAGGACCACCGGCCACACCAGCCACAGGGCCGCGGACAGGCGCGCCGAACGCTCGGCCTCCCGCGGGCTGCCCGTCGCCATGTAGCGCTGGGCCTGGTTGAGCATGCCGCCGTTGTACTCGAAGAGCTTGATGAAGAGGAACGCGAGCAGGAAGACCGTGCCGTAGGGCCCGGCGAGCAGCTTGCCGTGCCCGTGCAGCGCGGGTTCGTCCCAGGCGCCGAGGAAGCCGATGCCCTTGTCGCCCAGCTTCAGCACGACCGCGACGAACATCGAGGTTCCGGCCAGCAACTGGATGACGAACTGGCCGAGTTCGGTCAGCGCGTCCGCCCACAGGCCGCCGATCGTGCAGTAGAAGGCGGTGATCGCGCCCGTGATGAGGATGCCCTGGTTCAGCGACACCCCCGTGAACACCGACAACAGGGTGGAGATCGCCGCCCACTTGGCGCCGACGTCCACGATCTTCAGCAGCATGCCGGACCAGGCGAGCGCCTGCTGCGTGGAGAGGTCGTAACGGCTCTTCAGGTACTCCAGCGGGGAGGCCACGTGCAGCCGGGACCGCAGCCGGTTGATGCGCGGCGCGAACAGCCGGGAGCCGATGGCGATGCCCAGCGCGATCGGGAAGGACCAGGTGACGAAGGAGGTGACGCCGTAGGTGTAGGCGATGCCCGCGTACCCGGTGAACATCACCGCGCTGTAGCCCGACATGTGGTGCGAGATGCCGGACAGCCACCAGGGCATCCGGCCGCCGGCCGTGAAGAAGTCGCTGACGTTGTCCACGCGCTTGTGCGACCAGACGCCGATCGCGACCATCACACCGAAGTAGCCGATGAGTACCGCCCAGTCGAAACCGTTCATGTGTCCCCTTCCAGGGTCCGCAGCCGGAGTCAGGCAGTCAGGCATGTGAACTCTGGTTTTGCAGGTGGACATACGGCAAGGAAGCGTCTGGTCAAGAGCGGGTAAAATCGTCCGCCGAGATGACCTGCGTTCACCTACATGAACAATTACGGTGGTAATCAGCCCTCGGCCGCGCGGCGCCGGCTCACGGCGTCCTCAGCTCGTCCGGACACGGCGTGCCGCGCGGCAGCTGGTACGGCGCCGCCAGCCGGTACGTCCCCGCACGCGGCGCGAGCAGCACCGTCCACTTGTCGCCCTCGGCGTCCTCCGGCGTCTCCATCAGGCACCCGTTGGGGTTGTCGTACGTCCTCGGCGTGCCCTCCGCCCGGTGCTTGGACGCCTCCGTCTCCCGCGGCGGTTCGAGGCTCCTGCCGTGCGCGTCGACGACGCTCAGCCACGGCGAGTACGGGATCTTGATCAGGATCCGCCCGGCCCTGCGCACCCGGAGCGTCATCTCGCCCTGCTCGGCCCGCTGCACCACCGCGCCGGGCTCCGCGAGCGGCGCCGGGTCCGTCACCTTGAACAACTGCCAGTTGGCGTCGCCCCAGACCTGCGTCAGGTACGGCATCCCGCGCTGGACCAGGGCCCGCTCGCGCTCACCGCCGTCCCCGTCCGGCTCGTCCTTGGGCACCACCACGAAGTGCACGGCCCACCGCTGGAGCCACTCGTGGTAGTTGGCCGAGTTGAGCGTGTCGTCGTAGAAGAGCGGGTTGCGCTCCATGTCGGCCTGCCGGTTCCAGCCGCGCGCCAGGTTCACGTACGGCGCGAGCGCGGAGGCCTCGCGGTGCGAGCGCGCCGGGACCACCTCCACCCGGCCCCGCTCCGCGCCGACCTCCTGCAACTCGTTCACCAGCGGGGCCAGCTCCCGGGCCCAGGAGGCCGCCGGGGTCGTGTGGACGACGTCGTCGACCGACTTGAAGCCGATCCAGCCGGCGAAGCCCAGGAGCGCCAGGACGGTCACGTACCACTTGCGCGAGCGCGGCACCGTGAACGGCAGCGCCGCGATCAGCGTCGCACCCGCGAATAGCATCGGCAGTCGCGAGATGTTGGAGCCGATCTGCGAGCTGATCAGCCACACGAGCACCACCGCGAGGCTGTAGACGGCCGCCGTCAGCCGGACGGTGACCCACTGCCTGGGCACCAGGAACAGGCACAGCAGGCCGTACAGCAGCGGCATGACCACCGAGCCGAACGTCATCGGCTGGGTGCCGGAGAACGGGAACAGCCACGCCGAGACGGCCACCACGGCCGCCGGCGCGAGCCCCAGCGCCCAGGCCCCCGGCCGCCGCTTCTGCAGGAACAGCGCGACCGCGACCAGGCCCACGAACAGCCCCGCGACCGGCGAGGCCATCGTGGCGAGCGCGGCCAGCGGGGCGGCGACCAGCGCCTTGGCCCAGCGTTTGAACCGCCACCGGTGCGGCCAGCAGAACACGGCCGCGACCGCGCCGAGCGCGAACATCGTGCCGAGCCCGAAGGTCACCCGCCCCGACACGGCGTTGCACAGGAGCGCGAAGACCCCGGCGAGCGAGGCCCACAGGGGGTTGCGCACCACGCGGCTGCGGATCAGGACCACCGTCAGCAGGCCCGCCGAGACGGTGCCGGCGATCATCATCGTCGTGCGGACGCCGAGGACGGACATCAGGTACGGCGAGACCACGCTGTACGACACCGGGTGCATGCCGCCGTACCAGGCGAGGTTGTACGCCGAGTCCGGGTGCCGGCCGACGAACTCCGCCCAGGCGTCCTGGGCCGCGAGGTCGCCGCCGCTGTTGGCGAACGTGAAGAACCAGATGACGTGCAGGACGCCCGCGAGGGCGGTGACGGACAGTGCCGGGCGGCGCAGGAGCCGCCGGCGCAGCCGTTCCGCACGGCTGGGCGCGCGGTCCTCGCGACCACCGCCCGGATCAGTCGAGGACAGGCGTATTCGCGGTCCGGACCCCGGTCCCGGACCGGCGTCGTCGGCGCGTGTCGGCTCCGCAGTGGCCACCTGAAGGCACTCCCCGTGTCCCGTCTTCCGTTCTCGGCCGGGTTCCCCGGTGTCCCGGCCGCTTGCCGTCAGTTCGCGGCCGTGTCCCGCGACCGGCGACCTGCCCCGGTTCGCGACGCTAGCACGCACCCCGCCGCGGAGCTCCGTCAGCGGGGTGCGGTGCCCGGGTGCGGGGCCGGGTTCAGCCGAGGCGGGTCAGCTTGTCCGTGAGGCCGGGCTCGGCCAGGTCCTCCCGCAGGGCCACCGGCACCTTGACGGCACCGGCCGAACCGTCGCCCACGGTGAGCGAGCCGACCCGGGTCCCGGCCTTCGCGGTGTGCGGCAGGTCGCCCGCGCCGAACGACAGCCTCACCTTCAGGCCGGACCAGCCGGCGGCCGTGACGTCCTTCGTGGTCACGACCGGCGTACGGCCGCCGAGCCCGTCGTCGACGTACCCGACGACCTCGCCCTTCCTCAGCACCGTGGCCGGCTTCAGCGCCCTCTGCGCGGACCGGATGAGCTTGTCCGCGGCGTCCAGGGCCCCGCTGAGGATCGTGTTGTCCGAGCCGCCGGCGGGCTGGCGGATCACGGCGCCGACGATGGTCCGCGTCTGGCCGCCGACCTCCTGCTTGGCGGCGAAGACGAGGTTGCCGAGGGCGGAGGTGGTGGTGCCGGTCTTGATGCCGACGACGTTGTCGTGGCCGACCAGGTGGTTCCAGTTGGGGTGGTTGACCCCCTTGTAGTCGTCGTACGACATCATCGCCGCGACCTCGCGGAAGGCGGGCTCGGTCATCGCGGCCTTGGCCAGCTTCACCTGGTCCACGGCCGTGCTGACCGTGGAGTCCGTCAGACCCGACGGATCGGTGTACGTGGTGTTGGCCATGCCGAGGCCCTTGGCGGTCGCGTTCATCTTCGCCACGAAGGACTTCTCCGAGCCCGCGTCCCAGCGGGCCAGCAGGCGCGCGATGTTGTTCGCGGACGCGATGAGGATGCTCTCCAGGGCCTCGCGCTGGGTGATCGCGTCACCGGCGGTGACGTCGACGGTGGACTCCTGGCCCGCCTGCGACTGGTCCTGCGCCGCCTGGTCGATCTTGATCTTCGGCCCGCGGGCGCCGCTCTTGAGCGGATGGTCGCGCAGCACGATGTACGCCGTCATCACCTTCGCGACGCTCGCGATCGGCACGGGCTTCTGCGTGCCGGACGAACCGAAGCTGCCGATGCCCTGCACGTCCAGGGCCGCCTGGCCCTGCGCGGGCCACGGGATGCCGGCCTTCGCCCCGCCGAAGGTGAACGTGTCCTTCGCCGTGAGGTCCAGTGTGGGCGCGGGGAGCGGGCGGAACGCCTGCACGACCGCGAGGACGATCGCCAGGAGCAGGACCAGGGGGGTCCAGATCTTGACCCGCCGCACCAGCGTGCGCACCGGGGTCTCCGGCGGCGGTGGCGTGTTCGTCAGTTCCGCCAGCAGGTCCAGCGGCGGCTTGGGCGGCAGCGGCTGCTGGGTGGTGCGCTCCGGACCCACCTGGGGGACGGCCGTGGTGACGTCCGGCTTCACGGCCGGGGCGACGTCCGACTTCAACGCGACGAACTTGCTGGTGCGCTCGGGGGCGGGGGCGGGGGTGGGAGCGGGGGCCGGGGTCTTCTCGGCGGTCCCGGCCTCGGGTTCCGGAGCCGCGCTCTTCCCGGCGGCCGCGGTCCCGGCTGCGGCCGGGGCCGCGGCTTCCGGCTCCGCGGCCTTCCGGGCCGCGCCGGTCTTCAGCATGGTCGTCGGCTGGTCGACACCGCCCTTGCCGGGCCGCGCGGCCTTGAACAGGGTGGTGGGCTGGTCGACGGCCGCCCGGGGGTCGCCCTCGGCTCCGGCCGCCGCGTCCGGGCCCGCCTTCTTGCCCACCCCGGCGTCCGGAGCGGCCTCGTCGTCCGGCCCGCCCTTCGCTGCCCGGGAGGCCGTGGCGCCCGTCCTCGCGGCCGGGGCAGCCGTGCGGCCCGTGTCCGCCTCCGCGTCCGTCCCGGCGTCCTCCGCGGCCGGGGCGCCTGCACCGCCGGTGCCGGTGTGGGTGTCGCTGTCGGCTTCGGCTTCGGCCTTGGCGGCGGCGGTCGCGGGGCCCGCCTCGCCCTTCGCTGCCCGGGCGGCCGTGGCTCCGGCTCCGGCGCCCGTGTCCGCCTCGGCGCCGACGGCGTCCTCACCGGCCGGAACGGTCCCGCCGTCCGCCCGCGGCCCGGCCCCGACGCCCGGGCCCGCGTCCGGCTCCGTGTCGGGGTCCGGGTCCGCGTCCGCGTCGCCCTCGGAGGCCGGGACAGCCCCGGCGTCCGCCTCGGTCGCCGTCCCGGGCGTCACGGCCGCCTCCGTGCCCGACCCGGCGTCCCCGTCCGCCCCGGCCGCCGCGGGCCCCTCCCCGCCCCTGCCGACGGGCTCCTCCGCACCCCGGCGCCCGGAGCCGTCCCCGGCCGTCTCGCCGTCCCCGGAGGCCACCGGTCCGGGCTTCCCGGCCTTCGGCGCCTCCGCGTCCGGCTCGGTCCCCCTCGTGTCGTCCGCCGAGCGCACCCACGCCGAGACGGCCTCGCTCAGACCGGCGTCCTCGGCCGGCGCCGCGTCCTGTGCGGAGTCCGCCCGTGCCGGCTCCTCGGCCTTGCGCTTCCCGGACTCCGCCGCGGCCTTCACGCCCCGGGCCGAGAGGACCTTCGTCGCCGTGTCGGCTCCGGCGCTCCCGGCACCCCCGGCGCCCCCGGCCCCCGAGGAGTCCTCGTCGCGGGCCACCGCGAGACGCGGATCACGAGCCTCGGGAACCCGGCCCGCTCCCCCCGAAGCCGGTTCCGCCGACGACTCGTGCTGCTTCGACCTGTCGGGGGACTCGCCCGCCACCGGTGCCTCCTCCATGCGCCGCACGCCCACTCGCGCGCCCTGTCCGAACCATGTACCAGTGTCCTGTGTGGGGGCTTGTCCGCCGCGGCAGACGAGAACGACATACTTGCCGATTCCCTCGCAAACCGGTCACGCACCCTCGACAGACCAATGTGAGAGGGGTCACCCTGTCATTCATCCACGCGGGGAGGCATGGATGGGCAGGAGCCGCAGAACACTTCCGGAAGAGCTTCTGCTGCTGGCACTGGACCCGGCCACGGGTACCACTGCACAGCCGCAGTCGCTCGACCTGGGTCTGGCCGGTGCGCAGCTAGTGGAGCTGGCGCTGGCCGGACGGATAGCCCCGGACGGGGATCGTATCGCCGTGGTGGTGCCACGGCCGACAGGAGATCCGACTCTGGACTGCGCACTGGAATTGCTGCGAAGGCGCGGCGCTCCGGTACGCGCCGTCCACTGGATCGGCGGGCCGCGCCTAGGGCTCCGCCAGACCTACCTCTCGCACCTGGAGCGGTGCGGCATGGTGCATGCCGTGGCCGGCCAGATGTGCGGGGTGCTGCCGACGACGCGTTATCAGGCGACCGACAACGAGATCAGCCGGGAGATCCGGGCCCGGCTGGACTCCGCGATCCGCACCGGCGTACCACCGGACCCGCGGACCGCGGCGCTCGCCGCCCTGGCGCACGCCGTCGGCCTCGGCAAGCACCTGTATCCGGGCAACGAGGGCCGGTCCTCACGGTCCCGGCTGCGCGACCTCATCCGCCACGACCCCATGGGCGGACTGGTGGCGCACGCCGTGATGGACGTGCAGAACGGCGCCGTGGCCCAGCCGCGGCGCGGTCCGGCCGCCCCTGCCGGACGGCAGGCCGGGCCCGGGGCCGGGCCGGTCGCGGAACCCGCGCACGGCGTTCCGATGCAGCCGCACCACGGGTCCATGGCACGCGCCGTGGCCCACTGATCCGCACCCGGCCTCCCGGGGCCGGTTCGTAAGCCGCCGGTTCGAGCGGGGCGGCGGGACCTCCGTGGTCCCGCCGCCCCGCTCGACCGCGTTCACCTCTCCCGCATCCCCCTCCGCGCCGCCCCGGCCCGGCGCGCCCGGGCCCGCGCACCGGCTCGCGCACCGGCTCGCGCGCCGGTTCCCGCACCGCGCACGGCGCCCGCGCCCGAACGGACGCGTACGCGCCGCATATCCACCATTTCCCAGCGGTGGAAAGGGCGTTGGTGGCAGTCTGCTCAACAGCAGATACGCAAAGTGCCAGAGTGCAGGCAGGCAGCCGGAGGTGCGCGTCCCGTGGCGTCCAATGTCAATCCCACCGTCAGGCGGCGCCGGCTCGGCCAGGAGCTGCGCAGGCTCCGCGAACTCAAGGGCATGACGGCCGAGGAAGTGGCGGAGCGGCTGCTCGTGTCGCAGTCGAAGATCAGTCGACTGGAGAACGGCCGGCGTTCCATCAGCCAGCGCGACGTGCGCGACCTGTGCGGGGTCTACGAGGTCGAGGATCAGCGGATCGTCGACTCGCTGATGGAGATGGCCCGGGACTCGCGGCAGCAGGGCTGGTGGCACACGTTCGGGGACATCCCGTACAGCGTCTACATCGGCCTGGAGACCGACGCCGAGTCGCTGCGGGTGTACGAACCCCAGCTGGTGACCGGCCTGCTGCAGACCCACGCGTACGCGGAGGCCCTGGTGCAGGGCGCGCTGCCGGAGACGTCGGCGGCCGAGATCGAGAAGCGCGTCCGGGTGCGCATGCGGCGACAGGAACGTATCACCGCCGAGCACAACTTCCTGCGGCTGTGGGTGGTGCTGGACGAGGCGGCGCTGCGCCGGGTGGTGGGCAGCGAACTGGTGATGCGGGAACAGCTCGAGCACCTGATCGAGATGTCCCAGCTGCCGCACGTGACCGTACAGGTGCTGCCCTTCGAGGTCGGCGCGCACCCGGGGCTCAACGGCCAATACGCGATCCTGGAGTTCACCGACGCCGCCGACTCCAGCGTGGTCTACCTGGAGGGCGTCACCAGCGACCTGTACCTGGAGAAGGCGCAGGACGTGCAGAAGTACGCCGTGATGTACGAGCACTTGCGGGCACAGTCCCTCAATGTGGAAGCATCCCGGCAATTCATCGCCAAGGTGGCCGAACAGTACGTCGACTGAGTCCTGCCCGACAGAAGTGCCGGATCGTACACCGTTGGTCTGCTCCGGTGGAAGCCACACCCTGGATGTGCCATCCGCTTGAGTGAACGGCTCCTCCGGCGAGGGCGGTTGCCCGGTAGCGTCGATCGGGCCGGTCAATCGACCGGGTTGGCGTGAACCGCACCCCCGCAACTCGTAACAGGAGTGGACATGGCACTGATTCAGGGCGCTTCGGAGACGTGGACGAAGTCTTCATATTCCGCGGGCAACGGAGCCTGCGTCGAGGTCAAGGCGCCCACCGCCGCGGAACTCGCCGTACGCGACTCCAAGGTCCCCGAGGGCCCGATCCTGGCCTTCCCCACCGACGCGTGGACCGCCTTCGTGGCGTCGGTCAAGGCATAAGGACCGGTCACCGCCCCCAGGCCGTAGGCCCGTCGACGACACCTCGCACCGCACGTCTCCGCAGCTCCACAACTTCACAGGCAGCAAGCACAGAGCCCTCTCGACCATTCGCCGTCCTTGCCGAGAGGGCTCGGCCCACCCCCGGGTCGGGGCCCCCGGGGCTCACCTCACCGGGAAGGCCGCCTGACGGACCGGACCACCGGCGAAGACGCCCCCGCCCCGGGGGGTGAGGCTAGCCGGGATCCGCACGTCCCTAGGCCAGCTGGGCCTCGATCGCCGCGACGACCTCGTCCGCCTCGGGCTCGGTGCGCGGCGAGAACCGGGCGACGACCCGGCCGTCCCGGCCGATCAGGAACTTCTCGAAGTTCCAGCGGATGTCACCGCTGTGCCCCTCGCCGTCCGCGAAGCCGACCAGCCGCTCGTACAGCGGGTGCCGCCCCTCGCCGTTCACCTCGACCTTCTCGGTCAGCGGGAAGGTCACGCCGTAGGTCGCCGAGCAGAACGCGGCGATCTCCTCGGCGCTGCCGGGCTCCTGCCCGAGGAACTGGTTGCAGGGCACCCCGAGCACGGTGAACCCCTTGCCGGCGTACCGCTCCTGCAACCGCTCCAGCCCCTCGTACTGCGGGGTCAGCCCGCACTTGGAGGCCACGTTCACGATGAGCACGGCCCGTCCGCCGTACTGCGCCAGATCGGCGGAACCCCCCCCGGAGGGCCCCGATCTCCACATCCAGCACGGAACCGCTGTGGTCAGTAGTCGTCATGAACGGATGCTAGCCCCGGCGGGCGACGAGCGGAGCACGCCGCCCGCACGCCGCACCGGTCCGCCGAGGACGGCGGCGGGGAGACCCGGTGGTCCCGGCGGGGCCCGGAAGGTGACCGCCCCGGGGTTCCGCGCGGATCCCGCGGCAAGCGGTCACCGCACTGGCCGACGTGGGGCGCTCATTCACCCGGCGCGCGCCCCGGAGCGCGCTCGGGCGCATCAAGTGGGACCCCCGCGCACTCTGCCCTGGCGTCCTGGCAGCTGCTTCCCTGGAACACCTGGTCCCCGCCGATCGGAAACGGATCGGAGGCGTAGCGGAGAAGGAAAGGAAAGCCCTTGACGCCGCAGTTCACATCCCAGGGTCAGGAGGATTGGCCTGCCCGCAGTTTCCTCGGTGGCCTGTCGGAACCCGTCCGCAGCAAACTCCTCGGGATCGGTACCCGCTGCCGTTACTTACCCGGAGAGGTCCTGATCCGCGAGGGCGACCGCTCCAACCACGTGGTGCTCCTGCGCTCGGGGTTCGTCAAGGTCACCGCGTCCCTCGACAACGGCCACGAGGCGCTGCTCGCCATCCGGGTCGGAGGGGACATCGTCGGTGAGATGGCCGCCATGGACGACGGTGCGCCGAGGTCGGCCACGGTCACCGCTTGCGGGGAGATCGCCGCCAGCATGGTGCGCGAGTCCGATCTCCGCTTCTTCCTCGAGTCCCACCCCGAGGCGGCGCGCGCGGTCAACCGGATCGTCATCCAGAGGCTGCGCTGGTCGAACCAGCGGCGGGTGGAGTTCGGCGGGTACTCGGTCAAGGTGCGGCTCGCCCGCGTACTCGCCGAACTGGCGGCCTCGTACGGGCATCCGGTGCCGCGCGGAATCGTCATAGGGGTGAACCTCACCCAACCGGAACTGGCGGCGCTCACCGGCTCGGCCGAGGTCACCATTCACAAGGCGCTCGCCGAACTGCGCAGGGACGGGCTCATCACCACCGGTTACCGCCGCACCACGGTCCTCGACGTCAACCGGCTGCGAGAAACCGCCCGGCTGCGAAAGGCCGCCCCCTGACGCGGACGTCACCCGTCCCGCCTGCGAAAACCGTATTTCTACGATCCACTCGGCGTTCCCCGTCCCCTGGCGCACAGTTGACCCCCGACTTCGCTCGCCCACGGCAGATGGAGACCCGAGCCCATGAAACCGCACTTCGATGCGCAGGAGATCATCACACGCCACCTGTGCATGGCCGCCGACGTGGAGAAGTACAGCCGCCTCGACACCCCGGCCCAGGAGGCCTTCCAGTCCGACCTGGTGCGGGTGCTCGAGGAAGCGGCGGTGCTCAGCGGCCTGGACCGCACGTCCTGGGAGCGTCAGCCGCAGGGTGACCAGGAATTCGCCGTCCTGCCGCTGGAAACCCGCGAACCGCTGGTGGTGGGGAGCTTCGTGCGCAACCTTGCCGTCCGGCTCGGCGAGCGCAACGCCAACCTCGCCGAAGGAGCGCGGATGCGGCTCCGGCTCGCCATCGACTTCGGCGTGGCCCGCACGGCGGCCCTCGGCTACAGCGGGCCGGCCCCGGTCTCCGTGGCCCGGTACCTCAACGCCTCCCAGCTCAAGCGGGTACTGGGGACCTTGGACTCGACGGATCTCGCAGTGATCGTCTCCGACCGGGTCTACCAGGATGTCGTCCGGCTCCGGGGCGAGGGCGAGGGGCTGGACCCGGACCGGTACGTCAGGGTGCACGTCCAGGAGAAGGAGTTCAGCGGCTACGGCTGGGTCCACGTCCCCGAGCACGGCCCAGAAGAGCTGGAGCCGCTGGTGGCCGACCCGAAGCCGGACAGCGCCGCGGCCCCCGCGCCCACCCACGTCGTGAAGGGGAACAGGGACGGCGTCTTCCACTTCGGCAGCGGCGACGCGGCCAGGACCATGCACAAGAAGTACTACAGGTGACGGCGCGGCGACCATGGATGAAACGACCGAGCCCGTGAACGAGCTCGCGGAGCAGTTCTCGACGGAGCCGTCCGCGGACGGGGAGGCGGAGGTGCCCGCGCCCGTCGCCGTCGAGGCGTCCGAGGAAGAGGCCGACTACATCAGGCAGTTGCGGGAGCGGGGCTTGCCCCGGACCGTCGTCGAAGGAGGGGTGAGGGGGCGGGCCGTCGGCTTCGGCAGCGGTGACGCGGCCGGGACGATCTACAAGAACTACTACGGCACCCCCCTTGTCGATCCGGTCGACGGCAGGGTCCCCGAGGAGGACCTGGACCGGCTGCGTGAGCTGTATGTGGCGCCCAACACACACACCGCCCTGGTCGACCACCTGGCCAAGCACGGAGTCGCGGTTCTGCGCGGGGCCCCCGGTTCGGGGCGCTACACCACGGCGCTGCTCGCAGCACAGGAAGCGATGGACACCGCAGTGGTCGTCCTGGACGCGCAGGCGGGTGTGCGTCGACTGGTGCGGGAGGACGGGGGACTGCAGCCGGGCCGGGGCCACGTCATCGAGAGTGACGGCACGGAGTGGGCGAACGGGTTGCGTTCGCAGATGCTCATCCGGCTGCGCGAGGCGACGTACCGCCGTTCGCCGCTGGTGATCGTCGTGGACGACCAAGTGCCGGTCGGAGACCTGACGGGGCACGTGGTCGAGCACGAGGCGGCGGACCGAACGCGGTTCCAGGTGCTGGACCGGCACCTGACGGTGCTGCTGGCCAACCGCCCGCTGGACTGCCGCAAGCTGCTGGAGCACGAACGCCTCCGGGAGGACCTGCGCGGACGCAGGTCCATGGCGGAGGTCGCCGGCCTGGCCGGCCGACTGGCACGACGGGTGCGCGACGGCGACGACATCGACCAGATCGTGCAGGGGCTCGGGGCCGGGCTGCGGGACAAGGCGGTGAAACTCCTCGCCGGCTCGCAGAAAGCCGGGCCCGACGGTGTCCGGAGGCAGGAGGTGTCCCTTTGGTCCCGGGCGTTCCTGCTGGCCTGCGTGGTGCTCGACGGGACCACGCTGAGCCGGGTCAGCCGGGAGTCCCACCGGCTCGCGGAACTGCTGCACGGGGTGCGCTCACCCTCCTCGGTACCGGAGATGCCGCTGTTCGAGGAGAGCGTGCAGGACTGGCTGGACCACTCCGACGTGGAGTTCACCGACCGGACCGGGGAACCGGTCGGAGCACGGCACCCGGAGTGCCTGGTGCGGGTCAGCCAGCGCGGTCTCGGCGAAGCGGTCATGGAAGTGCTGTGGCACGACCACAGTGGTGCACGCGGCCCCCTGCTGGAGTGGCTGGACAGCCTGGTGGTCCGGGGGGAGGAGGACATCCGGGTGTCGGCCGCCCAGACGGTCGGTCTGCTGGCGACCTTCGACTGGGCCTACGTGCACGAGGAACTGCTCGTGCGGTGGGCGTCCGACAGGGGGGAGCACGCCGATCGCCGGCGATTCGCGGCAGCGTGGGCGCTGGAACGGGCGGTGGCCGATCCGCTGCTCGCCTCCCGGGTGCAGCGCCTGCTGTGGCGCTGGTCCCGGCGGCGTGAGTTCCGGACCTGCGCCCAGGCCGCGTACGGCACCCGGATCGGCGCGAAGTTCCCGGCCGAGGCGCTGAGCAGTCTGGAGCGGATCGCGGGGGCGGGGACGAAGAGCGTCTGGGCCCCGGTGCGGGAGATCTACGCGGCCGGATCACGCGTCCAGGTCCTGGAAAGGCTGGCCGAGTGGTCGGCATCGTCGCACCACTGGCTGCGCGACGATGCGGCGAAGTGTCTCCAGGGGCTGAGCAGGTTCCGCGGGGAGCGGGCGGTCACCGCTCTCCTGAGGGAACCGCACGCGCGTGACCACCTGCTGCTGCTCGGCCGGCGGGTCCTGCTCAGCAGCAACGGTCCGCACCGGCAGTGCGGCTGGGACGCCATGCGGCTGTGGGTGGAGCGGGCCGGGGACGAGCCGGGCCTCGACGAGCTGGTGGCCGGGTTCCTGGCCGACCTGCCCGAACCGGGCGCGGAGGGCGACGCCCTGCGTGAGCGGCTTCTGTTCTACCTGCGGTTGTGGAGCCACCAGCTCTCCGACGGCGAGACGGCCGTCCGGGTCCGTTCCCTCATGAAGGAAAGGTGGTCGATGTGAACAGCACATCGCGTCGTGGTCCGTTCGCCTGGTTGCGGGCCCTGTTCGGCGGTGGTCCGAAGTCCGTCGCCGGCGTGCCCTTCGAAGCGGTGACGGTCGACGTGCCGGAGATCGTCTCGGTGCACCGGAGTTCCACCGTCGCGTTCGAGACCCCCGCCAGGGGCGACGGGTTCGGCTTCCTGGTCGAGGTCCGCTGCGACTGGTGCGCCGAGGGGCGCCTCGACCAGGAGGGGCTGAGCCGCGCCATCGACGGTTACCGGGCGGCCATGCCCCAGCGGCTCGCCGAGCGGGTCCGTGACGTCGCCCGCGGCTACGAGCCGTTTCACGTGGAGGAGGCCGAACTCGCCGTCAACCATGCCCTGCGGGAAGGGGAGTGCTTCGAGAACGGGCTGGTGAGCTGCCGTACCGTGGCCCACCTCCGGCCCGCCCCGGAAGTGCTGGAACAGCAGCGCAGGGCGGCCCTGGAACTCCAGGACATCGAGCACCGGTACGCGAAGTCGGCGCTCCAGGTGAAGCTGCTGGGCGAGGTCGCCGAGAAGTGGCGCTCCTTCCTCGCCGGCGGGCTGGCGGGAGTGCAGCAGGACGGTGACGCCCTGTCCTGGCTCACGCCGTGGGCGGTGCTGCTGGCCGAGCAGCCGGACAAGGCGGCCACCGAAGTCGGTGACATGTTCCGGCAGCGGCAGGAGGAGGTCGACAAGTTCATCAAGATCCTGGAGAAGCAGGTGAAAACGTACCAGGCGCAGGACCTCTTCGAGTTCGTCGTCACCAACGAGCAGCAGCTCAGCCACGCGATGCGGCTGTTCGGCCTTCCCCTGCCGGGCGGGCTGGACTCCGGAGGCGGAGTGCCGGAGCCCCTGCCCCGGGCTCAGCCGGCCCGGGACTGAGGCGACGGACCGTGGCTCAGGCCAGCAGCGGACCGACGAGGAAGGAGAGCCCCGCGGTCACCGCCATCAGTCCCGTCCAGACGACCCCCTTGGCGATGTACCGGTGCTTGGCCATCGCCACCTGGGCGAGCACCGGGATCAACTGCCAGATCTCCTTGCGTTCGCTGTCCTCGTCCGGCGGGGGAGGAGTGCCGTCGGCGGTGGCCAGCAGGGGCAGGCTGAACCTGTTCGGGGCGGGCGGCGGCCCGAGGCGCGGGCGGAGCGCCTGGACCACGCAGTAGACGGCGGGCAGGAACGCCGCCACGTGCAGTGACAGCAGTCCGACGGCGATCCAGGCGCCGGGGCCGCCGCGCTCCCACGCCTCGCGTACGACGCCGCCCTGCGGGACGGCCATGGCCATCAGTCCGGCCTGGACGGCGCCGAGGATGCCGACCTTGGTGTCGGCGAACTGGGCCGACGCCAGGAGCGACGTGTAAACGGCCAGACCGGAGCGGAGGCCGGCCGCCCCTTCCTCTCCGGCGGTGCTGTCTCCGGCGGCGGGGACGGAACTGGACACGGAGGGCCTCCTCGCATCGAGTGACTGGGGACTCCCAGTAACTCCCCCGTCACCGTCCGAGAAAAGTCACAAATGCGTGTTTCCCTACTTGGAGGACCCGATGAGTTCCCTGCACCAGGCACGCCCCGGCCGGCTCCTGGCCACGGCGCTGTCGTTGGCCGCCCTCGCGGCGGCCAGCGGCTGTGGCGCGTTCGAGACGCCCGCGAGCCGGCCCTGCGCCTGGCTGGACCGCGGCTCCGACGGAGCGGACGGCGCCCGGCGGGAGACCGCCGTGCTGGTGGACCGGAGCCCGTCCACCCGGCCGGGCAGGACCCCTTCGGCACACGACCGGGCACCGGACTGGGCGGCCACCCTGTTGGCCACCCGGGAACTCGCGCCGTCGGCGTTGGAGGGCGGGTCGCTCTCCGCGGCCGGCTTCGACGGCACGAGGGCCACCGTCGACTGGCGGGTGGACGGCGCGTTCGTCACCCCCGTGAAGGGTGATCGGAGGCTGAGGAGGGACCGGTGGAACGGCCGGCGCGGCTGTCTGGAGAAGCGGCTGCGGCAGCTGTCCGCCGGAGCGCCGGGCACCGGTCGTACGGACGTGCTCGGCGCGCTCGCCGCGGCCGACGACCAGCTCGGCGCGGGGGCCGGCCGCCGCCGGATCGTGGTGGCGACCGACGGGCTGACCAACACCGGCTGCGCGGACCTGCGCTCCGCCGGATTCGACGGCACGGCGGAGATCGGGGCGGTGGTGGAGCGCTGCCGCAGATCGGGTGAACTGCCCGACCTGACGGGCGTCGAGGTCAGCCTCGTCGGCATAGGCCGCGCGGCACGCGGCAAGCAGCCGTCCTCACCGCAGACCGCCTGGTTGTCCACCCTGTGGACCAGGCTGTGCGGGGCCACCGGCGCCTCCTCCTGCGAGGTGGCCGCCACCGCCCGCATCCGCGGGGCGGGGGAGGACGCCGGCACCGCGAAGACGGAACCGGAGGTCGTGTTCCCGGCCGTCTCGGAGCGGTCGACCGGGCGGGTCACCAGGATCGTCCTGCCCGGTTCCGTCCTGTTCGCGACCGACCGGGCGGAGCTGTCCCGGGCGGCGCGCAACACGCTGGACGATGCTGCGCGCCGGATCAGGAACCTCGGTCCCGTCTCGGTCGCCGTCTCCGGGCACACCGACTCGCGCGGCACCGAACAGCACGGCAGGCGACTCTCGCTGGCGCGTGCCCTCACCGTCCGGGCCGCCCTCGCGGAGCGCGGGGTCGCGGTGGCCTCGGCCCGCGGCTACTCCGACGACCAGCCCCGGTGCACCCCCGAATACCGCCACGGAGCACCCGACTACGCGGCCATGGCGTGCAACCGCCGCGTGGAGATCACCGTAACGGTCCACGGCTGAACGCTCCGCCGGAGCTCAACCGTCCAAGAAGCCCATACAGCAAAGGACACCGTCCATGCCCCAGACCCATCGAGGCGTCCCGTGCCACCACGGCTGCGGATGCGACGTCCGCCACCTGGTGAAGAGCGCCGAGTACGGTCCCGAACGGGAGCCGGAGCACCTGGACAACGCTGAAATGCGGATGCTCCTGCGCGCGGCCCGCGAGGTCGCCGAACTCGTCGGCCGCAACCGCGAGCAGCTCGCCGCCGCCCGGGCCCGCGCGATCGGCGCTCACGCGCGGACCGAGGAGGCGGTCCAGTCCCTGGCGCGGTTCGAGGCCACCGCCGCTCTCCGGGCGGGCCGGGCGGCCCAGGAGGCGGTCGAGTCGCGGCACGCGGAGGACGGCGCCCACGACCGGCGCCGCCGCGAGATGTGGATACGCGTACTGCGCTGGCCGGTCGTCGCCGCCATGGCCGTCTTCGACGCCTGGTACTTCATGCGCGTCTTCCAGTACCTCACCGCCAGTGAGGAGACGGCCTCCCTGACCGAGCAGACGGTCGCCTTCCTGCCCGGTGCCGTCCTGGCGCTGGCCCTGATGCTGTCCGGGCACGCGATCGCGGCCCCGTTGTACCGGGTGCGCGAGGGGCTGCGGTCCCTCCGCGACCGCCGGCCCCGGCTGTCGTTGCTCGCTTCGCTCGCCCTGCCCGCCCTCTACCTGACCGCCGTGCTGGCCACCGTCACCGTGTGGGCGGTACTGCGGGCACGCGACGCGGGAATGGAGGAGGTCGAGGGCGCTCGCTACGCACCCGGCTGGGTGGCGATGCTGATGCTGGTGCTCGCGATCACCGCCGTGGCGATGAAGGCCGTCGCGCACAACCCCCATGCGGACAGCGCCGCGGAAGCCCGCCGTGGCCTCCTGCGGGCCCAGCTGACGTACGCCTGGCTGGTACGGCGGGTCGGTGCCGCCCTGCGCGAGCACGAGATGGCCTGGAGCGACCTGTGCGCACTCCGTGACGAACTGGCCTCGCAGGTGCGCCTGGAGAGCATGCGCGTCTGGGAGGCGGCCATCCTCACCGCCCGCATGCTGCACGGGCAGGCCGGTCACCTCCCGCCCGCTCCGGCCGTCCCGCCCGGCGGAGCGGAGGCACAGGCGCCGGCGGCCGCATGGGTGGCGCCGCTCTTCACCGGCGTGGTCGAGCCCCCACCGGAGCTCGGTCCCCTGGTCGAGGCCCACCGGATCGCCGTCACCTGTGCCCCGGCCGAGCTGCGCGCACGCCGGGCCGAGCTGATCAGCCGCCTCGACGTCCAACTCGGCCCGACGTGACGGTCGCGCGTCCACAACCGCGGAAGCCCGCCACGCTTCCGGCCGCCCCGCGCCCCGGCAGGACTCGAACCCGCGACACCCGCCCGAGGGGCCCGACCCGTGCCCCTCGGGCTGCGGACGCCGACCGGCGCGACGGCCGGACGGAGGCGCTGGTGCGCACCCGCGTCCGCGTCGGGGTTTGTACGGTGACCGGTGCGACTCCCCGGCTGAAAACGGCGGTTGATGACTGACGTGACGAGTGGCATCGAGGCCGGGGAGGCCGCTGCGGGTGCGACGAGCGCCGTGGAGGACGGGCTGGTGGCCCGGGCCGGGGGTGGCGGTCTCAGACCGCGAGGCGCTCCGCGAGCTGCTTCGCCTTCGCGGCGGCCTCCTCCAGGGAGGTGTACGAGGACGACCCCAAGACCGACGCCGGCGCGCGCACAATCGCGCTCGACTCCGACACGGTCCAGGCTCTCAAACGGCACCGAGCCCAGCAGGACAAGGACCGTAAGGAGTGGGAGAACGCCTGGGTGGAGACCGGACGCGTCTTCACCAAGGAGAACGGCGAGATGCTCCACCCCGCCAACGTCACACGGCGGTTCATCGAGCTGTACGAGGAGATCGATCTCCCGCCGGTCCGGCTCCACGACCTCCGTCACGGTGCTGCGACCCTCGCCCACGCGGCCGGGGCCGACCTCAAGGACATCCAGGAAATGCTCGGCCACTCCTCGATCACCATCACGGCCGACACGTACACGAGCCTGCTCCCCGGGGCCGACCTGGCGATCGCCGAGGCCGCAGCCAGGCTCGTCCCGCGCGCCCGCGCCACCTCCGAAAACACCGCCCCGAAGCGGAGGCCGAGCCCGACGACGCGGAGCATCCCGGCCCGGAGCCCGTGCCGGATGATGCTGATCCGTCGGGAGAAAATCCGGAGGTCAACTCTCCGTCCGCTCACACACCGCTCACGCAAACGGCCCCGGACGAGACGTCCGAGGCCGAGTAGAAGCCCACCCTGGGGGAGAAATCCCAGGTCAGAGTGGTGACGCGTCGTGCTCCCGGCGGGGCACCAGACAGATGGGAACCATTACGGGTCGTGGTCCCTGGGGTCACGGATCGCCATCGAGTCCACTCTGTGCCTATGAATCGGCTCGGCCGTCGGCCGCAGGTTCGAGTCTTGGGTCTGAGTCGCACTCTGCCCGGGGCGCCGTCGTCTCCGAACGCGACTTGTTCATTCGTCGTCTGCGTCGTCCTCGTCGTCCGGGGAGGGGTCCCGTACGAAGGACAGATCGAGGACGTAGCGTTCGTCGACGGGACACCGGTTCCATGCTTGCCGGATCTGTTCGGGTGGCCAGTCGTCGTCGATATTGCTGAGGGTTTCGTCGTAGTAGGCGGAGGCCGCTGCGCGCCCGGCCCACCACGCGTATCCCTCGTACACGCCCGGGCGGGGCAAGGTCATCTCGCCGGCCGGGCCCAGGGTTAGCTGACCGAAGACCAGGGTGCCGGTCGCGGACTCGATGTTGACCGGGACGTGGCCCTCGGCGTCGGCGGGAGGCTTGGGGGGCGTGTCCCAGACGCGGACGGTGATTCGTACGTCGATGTCGGGCTGGAGACTGAGGAGGTACAGGTGGTAGCCATTGCCCGCCACCACCTGTACCTCCGCGGCGCCCATGGCTTCTTCGTCGCCCAGGTAGGCGTCGGCGTCGTAGACCTCGACGAGCCGGCGGTCGGGGCTTGCGGTGACGCTGAATTCGGCGAGGAGCGCCATGGGATGCCTTTCTGTCGGATCGTCCGTCAGTCGGTGATCTTCACGTAGAAGGCGTCGCCGTCCAGGACGCGGTTGGTGGTGTACATCGCGTCGAGCCGGTTGCCGCCGTTGCGGTTGTCCGTGCCGCTGATCAGGCGGACGGAGTAGCGGTTGTCGCCCTTGTTCGACCCTTCCTTGGTGCTGGCGAAGGGGTGCTCGTCGCACTCCAACCCGCTGCCCGAATAGTCACCCCATACCTTCTTACACTCCTTGATGGACTTGGTGCGGTTGGCCTGCTGTTTGTCCTTGTCGATCAGCCGGTGAAGCGGGTCCTTCTCGCCGGGGACGGTCTTGCCCTGGAAGGACGGGAACGTGCGCTCCGGGCGCTTCAGCGCGTCGTAGATGTGCAGGGCGCTCTCCTTGACGGCGGAGTCCTTGCGGCTCATCACGAGCTGTACGCGGGCCCCGGTGAGGACGGTGCCCAGGAACTTGCCTGCCACGGGGCCGGCGTAGTCGAAGCGGACGGCCGAGTGGTAGGCGTCGACCTCCTGGTACGGGGAGACAGTGGGCGAGGAGACGGTGAGGTCCAGGAAGACCGTCGCGGCGACCTTCTGCTGGTTGCCGTTGTTGTACTGGGCTCCCAGGTCGGGGGAGGTGTACGTGAGCGTCCACGTGGGCTTCGTGTCCCAGACACCGAGGAGTTCGTCCCGCGAGACCGTGTCCGGGGCGGTCACCTGCGGGTTGGGGTCGCTGGAGCTGGCGTTGACGCTGTGCCGGAAGAACTGGCCCACGCTCCACTTGGTGGCGTCCTCGGTGCCGACGGTCTGCACGCGGATGTTCTCGACGCTGGCGACGTAGTCGACCCGGCGGCTGCCGTCGTAGGCGAAGCCCAGGGTCCACATATCGAACCAGAGGCGGCCGATGGCTTCGGTGCCGTTCTTGTCGCGAAGGACCAGGTCGTACGGCTTCTTCTGGCAGCTCTCGAAGCGGCTCTTGATCCAGCCGGTCTGGGTCTTCGCGGCTGTCGCCTGATTCGCGCACTGCTGGCGCAGGTCGGTCTGGTCGTCGGCGGGTGCGCGTCGGAGTGTGCGGTCGAGCGGTACGTGCTCGCCGTGCCGGCGCTGGTAGGTGGCAAGCCGAACGGGGCGGTTCAGCTTTTGGAGTTCGGACTTGGGGACGGCCGAGGCGTTGACGAATCGTGCGGCGGTGGTCCGTCGAGGGGTGTCCGTCCGGTCAGTAGCCGCGGTGGCCGCGGTCGTGGTCAAGAGGGTCATGGCGCAGGCGGCTGCCGCCAGGCGGGCCCAACGGACCAGTCGTATTCGATGGTTCAGGTGCTGCATGTGGAAGTGCTCCCTGTGAAGCGATGCGAAGTGGGGTGGCCTGGAAGGGGCGTTGGCTCGGAATGGCCCGTGACGGCCTTGGTCGACGGGGAGTTCCTGACCGTCTCCGGTCAGGAACGGCACATCCCGCCCCAGCACGCTTCGAGGAGCTGGCCGGTCTGGGCGGAGTAGATGGCGGTGAAGCCGCGGTAACGCCGGTGCTCCTCGTGCCCCAGCCCCGCTGTCATCTGCCGGGACGTGACGGTCCACGTCGTCTCCGCCTGCGCCGCGGTGCTCAGGGAGTACTCACCGTCGGCGGACGACTGGGTCAGGCTGATCTGCCGCGGGTCGACGGCGAAGGAGCGTGCCGCGCGCTCGCGGAGGGATGCCGCGCTGGGGGAATCACCTGAGTCACCCGTCCCGGCTGCGGCGCGGGTGGTCATGGCCTGCGGACGAGCGTGCACTGCGACGGCGTTGCACACGCGGATGGTTCGCACACACTCCGACAGGCCCGGAACCGTCCGGAGGCAGCTGTCGGGGTCCTGGTCCAGGCAGGCGGACAGGGCGTTCTGGTCGACGCCGTTGAAGGTGGTCGGCACATCATCGGACTCCCGTAGGGAGGCCCACGACGAAGGCGCGGTCGTGGCCCGTGCCGTGGTGGTAGAGGCCGCCGCGGGTTTGCGCGGCTTGCTCACCGTTCACTGCGTGAAGTTGGTGTTGTCCGTCAGCTTGCTCTTGAAGCAGTACGGCGGCTTCTTCGTGCTGCTGCACGTGGCCAGGGAGAGGACCTTGGCGACGTCCTTGGTGGCGACCTGGTGCCAGGACTTGTTGCCGTCCATGAACTGCATGCGGCTGGAGATGTCCGGGACGTTCGTGTACTGCGGGCCGGTCACCTCAAGGCCGACGTCGATGCGGTTCGTGTTGCCCCCGACGACCTTGAGCTGGTCGGTGGTGCTGCCCACCGTGTTGAAGTCGTACAACACGTCCCACTGATTGCCGCTGGCCTTGCGGACCAGCATGTAGGTGTGGTTCCGCTTGTCCTGCTTGGTCGGGTTGACTCCGGCGGTGATGGCCTTGGTGCGTCCGCCGTTCGCGCCGAGCTCGGTCCAGCGGGGCCCGTACGTCATGGTGGTCTTGCCGGTCTTCTCGGCGTATAGGCCGATCTCGATGTTCCGGCCGAACTCGCTGCTGGACGTATTGGGCGTGAGGCGCAGATAGTTCGACGTCTGCACGGTCGCGCTGGTGCTGACCTGGTCGTAGGTGATCGGTACGTTTCGCCAGGTGGCGAAGCCGCCGATCATGGGTTCGCCCGGGCGGGCGCACGTCATGGCCCAGAACGTGATCTGGGCGCTGTACATGGTGTTGCAGGCGGTCTTCGGAGCCACCGCCTGCGCCGGTGCCGCGCCGGTGAGCGGAAGGGCTATGCCCACGCCGACGGCGGATATGAAGGCCGCAAGTCTCGTACGTATGCGCAACGTTGTTCCCCCCTGCGCGTGAAAGTGGTGGTCGCGGGCAACGTATCGAGCAGATGATCTAACAGTCTGCTCATAGGATCGTGTCGCGTCGATCATGACGCGTGACAACCATCACGTGTAGCGGGTGCAGATGGTCGCGGGACCGTGCGGGTTCGATCACCTGCCGCCGATTGCCGACCAGACGGCGACCGTCAAGGCGGCGAGCCCCGTGAGTGCGCTGATGGTAGGGAGCAGCCAGCGGGTTCGCTCAAAGGCGGTTACACGGGCGTCGAGTTCGGCAATGGCCTTGTCGACCTGGTCGGATCGCTGGACCAGGAGCGCGAGTTGGCCGTCGATGCGCGCGAGCCCGACTTCGAGGGCGCGGCGGAGTTCGGCGAGCTCCAGGGCGATCTCTCTGTCGGGCATGGCGACTTCTTCGTAGGGGAGTCAGACGACGGGGGTGGAGGCCGGGTCGGTCTTGGCGGGGAGCCAGGAGGCTGTGCCGGTGCGGCCGAGGAGGGTGCCGACTGCTCCCTTCGCGACGGCGAGGCCGGCCGGGATCGCGGCGACGGCTGCCGACAGCACAGTGGACAGGTGGATGAGGGCGGTGGTGCCGGAGGCCAGGAGCAGTCCGAGGAACGCCTCGACGTACGCCGGTACGGTCCGTTCGGTGACGTCGGCGAAGAGCTTCCGGGCGCTGTTGTTGGGGGCCATGGGGTCACTCCAATGCTCGGCCACTCCTCGATCACCATCACGGCCGACACGTACACGAGCCTGCTCCCCGAAGCGGACCCGGCGATCGCCGAGGCCGCAGCCCGGCTCGTCCCGCGGGCCCGCGCGACCTCCGAAAACACCGCCTCCGAAGCGGAGGCCGAGCCCGACGACGCGGAGCATCCCGGCCCGGAGCCCGTGCCGGATGATGCTGATCCGTTGGGAGGAATTTCGGAGATTAACTCTCCGTCCGCTCACGCACCGCTCACGCAAACGGCCCCGGACGAGGAGTCCGAGGCCGAGTAGGAGCCCTCCCTAGGGAAGAAAACCCAGGTCAGGGCGGTAATGCGTTGTGCCCCCGGCAGGATTCGAACCTGCGACACCCGCTTTAGGAGAGCGGTGCTCTATCCCCTGAGCTACGAAGGCGGGGTGGTGTGGCTGTGCCACCGACCACAGTGTAGCGGCTGCTGCCGGGGCGCCCGGTGCGTCGGGTGGGGTGTTGTCGGGAGCAGGTCATGAAGGGGCTCGGTCTGGCCGACAGGGGACCAGCCGCAATGCCGCCCGCCAACTCGTCCGGCCGCTCGGGAGCAGACCGGCCGGCACGCCGGTCACGGTGCCCGAGCCCGGCCCGCCGAGCACCAGGGGCAGCGCCGCCCCGGCGCGTCCGCGCCCGGGCGCCCGTCGCCCCCCGCCCCCCGCCCGGCTAACTCCGCGTCACCCGTATCCGGTAGTTCCCCCCGTGGTCCAGGCCCGTGATCCGTACGGTGATCCCGTGCCGGGGGTCCTTGAAGGACTCGCCGGAGGCGAAGGGGGCGTCGGAGAGTTCGGCGTGGACGTTGGGGCTGCGGGTGCAGCCCCCGCTGTCGCGGTGGGCGTCGTAGACGGTGATCGGGCCGCGGCCGGTGTCCACGGACGAGTCGATCCGGTAGACGAGGACCCCGGGCCGGCACACCGCCTCGTCGTTGCCGCCCCGGGTGCGCAGTTCCAGCGCGTAGCCGGTGCGGCCGTCGACCGGCACGATCACCAGCTTCTCGCCGCCCGTCCGCGACAGCGGCGTCAGCGTGTACTCGGCGGTGCCCCGCAGCGCCGCGCAGGTGACCTGGTTCGCGTCCAGCCAGCCCAGCTTCCACTTGTGCCAGCCGAGCAGGTCGTTGTTGGCGCCCCAGTCCTCGCTCATGATGTCCCAGTGCCCCACCGCGCCCCCGCCGTCCTGGGTGTACAGGTCGGGCAGGCCGAAGGTGTGGCCGTTCTCGTGGGGCAGGACGCGGTAGCCCGTGCGGTCGTAGGTGCCGGAGCCGTCGTCCTGGCGGGAGTAGACGAAGGACGCGTTGGCGACGGGCACGCCGTCGGCGACCGGGGCCTCGCTGTTCCCGGCGAAGGTCACGGACAGCACGGTGTCCAGCGCGGACGGCCCGGCGTTCGGGGTGACCAGGACGTTCAGCAGGTCGTAGGAGCGGAAGTCCACGCCGGGGTCGGCGGCGGCCACGATGTCCCGCACCAGCCCCCGGTAGCCGGGGTCGAAGGGGGCGCCGCGCTCTATGCCGTAGGCGCTGAAGGGCTTCGGCATCCGCAGCCAGGTGGCGAGGGGTGTCTCGGGGCGGTAGTCGAGACGCCCGTACGACGCCCTGCGGAACCACTCCTGGGTCTGCGGGAAGAACTCGTGGAAGCGGTCGAGCGCGCTGCCCCTGCCGGGCGCGTCGGAGAAGTCGACCATGAGGGTCAGGGCGTGGACGGTGCCGGTGGAGCGGGAGTAGCCGGCCGGGGTGGGGACGCCCTCCGTCATCTGGACGTCCGGGCCGCTGCGGATCATGCAGGGCGCGAGGGCGGGGATGCGGGCCAGGCCGACCGGCCCCGAGGTCGTGCGCGCCGGCGGGCGCCCCGCTCCGGCCGAGGTGCTGACCGCGAAGGTCAGCGCGGTCATCGCGGCGAGGGCGGCCACACGGCGCGGGCGTATGCGGCGGGGCGACTGCGACTGCATGCACGGACCCTTCGCTCCACGGCAGCCGCGGGTCCGGCTGCACCCTTGCGCTCACCCTGGGTCGGCGGGTCGGCAGGCGCGCGCTGGAACGGACCGATCGTGGGAATCCCGTCCGGAGCGGGAGTGAAACCCGGCCCGAGCAGGTGTGGGGCGCCGGCTCAGGGGCCGGCGGGAGGCCGTCGGGCGGTCCCGGCGTCGGTCCGCCCCGAATGTGCTCCAGGTCACAGGGATTCTTTCCGGGAAGGGAAATAACCGGGGAGCCCTTCCCCGTTTGAACCTGCGTACGTGCGAAACGGGGACTGCTTCCCCGGATCGCCACCCCAGTCCGTCACCACTCCGTCGCACCACCCTCTGGCAGTTGGAGTACGCCGTGCAGACCGCAGCCCCCGTCCGGCGCAAGGTGTCCCGGCCCCGCGCCGACGCCCTGCGCAACCGGGAGCGGATCGTCACCGCCGCCCGGGAGATGTTCGTCGAGCACGGCCCCGAGGTGCCGCTCGACGAGATCGCCCGCCGGGCCGGCGTCGGCAACGCCACGCTGTACCGCAACTTCCCCGACCGCGACGCCCTCGTCCGCGAGGTCGTCTGCTCCGTGCTGGACCGGACGGCCGGGGCGGCCGAGCGGGCCCTCGCGGACACCGGCGACGCGTTCGCCGCCCTGGAGCGCTTCGTGCACACCACCGCCGACGAGCGGATCGGCGCGCTGTGCCCGATGGTCTCCAGCACCTTCGACCAGCGCCACCCGGACCTGGAAGCGGCTCGCGAACGCGTCGAGCAGCTCGTCGAGGAGGTCATGGACCGGGCCAGGGCGGCCGGGCAGCTCAGGCCCCACGTCGAGGTCAGCGACCTGCTGATCATCGTGGCCCAGGTCAGCCGGCCCCCGGCCGGCACGGACTGCCTCCGCGGCGACCGCTTCGTCCACCGTCATCTGCAGCTGTTCCTGGACGGGCTGCGGGCTCCGGCCCGCTCCGTCCTCCCGGGTGCGGCCGTCGCCGTGAAGGAGCTGCGCCGGCCCTGACGCCCATCCAGTGCGCCCGATGCACCCAGCGCACCCGGTGCACCCAGTGAGAACGTTCCCGAACGCCCGCCGGTGAGCGCCTGACCGCTCGGTCCGCCCCGCCCGATCCGCCCCGTACACCGGCCGTCACCGTCGACGCGCCGCCCTCCGGCCTTCCCGCCCTCCCTCTCTTTTCTTCTTTCCTCTTCTTCCTTACTTCTTCCGTCACGAAGTCCCGAAGTGGGTACCTCCATGTCCGAAACAGCCCTCAAGGCTCCCGGCGCCACCGTCCCGAGCGGGGACGCCAACCGCTGGAGAGCGCTCGTCTTCATCGCGCTCGCCCAGCTGATGGTCGTCCTCGACGCCACCATCGTGAACATCGCCCTGCCCTCCGCCCAGGCCGACCTCGGCATCTCCGACGGCAACCGGCAGTGGGTCGTCACGGCCTACGCCCTCGCCTTCGGCGGCCTGCTGCTCTTCGGCGGCCGGATCGCCGACCTGTGGGGCCGCAAGCGCGCCTTCGTCACCGGTCTGGCCGGCTTCGCCGCAGCCTCCGCGCTGGGTGGTGCCGCCACCACCGGCACCATGATGTTCGGCGCCCGCGCCCTGCAGGGCGTCTTCGGCGCCCTGCTCGCCCCGGCCGCGCTGTCCCTGCTGGCCGTGATGTTCACGGACGCCAAGGAGCGCGCCAAGGCGTTCGGCATCTACGGCGCGATCGCCGGCGGCGGCGGTGCCGTCGGCCTCATCCTCGGCGGTTTCCTCACCGAGTACCTGGACTGGCGCTGGACCTTCTTCGTGAACGTCCCGTTCGCCGTCGTGGCCGCGGCCGGCGCCTACTTCGTCATCCGCGAGCCGCAGGGCGGCCGCAACCGCTCGCCGCTCGACATACCCGGCGTGGTGCTGTCCACCCTCGGCCTGGTCGCGCTGGTCTACGGTTTCACCCGCGCCGAGTCCGACGGCTGGGGCGACTCGGTGACCATCGGCATGTTCGTCGCGTCCGCCGTGCTGCTCCTGTCGTTCGTCCTGGTCGAGTCCCGGGTGAAGGCCCCGCTGCTGCCGCTGCGCGTGGTCAGGGACCGCAGCCGCGGCGGCATCTACCTCTCCCTGGGCCTGGCGATCATCGGCATGTTCGGCCTGTTCCTCTTCCTGACCTACTACCTGCAGGTCGTGAAGGGCTACTCGCCGGTCAAGACCGGCTTCGCGTTCCTGCCGATGGTGGCCGGCATGATCACCGGCTCCACCCAGATCGGCGCCCGGCTGATGACCCGCGTCCCGGCCCGGCTGCTGATGGGCCCCGGCTTCCTGGTCGCCGGCCTCGGCATGCTGCTGCTGACCCAGCTGGAGATCGGCTCCTCGTACGCCACCCTGCTGCTGCCCGCGATGGTGCTGCTCGGCCTCGGCATGGGCACGGCGTTCATGCCGGCCATGTCGCTGGCCACCCAGGGCGTCCTGCCCCGGGACGCCGGTGTCGCGTCCGCGATGGTCAACACCTCGCAGCAGGTGGGCGGCGCGATCGGCACCGCCCTGCTGAACACCGTGGCCGCCTCGGCGACCACGTCGTACATCGCGGGCCACATCGCCGGTGCCACCTCCGGGCCGCAGCGGCAGCTGGTCCAGCTGCAGGGCATGGTGCACGGCTACAGCACGGCGATCTGGTGCGCCGTCGGCATCCTGATGCTGGCCTCGCTGATCGCCTTCACGCTCGTCAACGCCGGCCGTCCGGACACCACCAGGGTGGCCTCCGGCGAGGGTGCCCAGGACGAGGTGCCGGTGCCGGTGGTCGCCCACTGAGCCCCCGCGCGGTGCCCCGCCGCTGAGCCCCCGCGCGGGGGCTCAGCGGAGCCAGGGCAGGTCCGCCCCCGCTTCGTCGGGCTGGAGGCCCTCGGCGACGATCTCCATGATCTCGCCGAGGGCCTTCTGCTGGTCCGGGGTGAGCCGCTCGAACATCGCCTGCCGCACCGCGGCCACGTGGCCGGGCGCGGTGCGCCGCAGCACCCCGGCGCCTTCGTCGGTGAGCACCGCGAACTGGCCGCGCTTGTCGGAGGGGCACTCCTCGCGGCGGACCCAGCCGTTCCTCTCCAGGCGTGCGACCGCGTGCGAGAGCCGGGACCGGGTGATCTTCGACTTCATGGCCAGCTCGGTCATCCGCAGCCGGCGGCGTGGCGCCTCGGCGAGGGTGACGAGGAGGCCGTAGTAGACGTGCGGCATGCCCGCGTCGCGCTGCAGCTGCCGGTCGAGGTGGTCCTCCAGCAGGGTGGTGGCGTGCAGGTAGGCGCGCCAGACGCGCTGCTCCTCGTCGGTGAGCCAGCGGTGGCGGCCGCCGGATTCCGTTGCCGTGTTCATGTGTCCCACTGTACGGGGCATCTCTTTGAAATTTGAACAATTTGTACGTATGCTGAGGGGCAAGAGCTTGAGAGTTAAAGCAACTTGCCAGCCGAAGCACCCAGTACCCCCCTGGGGGTGGGCCGAGCACCGGGAGCCGCCGCCATGTCCGCCGCACCGCAGGAGACCTCCGCCGCAGGCCGCGGGCGCATGCCCGCCCTCTACCTGAGCCACGGAGCCCCGCCGCTCGCCGACGACCCGGTCTGGCCCGGCCAGCTCGCCGCCTGGTCCGCCGCCCTGCCCCGGCCCCGGGCGATCCTCGTGGTCTCCGCGCACTGGGAGGAGGCCCCCCTCGCCCTCGGCGCCACCCGCACCGTCCCGCTCGTCTACGACTTCTGGGGCTTCCCCGAGCGCTACTACCGCGTCCGGTACGCCGCGCCCGGCGCCCCCGGGCTGGCCGACTCCGTCCGCAAGCTGCTGCGCGCCCCCGGCGTCCCCGTCCAGGACATCCCCGACCGCGGCCTCGACCACGGTGCCTACGTCCCGCTCGTCGAGATGTTCCCGGACGCCGACATCCCCGTGCTGCAGGTCTCCCTGCCCACCCTCGACCCGGTCCGCCTGATGGACCTCGGCCGCAGGCTCGCCCCGCTGCGCGACGAGGGCGTGCTGATCGTCGGCTCCGGCTTCTTCACCCACAACCTGGCCGCCCTGCGCCACACCGGCGGCGGCGTGCCGAGCTGGTCCGCCGAGTTCGACGACTGGGGCAGGCGCGCGCTGGAGGCCCGCGACTGGGACGCCCTGCTGGACTTCCTCCACAAGGCCCCGGCCGGCCGCTACGCCCACCCGCGCACCGAGCACTTCGCCCCGCTCTTCGTCACCCTGGGCGCGGCGGACGCGGGCGGCGGGCCGGACGCGCAGAAGTCGGTGATCGACGGGTTCTGGATGGGCATGGCGAAGCGCTCGGTGCAGTTCGGCTGACGCTTCAGCCCGGCTCGTTCTCGTGCCGGGCCACGTCCCGGTGGCGGCCGAACTCGCGGCCCACCTCGTGGTGCGTGCCCACGTGCCGGAAGCCGAAGCGTCGTGCGGCCGCGTCGACGCCTCGTTCGGCTGGGCGGTCCCGGCGTGGGCGCGGTGCGCGTCCTGCCCGGCCAGCGCCTCGAAGAGGGCGCCGTGGAGCGGCGGGCCGATGCCGCGCCGGCCGGCGTGCGGGGCGACGTACACCGACGTCTCCACCGAGGTGGCGTACGCCGGCTTCGTCCGGTGGGGGCCGGAGGTGGCGTACCCCAGGATCCGGCGGGAACCGGTGTCGGTGGCAACCATCAGGCGGTGCGGGCCGTCCTCCGGGTGGGAGAGCAGCCGGGGGCGGCGCTCCCGGGCGGTGCGGACCGCCGTGCGGAATGTGACGGCCGTCTCACGCGCGTAGTGGTTGTAGGGGTTCGTGAGGGCGTCGAGGTCCGCCCCGGTCCCCGGCCTGACCTGCACCTCTGTACCTGCGGACGACCTCGCGCCCCTCTGCGTGGCGGAACAGGGTACTGCATGATCAGAAAATTTGAGGGACGGGTTGGGAATTCTGTCCGGATTCCAGTCGTTGTTTCCCTCGGATGCAGGGCACTCGAGAAGAGTTCCGGAAGTCGGACCCGAGTCCCCGAGCGTTCGTCAGGACCACCTGCCAGCCCACCATCGCAAGGGAGCACGCATGGCAACCCGTGCCGTCGCCCGTCGTCAGTCCGCCGCCTCCGGCGAGACGGCCGACTCGGCAAGCAGTGTTCGCGCACACGGCGGCGAGATCGCCGACCGTGATCTGGTCGGCATGTACCTCGACGAGATCGCGCGGACACCGCTGCTCGACGCGGCCAAGGAGGTCGAGCTGTCCCAGACCATCGAGGCGGGTGTGTTCGCGCGGCAGGTCCTCGACGGGTACGAGGAGACGAAGGCGGACGCCACCCGGGAGGAACTGGAGGTGCTCGTCGAGGAGGGTGAGCGCGCCAAGGACGTGTTCATCCGCTCCAACCTCCGGCTGGTCGTCGCGGTGGCCCGGCGCTACCCGCGCAGCGGCCTCCCGCTCCTCGACCTGATCCAGGAGGGCAACGCCGGCCTGGTGCGCGCCGTCGAGAAGTTCGACTACCGCAAGGGCTTCAAGTTCTCCACGTACGCCACCTGGTGGATCCGCCAGGCCATCACCCGCTCGATCGCCGACCAGTCCCGCACGATCCGGCTCCCCGTCCACCTGGTGGAGGAGCTGGGCCGCATCCGCCGCGTCCAGCGCGAGTTCAACCGCGAGAACGGCCGCGACCCGGAGCCCGCGGAGGTCGCCTCCGAGCTGGGCACCACACCGGAGCGCGTGACCGACGTGCTGGACTGGGCCCGTGACCCGGTCTCGCTGAACATGTCGGTGGACGACGAGGGAGAGACGCAGTTCGGCGACCTGCTGGAGGACACCTCCGCGGTCTCGCCCGAGCAGTCCGTCATGACCCTCCTGCGCAGCGAGGAGCTGGACGACCTGATCGGCCGCCTGGACCAGCGCACCGCCTCCATCATCAAGATGCGCTACGGCATCGAGGACGGCCGCGAGCGCACCCTGACCGAGGTCGGCAAGGAACACGGCCTGACCCGCGAGCGCATCCGCCAGATCGAGAAGCACGCCCTGCTCGAACTGAAGAAACTGGCCCGCGACACCGGGTTCGACGCGGCGGCCTGACCGCCGCGGGCGTACGGTGGCCCGGTACGGCCCCGTGATCGCCCCGGGCGCCGCGCGGCGGCGGATGCATGCCGCGTGCGCCGGGTGGCGAAAGACGGCGCAAACATGGCGCGGTACCGCCGCTTCAAAGACGGGGAGCGAGGGAAAAGTCCTGCGGGCCCGGGAACCGGACCCGCAGGACCGCACTCCCCGCTCCCTCCGCACCCGGCCCGCGGCACCCCGCGTGCCACCGCAACCACCGTGCCGGCCGGACCGGCTCGGCCGACCGAGCCACGTCCCGACGCAATCCCCCCGGCGCCGGGACCTCCCAGAGCCGGGCCTCGGCGCCTATCCCCCCCGGGCGCCGGGGCCCGGCCTCTTCCGTCAGGACCCGGACAAGGGCGGGCCGCGGCGGGGGGAGGGCGCGGGAACCGCGAGCCGGACGGGCGGGCCGGCGGCGGGCGGAGGGCCGGACGGCAGGCCGAAGTGGGGGTCACCCCGTACCTGAACCCCGGGGTGACCCACCGGATGGCAGATTCTGCCACAGCGGCATAGCCTGCCGACGTGAGCACCCCCCGCAACACCGGCACCACCGCAGAGCAGTCCGTTTCCGCCGCGCCCCCGCCCTCCGCCCCCTCCCTCACCGAGCGCCGCAAGGCCGAGACCCGGATGGAGATCGCCCGTGCGGCGGCGGCCCTCTTCGTCCGCCAGGGTCTGCGGGCCACCCGCGCCGAGGACATCGCCCAGGCGGCCGGCGTCGCCCCGCGCACCTTCTACCGCTACTTCGCCGCCAAGGAGGAAGCGGTGGCCCCCCTCTACGCGGCGGGCGCCCAGCGCTGGACGGACGCGGTCCGCGCGGCCCCGGCCGGCCTGTCCGTCCCGGCGGCCCTGGAGCACGCCGTGGAGCACACCCTCACTCCGGGACAGGGGGTCACCTCGGCCTCGTGGGAGTGGGTCCGCACCCTGATCCGCCTGGCCGACGCGAGCCCCGCGCTGCGGAAGGTGTGGGCGGAGGTGTGCCAGGCGTCGGAGGTGGCCCTGGCGGGGATCCTGGCGGAGCGGCAGCGCGAGCGGGTGCGGCGGTCGCCGGGTGGGGGAGGGGCGGCCGGCGAGAGGGGCGACGGGGCGGCCGGCCGGGCGGGCGATGCCGGGGACGACGCGGCCGGAGGCCGGTCCGCCGGCACGTACGGCACCGGCGACGGGGCCACCGACCCGCCCCCCGTCACGCCGCAGCTCCGCTTCGCCGCCGCGGTCGCCGGGGCGGCCGTGCGGGTGGCCGTCGAATGCTGGGCCGCCACCGGGGCCGCACCCACCGGCCCGGACGGCCCCGCGGCCCTGGCCCTGCGCAACCTGGCGGCGCTGGGGGACTTCGGCTGGGACGAGGACGGCCCGAAGGGTCCCGCCCGCCCCGCGGGCGGACGGCGGGATCCGGACGAGGCACCCTAGGCCCGCGCGCCCCCCCGCCCTGCTCGGCCGTCCGCCCAGCTCCCGGACGCACACCACGAGCTCCTCCGGCGCCCGCACCACGAACTCGCACCCCGCCCTCGCCAGCCGCTCCGCCAGCCACTCCACGCGGGAGCCGACCCGGTGCGGGCGCTGCCGGATCCGGTCCCTGCTTCCCGAGCGAGCACCGGCATTGTCCGTTCGTGTCCGGACGGTGCCCGAATCCGTTTACTTTCCGGACGTCAGTGCGTAGTCTCTCGATGAAACCACATGTTCGGGCGCGAATCGGAGGCAAGTGGGCATGTACGCACCGGAGCGGCAGCAGGAGATCCTCCGGCTCGCCCGGGACGGGGGCCGGGTGGACGTGCTGTCCCTGGCCGAGGAGTTCCAGGTCACGGCGGAGACGATCCGCCGCGACCTCAAGGCCCTCGACCGCGCCGGCCTCGTCCGCCGGGTGCACGGCGGCGCCATCCCGGCCGGCCGCCTGGACTTCGAGCCGGACCTCGCCGAACGCGAGTCCACCGCCTCCGGCGAGAAGGACCGCATCGCCAAGGCGGCCCTGGCCGAACTGCCCACCGAGGGCACGCTGGTCCTCGACGCCGGTACGACGGTGGCGCGGGTGGCCGCCGCGATCCCGCTGGAGGCCTCCCTCACGGTCGTCACGCACAGCCTGCCCATCGCCACCCGCCTCGCCGACCACCCGGGCATCCAGCTCCACCTGGTCGGGGGCCGGGTGCGGCACCGCACCCGCGCCGCCGTGGACGCCTGGGCACTGCGCGCGTACGGCGAGATCCGCGCCGACGTGCTGTTCGTCGCGGCCAACGGCTTCTCCGCCGAGCACGGTCTGACCACCCCCGACCTCGCCGAGGCCGCGGTCAAGCGCGCGGCCGTGGCCGCCGCCCGCCGTGTGGTCCTCCTCGCCGACTCCGCCAAGCACGGCCAGGAGCACTTCGCCCGCTTCGGCGACCTGGGCGACGTGGACCTGCTGATCACCGACAGCGGGCTGGACGAGGAAGACGCCGCCGCCATCGAACGCGGCGGCACGGAAGTGGTGCGCGCATGATCCTCACCGTCACCCCCAACCCGTCCCTCGACCGCACCTACGAGGTCCCCGCCCTGGAGCGCGGCGAGGTCGTCCGCGCCACCGGCGAGCGCACGGACCCCGGCGGCAAGGGCGTCAACGTCTCGCGCGCCGTCGCCGCCGCCGGACGGCGCACGGTGGCCGTCCTGCCCCTGGGGGGCGCGCCCGGCGCGCTCGTCGCCGAGCTGCTGGACGCGCAGGGCATCGAGGTCGCCCCGGTCCCGGTCGCCGGGGCCACCCGCTCCAACATCGCGCTCGCGGAGGCGAACGGCGTGCTGACGAAGATCAACGCGCCGGGTCCCGAACTGTCGGCGGCGGAGCAGGAACTCCTCCTGGACACCGTGCGCGAACAGTCCCGGGACGCCGACTGGATCGCCTGCTGCGGCAGCCTGCCCCGGGGTCTGGCGCCCTCCTGGTACGCCGACGCGGTCACGCGGGCGCACGCCGGGGGTGCCCGGATCGCCCTGGACACCTCGGGGCGCGCGCTGCTGGAGGCGCTGCGGGCCCGGCCCGACGTGGTGAAGCCCAACGCCGAGGAACTGGCGGAAGCCGTCGGGCGCCCGCTGGCGACCGTCGGGGACGCGGTGAAGGCCGCCGAGGAACTGCGCGAAATGGGCGCGCGCACCGTGCTCGCCAGCCTGGGCGCCGACGGCCAGCTCCTCGTGGACGACGCCGGCACCTGGTTCGGCAGCGCGCGCGTGAGCGCCGTACGCAGCAACGTGGGTGCCGGCGACTCCTCCCTCGCCGGCTTCCTGATCGCCGGCGGCAGCGGCCCGGAGGCGCTCGCCTCCGCCGTCGCCCACGGCGCCGCGGCCGTGCGGCTGCCCGGCAGCGTGATGCCCACCCCCGCCGACCTGGACCCGGCCGCGGTCGGCGTCACCGCCGAGGTCCCCGTCGACCGCGAACTGACGGAGCCGGTGACATGAACGCCTCCCCACCGGCCGTTCTCCCACCGGCCGTTCTCCCACCGGCCGTCTTCCCGCCGGCCGTTCCCCCACCGATCGTCTCCCTGCCGGCAGCCGGGCCGCCGGCAGCCGGGCCACCCGTCGTCCGCCCACCCGCCGTATCCCCCACCGCACCCCCGTCCCCCCGTCCGCCCGCACCACCGCCCGGGCGATACGCGCGCAGAGGAGCCCGCGATGAGTGACATGATCACCGCGGACCTGGTCGACCTCGACCTGTCCGCCGACACCAAGGAAGCGGCGGCACGCGCCCTCGCCGCACGCATGGTGGCCCAGGGCCGGGTGACCGACCTGGAGGGCTTCCTCGCCGACGTCGCCGCCCGCGAGGCGCAGCTGCCGACCGGCCTGGACGGCGGCATCGGCATCCCGCACTGCCGCAGCGCCCACGTCACCGAGCCGACCCTGGCCTTCGGCCGCAGCGCCGCCGGCATCGACTTCGGCGCCCCCGACGGCCCGGCCGACCTGATCTTCCTGATCGCCGCACCGGCCGGCGCCGACGACGCCCACCTGACGATCCTGTCCGCCCTGGCCCGCCGGCTGATGAACCCCGACTTCACCGCCGCCCTACGCGCGACGGCCGACGCCGGCGCGGCGGCGGCGCTGATCCGGGGCGAGGCGCCGACGGCGCAGGCCCCGGACCCGCAGACGGCCCCGGACCCGGCGAAGGACTCCGCTCCCGCCGGTGCCGGCGCCGCAACCGGTGCCGGTCCGGGTGCCGCCGGCGCCTCCCAGGACACCGCCGCGGTGCCGGCGGCGGCCTCCACCGGCACCGCGGAGGGCGGTACGGTGTCCGCACCGGGTGAAGGCGCCGGGAGCGGCGCGTCCGCCGCGGCGCAGGCCGCCCCGCCGGCCGCCCCGGAGCCCGGCTCCGACGCGGCCCCCTTCCGGATCGTCGCCGTCACCTCCTGCCCGACCGGCATCGCCCACACCTACATGGCGGCCGAGTCCCTGGCGAACGCGGGCCGCGAGGCGGGCGTCGAGCTGGTCGTCGAGACGCAGGGCTCGGCCGGTTTCACCCGGCTCGATCCGGCGGTGATCGCGGCGGCGGACGCCGTGATCCTCGCGCACGACGTCCCCGTGCGCGACAAGGACCGCTTCGCGGGCAAGCCGACCGTCGACACCGGGGTGAAGGCGGGCATCAACCGCCCCGCCGAACTCATCGCCGAGGCACGCGGGAAGGCGGCGCGCGGGGAGGCGAGCGCCCCGGCGCCCGCGTCCGGCGACACCCCGGTCGAACGCGCCGGCGGCTCCGCCGAGGGTTACGGCACCAAGCTCCGCACCTGGCTGATGTCCGGCGTGAGCTACATGGTCCCGTTCGTCGCCGCGGGCGGCCTGCTCATCGCCCTCGGCTTCGCCATCGGCGGCTACGAGATCAAGACGGCGCCCTCCGTCACGCAGCACTTCGTGTGGACCCAGACCGACAGCTGGGGCGCCCTGCTGTTCCAGATCGGCGGCGTCGCCTTCGGCTTCCTGGTCCCGGTCCTGGCCGGCTACATCGCCTACGGCATGGCGGACCGGCCCGGTCTGGTGCCCGGGTTCGTGGGCGGCATGATCGCGTCCACGATCAGCGCGGGCTTCCTCGGCGGCCTCGCGGCCGGTCTGATCGCCGGTGGCGTGGTGATGGCGATCCAAAGGGTCCACGTGCCCGCCGCGCTGCGCGGCATCATGCCGGTGGTGGTGATCCCGCTGATCTCCTCGGCGGTCGTCGGATTCCTGATGTTCGTCGTGATCGGCAAGCCCATCGCCTCCGCGCAGAAGGCGATGACCGACTGGCTGAACGGCCTCACCGGCACCAACGCCGTGCTGCTGGGCGGCCTGCTCGGCCTGATGATGTGCTTCGACCTGGGCGGCCCGGTCAACAAGGTGGCCTACACCTTCGCCACGGCCGGCATCGCCGTCGCCAACCCCGGCGACTCCGCGATGAAGATCATGGCCGCGGTGATGGCGGCCGGCATGGTCGCCCCGCTGGGCATGGCCCTGGCCACCACCGTGCGCGGCAAGCTGTTCACCCCGGCCGAGCGCGAGAACGGCAAGGCCGCCTGGGTGCTGGGCGCCTCCTTCATCTCCGAGGGCGCGATCCCGTTCGCCGCGGCCGACCCGCTGCGGGTCATCCCGGCCTCCATGGCGGGCGGCGCGGTCACCGGTGCGCTGTCGATGGCCTTCGGCGCCACGCTGCGCGCCCCGCACGGCGGCATCTTCGTGGTCCCGCTGATCGGCAACCCGTTCCTCTACCTGCTCGCCATCGCGGCCGGCGCCTGCGTCACCACGGCACTGGTGGTCCTCCTCAAGGGCCTGCGCGGGCGGACCCCGCGGACCACGGCCGACGACCTCGCCGCGGGCGCGGCCACGGCGGCGGAGCCCCAGCAGCCGGTCGCCGCCTGACGGTCCGTCGCCACCCCCCTTTTTTGGTGCTGTGAGCGGTTCACGTCACCTGCGAGATACGTCACGGTACGGGCCCAGGTCCCGGACCGTGGTGTGTACTGGGGTGCATGCCTGAGCACGTCTCGACTCTCCAGCTGATCGGCGTGGCCGTCCTCGCCGTGGCGGCCGTCGCTTGGGTCGTCGTCGTGGCCCGCCTGACCCGCCTGCTGTGCCGTTCCTCCGCCGGGGCCGCCGGCCGGCGCCCCGTCGGAGTCCTTCCGGGCCTCCCGCACCAGTCCCGGATCGGCCCGGCCGCGGAGTCCGTCGAGCTGACCCCGGCCGAACAGGACGCCTTCGCGGGCCTGGTGCGGCAACTGGGCCACCGCTGACCGCTGACCGCCGGCCGCTGACCGGCGGTGACCCGCCGCGGGGACGGCTGGGGCCTGTCATGCGGATCCTGCCGGGCTCGCGGGTCCGGCCCGATCCGGACGGAAGACCCTAGGCCCACCGTGCCGCGCGCCGCTCCATGGCGTCCCGGGCCGCGTCCTGCGAGGTGTACACCTCGCACATGTGCCGTCCGTCGGGCGTCGCCGTGTGCTCGACCTCCCACAGGGAGACCTCCCGGCCGTCCGGCAGCAGGAACGCGTGCTCGTACAGGGCGTAGTTCAGGCTCGCCCGTCCCGCCCGCCCGGGCCGGCCGAACGCCTGGGTGATCTGGTGCGCGGACGCCGTCGCCAGCAGCTCCGCCACGTCCCGGCCCGGCCGGTCGGCGTTCTCCGCGCGGCGCAGCAGCCGGCGCGCGTGGTCCGCCGAGTCGTCCGTCGCGTACACGTGCCGGGGCTCGGGGATCGCGAAGAGCTGCAGCAGGCTCGGCAGTTCGAAGTCCGGCGCGTCCGGGGGCAGCGCGAGCCGGGCGGTGGCGGTGTGCAGTTCCTCGTCGTCCACGTACACCTCGTGCTGTGCGTCGCCTCCCGGCACCGTGTTGTGGACCAGCTCCCACAGGGTCACCGTCGAACCGTCGGCGAGCAGCCAGGTGTGCCGGTAGGTCTCGCGGTGCAGGCCCGCGCTGTGGTGGGCGGAGTGCAGGGAACTGTCGTGCGCCAGCGCGCAGTCGAGCTGCCGTATCACCTCGTCGGGCAGCTCGAAGGAGTTCAGTGCGCGACCGAGGAGCCGCGCGAGGTGCTCCTCCGGAGACTCGGGCGACTCGGCTGGTTCGTACGCTGTCGTCTCGTACGGAACGCTCAAGGTTTCTCCCGGCGTTGCTGCATGTCACCTTGTGGGTGCATACCGTAGCCCCTAGGTCGGACATCATGTCCGCGAACGCGGAAAACGTACGCCGGGAAAACGCGGAGGGCGCGCGAGATGTTCCCGCGCGGCCGCAAGTCGACCTGAAACCCGCCGGTCAGGCGCCCGTGTCCGTCCCGGCACGCCAGGACGTGTTCCAGCCGTTGAGCCCGTTGTCCGGGGCGTCCGTCGTGTCCGGGGAGTTCTTCACGACGACGTCCCCGACGAAGGAGTTGTCGTACACCCACTTGGCCGGCGTGGCGCCCTGCGCGCCCCGGACGTCCGCCAGGCCGACGCGGCCGTGGCCGGCGCCCTCCCGGCCGAAGGGCGGGCTGCCCCGGTCGTACCGGTGGTTGCCGTGGTTGAAGGTGCCCGAGGTCACGTGGCAGAACCGCGACGAACGGGAGCCCGGGACACGCGGGACCGCTATCCCTCCCCGTGCCCCTCCCCGGCGCCCCGCCCGTACAACTCCCGGTACGACGGCCACGCCCCGCCCGGCCCGTCGACCGGCTCGGCGGCGCGCACGGCCCGTACGATCGCCCGCGTCACGACGTCGGCGCCCGCCGCGAGGACGTCGTTGAGCGCCAGGGGGCCGGTGCCGAGCGGACGCACGCCGGTCGCCAGCGCGAACACCGTGTCCCCGTCGTGCAGCAGGTGCACCGGCCGGACGGCGCGTGCGATGCCGTCGTGCGCCGTGCCCGCCAGTTTCTGCGCCTGTGCCCTGGAGAGGTCCGCGTCGGTCACCACCACCGCGAGGGTGGTGTTGAGCGGCGCCGGAGTGTTCTGCGAGGCGGTCCGGGCCAGACGCCGGCGCGCGGCCTCGTGTACGCGCTCGGACGGATACGCCACCCGGCCCAGGAAGAACTCGCCGTAGAGCGCGCCCGTCCCGGGGTCCACCACCGACCCCGCGGCGTTCGCGACCACCAGCGCGGCCACCGTGACCCCCGAGCGGAGGACCACGCTCGCGGCCCCCACCCCGCCCTTGAACAGCCCCGCGACGGCCCCCGTGCCGGCGCCCACGCAGCCCTCGGCCACCGGCGTCCCCGGCGTGCTCGCCGCCGCCGCCTCGACCGCCGCCCGCCCCGTCGCCGCGTCGGGGCGGGCACGGAAGTCCCCGCCCCGGCCCAGGTCGAAGACGCACGCCGCCGGCACCACCGGCACCACGTGCCCCGGGTCCGTCCCGACCGGCACCCCGCGCCCCCGCTCCTCCAGCCAGGCCATGACCCCGGAGGCGGCGTCGAGCCCGTACGCGCTGCCCCCGGTCAGGACGACCGCGTCGACCCTCTGCACCACGTTGCGCGGGTCGAGCGCGTCGGTCTCCTTGGTGCCGGGGCCGCCGCCGCGCACGTCCACGGCCGCCACGGCACCGCCCTCGGGGGCGAGGACGACCGTGGTGCCGGTGAGCCAGCCGTCCCCGTCACGGGTCGCGTGCCCCACCCGCAGCCCTGCCATGTCCGTCGGCGCGTCATCCGTCATGCGGGCCAGTGTGGCCCACTCCGGGGGCGTCTCCGAAGGGGGCGGACACCCGGCTCCGCGCCCTCCGCCCGGCGCCCGCGGAACGCCGGGGCGCCGACGACGTCACCGTGACCGCCGACGGCCGCGACCGCCGGCAGCGCTCGGCGTCCCGCCGGGCCGGGGCCGTACCCTGGAGGCATGAGCAGCGCCCCCGCGCCCGAGCCGCGCGACCCGAAGAACGCGCTCGTCTTCGACGATCCGCTGAACCAGCAGTCCTCGGACGACACCGACCGCGGATGGGGCGAGCGCGGGGGCGGCGACGGCGCCGCCGATCTGAAGCGCTTCCTCGACGAGAAGCCGCCCCACCACCTGTGAGCCGCCCGTGACGACGCGGCCGGCGGGCCCTACGTCCTGTCGTCGTGGCCGGCACCCCGCCGGGCGACCAAGGCGTCGCGGATCTCCTTCAGGACCTCCAGCTCGGTCACCTCGATGACCTCCTGCGTGCCCTCGCGCGCCTTCCTGCGGGCCTCGGCCCGCGCCAGGTACTTCGACATCGGCAGGACCATCAGGAAGTACACCACCGCCGCCGTGATCACGAAGGTGAGCGCGGCCCCGATGACGGAGCCCCACAGGATCGGCACGCCGCTCCTGACCGTGCCGTCCGCGCCCACCGAGCACGGGGCCTTCAGGCAGGAGCTGTAGCGGTCCAGGTTCTGCGTGCCGATCGCCCCGACCAGCGGGTTGATGATCCCCTTCACGATCGAGTTGACGATGTTCGTGAAGGCGGCGCCGATGACCACGGCCACGGCCAGGTCCACGACGTTGCCACGCATCAGGAAGGCCTTGAAGCCATGCCAGACGCTCCGTGCGGCCGGTTCCTTCTTCGCGCTCACCTGGGGGACTCTCCTCACGTGCACAGGGTGTGAGACGAAACGTTCGGCAACCTACGGCACGCCGGGCCGGTCGTCTCCCTCCCCCCGGCCCGGGCGGGCGTCCCGGCGCCGGACCGACCCGGGACGCCCGCGCCGGCTCAGCACAGCGTCACCGCCAGCCGGGCCGTCGCGCTCGCCCCCACGAGCGCCGCCGCCGTGGCACGCGGCACCGACAGCACGACCAGCGCCCCGCTCTCGGCCGCGCCTTCCAGGGGCTCGGGCACCCCGGTCACCCGCACCCCGCGCGCGAGCACCCGCGCACCGCCCCCGTCGGCCGGGTCCCCGGCGGCGATGACGTCGACCCGGTCACCGGGCCGCAGCAGCCGGACGGTGGCGGCGTCGGCGATCCGCACCGGCGCCGTCACCGCCTCCCCGGTGTCCCGCTCCCCGGCGTCCCGCCCCGGCACGGGCCCGGCGGCCGGACGCCCGCGCGGGCGCTCGGCGTGGTCCGCCCGCGGCGCGGCCCGTGGCCCGGCCGCCACGAGTGCCGCCGCGGTCACGGCCAGACCGGCCGCCAGGGCTCGCCGCCGCTGCCGCACGAACCGCCGCGCCCGGTACCGTCCGCCGCGCACCCGTACCGGCGCGAACGGCGGGACTCCGCGGGTCGCGGGGGCGTCGGTGCCCGGCGGACGCGGCGGACGGGCAGGCCCGGGAAGGCGCGGGGCGGCCGGGAGAGCGGGGCCGCCGGGCGGCGCGGCCGGCACGCAGGGACGGGGGAAGGGTGGGGAGGGAAGAGAGGAGGAAAGAGGAGAGGAAAAGGAAGGAGAAGGGGAGGGCGAAGAAGAAGGGGAGGGCGAGGAGGAGGGCACGGGGATCACCGCCTGCGACGAGGAACCTGCTTGCGGGTCCCACGATGAGGCCTCGCGCCGAAGTCCGCCGGAGCCGGTGTGCTACCGGCCGGTTGTGGAGAACTCGGCCACCCGGACGGGTACCGGGTGCCTCCGCCCGCCCTCGCCCCCGGCCCGCCTACGGCAGTTCGAAGCCCGGGTCCATCCCGCCGAGCGCGTTCACGCACAGGCAGTCCCGGTCACCGGTCGCGGGCAGCTCCGCGACCGCGTCGAACAGCACGCCCCGCAGCCGGTCCACGTTGGCCGCGAACACCTCCAGCACCTCCTCGTGCGAGACGCCCTCGCCCGTCTCGGCACCGGCGTCGAGGTCGGTGACCAGGGTCAACGACGTGTAGCACAGCTCCAGTTCGCGGGCGAGCGCCGCCTCGGGGTGGCCGGTCATGCCCACCACCGACCAGCCCTGCGCCCGGTGCCACAGCGATTCGGCGCGGGAGGAGAAGCGCGGTCCCTCGACCACGACCAGCGTGCCGCCGTCGACCGGTTCCCAGTCGCGCCCGCGGGCCGCCTTCAGCGCCACGGCCCGGCCGGCCGGGCAGTACGGGTCGGCCATGGACACGTGCACCACGTTCGGGACGGTGCCGTCGGGCAGCGGCAATCCGTCGAAGTACGTCTGCGCCCGGGACTTCGTCCGGTCCACGAACTGGTCCGGGACGAGCAGGGTGCCGGGCCCGTGCTCGGGGCGCAGCCCGCCCACCGCGCAGGGGCCGAGGACCTGCCGGACGCCGACCGAGCGCAGGGCCCAGAGGTTGGCCCGGTAGTTGATGCGGTGCGGCGGCAGGTGGTGGCCGCGGCCGTGCCGGGGCAGGAACGCGACCCGCCGGCCGGCGACCTCGCCGAGGAAGAGGGAGTCACTGGGCTGCCCGTAGGGGGTGTCCACCTGGACCTCGGTCACGTCGTCGAGGAACGAGTAGAAGCCCGAGCCGCCGATTACACCGATCTCTGCGTTCGCCATGGCATGCACATTAGCGGCCCGACGGCTCTCCGGGGAGTCGGTGCCGGGTGCGGGGCAGGCCCTGCCGTCACGCGACGGCAGGGCCGACGGGGCCGGGAACGCCTCAGGCGGCGGAGCTGCTCGTGGAGCCGGACGACGACGAGGAGGCCGACGCCGACGGCTTGGAGTCGGACGACGGCTTCGCCTCGGACGAGGAGGCCGAGGCGCCGGACGACTTCGACGCCGGGCTGCTGCTCGACGTGGAGCCGCGCGAATCGTTCCGGTAGAAGCCGGAGCCCTTGAAGACGATGCCGACCGCGGAGAACACCTTCTTCAGGCGGCCACCGCAGCTCGGGCACTCGGTCAGGGCGTCGTCGGTGAACTTCTGCACCGCCTCGAGGCCCTCGCCGCACTCGGTGCACTGGTACTGGTAGGTCGGCACTGTCTTCCTCCTGGCACTCTCACTCAATGAGTGCTAACGACGGTCCATAGTGACGCATTCCCCGGGATCAGTCCACCGTGACGGTCGAGCGGTGACCGACGCCACGTGCCGCGGTGCGGTCGTGGGGCCGGCCGGACAGCAGGGAGCGCAGGGTCAGCAGGGTGGCCAGCGCGAGCAGGGTGCCGGCCGCCGGCACCAGGAACCCGGCGCCGGTCCACAGGCGGTCCTCCAGTTGTCCGGCGACGGTGACGGCGGCCGCCTGGCCGAGGGCGACCGCCCCCGTCAGCCAGGTGAACGCCTCGGTGCGGGCGCCGGCCGGGACCAGGCCCTCGACCAGGGTGTAGCCGGTGATCAGGGACGGCGCGATGCACGTGCCGACCAGCAGGCCCAGGCCCGCGAGCAGCGGGACCGAGTGCGCCGTCCACAGGGCGGAGGCGGTCAGCGCGAGCGCGCTGTAGCCGACGACGAGGCGCCGCTGCGGGGCGGCCTTCCAGGCGAGGGCGCCGCAGACGAGGCCGGAGAGCATGTTCCCCGCGGCGAAGACGCCGTACAGGACGCCGTTCAGGCCGGGCTCGCCGATCGACTCGGTGAACGCCGCCAGCGAGACCTGCATGCCGCCGAAGACGGAGCCGATGCCCAGGAAGGCCGTGACCAGCACGCGCACGCCCGGGACGCGCAGGGCGGAGGCGTGCCGCACGCGGGCGTGCCCGCTCCCGCCGTCCACGCGCGGCTGGGTGCCCTTCTGGGCGGCGAACAGCAGACCGCCGAGGAGCGTCAGCGCGGCCTCGGTGACCAGGCCCGCGGACGGGACCACGGTCGTGCACAGGGCGGTCGCCAGCAGCGGGCCGAGGACGAAGGTCAGCTCGTCCGTGACGGACTCGAAGGCCGCCGCGGTGGTCATCAGGGGCGAGTCCTGGAGCTTCACGCCCCAGCGGGCGCGCACCATGGGGCCGACCTGCGGCACCGAGGCACCGGTCGGCACGGCCGCCGCGAACAGTGCCCACAAGGGCGCGTGGGCCAGGGCCAGCGCGGTCAGGGACAGGCCCGAGGCGGTGTGCACGAGGACGCCGGGGACCAGGACGGCGCGCTGGCCGAAGCGGTCCGCCAGACGGCCGCCGTAGGGGGCGAACAGCGCCATGGAGACGCCGGTGACGGCCGCGGCGGCGCCGGCGGCGCCGTAGGAGCCGGTGGTGTGCTGCACGAGCAGCACGATGGAGATCGTGAGCATCGCGAACGGCTGGCGCGCCGCGAAGCCGGGGAGCAGGAACGTCCAGGCGCCGCGCGTGCGCAGCAGCGGGCCGTATCCGGGGCGGGAGGAGGCCGTCGGTGCCGTCGCCGGTTCGGTGCGGGTGCCCGCTTCGGTGGAGGTGACCGTGGATCCCACGGCCCGTGCCTTTCTGCCGCCTGGTAGCGCGGGCCCCGTGCGGGTCCGGGCGCCGAGAGCTGTCCTCTTGCGCGGACTGCGGTAGATGCCGGCGTCCGCCACGGGAGGGGGACCCGGCCGCCATACGGTCGCGCCAGCTCTGCGTCAGGCAGAGTTGGTTCGATCAGGGTGCGCCTTCATCGTACAGGGATCACCGCGCCGCCGCCCTGTGAAACCGGGCACCACTGGGCCGGTCACCTGTGATTGCCAGCGGTGTGAGCCGTACGGAACACGCCCTCAGCGCGAGGAACTGGGGCCGTTCCGGTCCTCGCCCAGCCAGTCGGCCAGCTTGCCGCCGTGGGCGACGGCGCGCAGCCGCCGTTCCGCCGCGTCGCGCACCGGGTCGGTGGCGACCACCAGCAGCTCGTCGCCGTGCCGCAGCACCGTCGTGGGAAGCGGCACGAAGGACGTGCCCTCCCGGACGACCAGGGTGACGGCGGCGCCGGGCGGCAGCCGCAGCTCGTTGACCTCGACGCCGTGCATCCGTGAGCCCTCGGGGACCGAGATGGACAGCAGGTGCCCGCGCAGCCGCTCCAGGGGCGCGGACTCGATGCCGAGGTCGGAGGCCTCGCCCTGTTCGCCCAGGCGCAGGGTGCGCGCCAGCCAGGGCAGGGTCGGCCCCTGCACGAGGGTGTAGACGACCACCAGCACGAAGACGATGTTGAAGATCCGGCGGCTGCCGCCGACGCCGTTCACCATGGGGATGGTCGCCAGGATGATGGGCACGGCCCCGCGCAGGCCGGCCCACGACATCAGCGTCTGCTCCTGCCACGGCATCCGGAACGGCGCCAGGCTGAGCACCACGCTCAGCGGACGGGCCACCATGGTCAGCACCAGCCCGATGATCAGGGCCGGCCAGACGTCGTCGCCCAGCTCGTGCGGGGTGACGAGCAGGCCGAGCAGGACGAACATGCCGATCTGCGCGATCCAGCCGAGTCCTTCGGCGAAGCCCCGGGTGGCGGGCCAGTGCGGGAGCTTGGCGTTGCCGAGCATCATGGAGGCCAGGTAGACGGCCAGGAAGCCGCTGCCGTGCGCCAGTGCCCCGGCGGCGTACGCCGTCACCGCGATCGCCATCACGGCGATGGGGTAGAGGCCGGAGGCGGGCAGGGCGACGTGCTTGAGGCCCCAGGAGCCGAACCAGCCCACCGCGAGCCCCATGGCAGCGCCGATGGCCAGTTCCAGGACGATCTCTCCGAGCAGGACGTACCAGTGGCCGACGGGTCCGGCCGCGGAGAAGGCGACGACCAGGATGACCACCGGGGCGTCGTTGAAGCCGGACTCCGCCTCCAGCGTGCCGGCCACGCGCGCGGGCAGGGGGATCCTGCGCAGGACCGAGAAGACGGCCGCCGCGTCCGTGGAGGAGACCACCGCGCCGATGATGAGCGCCTGCCGCCACTCCAACCCGACCAGGTGGTGCGCGCCCGCCGCGGTGACGCCGACGCTGACCGCGACCCCCGCCAGCGCCAGCACGGAGGCGGACGGCAGGACCGGCCGGATCTCCTTCCACTTCGTGCCCAGACCGCCCTCGGCGAGGATCACGACCAGGGCCGCGTATCCGATGACCTGGGTCATCTCGGCGTTGTCGAAGTGGATGTCCCCGATGCCGTCCTGGCCCATGAGGACGCCGATCCCCAGGTACACGAGCAGGCTGGGGAGCCCGGTGCGGGAGGAGATCCGGACGGCCGCGACGGCGACGAGCAGGACCACGGAGCAGACGAGCAGGAGCTGGTTGAGATGGTGGACGGTCAGCGGCGGTTCCCTTCCTCGGCCCGCGCCGGGCACGCGCAAGGCTTGCGTACAAAGACCCGAGGCTGCGGCGCACCGCACCCAAGTACTTCGTTACGTTACCTAATTCTTGACGATTTCTTGACGCTCGACGAGGCAAGATCGAACGCCTGTGTGCGCTGGTTCCCGACTCCGCGTCAAGTGGCCGGAGGCCCTGCGCCTATGGTTGCTCCCAGCGCTCATTCGAAGTCACAGCCCGACCTGCCGCTCGCGTTAGGACAGCAAGGACAGCGATGCCCCCCAACACCACCGCCACAACGGGTGACAAGCCCGGCAAGTCCGGCAGGAAGAAGGGGCGCAAAGCCCGCCTGATCGTGCTGGTGCTGGTCCTGGCCCTCATCGGAGCGATCGCCTACGGCGGTTACTGGTCGGTCAGCACCGTCCGCGCCTCCTTCCCGCAGACCAAGGGGTCGATCACGCTCGCCGGCCTGTCGGGGCCGGTCGACGTCAAGCGGGACGGCTACGGCATCCCGCAGGTCTACGCCTCCTCCGACGAGGACCTGTTCATGGCGCAGGGCTACGTCCAGGCGCAGGACCGGTTCTACGAGATGGACGTGCGCCGCCACATGACCTCGGGCCGCCTGTCGGAGATGTTCGGCAAGGGCCAGGTCAAGAACGACGAGTTCCTGCGCACCCTCGGCTGGGACCGGGTCGCCCGGCGGGAGTACGACACGAAGCTGTCCGCCTCCACGAAGAGGTACCTCCAGGCCTACGCCAAGGGGGTCAACGCCTACCTGCGGGGCAAGGACGGCAAGGACATCTCCCTGGAGTACGCGGCCCTGGGACTCACCAACGACTACCGGCCGCAGGAGTGGACCCCGGTCGACTCCGTCTCCTGGCTGAAGGCGATGGCCTGGGACCTGCGCGGCAACATGCAGGACGAGATCGACCGCGCCCTGATGACCAGCCGGCTGGGCCCGCAGCAGATCCGGGACCTGTACCCGGAGTACCCCTACGGCCGCAACAAGCCGATCGTGCAGGAGGGCCAGTACGACGAGCTGACGCGGACCTTCCGGCAGGACGGCACCACGGCCGGCTCCGCGGGCACGACCGGTTCGGCGGGCACGGCGGGCACGACCGGCGGCTCCGCGGGCACGGCGGGCTCCGCGGGCACGACCGGTTCGGCCCTCACGAGCCAGCTGGCGGGCCTGTACGACGTCCTGGACGACGTCCCCGCGGCCGTCGGCGTGAACGGCCAGGGAATCGGCTCCAACTCCTGGGTCGTGGGCGGGAAGTACACCATCACCGGCAAGCCCCTGCTCGCCAACGACCCGCACCTGTCGGCGTCCCTGCCGTCCGTCTGGTACCAGATGGGCCTGCACTGCCGCACCGTCTCCGACAAGTGCCGGTACGACGTCACGGGCTACACCTTCGCCGGCATGCCCGGTGTGATCATCGGACACAATGCGGACATCGCCTGGGGCATGACCAACTCCGGGGTCGACGTCACCAACCTCTACCTGGAGAAGCTCACCGGCGACGGCTACCTGTACGACGGCAAGGTGCGCCCCTTCAGGACGCGCGAGGAGACCATCAGGGTCGCCGGCGGCGCGTCGAAGAAGATCGTCGTGCGCGAGACCGCGGACGGGATGCCGCTGCTGTCCGACCGCGACGACGAACTCGTCCAGGTCGGCAGGAAGGCCACCGTCAACACCGCCGCGCCCGACCGCGGCGACGGCTACGGCATCGCCTTGCGGTGGACCGCGCTCGACCCGGGCACCTCCATGGACGCCGTGTTCGCCCTCGACAGGGCGGCGGACTGGAGAGAGTTCCGCGACGCGGCCGGCCTGTTCGACGTGCCCTCGCAGAACCTGGTCTACGCCGACACCAGGAACAACATCGGCTACACCCTGCCCGGCGCGATCCCCACGCGCCCGGCGGCCGACGACGGCTCGGTCCCGGCGCCCGGCTGGGACTCCAAGTACCGCTGGACCGGCTTCGTCGAACAGGACGAGCTGCCCTACGAGTACAACCCGAAGCGCGGCTACATCGTCACCGCCAACCAGGCCGTCGTCGGCAAGGACGCCTACCCGTACACCCTCACCACCGACTGGGGCTACGGCACCCGCAGCCAGCGCATCACCGACCTGATCGAGTCCAAGATCAAGGACGGCGGCAAGATCTCCACCGACGACATGCGCCAGATGCAGCTGGACAACAGCAGCGAGATCGCCAAGCTCCTGGTGCCCAGGCTGCTGAAGCTGAACCTGGACGACAAGGACGTCCGCGCCGCCCAGAAGCTGCTCGAGGGCTGGGACTACACCCAGGACGCCGACTCGGCCGCCGCCGCCTACTTCAACGCGGTCTGGCGCAACATCCTCAAGCTCGCCTTCGGCAACAAGCTCCCCAAGGAGCTGCGCGCCAAGGGCCAGTGCCTGTGGGTCGACAAGATCGACAGCACCGGTCCGGTGGACGACGACACCAAGGTGCGCGAGTGCGGCCGGCGCGACGGGGACCAGGCGCAGCCGGACGGCGGCGACCGCTGGTTCGAGGTCGTGCGCAAGCTGATGGACAAGCCGGACAGCGCGTGGTGGACGACCCCCCGGCCGCGCACCGGCGACCGCCCCGGGGCGGACAACATGGACGAGCTGTTCGAGCGGGCCATGATCGACGCCCGCTGGGAGCTGACCGCCAAGCTCGGCAAGGACATCGACACCTGGAGCTGGGGCCGGCTGCACCGCCTGTTCCTGAAGAACCAGACGCTCGGCACCGAGGGCCCCAAGCTCCTGCAGTACGCCCTCAACCGCGGCCCCTACGAGCTCAGCGGCGGCGAGGCCACGGTGAACGCGACCGGCTGGAACGCCGCCGGCGGCTACGACGTGGTCTGGGTGCCCTCCATGCGGATGGTGGTCAACCTCGCCGACCTCGACAAGTCCAGGTGGATCAACCTCACCGGAGCCTCCGGGCACGCCTACAGCGCCCACTACACCGACCAGACGGACAAGTGGGCCGAGGGCGAACTGCTGCCCTGGTCGTTCTCCGGCAAGGCGGTCGACCGGAGCACGAGCGACACCCTCAGCCTCAGGCCGTGAACCGCTGACGGCACGCCCGGCACCCGGGAAGGGGCCCTCCACGCGCGTGGAGGGCCCCTTCCCGTGCGGACCGGGCGGGCCCGTATCAGGTGAAGCGGCGCACGCCCGACGGCGTCACCACCGCGTGCACCGGCCGGTCGTGCGCCTCCGCCGGGACCCGCGCGACGACCTCCGCGTCGTACAGCAGCACCACCAGCGCGGGTCGCGCCCCGGCGCGCTCCAGGCGGGCCAGGACCCGGTCGTAGGACCCCCCGCCGCGTCCCAGCCGCATCCCGCGCGCGTCCACCGCGAGCCCGGGCAGCAGGACGACGTCCGCGGCGGTCACCGCGTCCGGCCCGAGACGCTCCCCCGAGGGCTCCCACAACGCCGTTTTCCGGCCGTGCCGGACGGGCGCGAGGGAGCCGGGACCGGTGTACTCGCCCCAGTCCAGGTCGTTGTCGGGCAGGAGCGCGGGCAGCAGGACGCGCACGCCCCGCGCGCGCAGCGCGTCCAGCAGCGCCCGCGTGTCCGGCTCGCTCCCGACGGAGACGTACGCCCCCACCGTGCGCGCACGCGTCAGTTCGGGCAGCCCAAGGGCGCGTTCGGCCAGCGTGCCGCCCGCCACGCGCACGTCATCCCGCGTCAACCTGTTCCTCACCGCGAGGAACTCCCGCCGCAACATTCGCTTGTCAGGCTCACCGGTGCGTTCGACGTGTTCCACTGGTCGTTCCCGCCCCTTTCCCATTGTGTTGATATGAGGGTCAACCGGCCGGAGCCACAGTTTCCCCGCAAAGGCACCGGATAAGGTTGCGGGCATGACTCAGTCGCACCCCAGGATCAGCAAGGCTGTCATTCCCGCAGCAGGCCTCGGCACCCGGTTCCTGCCGGCCACCAAGGCCACTCCCAAGGAGATGCTGCCGGTCGTGGACAAGCCGGCGATCCAGTACGTGGTTGAGGAGGCCGTGGCGGCGGGACTGGACGACGTCCTCATGATCACCGGGCGCAACAAGCGCCCGCTGGAGGACCACTTCGACCGCAACTACGAGCTGGAGTCCGCCCTGCAGAAGAAGGGCGACGCCGGCCGGCTCGCCAAGGTGCAGGAGTCCAGCGACCTCGCCACCATGCACTACGTGCGCCAGGGCGACCCCCGGGGCCTCGGCCACGCCGTGCTGTGCGCCGCCCCGCACGTCGGCCGCGAGCCCTTCGCCGTCCTGCTCGGCGACGACCTGATCGACCCCCGCGACCCGCTGCTGCGGCGCATGATCGAGGTGCAGGAGCGGCACGGCGGCAGCGTCGTCGCGCTCATGGAGGTGGCCCCCGAGCAGATCCACCTGTACGGGTGCGCGGCCGTGGAGGGCACCGCCGACGGCGACGTGGTGAAGGTGACCGGCCTGGTCGAGAAACCGGACGCGGCGGACGCCCCCTCGAACTACGCGATCATCGGCCGGTACGTGCTGGACCCGCACGTCTTCGACATACTCCGCAAGACCGAGCCGGGCCGCGGCGGCGAGATCCAGCTCACCGACGCCCTCCAGCAGCTCGCCCAGGACGAGAAGGTCGGCGGCCCGGTGCACGGTGTCGTCTTCGAGGGCCGCCGCTACGACACCGGCGACCGCGGCGACTACCTGCGTGCCATTGTCAGACTGGCGTGCGAACGTGAAGACCTGGGCCCGGACTTCAGGGCCTGGCTTCGCAGGTACGTAGCCGAGGAGATGCAGCAACGTTGAGCAGCGCCGCGACCCGCCCCGCCGGCCCGGACCGCCTGTGGTCGGTGGAGGAGCACCTGGAGGACATCCTCACCACCGTCCGCCCCCTCGACCCCATCGAGCTGCAACTCCTCGACGCCCAGGGCTGCGTCCTGGTCGAGGACGTCATGGTGCCGGTGTCCCTGCCGCCGTTCGACAACAGCTCCATGGACGGGTACGCGGTGCGGGTCGTGGACGTGGCGGGCGCCAGTGAGGAGTTCCCGGCGGTCCTGGAGGTCGTCGGGGACGTCGCGGCGGGCGCGTCGGACCCGGTGCGGGTCGGCCCCGGACAGGCGGCCCGCATCATGACGGGCGCCCCGCTGCCGCCCGGCGCCGAGGCCGTCGTCCCCGTCGAGTGGACCGACGGTGGGCTCGGCGAGGGACCGGTGAGCGGGATGCGGGCGCGCAGCCTGGCCCCCGAGGGCGCCGAGGGGCACGTGCGGGTGCACCGCTCCGCCGAGGCGCGCGCGCACGTGCGCGCCCAGGGCAGCGACGTGCGGGCCGGCGAGCGCGCCCTGAAGGCCGGCACCGTCCTCGGCCCGCCGCAGATCGCGCTGCTCGCCGCGATCGGCCGCGGCACGGTGCGGGTGCGTCCGCGCCCGCGCGTGGTCGTCCTGTCCACCGGCAGCGAACTCGTCCAGCCCGGCGAGGAACTGGCACCCGGCCGGATCTACGACTCCAACAGCTTCGCCCTGACCGCCGCCGCGCGGGACGCGGGCGCCATCGCCTACCGGGTGGGTGCCGTCGCCGACGACGCCGAGACCCTCCGCTCCACCATCGAGGACCAGCTCGTCCGCGCCGACCTGATGGTCACCACGGGCGGGGTGAGCGTCGGGGCGTACGACGTCGTCAAGGAGGCGCTGGCCCACGTCGGCGACGCGGACGAGGCGGGCGGCGGCGTCGACTTCCGCAGGCTCGCCATGCAGCCCGGCAAGCCCCAGGGCTTCGGCTTCGTCGGCCCCGACCACACCCCGCTGCTCGCCCTGCCCGGCAACCCGGTGTCGTCGTACGTCTCCTTCGAGCTGTTCGTCCGTCCCGCGATCCGCACCCTGATGGGCGTCGGGGACGTCGAGCGGCCCCGCACCACGGCCGTCCTGAGGACGGACCGCCCGCTCGGTTCGCCCAAGGGGCGCCGGCAGTTCCTGCGCGGCACCCACGCCGACGGCGTCGTCACCCCCGTGGGCGGCGCCGGCTCCCACCTGATCGCGGCGCTGGCCCGCGCCGACGCGCTGATCGTCGTCCCCGAGGACGTGGAGTCCGTCGAACCCGGCACCGAGGTGGAGGTCGTCCTCCTGGGCTGAGCGCGGCCCGGGGGTCCTGCCCGGCTGGACGGAGCGGTTTGGCGGTAGCGTGTCGCGTTACAGCAGGCCCGTGCGCCACCACGGCCACGGGCCCGGACCGGGAGCGCCGCAGAGCATGACTGAGCCTTCCCGGGGGCAGACCCCGGACCCCCTGTGCAGGACCGGCTGACGCACCTCGACGAGGCGGGCGCCGCCCGCATGGTCGACGTGTCCGGCAAGGACGTCACCGCGCGCACCGCCCGCGCCAGTGGCCGGGTCCTGGTGTCACCCCGCGTGGTGGAGCTGCTGCGCGGCGAGGGGGTCCCCAAGGGGGACGCCCTGGCCACCGCGCGGATCGCGGGCATCATGGGCGCCAAGCGCACCCCGGACCTGATCCCGCTGTGCCACCCGTTGTCGGTGTCGGGTGTGAGACTGGACCTGTCGGTCGCGGACGACGCCGTGGAGATCCGGGCCACCGTGAGGACCACGGACCGCACGGGCGTCGAGATGGAGGCCCTCACCGCGGTGACGGTCGCCGCGCTCACCGTGATCGACATGGTCAAGGCGGTCGACAAGGGAGCGGTCATCACGGACGTGCGGGTGGAGGAGAAGACGGGCGGCAAGTCGGGCGACTGGAGCCGGACATGAACTACCGCGCACTGGTGGTCACCGCCTCCAACAGGGCTGCCGCCGGGGTCTACGCGGACCGGGGCGGCCCCCTGATCGCCGAAGGCCTGCGCAGCCTCGGCTTCGAGGTCGACGGCCCCCGGGTCGTCCCCGACGGCGATCCCGTGGAGGAGGCCCTGCGCGCCGGGGTGCGGGCCGGCTACGACGCCGTCGTGACCACGGGCGGCACCGGCATGTCGCCCACCGACCGCACGCCCGAGGCGACCCGGAAGGTGATCGACTTCGAGGTGCCGGGCATCGCGGAGGCCATCCGCGCCCACGGCCGGGAGAAGGTGCCCACCGCCGCGCTGTCCCGGGGACTGGCCGGGGTGGCCGGGCGCACGCTGATCGTCAACCTGCCGGGCTCCACCGGCGGCGTGCGCGACGGCCTGGCCGTCCTGGGGCCCCTGCTGGCCCACGCCGTCGACCAGCTCCGCGGCGGCGACCACCCCGCACCCGGCGCCGAGCGTGGGGGTGCGAGCTGAACAGCCTGTCCTGGCCCGCCGTGCTCGCGGACGAAGACGTCGTCCTGCGGCCGATAAAACTGCGCGACCAGCGGGCCTGGCGTGAGGTGAACCGGCGCAACCGGGACTGGCTGCGCCCCTGGGAGGCGACCATCCCGCCGCCCACGCCGAGCGGCCCGATCACGCACCGTCCCACCTACCGCCAGATGGTCCGGCACCTGCGGGCCGAGGCCAACGCGGGCCGGATGCTGCCGTTCGTCATCGAGTACCAGGGGCGGCTCGTGGGGCAGTTGACGGTCGCCGGGATCACCTGGGGGTCGATGTGCTCGGGACACGTCGGCTACTGGGTGGACGAGGCGGTGGCCGGGCGCGGGGTGATGCCGACGGCCGTCGCGCTCGTGGTGGACCACTGTTTCCGCACCGTCGGGCTGCACCGCGTCGAGGTCTGCATTCGCCCCGAGAACCGGCCCAGCCGCCGGGTCGTGGAGAAACTCGGATTCCGCGCGGAGGGGGTGCGGCCGCGTTATCTGCACATCGACGGGGCCTGGCGCGACCACCTCGTCTTCGCCCTCACCGCGGAAGAGGTGCCCGAGGGGCTGCTCGTGCGCTGGCGCCGGACGCGGTCACGGAATGCCGCCGAGACCGGAAATTGAATAAGTGTTCGAAATTGATCGGCCGATGGCCGTTCTCGGCGGTATTTCGTTCGTGACTGTGGTGATCCCCTGATCGCACACGTTGTAAAAAAAGCAGGAAATATCAGCCAGATCGTGCGACACACCGGCTCAATTGGCGGATGGCCTCACGCAAACCCCTCTACCGTGTGAGGCGTGAGCAGCAGCGGCCTGATCTACGCAGTCATCGTCGGGGCCTGGGCCGCCTACTTGGTGCCGATGTGGCTCCGTAGGCAGGACGAGCTGAACGAGGCCCGTCCGACGGAACGCTTCAGCACCGCCATCCGGCTGCTGTCCGGACGGGCGGGCATGGAGCGCCGGTACGCCAAGGACCTGCGGGCGCGCTCCGCCCAGGAGGGGGAGCCGGACGCCGGTGAACCGGACGCCACCACCGCCTTGGTGGACGTCCGGGCCTTCGCCGTGCCTCCGACCCGCCGTCAGGTCCGGGCGGACGCGGAACCGGAGACGCCCGGGTGGCCGGAAGAGGCCCTCGACCGGGCCGACGCCCCGGCACCCCGGCCCGCCTCCGCGCCCGAGCACCACGCCGCCAGCGCCTCCGTGCCCGCACAGCAGCGCGGGCCGGACGCGCACGACACTTCCTCGCAGGCGGCAGCGGCGCGCGCCCGGCGCCTGAAGGTCCTCGCGCGCCGGCGGCGCACCACCGTGGTGCTCTTCCTCGCCTTCACCCTCGGCACGATCGTCGCCGCCGTCGGAGGGCTCGCCTTCCTCTGGGCGCCCGGCGTGCCCGCGGTGATGCTCAGCGCGTACATCGCCCACCTGCGCGCCCAGGAGCGCCGCCGCTTCGCCTACCACATGGACCGCCGCCGCGCCGAGGTCGCGGCCGAGCGCCTGCGCGAACGCCAGCCGCGCCGGCGCACCCCCCTCGACCCGGGCGCCGGCCCCGGCGAATCCGACGAGGGGCCGGAGACCGAAGTCGACGCCGGCCTGTCCGCACTGGCCGCCGACCGGCGCGCCCTGGTCGAGCAGACCGACCACGCCGAATGGGTCGACCAGCAGCGCGAGCGCCGGCGGCGGCCCGGCCACGGCGACAGCTGGGACCCGGTGCCGGTGCCGTTGCCCACGTACGTGACCGCGCCGGTCGCGCCGCGGGCCACCTCCGACGTGGACCTGGGGGCGCCCGACACGTGGAGCTCGGCGAGATCGAGCGCGGTGACGCCCGAGCAGGACGCGGCCCACGCGCCGGGGACCGAGGCCGACGAGACGGCGTCCGAGGCCGAGGACAGGCCGGCGGACGGCCGCAGCGACGCCCGCCGCGCCGCCTCCGCGCGCCGGGCGCGCGAGCGCGGACACACGCCCCTGTTCGACCAGTGCGACCCGTACGAGGACGACGACCGCCCGCGCGCGGTCAACGAGTGACAGCCGTCACGCCCGTCCGTCCCGGCGGAAAGGCCGCCTCTGACCAGTCAGGGAACGGATTTCCAAGCACCCCGACGGGGATGCTAGAGTTTCACTCGTTGCAAGGGCCTGTGGCGCAGTCCGGTAGCGCACCTCGTTCGCATCGAGGGGGCCAGGGGTTCAAATCCCCTCAGGTCCACGCAGCATGAAGCCCCGGTCGGCGGAAGCCGACCGGGGCTTCAGCACGTTCACAGTCTCTTCGCGTAGCAGAGGCTCTCCTCGTGGTGGCGGTAGTAGCCGAACTTGGTGCACGGCTCGTAGCCGCTGGAGGTGTACAGGGCGACGGCCTCCGGCTGCTTGGTGCCGGTCTCCAGGACCATCCGGACGCGGCCGGCCATGCGGGCGTCCTCCTCCAGGGTCGCGAGGATGCGGCGGGCCAGGCCCAGGCCGCGCGCCTGCGGCACGACGTACATCCGCTTCAGCTCGGCGTCGCCGTCCTCGTTGCCCTCGCCGTTGCTGTCCTGGCTGCGCCAGCCGCCGGTGGCGACCGGGCGGTCGTGCTCGTCGTACGCGATCAGGAACGCGCCCCGGGGCGGGTCGAAGTCCGTGGCGTCGAGGACCGTGGCGTCGCCGCCGTCGCCGTAGCGCAGGTGGTACTCGGCCTGGACCTCGTCGTTCAGCTTGACGGCGTCGGGGTGGTCGAAACGAACACGGCGAATAATCATGCTGGGTATCGTACTTCTATGCAGTGATCGGGGTGCGCGGACACCCACCAGTGTGCCGGTATCGTGCCCGGGTGCTGACTGTGACCTCGGTGAACGTGAACGGACTGCGGGCCGCCGCCAGGAAGGGCTTCGTGGAGTGGCTCGGCCGGACCCGGGCGGACGTGCTCTGCCTGCAGGAGGTGCGCGCCGAGCCGCACCAACTGCCCGAGGAGGTCCGCGAGCCCGCCGGCTGGCACGTCGTGCACGCCCCGGCCGCCGCCAAGGGCCGCGCGGGCGTCTCCCTCTACACGCGCCGTGAGCCCGACCGGGTCCGGACCGGGTTCGGCTCGGCCGAGTTCGACGGGAGCGGACGCTACGTCGAGGCCGACCTGCCCGGCGTCACCGTCGCCTCCCTGTACCTGCCCTCCGGCGAGGTCGGCACCGAACGCCAGGACGAGAAGGTCCGCTTCATGACCGAGTTCCTCGCCCACCTCAAGGACCTGCGCGAGCGGGCCGCCGCCGACGGGCGCGAGGTGCTGGTCTGCGGCGACTGGAACATCGCCCACCAGCAGGCCGACCTGAGGAACTGGCGCGGCAACACCGGGAACTCCGGCTTCCTGCCCGAGGAGCGGCAGTGGCTGACCCGGGTCCTCACCGCGCGGGACGGCGGCTACGTCGACGTCGTGCGCGCCCTGCACCCGGACACCGAGGGGCCCTACACCTGGTGGTCGTACCGGGGGCGGGCCTTCGACAACGACTCGGGCTGGCGCATCGACTACCAGCTGGCCACGCCCCGGCTCGCCGGGAAGGCGGTGGAGGCCTTCGTGGAGCGGGCGGCCTCCCACGCCGAGCGGTGGTCCGACCACGCGCCGGTCACCGTGGTCTACGACCTGTAGGGCCGGCCGCGCCCGGCCGGAGCCGGCCGCTCAGCCGCCGGTCCAGCGCCAGGGAGAGTTCGGCCTCCGCCACGCTGCGGGCCAGGGGGCGCAGGCGCTGGAGGTCCTCCTCGGTGCCGTGGCGCAGGATCAGGTCGGTGAAGAGGTCGGCCAGGGCCTCGGCGTGGTCGCGGACGCGGACCCCGGCGGACAGGACCTCGGCGAGCGGGATGCCTTCGCGGACCAGGGCGGAGGAGACGTCCAGCAGGCGGCGGCTGATGTGGACGATCTCGTCGCCGTCGGTGCCGAGGTAGCCCAGGTCCATCGCGGCGGCGAGGTTGTCGGGGGTGACCTCGCCCTCGAAGCGGGCGGCGAGTTCCTCGGGGGTCAGGCGGACCGGCTCCTCCTCGGTGGGGGTGACGCCGAGGACGTCGGCGACGTCGCGGCCGTGGTCGAAGGCCTCGGCCAGCTCCGCGATGCCGCTGAGGGTGTGGCCGCGTTCCAGCAGGGCGGCGATGGTGTGCAGGCGGGCCAGGTGGTGGTCGTCGTACCAGGCGATGCGGCCCTCGCGGCGGGGTGGCGGGAGCAGCTTGCGCTCGCGGTAGAAGCGCAGGGTGCGCACGGTGATGCCGGCCAGGCGGGCCAGTTCCTCCATGCGGTACTCGCGTACGCCGCCGGACTGCCCGGTTTCCTGCCGGTCGGTGCGTTCCCCGTGGTCTGCCACGTGGGCAGCCTATGTCGTACCGACGGTAACTTTCCTTCCCCGCCCCCCTACCGCTCGGTACGCAAGCTGCTCTACAGTCCCATTGCGCCAGTGTTCACTGGCAGGGTCCAAGGCGATGCGTGGAGGCTTCGGGATGGCCGAGCACGAGCATGTTCGAGTGGCGGTGATCGGGTCCGGCTTCGGCGGTCTGGGGGCCGCCGTGCGGCTGCGCCGCGAGGGGATCACCGACTTCGTCGTCCTGGAGCGGGCCGACAGCGTCGGCGGCACCTGGCGGGACAACAGTTACCCCGGGTGCGCCTGCGACGTCCCGTCCCACCTGTACTCCTTCTCCTTCGCGCCGCACCCCGACTGGCCGCGCACCTTCTCCGGGCAGCGGCACATCCGCGCCTACCTGGAGCACGTCGCCGACGTCTTCGGGCTGCGGCCGCACATCCGCTTCGGCTCCGAGGTCAAGCTGATGACCTGGGACCGCGAGAACCTGCGGTGGGACATCGAGACCGCGCGCGGCACGCTCAGCGCCGACGTCGTCGTCTCCGCCACCGGCCCGCTGTCCGACCCGAAGATCCCGCAGATCCCCGGGCTGGACTCCTTCCCGGGCAAGGTGTTCCACTCGGCCCGCTGGGACCACGACTACGACCTGCGCGGCAAGCGGGTCGCCATGGTCGGCACCGGCGCCTCGGCCATCCAGATCGTGCCCGCCATCCAGCGCGAGGTTGGCCGGCTCACCCTCTTCCAGCGCACGCCCCCGTGGGTGATGCCCCGCATGGACCGCGCCATCACCGGCGCCGAGCGGTGGCTGCACCGGACGCTGCCCTTCACCACCCGGGCCCGGCGCGGCGTGCTGTGGGGCATCCGGGAGCTGCAGGTGCAGGCGTTCACCAAGCGCCCCGACGAACTCGGCCTGGTCGAGCAGCTCGCCAAGCGGAACATGGCCCGCGCCGTCAAGGACCCGGCCCTGCGCGCCAAGCTCACCCCCGACTACCGCATCGGCTGCAAGCGGATCCTGCTGTCCAGCGAGTACTACCCGGCGCTGGCCCGGCCGAACGTGGACGTCGTCGCCAGCGGGCTCAGCGAGGTCCGGGGCTCGACCGTGGTCGCGGCCGACGGCAGCGAGGCCGAGGTCGACGCGATCATCTTCGGCACGGGCTTCCACGTGACGGACATGCCCATCGCCGAGCGCGTGGTGGGCGCCGACGGCATCACCCTGGCGGAGTCCTGGAAGGACGGCATGCAGGCGCTGCGCGGTGCCTCGGCCGCCGGGTTCCCGAACTGGATGACGATCATCGGGCCCAACACCGGCCTCGGGAACTCCTCGATGATCCTCATGATCGAGTCCCAGCTGAACTACATGGCCGACTACCTGCGCCAGCTCGACGTGCTCGGCGGCCGGACCGCCCTCGTCGCCCGGCCCGCGGCGGTGCGGGCCTGGAACGACAAGGTCCAGGAGCGCATGAAGCGGACCGTGTGGAGCACCGGCGGCTGCACCAGCTGGTACCTCGACCCGAGCGGCCGCAACACCACCATCTGGCCCGGCACGACGGCGGAGTTCCGGCGCGCGACCCGCCGGGTGGACCTGGCGGAGTACGAGGTCGTCCGGGCGGCGCGGACGCCGGACGGACCCGGGAGGGCACAGGTCGGGGCCGCGACGGCCGCGGCCCCCGCGACGGCCGGCGAGGCCGCCGCGTGAGCCGCCCCGCCTTCGCCGACCACGGCCCCTACGCCCCGCCCGAGCCCTCCCGCGTCCTCACCGTCGTCTCCGGCGACGGCGCCCCGCTGCACGTCGAGGTGCACGGCCCCGAGGACGCGCCCCCGGTCGTCCTCTCCCACGGCTGGACCTGCTCGACCGCCTTCTGGGCGGCGCAGATACGGGAGTTGGCGGCCGACCACCGGGTGATCGCCTACGACCAGCGGGGACACGGACGCAGTCCGGCGAGCCCCGCCTGCACCACGGACCTGCTGGCGGACGACCTCGAAGCGGTGCTCGCGCAGACCCTCGCGCGCGGCGAGAAGGCGCTGGTCGTCGGACACTCCATGGGCGGCATGGCCATCATGGCCGCCGCCGCGCGCCCCCGCTTCGGCGAGCACGCCGCCGCCGTCCTGCTGTGCAGCACGGGCAGTTCGCGGCTGGTCACCGAGTCGCGCGTGGTGCCCATGCGCGCCGGGCGCGTGCGTACCTGGATCACCGGGCGCATCCTCGGTTCGCGCGCTCCGCTCGGACCGGTCACGCCGGTCGCGATGCGGATCCTCAAGTACGGGACCATGGGCGCCGGTTCCTCCCGGCACATGGTGGAGGCCTGCGCCCGCATCGTGCACGCCTGCCCGCGTGCCGTGCGCCACGCCTGGGCCGGCGTGCTGGAGACGCTCGACCTCGACCACGGCGTGCGGGAGCTGCGGGTGCCCACCGCGGTGGTGCACGGCGCCTCCGACCGGCTCACGCCCCCGGTGCACGCCCGCGCGCTGGCGGCCGCGCTGCCGCAGTGCGTCGGGCTCACCGAACTGCCCGGCATCGGCCACATGACCCCCGTCGAGGTCCCCGGACCGGTGACCGGCCGGATCCGGGACCTCGTCGCCGCGTACGTCACGGGGAGCGCCGTCCCCGGCCCCCGCACCGGTTCCCGCCCCACCCCCGTGCAGCAGACCAAGGAGGACGCATGAGCAGGGTCAGCCTCGAAGGGCAGGTCGCCGTCGTCACCGGAGCGGCCCGCGGTGTCGGCGAACTGCTGGCGCGCAAACTCTCCGCGCGCGGCGCCAAGGTGGCGCTGGTCGGGCTGGAGGAGGAGGCGCTCAAGGAGGTCACCGCCCGGCTGCACAGCGACAGCGCCCACTGGTACGCCGACGTCACCGACCACGAGGCGATGAGCCGGGTGGCGCAGGAGGTGAAGGAGCGGTTCGGGAAGGTCGACATCGTGGTCGCCAACGCCGGTGTGGCGACCGGCGGCCCGTTCATCGACTCCGACCCGCAGGCCTGGCGCCGCGTGATCGAGGTCAACCTGATCGGATCGGCGGTGACGGCGCGGGCGTTCCTGCCGGTGCTGGTCGAGAGCCGCGGCTACCTGCTGCAGGTCGCCTCGCTCGCGGCGATCACCCCGGCGCCGATGATGTCGGCGTACTGCGCCTCCAAGTCGGGCGTGGAGGCGTACGCGCACAGCCTGCGCGCCGAGGTCGGCTACCAGGGCGTGCGCGTCGGCGTCGCCTACCTGTCGTGGACCGACACCGACATGGTGCGCGGCGCCGACCGGGACGACGTCATGCGGGAGCTGCGGCAGCGGCTGCCGTGGCCGTCGAACAAGACGTACCCGCTGGGCCCGGCGGTGGACCGGATCGTGGAGGGCATCGAGCGGCGTTCGGCGCACGTGTACGGGCAGTGGTGGCTGCGGGGCATGCAGGGCGTGCGCGGATACCTGCCGGCGATCATCGGGACCGTCGGCCGGCGCGAGATGCAGCGGTTCGCGCCGCGGCTGCAGGGAATGCGTTCCGGACTCGTCGGCGCAGGTGGGGAGGCGGACGAGGCGGCGCGCGCCACGTACCGTAACTGATCGACATGCGCAGCGTGTTCGCCCGTGTGAGTCTGGTCGAGGCCCCACCGGGGGGCCGACCCCCAGCCTCACACGGGAGTGAACCCACATGGGTATGAAGGACCAGTTCCAGGAGAAGGCCGGCGAGCGGCAGGATCGGGCCGGGCAGAGGATCGGCGAGGCCCGTGAGAAGGCCGGCCGGCGCGGCCAGCAGCGGCCCGAGCGCGGCCAGCAGCGGCCCGAGCGGGACCGGCAGCGGCCCGAGCGCGGCCAGGAGCAGCCGGAGCGCGGTCGCCCGGGCACGCCCGGCGCGGGCGAGCGGGACAGGGGGGACCGCTTCGAAGACGGCCACCGGTCCTGACGCCGGCCCGGACCCGTGGCGTGGGGTGTCCTCCGCTCCGGAGGGCGCCCCGCGCCCGTGCGGACCCTCACGCGGTCGGCCTCGGCGGCAGTTCCGGCCGGGAGCGGTCCGGCACGTCGCCGCGGTCCGGGGGCACCGCCGCCGGGTCGGCCTCCAGCAGGTCCAGCGCGAGCCGCACCGCGTCGTCCAGTTGGGCGTGGCGGCCCTCGGCCCAGTCCAGGGGGGTGCGCAGGACCTCCAGGTCGGGGGCGACGCCGTGGTTCTCCACGGACCAGCCGTAGGCGTCGAACCAGGCGGCGTTCATCGGGACCGTGATGACGGTGCCGTCCCCGAGGCGGTGGCGGCCGGTCATGCCGACGACGCCGCCCCAGGTGCGCTGGCCGACCACCGGGCCGAGTCCGAGCAGTTTGAAGGCGGCGATGATCATGTCGCCGTCGGAGGAGGTCGCCTCGTCGGCGAGCGCCACCACCGGCCCGCGCGGGGCGTCCGAGGTGTACGACACCGGCTGCGCGCCCCGGGTGAGGTCCCAGCCGAGGATCGTGCGGGTCAGCTTCTCGACGACGAGTTCGCTGATGTGTCCGCCCGCGTTGCCGCGCACGTCCACGATCAGCGCGGGCCGGGACACCTCCATGCGCAGGTCCCGGTTGAACTGCGCCCAGCCCGAGCCGCCCATGTCCGGGATGTGCAGGTAGCCGCACTCACCGTCGCTCAGCTCCCGGACGACCCCACGGCGTTTGGCCACCCAGTCCTGGTAGCGCAGCGGCCGCTCGTCGACGAGCGGGACGACGGCGACCCGCCGGGCCCGCCGCGTCCCGCCCGGTTCCGGGACGAACGTCAGCTCCACCGTCGTGCCGCCCGAGCCGGCGAGCAGCGGGTAGGGCCCGGCCACCGGGTCGACGGGACGGCCGTCGACGTGGGTCAGCACGGCGCCCTCCCGGATCCCCGTGCCGGCCAGCGGCGAGCGTGCCCTGGAGTCGGAGGAGTCGCCGGGCAGGACCCGCCGGACCGTCCAGCCGCCGTCCCGCAGGACGAGGTTGGCGCCGAGCAGGCCCTGCCGGCGCTGGTAGTGGGCCGGGCCCTCGTCGCGGCGGGCGGCGGTGACGTAGGCGTGCGAGGTGCCCAGTTCGCCCAGGACCTCGCGCAGCAGGTCGGCGAACTCGTCGGGGGAGCAGACGCGGTCGACCAGCGGCCGGTACTGGCCGAGCACGGCGTCCCAGTCGATGCCGCACATGCCCGGGTCCCAGAAGTGGGCGCGGATGAGGCGGCCGGCCTCCTCGTAGGCCTGGCGCCACTCGGCGGCCGGGTCGACGTGGTGCAGGATGCGGCGCGAGTCGATCCACACGGTCGAGTCGCCGTCGCCGGGCTCGGTCGAGGGCACCGCCCGCAGGTCGCCCTCGTCGACCACCACCAGCCGGGTGCCGTCGCCGCTCACCGCGAACCAGTCGAGGTGGTCGACCAGTTCGGACTTCTTCGCCTTGGCGATGTTGAAGTACTCCAGCGTCGGCCGCCCGCTGGTGTCGGCCGGGTTGGCGAAGGTCTCGCCGAGCGCGCCGGAGATGGGCCAGCGCAGCCAGACCAGTCCGCCGCCCGCGACCGGGTACAGCGCCGAGTACTTGGAGGCGATGACCGGGAACGGGGTCACCCGGTTCTCCAGGCCCTCCACCTCCACGGTGACCGTGCCGCTCTCGCCGGCCCCCTCGTCCGCCAGGGGGTCCAGTCCGCCGGCGGCCGGGCGGCCCTCGGGGCTCAGCGCGAACGGGGAGGGGGTGGCCGAGGACAGCGGGACCAGGTACGGGCGGCAGCCCAGCGGGAAGGAGAGGTCGCCGGTGTGGACGTCGTAGACCGGGTCGAAGCCGCGCCAGGACAGGAAGGCGAGGTAGCGGCCGTCGCGGGTGAAGACGGGGTTCTCGTCCTCGAAGCGGCCGTCGGTCACGTCCACGGTGTGCCGGTCCTCGATGCGGGCCAGCTTGATCTGCCGCAGGGAGCGGCCGATGCCCGGGTGGGACCAGGCCAGCCAGCCGCCGTCCGGGGAGAAGGCGAGGTCGCGCACGGGCCCGTTGCCGGACCGCACCAGCTCGGTCACGCCCCCGGACGGACGGCCCCCGCCGCCCCCCGGGTCCCCGCCCCCCGCACCACCCTCCCCGCTCCCCGTGCCCCCCGCATCCTCCGTGCCCTCCCCGCTCCCCGTGCCCCCCGCATCCTCCGTGCCCTTCCCGCTGTCCCCGCCCCCCGTGCCCTCCGCATCCTCGCTCGCGTCGATCAGCAGCAGCCGTCCGTCGTGCGAGGCGACGGCCAGGCGTCCGCCCGGCGGGTCCGACACCATCTCCAGGACGCGTCCCAGCTCGCCGGAGGCCAGGCGGCGCGGGGCGCGGTCGCCGGTGGCGCGGGGCAGCTGGGCGATCTCGACGGCGTCCTCGCCCTCGGCGTCCGTCACGTACGCCACCCGCCCGGTCGAGCCGAGCATCTCCGGCAGCCGGACCCGCACGCCCGGCCGGTCCGTGATCGTGCGGGCCGGGCCGTCGCGGTGCGTGAGCCAGTACAGGCTGCCGCGGACCACGACGGCACTGGCCCGCCCGGTCTCGTCCACGGAGACGCCGTCCACGTGGTGCGCGGCCGGCACCTGGTAGCGGCGGCGCCCCGGACACGCCCCGCCGAGCCGGACGTCGAGCCGGCGGGGCGCGGCGCCCGCGGCGAGGTCGTCCACGAGCCACAGCTCGCCCGCGCACTGGTAGACCACCCGGGTGCCGTCGCTGGCGGCGTTGCGGGCGTAGAAGGCGTCGTGGTCGGTGTGGCGGCGCAGGTCGGTGCCGTCGTGGGCGCAGGAGTACAGGTTGCCGACGCCCTCGTGGTCGGAGAGGAAGGCGATCCGGCCGCCGGCGAACACGGGCGAGTCGAGGTGGCCGCCGATGTCCGGCAGCAGCCGCTGCCCGTGCAGCCACAGCCGTCCCGTGGCACCGCCCCGGTACCGCTTCCAGGCGGCCGGTTCGTGCGGCGGGGTGCCGGTGAGCAGCAGCGTCCTGCGCTCGCCGGCGAGGTCGGCGACCTGCAGGTCCGAAACGGGTCCCCAGGGCAGTCTGCGGCCCGGGTCGCCGTCGGTGGTCACCTTGTGGGCCCAGGTGAAGTAGGAGAAGGGCTCGCCGTGCGAGGCGACGGCGAGGATGTCGCTGCGGCCGTCCGCGTCGGGCGGCGTCCAGCCGCGGACCCGGGTGTCGGCGCTGCCCCAGTACGTCAGCTGCCGGGCGGGCCCGCCGTCGACGGCGACGAGGTGGATCTCGGGCGCCAGGCTGCGCCAGGTCGTGTAGGCGATGTGGCGGCCGTCGGGCGAGAAGCGGGGGTGTCCGGCCTTGGTGCGGTCCACGGTGAGGCGCCAGGCACGGCCCGGGGCGTCCAGGGGGGCCAGCCACAGGTCGTCCTCGGACACGAAGCAGACCAGGTCGCCGCTGAGGTGGGGAAGGCGCAGATAGCTCACCTCCCCATGCTTTTCCGGGTGCGGAAGCCGGGCAACTTATATGGAACCGACACTCGTGACCCACGGCACGTACGAAACCGTTTCGTTTCGCAGAGTGGTGCGGTACATTCAGTGGTGTACGAAACCGTGTCGTCCGAAGCGGGACGCCGGGCCGTCCGGGAGCGGAGAGGGTGAGGCAGATGACCGAGGCCGCCACCGCGCGCCGCAGCCGGATCACGCCCGAGCGCGAGGCCGAGCTCTACGGGGCCGTCCTCGACCTGCTCCGGGAGGTCGGGTACGACGCCCTCACCATGGACGCCGTGGCCGCCCGCACCCGGTCCAGCAAGGCCACCCTCTACCGCCAGTGGGGCGGCAAGGCCGAACTGGTCGCCAGGGCGATCCGCCAGACCAAGCCGGTCCGGATCTCCGACGTCGACACCGGATCGCTGCGCGGTGACTTCCACGCCTTCGTCGCCCGCGAGGACGACTGCGGCATGGAGCAGAACAACGCGCTGATGCGGGGCCTGGCCATGGCGACGCACACGAACCCGGACCTGCTCAAGGCGTTCCGCGAGCAGGTCGTCGAACCCGAGATGGCGGAGTTCCGGCGGGTGCTCCAGCGGGCCGTCGACCGGGGCGAGGTCGCCCCGGACAACCCGGCCCTGCAGTTCGTGGTGCACATGGTGATCGGCGCGCTCGCCATGCGGGCGATCATCGAGGACAGGCCACCCACCCAGGCGTTCCTGCGTTCGTACATCGACGCCGTGGTCCTCCCCGCCCTCGGCGTCCCCACCGCCTGACCACCTTCCCCAGCAAGCCCACCACCTGACGTCACCGCTCACGTCGTCGGGCTGACAGCCCCTGCCCAGACACACCAAACGACCTGATCGGGAGTACGCCCCCGTGGCCACGTTGCTCTACAAACTCGGCCGTCTCGCCTTCCGGCGGCGCCACTTCGCCGCCCTGCTGTGGGTCGCCCTGCTGACCCTCGCCGGGGTGGGCGCCGCCTCCGCGCCGGCCGCCGGCAACACGTCCTTCTCCGTTCCCGGGACGGAGGCCCAGAAGGCCTTCGACCTGCTGGAACAGCGCTTCCCCGGCGTGAGCGCCGACGGCGCGACCGCCCGGGTCGTCTTCAAGGCGCCGAACGGCGGGAAGATGACCGGCAGGCGGAACAAGGCGGCCGTCGAACACACCGTCGAGGAGCTGCGCAGCGGCTCCGAGGTCGCCTCCGTCGCCGACCCCTACACCGGGCACGCCGTCAGCAAGGACGGCACGATCGCCTACGCCTCGGTGCACTACGGGGTCTCCGGCATGGAGCTGGAGGACTCCTCCCGCGACGCGCTGAAGCGGGCCGCGCAGGACGCGCGGGACGCCGGGCTCACCGTCGAGATCGGCGGCGACGCGCTCAACGCGACCCCCGAGACCGGCTCCAGCGAGGTCATCGGCATCGCCGTCGCGGCCGTCGTCCTCGTCATCACCTTCGGCTCACTGCTCGCCGCCGGACTCCCGCTGCTGACCGCGCTCATCGGCGTCGGCATCGGCGTCTCCGCCGTCACCGCGCTCGCCGCCCCCCTCGACCTGGGCTCCACCACCTCCACCCTGGCATCGATGATCGGCCTGGCCGTCGGCATCGACTACGCCCTGTTCATCGTCTCCCGCTACCGCGCCGAACTGGCCGAGGGGCGCGAGCGCGAGGAGGCCGCCGGACGCGCCGTCGGCACCGCCGGCTCCGCGGTCGTCTTCGCGGGCCTCACCGTCGTCATCGCCCTGGTCGGCCTGTCCGTGGTCAACATCCCGACGCTCACCAAGATGGGCGTCGCCGCCGCCGGCACCGTCGCCATCGCGGTCCTCATCGCCCTCACCCTGATCCCGGCACTGCTCGGCTACGCCGGCCGCAGGGTCAGGCCGGCCGGCGAGAAGAGCAGGCTGCTCGGCGGCGGACGCACGCCCGAGCGACCGGCCCGGCCCAACATGGGCACCCGCTGGGCGGGCTTCGTCGTCCGCCGCCCGGTCGCCGTCCTGCTGCTCGGCGTGGTCGGCCTCAGTGCGGCGGCGGTCCCGGCCGCCTCCCTCGAACTGGGCCTGCCCGACGACGGCTCCCAGCCGGTCTCCACCACCCAGCGCCGCGCCTACGACCTGCTGTCCGAGGGCTTCGGACCGGGCTTCAACGGCCCCCTGACGGTCGTCGTCGACGCGAAGCGCAGCCCGCACCCCAAGACGGCCTTCACCGAGGTCGGTGACGAGATCAAGGGACTGAAGGACGTCGTCACGGTCACCCCGGCGGCGCCCAACAAGGCGGGCGACACCGCGATGATCACCGTCGTCCCGCGCTCCAAGCCGTCCTCGGCCACCACCGAGGACCTGGTGCACGCCATCCGCGACAAGGGCGCCGACATCAGCCGGGACACCGACGCCCGGATCCTGGTCACCGGCTCGACGGCGATGAACATCGACGTCTCGCAGAAGCTGAACGACGCCCTGCTGCCCTACCTCGCCCTGGTCGTCGGCCTGGCCTTCCTCCTGCTCATCGTGGTGTTCCGCTCGGTCCTCGTCCCGCTGAAGGCGGCCCTCGGCTTCCTGCTCAGCGTGCTGGCCGCCCTCGGCGCGGTGGTCGCGGTCTTCCAGTGGGGCTGGCTGTCCGGCCTCATGAACGTCGAGCAGACCGGACCGGTCATGTCGATGATGCCGATCTTCATGGTCGGCGTGGTCTTCGGCCTCGCCATGGACTACGAGGTGTTCCTCGTGACCCGCATGCGCGAGGCCCACGTCCAGGGCGAGAAGCCGAGCCAGGCGGTGGTGACCGGCTTCCGCCACAGCGCCCGCGTCGTCACGGCCGCCGCCGTCATCATGATCGCCGTCTTCTCCGGCTTCATCGGCTCCAGCGAGTCGATGGTCAAGATGATCGGCTTCGGCCTCGCCGTCGCCGTCTTCTTCGACGCGTTCGTCGTCCGCATGGCCATCGTCCCCGCGGTCCTCGCCCTGCTCGGCAAGCGGGCCTGGTGGCTGCCCGGCTGGCTCGACCGCGCCCTGCCCGACGTCGACGTCGAGGGCGAGGGGCTGCGCGCGGCGGCGGACCCCGAGGGGCAGAAGGAACTGGTGGGCGTCTGACGCACCGCGCCCGGCGGCAGAGCGGCCGCTCCCGGACCCGACGCCTCCGACTTCGCCCGATGCCCCCGTCCGGGAGCGGCAAAACGGTCCACATCACGAACCACAACCGGTGGGGAGGCCGCTCCTCCACGCGCGCATGACCCTCCTGCACGACAGAAGCCCCGGCCCGCTTGGGTTCTAACGGTCCTCGCAACACCCGCGATGTGTGGGGGTTGCGAGGACCGCGGTCGTTGGACGCGATGATTTTTCGGGGCTGCGGGAGCGTTTCGTCGCGCGGCTGGATGCCGTGGGGAGCGTGACCGTGGCGGCCGCGAGCGGCTGCAGCAGCCCAAGCGACGAGGACACCGCGGCGAAGCCGGCCGGGAAGGCGAAGGCACTGAGCGTGGCGGAGGCGGCCACCACGTTCCAGCACGCGGTCACGAAGTTCGACGAAGACGGCGGCTGCATCGAGCAGGAGCCGGGGATGTGTGGGGAGCAGATGCAGGCGCTCATGGAGCCGGCGCGCGACCTGCGGAAGGCGGCGAACACCGACAAGAGCGCTGGGGCGGAGTTCTGGTCACCGGCGTACGCGCTGATCGACACCATGGAGGACGGCATCACGGTCGGTGAGGACCAGGGCGCCACGGCCGTGGGGACGAACCGGCCGGACGTCCTCGGCTCCGCTCACAAGCTGTCGGACTGGCTCGACGAACATCCCACCACCTGATGAGGTGGCTCCGGTCCCTTCCCGCGGAGCCTGCGCCGGGGCCACGCAAGTATGAGTGCTGACGTCCGAAAGCCCCCAACATCAAGTAGACGTAGGGGGCTTCGCGGTCTCTCCCCCTCCGAGCAGGGGTACCGTTCCTAGTGAGCGCTAGGAATGGAGCCGGTATGCCCCACTACAGCGACACTGGGGGGAGCGTAGAGAGCAACGGGCAGCGCCTTGCCCGACTCCGTGCGCGCCGTCGGTGGACCCAGCAACGCCTGGCCACGGAGGCCGGGTACTCACTCGCCGCCGTCAAGGCGATAGAGCAGGGCCGGCGCAGCCTGGACCGGCCGCAGGTCGTCCTCGCCTTCGCCAAGGCCCTGGACTGCCACCCCAACGAGATCACCGGAGGCCCGTACGTGCCGGTCGCCTCCGACACCGACGGGCAGGACGCGGTCGCGTCCGTCGCCGCGGTCCGCCGGGCCCTGCTGCGGCACGGCCGGCCGACACGGCCTGCGGAATACGAGGTCGCGGCCGTCGACCTGGTCGAGCTACGCCGGCGGGTTGCCGAGGCGAACGGCTTCCGGCAGGCCGCCGCGCTGGCGCGGTCCGGCGCGGTACTGCCGGCGCTGCTCTGCGACCTCCAGGTGGCGTGCGAGGTGAGCGAAGGCGACGCACGCCGGGAGGCGTTCGGGCTGCTCACGTCCGGCTACGAGTGCGCGATGCAGTACCTCTACAAGCTCGGGCACACGTCGGACGCGACCCTCGCGACCGAACGTGTGGTGTGGTCGGCGCGGGAGACCGAGGACCCGCTGCGGATGCTGGCCGCGCAGTGGTACGACGCCGGCGAGTTCCTCGCGATCGGCGAGCACGACGAGGCCGGCGACATCATCGATGATGCCCTCACTGGCCTCGGCGCCGTCCGGGAGTCCCGCCCGGAGGCCGTCTCGCTGCGCGGCGCGTTCCACCTCAAGGCGGCACTCAACTCGGCCCGCTCAGCCGATCCGCAGGCAGCGGAACGGCACTGGGCGAAGGCGAAGGAGGCCGCGGACGAACTCGGCGAGGACCGCAACGACTTCCAGCTCCAGTTCGGGCCAACGAACGCCGCGATCTGGGGTGTCTCCCTACCCGTCGAACTGGGCAAGGGACGCGTCGCCGTCGACCGGGCCGACCGGGTGCGCCTGCCGGCGCGGTTCTCCCCGGAACGGCGCTCCCACCACTACATCGACGTGGGCCGGGCGTACTTCTACAACGGGCAGAGGGAGGCGGCGCTGGGGGCGTTCCTCAAGGCCGAACGCATTGCCCCGCAGGCGACCCGGACGCACGCCGGTGTGCGGGAGACGGTGGGAACGATGATCCGCACGCAGAAGGCAAGCAGCCTGGTCGAGCTGGGTATCCGGCTCGGCGTCGTGTGAGCGTGCAGAAGGGATACATTCTGTAGCCCTCGTGTCACCCCCTGGTCGCTAACGTCGGTTGTGTAGTCACCGACATGATCTCGACCGGGGGGTTTCCCATGACCGCGCCGCCGGTGCTGGCGTTCGTGTACGACCGTTGCGCGACGACGAACCGGGCAATGCTCGAGTTACGTCTCGCCGCCTGCACCGAGCACCTCGTCGAACACGGGTGGGACTCCGCCGGCCAGTTCGTCGACCGCGGCGACGACGCCCTGACGAACGACACCCGGCCGCAGTTCGACGAGATGCTGCGCACGATCACCCAGGCGGCCGGCCGCGAGCGGGTATGCCTGATGTTCGACTGGGGGCGGCTGTCCCACGACGTCGGCCACCGACAGGATTTCACCCACGCCGCCCTGGGGGCCGGCGCCTGGCTGGCGACGGTCAACGGCGAGTCGGTCCGTATGGGCGCGGTCCCCGACGGCCGGCTCACCGGTGCCCCGCAGGTGATCGCATGAGGATGCGACCCCAGGACCCGCTTAGCGTGGCCGCTGGCGCACTGTTCGCTGCCGCCCACTTCGCCGGCTTCACCCTCCTGGGCGTCATCATCGACGACGACCTCGCCAAGCACCGCACGGCCGCCGCGCCTGACACGCCGCTGACCGAGCCGGATCCGCCGTCGGCGGACGCCGCATAGACCGGCGCCGGCCGCGCGTACCCCCTCGTCACATGCGCGGCCGGCGCCTCCCTCCCCTTCCGCCTCACCACCGCGAAGAGAGACCATGCCCGCGCCCAAACCGCTCAGGTACAAGGGTCGTCCCGTCCCGTACATCTCTGTGTGGAGCAGCGAGCGCATCGAACTGCCTAAGCTCACGGTCGTATCCGGCGCGCTGGCCCTGAGGGGAGAGCGGCGGGCGGCGGGCGTGCTGTGGAAGCCGTGGCGGGCACGGCTCGGTGTGGGCGAGCCCGCGCTCGGTGACGTCCACGGGCCGCGGCAGCGGGAGTGCATGCTGCGCAAGTTGTGCCAGGTGTGCGGGTGCCAGGTCGTCCGGGATGAGCTTGGCTGGCCGTGGTTGCTGGAGGATGACCGCGGCCAGGACGGATGGCCTGAGCGGGAGGTGACGACGCACCCGCCGACGTGCGAGACCTGCCAGCCCGTGGCACAGGTCCAGTGCGACCCGAACCGTGGCCGTTTCGCCTCTGTGCGCGTCGGCCGAGTGGTCACCGACGGTGTGTACGGCCAGATGTACCGGCCGGGCGCACGGCCGATGCCGGTCGGGAGGGAACGGGTCGTGTTCGCTGGCGACCCCGGGCTGCGGTGGATGCTCGGCGGTCAGATCGCGGCCACGCTCCTGGATGTGACGGTCGTCGACATGCGCACACAGGCCCCGGTGTCCCAAGAGACGGTACGGGGATGACTGTCCCGCCGCGGCCATGCCGACCAGCGCCGAGCTGGTGCAGCGCCTGGACGGGACCGCCAACCCGGCCAGGTAGCCGACCGCCGACTCACACATGATCCGATGAGAAAGAAGACCCGACCCGTGCGCTCGCTTATCGACAGCCGCATAGTCCCCTACACCGTGCTGAGGGAGCCGGAACGGACTCCTTCCTGTGAGCTGATCATCCTGCACCACAGGTCGGGACCGAGGCTCTACTACCTCGACGAGCACCCCCTGGACCGGCCCGCCGCGGGCGTGCTCTGGGAGCGAGTGGAGTTCAATCCGGTGGATGCGAGCGGCATGCCCACGGGTAATCCCGATGGAGCACACGTGCACGCCTACCGGCAAGTGATGACAATGCAGGCCCTGCGCTGCCAGGTGTGTACAGAACCCGCCCGTACCCCCCTGGGATACGTCTACCTGGCAGGACCGAACAGCCACAGTCCTACCGGCTCGGCGGTTCTGGTGGATCAGCCGCCTGTGTGCGCGCTGCACGTCCGCGTCGCCGCCGAGTTCTGGCCCCACCTCGCCGATAGCCCGAAGGCCTTCCTCGCGCAGAGCGCCCCCATCTACGGCGTTCACGGCACGGTCTACGGCCTCAGCGAGGACACACAGAAGGTGTGTGTCGTAGCGAAGCCGGACCACGCCCTGCCGCTCAGCCACAGGAGCATACCGACCACGCTCGCCGCGCGGCTGGTCCGCCGTCTGATCTCCTTCCGGCTCCTCAGCCTGGACGAGCTGGAGCACGCGCTGAAGACGGCCGCGTAGACCCTGCCCGGCGACGTCAGCGCCGTTGGACAGACCCGTGAAGAAGAACAGCCCACAGGAGAGAACCGAAATGCCCCTCGCCTCCCCCACGCTCGTCGAGCAGCAGGCCGACTTACTCAGCGACCTCAATGAGGTGTTGCAGCGGCATGCCGTCGGAGGAGCTTTCCGGCTCATGTACGCCCCGCAGGAGTTGGACCTGGCCCTGGACCAGGTGCTCGTGCAGAAAGTGGACAGCGACCGGGGTGTGGTGGAACTGCATCCTCGGAAGCTGCACGAGATCGGCCCCAGTGACCTGCTGCACGAGACCCAGGTCATCGACCCCGCAGACGTCACCTTCGGCGCCCACGCGCGAAGCCTGCACGGCGCCGAGTGCTATGCCAGCACTCGGCCTGACGGCACCACCGGCCACCTGCTCCTTCCGTGAAGGGGCCCGCGATGATGCAGGCACAGGAGTCGCCGCACGCGGTAGCCAGTGCGTTCCTCGCGCATCTTGGGCCCGTCGTCTTGCCCGGGGTGAGGCTGGCGTCCGAGCGCCTGGCGTATGCGGAAGGGGTGTTCGATGCGGCCTGGATCGGGGGCGTTCCCCTGCCGATGGCGGACGAAAAGCCGGCGGGCCAGACGGTCGCGCTGGTCGACGGCCTCGACTTCCAGCGCACGACCAGCGTTGACGACGTCGAGCGCGCCTATCAGGACCGCCCGAGGACCCAGGTGTACGAGAGCCTGGACGTCCGCAGTGACACCTGGATCAGCCTGGTGTCACTGCACCTCACCGGAATGCTGCGGCGCCGCGTGATCTGCACGGCATACGCGTCACGCGCCGGGGATCGCACTCTTGATGCGCACGACGACCAGTGGCTCGGGGTGATCGTGCAGATGCAGGGTGCGAAACGGTGGCTCATCCGGCCGGCCCGCGACAGCAGACCCACGGAGGTGTTCACCCGGGTGGGAGACGTGCTGATCCTCCCTCAGGGGATGACTCACGAAGTGCAGACTCCGGATGTCCCCGGGCACTCGGTGCACCTCCTCTTCGCAGTGACGGACCAGCCCGTTCCACCGCCCCCGCAAGCGCCACCGCCCGGCACCGCATGGACCCCTGCCCGGTGATCGCACGACTCCGACTCTGCGGTCACCGGGCAGGCCGAGCCTCCTGTACCTGGCTCGCAACCCGACTTGAAACCACCTCCTGGGCCGCGCGCCCCGCAAGCACGCGCAAGACCCTGCTACTGGAGCATCCGTTGACCAATCACCAACTTCTCGTCACCGTCCTCGTCTTGCTCATTTGGGGCGCCTGCGGCATGGCCGCCATGCAGGTCCTGAGCAAGGGCGAGGGCTTCGCCGGCCTGAAGGCCCGCATGTGCGACGAGCACCCGGTCATCCGCGCCGTCCAGCAGGGCTCCCCCGGGGCCTTCGCCGTCATCTTCCTGATGAACTACGGGCTCGGCGTACTCACCTGGCCCGCGATCCTGATCAGCGAGTACAGGGACCACAGGAAGAAGAAGACGGAGACCGACGCCCGCTGATCCCGCGGCGTTCTTCCCCCCGGACTCCTGCCCGATGGCCCGGGTGACGTCCGGCCGCGGCCATCGGGCAGGTCAGACCCCCGGCGCGGGGGTTGTACCGAATCTTGCTCCCCCACGGCGACGTCATCACCCCGCGCCGGGCCCCCGACGCCCCGAAAGGCGGTACGCCGATGACTGCCCCAGAGCGCCAGCCAACGCCGCCTAAGGGTGGCCCATGGACCCCTGCCTGGGGCCGGAATGACACCGGTCCGGCCCCAGGCAGGCACCAAGGCACCATCCCCCATCGAGGAGAGGAAGCCGTACATGTCTCAGATCGAATTGCCCGCTGCGGACGTCGTCGCCGACGCCGCGAAGCAGATCCTGGACAACATCAAGGGCGACCCGGAGTTCCCGGCGTTCCGGGCCGCATCGCTGGAGTACAGCGAGGACTGGCAGTGCTTCACCGGGTTCCCCGTCGTCGAGCGGTGGCACCTGGAGACCGACGCAGCACCGCTGTTCGAGGAGGGCCTGCGCGCCCTGGCGCTGAAGGCCGCGGTGTACGAGGCGACCGGCGACGACCAGGACGCGGAGATCGCCATCGCGGTACCAGTCGACGAGATGACACACGCGATGCTGGCACAGGCGCAGCTCGTGATGCGGATCGCGGCGCGCACCGGGGCGGTCATCATCCACCAGACCGACCAGGAGCACACCGACTACCGGGCCGACGGGTACACCAATGCCTGCTACCGCGCGGCGTGGGGTGAGCCGCCGGCCCGGTACTGGCTGGACCACGAGGAGGTGAAGCGGCGCCGCGGCATGCTCGCTGACCTGTACGCAAGCATCGGTATGGATCGCTCCGGTCGGGAGCACAGCATCGACTTCGCCGCGGCCGCGGTCTAGCCGAGCGCGGCGCGCAGTACCGTCGTGATGTCCGTGGCAGGGTCCGAGGCGAGCAGGATGTCCGTCGCCTGCCGGATCACGTCGTCCACGGCCTCCGGCGGTGCCGCGTCCAGCGCCGCGCGTACCCACGCGGGGACCTCGCCAGCCTCTACGGGTGGTGGGGTCTCCCACGGCAGCGAGAGGCTGTCGGTGGCGTACGGTGCGGCCGGGAGGCCGACCCGGTCGGGGTGCACGCACACGGGTACGCCGGCCGCGGTGAATCGGTGGCCGGTCTCCGGGTCGAACGGGCAGTCCCGGGAGGGACGTGCGGCGACGTCGAACCGGCCGCCGGGGAGCTGCAGGGACGGGCACACGCCGCACACCGGCCGGCCATCCCGCGCGAACGGCTCGTCCTGCTCTGCCATCCCTGCACCGCCTCCCGCTTCGTGGTGCGCAGCACGGTAGCCGAGGCAAGCCCTGCCGCGTGCCGTATGGCGAAGTCCGGTCAGTCATCCGCGCGGCTGCCGGGCAGTTCCGACCCCTGGCGCGGCGAAGTCACCGCCCCCGCGCCGGGCCCTCACGAGACAGAGAGCGACCAACCCGATGATGTGACTCCCGAAAGCCCAGGCTCTGGCGCACCAGGTGGTGCGGCCGGAGTCCCGCTGGCACACGGCCGTGGCCAGCGCGCCCCGGCACCCGTTCGTCCCCAGTTGGTGGGAGCAGCGTGACGGGGGCGGCTGGGTGGCGCGCACGGGCCCCGACGACGAGGGCGCCTGGCTGGAAGCGGCCTACAGCGACCGCACGCTGGTCACCCGTATAGGCGACCGTCACGCCGACAGCGCGCGCGCCGGCGACGTCCTGGACGGCGGAGCCCCCACGTCGTCCTCGACGCTGCCCAGCCTCGTCGTACGCATGTACCGGCACGCGATGATCGCCGACGACAGTCGGCTGCTGGTCACCACAGGCACCGGGTACGGCACCGCGCCCGCCCGTGCCCGGCTCGGTGATTTACAGGTCACGAGCATCGACCGTCAGCCGCTACCCGCTGCTGTACCCGGAGGACGCGTGGGACGTCATGTCGGTGCCGGAGCTGAAGCTCCCCGGCATCGACTACCGGCGCACGCAGGACGGCGACGACCGCACGGTGTGGCTGCTGCACCCCGACGGCCCATGGGCCCGCGCCACGGCGAGGGGATTCCTCGAGTCGCCGGTCGTGCACGAGGGCGGCCCCCGACGGCTGTGGACGGAGCTGGAGCGTATCCGCCACCGTCTCAACCGGGAGGGAGCCCTGCCCGTGTACGGGGCCCGGGTCAGCATCGATCCGGACGGCGCCACCCCCTTGTCCCGCGGGTCCTGGGCGGTCACCCTGTAGCCGACCGGCCCGGTCCGCCTGTGGGTGCGCGAGCCGCGCAGGGCCTTGCCGTCGACAGCGATCGCCCGCAGTCTGGGGTCGGCCGGGGTGACACGGGCGGCGAGGAAGGCGCCGATCGCCCGGTCCGGAGCGTCGGCGTCGAGCTGGACGAGCAGACGGCGCAGGGTGTGGGGGTGCGGGACGGACACGGTGCCGGAGAGCGGGTCGGTGGGGAAGCCGAGAACCCGGCAGGCCCGCGCGGGGGCGTCGCCGATCCATTCGTGATGCGGTGAGTGAGCGGGCACCGGCCAGGACACTCGCCGCGACCGCGGCGACCAGGGCGGACAACCGGTAGCGGCGGCCACGGACGCCTCGCGGGTCGGGCACCAGGTCCAGGAAGCCGGACAGTGCGACCGCGTCCGCCAGCGGGACCGGCGCGGCAGTCCGGTCCAGTTGGGCCAGCGCGGTGGGCACGGCAGAAGATGCGGGAGCAGGCACGGACTCGCCAGGTGTTCACGGGAATTCGACACTCACATGATCACTGAGACCGTGCCTGTACTGCGGCCGCCCCCTGCCCGAACCGGGATGTCCCTTCCAAGGACGGGTCAGCACGACACTCCGGACGAAACATGATCATGCAACAGCCCCTGCCTCCGGCGAGGCCCGTGAGGTCGTCGCGTTTGATCCACAGGTCCTCGGCGCGCAACCCGAGGGTCGTGGCGAGCCAGGGAGCCGGGGAGCCGGTTCCAAGGGGGTGGGCCGGGTGGCCAGTCGCAGAGGCGAAAAGGGCGGGTCGGCCCGGTCTGTGTCGCCCTGTGCCCGCTCGGTGCTACGCAAGTCCATGAACGTCTCCTGTCCCTGAAGCGGTCTGGCAGGCACGCTGTTTCCTCACCGTGCGTCCGCGCAGTGACTTCGGCGGTTCGGCCGCGTCGCTCCGCGAGCGTGCGGGTTCGTCGGCTGTGGCGTTCTGCCCGGTCGGCGGCGGTCCGGCTCGGGCCTGCTCAGCGCAGCAGGGGGAGGCTGCCGGTGAGACTGTTGACCGCCTTACGGGTGCCGTAGAGCGCGATGGCGGCCGGCTCGAGCTTTTCCGTGGGGGTGGAGGCGACCAGTTCGGTGAGTTCGGCGTAGCTGTTGGTCGTCTGCGCCACCGCCGGGAACTCGCAGAGGCCGACGCCCCGTTCGACGGCGCGGTCGCAGATGCGGGATAGCTGCGCGCGGTCGGCGCGGAGCACCGGCAGGCCTGTCGTGTACGTTCCGGTATGCGCTTGGCCGTCGGCGTCTTCGAGGGGAGTGCCCAGTAGGTGTGGCATCGAAGCGCCGACGATCAGGCCGGTGACGCTCACCGCATTGGCAAGACGTCCGAGGGGCAGATCCTGGTCGACGACGATGACGAGCCGCTCGATGACGGGTTCACAGGTCTCGTTCACGCTTCTCCTCCGTTGCGGGCCTGCACGTTCCCGGCGAGCCGGTGCAGCAGCTCCGGCACGTCGTCCATGTCGGTGCGGACCTCGATGAAGACCATGCGGTCGGTGGTGTGTGCGGCCGTGTGCAGGGCCGTGTCCAGTTGGGCGGGGGTGATCGCACTCAGCACCAGGGCGTCGGCGGCGCCGAGTGCGGCCGGCACCGCCTGCCAGTTCCACTCAGCGATGTCGTTGTAGGCGGCACGTGGGCCGTGGATCGCCCGCTCGACGGTGTAGCCGTCGTTGTTCACGAGGACGATGACCGGGTTCAGATGCTGCCGGGCGAGGGTGCCGAGTTCCTGGATGGTCATCTGGGCGGAGCCGTCACCGATCAGCAGCAGTCCGCGCCGTGTGCGATCCGCGAGCTGGGCGCCGAGCAGCGCGGGCAGTGTGTAACCGATCGAACCCCACAGTGGCTGTGCGATGAATCGTGCTCCGCTTGCCAAGGTTTCGGTGCACATGCCGAAGAACGAGGTTCCTTGCTCGGCGATCACGGTGGTGTCCGGGGTGGTCCAAGAGGCCACCGCCGTCCAGAGGTGGTCCTGGGTCAGCGGTCCGGCCGGGTCGACCGGGTCCGGTGGGGCCGCTGCGGGCAGGGGTGCTCGCTTCGGGCCGGCGAAGCGGCGTTCGACGAGTTCGGCGAGGACGCCGAGCCCAGCCGCCAGAGGTACCCCGTCGAAGGGCTTACCGTCCACGCTCGCGGAGTGCGGAGCCAGATCGATGCCCGCCTCCGCTTCGAAACGGTGGGTGAAGCCGCCGGTCGTGGTGTCCGCCAGGACGACGCCGGCCCGGATCAGCAGGTCGGCGCCCTCGATGGCCGCGCGTGCTGCGGGAGCGGCGAGCTCTCCGGAGTACACGCCCGTGAAGCCCGGAGTGTCCGCAGGCAGCACCGTTTTCCCTGAGGACAGGACGGCCCAGGGCAGTGACCCCGCGTCGAGGAGGCCGGCGAGGGCACTTCGTGCCTGGAACCGGTCGACCAGGAAGTCCGCCAGTACGGCGGCGCTGCGGGCCGAGCTGATCCGCTCCTCGGCGGCGGTTCGGAAGGCGGCGAGGTTCTTCTCGTTCACCTCGGGTGGCCGGCGCAGCGTGCCGGTGGGGGCCTGGACCTGGGCGAGCGCCACGTCCGAGGGCAGGCGCAAGTAGACGGGGCGGCTCTCGTGCAGCGCGGTGGAGAGCACCCGGTCGATCTCGCGGGCGGCGTTGTCCGGCCGCAGTACGGCCGACGCGCAGACCACGGAGGCGTGGGCACGGGCGAAGCGGTCGTAGTCACCGTCTGCGGCCGTGTGGTGGACGATGGCTCCGGCTCGCTCGGCTGCCTGCGAGGGGCCGACTGTGATATGTACGAGAGGCACGCGCTCGGCGTAGCTGCCGGCGACGCCGTTGACGGCGCTCAGCTCACCGACACCGAACGTGGTCAGCAAGGCTCCGAAGGAGCGGGTGCGGGCGTAGCCATCGGCCGCGTAGGCGGCACCCAGTTCGTTGGCGGTGCCTACCCACGAGATGTGGGGGGAGGCGAGAACGGTGTCCAAAAATGCCAGGTTGTAGTCACCTGGCACGCCGAACAAGTGGTGTACGCCGAGGGACACGAGACGGTGCAGCAGGTACTCCCCGACCGTGATTGTCGGCGGTGGCTCAGTCATGCTCATGTGCCTCAGCTTCGTCGGGCGAAGGGGTCTTCGGCAGAGAGAAATCCGAGAGCGAGTCGTTGGGAGAACTGTGAAATCCACAGATCGCGGCTAACGTGTGGGGCACGGCCGCTGGCCGGAAGAAGGGGCGCGGCAGAATGGCAGGCAAGCACCACTCGGCAGGTTCCAGGCGAGCGGGTCGGGAGGCGATCGTCGCACTGTGCCGTGCGGTGAACGACGACCTGGGCGACCTGGTTCCAGGCATCGTCGATCTCATTCGCCGGGAGGTCCACGGCTACGCGGTGGTGGAGCGCGCCGAGCACGAGCACGCAGTGACCGTGCAGTACGAGGGGTTGCTCACCGGCCTGATCACACGTCGGCCTCCCTCTCGCGAGGAGAGCGAGCAAGCCCGGGATCTGGGGCGCCGTCGAGCTCAGCAAGGGCTGGCGTTGGAGTCCGTGGTCAGTGCCTACCACGTCGGCTACCGCGAGATGTGGAACATCCTGCTGCTCAGAACCGGTCCCGACGACCAAGTCATGCGCTCGGAATTGGCAGGGCTCGTAGGCACGGTGTGGATGTGGATCGAGCGGGCGAGCAGCGCGGCGGCCGACGCGTACGGCGAGACCGTGCGCGCCGAGGACGCCGCTCGGCTCTCCCTCACGCACCGCTTCCTCGGAGCACTGATGGCGGGCGGCCCGCCCGCGACGGAGCACGCCCACATGGCGCACGTATTCGGGTTTGACCCCGACGGCCTGTTCCAGGCTGTGTGCTCGCCGGGCGAGGCCTGGGCGGAGCAGGACATCACGGAACTGCGTGACCGGCTGCGCCGTTCGCGAGGCGTGACGCTGTGCGCCGGCCGGGACAACGTGCTGATAGCCGTCCTCCAAGATATGTCCGCTGACACATTCCTCGAGGTCCTGAGCGCCGTAAACCCTCGGGCCTCGGCGGGGGTCGGTCTGGCTCGGAAGGGACTGGCCGGGGCAGGGGTGAGCGTCATGGACGCGATGGAGGTCCTACCCGCTTCGGGCAACGGTGTGGCTCGCTTCGCGGACGATTGGCTGACGGCATCCGTCCGGCCCCAGTCCGGCAGGCTGAGTGCCCTGCTCGGCCCGTGCGTACGGGTGGGCCGGGAACACCCCGATCTGGCGCAGACCGTCCGCGCCTTCGCCCGGCACGGCTTCTCCCTGACCGACACGGGCCGCGCCCTGCACATCCACTCCAACACCGTCAGGTACCGGCTGGACCGCTGGCAGCAGCTGACCGGGTTCGATGTACGCACCTGGGCCGGCCTGAGCGCGAGCGTCGTCGGCCTTGACCTGTCCGATCGCTTGGATGTGTGAACCGGCACGGGTGGAGGCGGAGCGTGTGGCAGGGGGGCGGGTGCCTCCGGTTCTGTCCCGTTGGCGGAGTGCGATACGCGATGGGGAGTCAACGGCTGGAGAGGCCGGAGCAGTGACTGTCCGACGCGCTGCACACCCAGCACGCTCACGGCACCTACCTCCGCGAGCGCGGTGCCCACTACATCGCCCAGGTCAAGGCCAGCCATCCCAGCCTGTTCGACCGCGTCCGCCGCCTGCCCTGGCGCGAGATCATGCTCGACCACTACGACCGTACGCGGGCCCACCACCGCCTGGAGATCCGGCGGCTGAAGGCCACGGCCTTCGCCCACCTCGACTACCCTGATGCCCGCCAAGCCCTGCAAGTCGTGCGCTGGAGGAAGGACTTCACCAGCGGCAAGCTCACCATCGAGCGCGTCCGCCTGATCACCAGCCTGCCGCCCGGCGCGGTTACCGGCGCCCAGCTCGCCGACTGGATCAGGGGACACTGGAAGATCGAAAATCTTCTGCACCACGTCCGCGACCGCACGTTCCGCGAGGACGACTCCGAGATCCATGCCGGCCATCTCCCGCGCATCATGGCCGGCCTGCGCAACCTCGCCATCGGCGTCCACCGCCAGGACGGACACACCAACATCGACACCGCTCTACGGCGCACTGCCCGCGACTGGCGAAGGCCTCTGGTCGCCCTCGGCCTCACCGGATGAATCCGGACGTACCTCGATCATGCAAGGGACCCTGGGGCTGCGGGGGCGCCGGCCGGACTGGGCGGCGATCGGCGCGGCCCTGGCGACCGGCATGACCATCGCCGCGTACACCGTGATCGACGGCCTGGGGGTACGGGCCTCGCACGCGCCGCTCGGCTACGTCGCCTGGCTGATGGCCGTCCAGGGGATCGCCGTCCCGGCGTACGCGTACACGCGCCTGCGCGGTGACACGGTGCGCCTGCTGCGGCCGTACGCCGCCCTCGGCCTCCTCGGCGCCGCCCTGTCCGTCACCGCGTACGCGCTGGTGTTGTGGGCCCGGACACGGGCCGCGCTCGCCCCCGTCGCCGCCCTGCGCGAGTCCTCGATCATCGTCGGCGCGGCCATCGGCGCGCTGTTCTTCAAGAAGCGCTTCGGCGCGCCCCGGATCGCGGCGGCGGGTCTACTGGTCGTGGGCATCGGGTTGATGCTGCACGCGGGGTAGCAGGATGGCGTTGGACGGCGAAGAACAGTGAGACTGGGAGCAACGATGAGCGACAAGCCGACCGTCGGTGTGCTGGGCACCGGGATCATGGGGGCCGCCATGGCCCGCAACCTCGTCCGGGCGGGGCTGGAGGTCCGGGCCTGGAACCGGACGCGGGAGAAGGCCGAGCCGCTGGCCGGGGACGGGATCGGGGTCGCCGGTACGCCCGCGGAGGCCGTCGAGGGCGCCGACGTCGTGCTGACCATGCTGTACGACGGCCACACCGCCCTGGAGGTCATGCGCGAGGCGGCCCCGGCGCTGCGTCCGGGCACGGTGTGGGCGCAGTGCACCACCGCCGGGACCGAGCTGGTCGCCGAGCTGGCCGCGTTCGCGCGCGAGCACGGGCTCGTCTTCTACGACGCCCCCGTGCTCGGCACCCGCGAGCCCGCCGAGGCCGGCCGGCTGACGGTGCTGGCCGCGGGGCCCGAGGACGGGCGGAACACGGTGACGCCCGTGTTCGACGCGGTCGGTGCCCAGACGGTGTGGACCGGGGAGGACGGCGGCGCGGGCAGCGCCAGCCGGCTGAAGCTGGTCGCCAACAGCTGGGTCCTCGCGGCCACCGCGGCGGCCGGTGAAGTGCTGGCCCTGGCCAAGGCCCTGGACGTCGACCCGCAGGACTTCTTCGGCCTGATCGAGGGCGGCCCGCTCGACATGGGCTACCTGCGGGCCAAGTCCGCCCTGGTGCTCGACGGGAAGCTGTCGCCGGCGTCGTTCGCCGTGTCCACCGCCGAGAAGGACGCCCGGCTCATCGTCCGGGCCGGGGAGCGCAACGGCGTGCGGCTCGACGTCGCCGCCGCCACCGCCGAGCGCCTGGCCCGGGCCGCCGCCCAGGGGCACGCCGACGAGGACATGGCCGCCGCCTACTTCGCCAGCTTCGAGGAGCGGGCCGGCTCCTGGTAGGGCCTGGTCAGGTTCGTTCGCCGCTGGCGCGTCCGTTTGCCCGGGTGGGCCGTTGACCTGGTGTGCTGGGTGGGGAGGCGGCCGAGGTCCGGTGTGATCCGGAGGACTTCACGGCGGAGGTGTTCGAGCCGTTCGCGCGGGCGGACCAGCGCCAGTGGGGCGAGGCGTACCTGCGGGGACCGCTGCTGGAGGGGCGGCGCGAGCCGGTGGAGCCGATGGCCGCCCGGCCGGGGGAGGACGGCGACCGGCAGGCCCTGGCCCACTCCAGCACCTCCAGCCCGTGGGAGGCGGCGCGCGTGCGTGCCCGCCTCGCCTGGCGGATGCCGCAGGGGCCCTGCTAGGGGAAAACGGTCCTCGGGACTCAGGGGTGGCAGACTTCTGACCGGGGTGGGACCGGCGGTATGCCCAGTCACGCCTCCGCGGCCGGCCTTGTCGGCCTCTCGTCCTGTGCGGCGAGGCGCCTGCGGGTCATCAGACAAGGGGAGACGTACCAGGTGAGTGCACATCCGCCGCATGCTGACAGTGCGGCCGGCTCCCGGCTCGCCCCGGACGACGACGAGCGCATTCGGACGGGGCTCGCCGGGGCCCTGGCCGCGGCGGAAGCCGCGGCGCCGGTGGAATCGCTCGACGTTGTCGCCCGCGTGCTGAGCCAGAGCCTCAACGCGAGGAGCGTCTCCTTCCTCCTCATGGACTTCACCGGTGCATCCGTGGTGCGCCTGGGCGCCGCCGGGGACGTGGACACCGGTGAACCGCCCCGGCGCATGGATGTGCCCGGCACCGTGTACGACCAGGTGATCCGCACCCAGCGGCCGGCCACACGGACCGAGGACGGCGGGAGCACGGTACGGGTCATCGCCCCGGTCACCAACCGGGGAGACGCCATCGGCCTGCTGGAACTCTCCCTCCCCTCGGCACCCGACGAGGCCGCGATGCGGGAGATCGGCGAGACCGCGCACGCCCTGGCCTACATCGTCATCGCCAACCGGTCGTACACCGATGTGTACCAGTGGGGCCGCCGCACCAAGCCGCTGAGCCTGGCCGCGGAGATCCAGCACCGGTTGCTGCCCTCGTCCCTGGCCTGTGAGGCCGCACAGTTCACGGTCGCAGGATCGCTGGAGCCCGCCGACCACGTCGGAGGCGACACCTTCGATTACGTGATCGACCGCGACACCGTGCAGCTGTCCGTCACCGACGCCATGGGCCACGACGTCGACGCCTCACTCCTGGCCACCCTCGCCGTCGGCGCGCTGCGCGGGGCCAGGCGGACCGGCGCCGACCTGGCGGAACAGGCCCTGCAGGCGCATCGGACGATGCTCGACCACGGCAGGCAGGGCTACGTCACCGGTCAGCTCCTGCGCATCAACCTGCTCGACGGCGGCAACGAGTTCGTCAACGCGGGCCATCCCTGGCCGCTGCGGTTGCGCGATGGGAGGGTGGAGCAGCTCGGTGTCGGCATCGACATGCCGTTCGGCTTCCCGTTCCCGCACACCTACCGGGTCCAGCGGTTGGATCTGCGGCCCGGCGACCGGCTGGTCATGCTCACCGACGGCATGCTGGAGCACAAGGCCAAGCATGTGGACCTGGCGGGTCTGATCGCGCGCACCGGCGACCTGCATCCGCGTGAGGCCACCCGCACGGTGATCGCGAAGATCGTCGCCGCCAACGGCGGTCACCTGCGGGACGACGCCACCATCATGTTCCTGGACTGGCACGGCGTCAGGCACTCCCGGCGGAGAGACGCCGGCACCGGTGCGCAGCTCGCCGACGCGTCGTCCTCTCCGGCACCGGCGTCCTGACGGGTCACGGGCGCTGATCGTGGGAGCCGAACACGAACCGGACGGCCCACGCGAGTGGATCAAGTGGTCCGCGGCCTCGAAGAGGATGCTCCACGAGCATCACTTCACCCACCGGCGAGAGGGCGGGACGGACCAGCGGGCCCACCGTCGCCTCGTGCACCGCGAACGCCGTCGCCGGCACCACGCAGGCGACGGTGAACGCCCTCCACCCCTGCTGACCTGCGAAGTCCTCGTGGCTTGCTTGAACCGGATGCGCCGAAAGGCGCACGACCGGTTCTGAGGGGCCGGAGATCAGCAACGGGCTCCGGCTCCCCGGCCACACCTCGCCCAGCTGCGCGACACCGCAAGGTGGCCAGAGCGGAGGCCAGCGCTTTGGTACGGCCGTGACCGCGATGACCGCACGGCCGGTGCCCTCCGCGCCGGCGGTCCGCCGCAAGACAGTGGGGCGTGTGGTGTCCGGCCAGGCGGACGGGGAGCGGACGATGCCGGCAGGCCGCTGCCCGCGGCCCACCCGATGGACCGGCGTCGGTGTGACTGCTTTCCCCGGGGCACGCACCACGCCGTCCGGTCGGCAGCCCCGCAAGCCTGCCCGGCCGCCCGGGGCTGCCGGGACCGGCCGGTGAGGGTGGGGCCCCCTCCCGGCCCGGCGGCCTCGGGACGTCTCAGCGCAGCGTGCGCCGGTGCCGGCCGGAGCGTCGAATGTGCAGGCCCAGGTGCACCAGGGCCGCGACGAACACCACGATCCCGATGATGAGCAGGTAGAACAGCCCCTTGGCGACGACGCCGATGATGCCCAGCACGATTGCCGCAATGACGAGGAGCAGGAAGAACGTCATGACGTGGGGCGCCTCTTCGATTCGACGGGGGCCGGTCAGCGGCGGGCGAGCTGCCGCTCACCGTTCGCGCCGGGCTGATAGGGCAGGCCGTAGTGCGCGAACACCGCCGCCTCGTCCTCGACGGGCAGCACATCGTCGGTGCCGATCGCGGGGCACTTCTTCACCAACGACCGGTCGTAGTCGACCTTGACGTAGCCCGGCCCCGCGACCGCGCCGTTCAGCGGGACGAAGACCAGGTGGCGACGGGTGGGCAGCCCGACCTGCACGGTGGCCATGGCGGGCTCGTCGGTGCTGGTGTCCACGTAGACGGCCTCCAGCGTGCCGATTCTGTGGCCACCCGCGTCGACGACGTCATGGGTGCGCCACTCACGGATGTCCGCGCTCTGGATCATTCCCGGTTTTCCCTTCGCACGGCGGTGTGCCCGAAGAGGGCACCTTTCAGCGTGCCCGGACCAGCTCTGGCGACACCTCCAGCGGCAGGCCGGCGCGGACCGGTGCCCTGGACCGGAACGACCGGGACGGCCGAAACCCGATGGTCGGGAAGCCCGGTCCCGAGGAGTGCCCCGACTCGCGCACGTGCACGCGTCGGCCGGGGAACCCCGTCGAAGCGGCCGATCCGACGGCTGGTTCGGAGCGGCGCGCACAGCGGATGGGCCCGGCACGGACGCGGATCAAGCGCTGGGCGGAGGTGGGGCCGATCTCGGCCACACCTGGCCCCTACACCGCCTTGTGTACTCTGAAATCAGGATGCTCCGGCCCATGGCCGCTCTTCCCGGACCTTCCGGAGAAGTACCGGTGTCCGCGCCAAGATCGTGACATGCGCTGAATCCAAGTGCTGCGCCAGCACCGCACGGAACCGATCCGTTGGACACGTCGCCACGGTGGCGTGACAGATGCAATCCCCCTACCGTCCCGACCCGATTCGGTGTACGACGCGCCGTTGTGACGTCGTCCGCCCGCGGGCTGGTGCCGGGAAACGAGACATCATGCCGACCACTCGTCGTCCTTCGACGACGGTCCGTCCTCCGCTCCATTCGCGAACGACGGGACCGACGATGACCACGGACACGACGCAACGCGCCAGCGACACCGTCGCACCGACCCGGGAACGCCGCGCCGGCAGTGACTTCTCGCGGCTGTCCACGCAGATCAAGGACGCCGGACTGATGCGGCGCCGTCCCTTCTACTACGGCGTGCGCATGGCGCTGGTGACCGCGGCCTACACGGTGGGCTGGCTGGCCTTCGTGACGATCGGCGACAGTTGGTGGACGCTGCTGGCCGCCGTGTTCCTCGCTGCGGTCTTCGGGCAGGTCGCGCTCGTCGCGCACGACGTCGGTCACCGTCAGGTGTTCCGGCGCGGCCGCTCGAGCGCGCTGATCGGGCGGCTCGCCGCCAACATGGGGATCGGCATGGGGTACGGCTGGTGGCAGGACAAGCACTCCCGCCACCACGCGAACCCCAACCACGAAGAGCTCGACCCCGACGTGGCCCCCGACATCCTGGTCTGGAGTCAGGCCCAGGCCCGCAGGGCCACCGGTCTGCCCCGTCTGCTGGGCAGGGTGCAGGCGTACCTGTTCTTCCCGCTGCTGACGCTGGAGGGCTTCAACCTGCACGTCGCGGGGGTGCGGGCGCTGGCGGACCGTTCCCTCAAGCAGCGCCGGATCGAAGGGACGCTTCTCGTCGCCCACTTCGTCCTGTACCTCGGCGCGCTGTTCCTCGTGGTGTCTCCGGGGAAGGCCGTGGTGTTCCTCCTCGTGCACCAGTGTCTGTTCGGGGTCTACCTGGGAGCCATCTTCGCCCCGAACCACAAGGGCATGCCGACCCTCACCGGCGGCGACCGGCCCGACTTCCTGCGTCGCCAGGTCCTCACTTCCCGCAACGTGCGCGGAAACTGGTTCACGGACGTGGTGCTGGGCGGACTGAACTACCAGATCGAGCACCATTTGTTCCCGAGCATGCCCTCGCCGAATCTGCGCAGGGCACAGCTCCTCGTGCACCGTTACTGCGACGAACTGGGCGTTGCCTACCTCCAGACCTCACTCATCGCCTCCTACGGACAGGCGCTCAGAAGCCTGCACCGGGCAAGCAGCCCCCTGCGGCAGCAGTCACGGCTCGTCTGACGCCGGCATCCCACCCGATCCGGTCCAGCCGCCGACGGACACGGCCGGGACCGGCGTGTCCGGCCTCCTCGGTCGGCGTCCAGCCGTTCTTCCACTCCAGCGGAGCGATCATTCCCCGCATGCAGGCCAGTGCCGACCGATGCGGCTCCTCCCGGTTGAACCGGTGCGCGAACCGCTCGGGGAGCGCGTCCAGCTCCCCGGTCCGCAACCTGACATCAGCAGGTCCCCGCCCATGACCACGCCAACGGCCGAACCGGCCGACAGTCACGGCAGACACCGTTGCAGAACCGGGAACGACGCCGGGATGACGTGGGCCGCCCGCGGTCGCACCCTGGAAGCAGTGGCACATCGGCGAGGTCCGGAGGTGGTCCCGATGACGCACACCGCTGTGGGATGGCACGTCGAGCTGGAGTTCGAGGAGGACGGTCAGCACACGCGGGCCGCCGCCCTGGTCCGCCTGGCCGACGGAACCGAGGTGCGGGCGCGCGGCCAGGCCAGCCGGCACCGCGTCGACGCCGACCAGCCCCGGGTCGGCGAGGAGATCGCCGGTGCCCGCGCCCTCAACGAACTGGCCATGCGGCTGCTGACCAAGGCGCACGACGAGATCGACGCGGACTCCGGGCGGACCTCGCACCCGATCAACGTGTGAGGCCGCCGGCCCGCCGGCCGAGCGCCGTGCGCAGGGCCCGGACCAGCGCCTGGGCCCTGGGGTCCGCCGTCACGCTCTTCCGGAAGCCGTTGGTGACGTAGCCGAACGCGATGCCCGCCTCCGGGTCGGCGAACCCGAGGGGGCCGCCGCGGCCCGGGTGGCCGAAGGAGGCGGGGGACAGCAGCGGGGACGCGCTGCCGTGCAGCATGTAGCCGGCGCCGAAGCGGGTGCCGACGATCAGGACGCGGTCCGCCCCGGCCGACTGCTCGGCGCGGGCCAGCTCCGCCGTCGCCGGGGTGAACAGGCGGGTGCCGCCGTCCACCTCGCCGATGAGCGAGGCGTAGAAGCGGGCCAGGCCGTCGGCGGTGGCGATGCCGTTGGAGGCGGGCAGCGCGGCGGCGCGGTAGGCGGGCGCGTTCTCGTCCGGGAGCGGGGTGATCGCGGCGAAGGCGCGGCGGGTGAGCGAGCCGGGGTCGGCGTAGGCCTCGGTGACCGTCTTCTTGGGCCGGATCCGCAGCCCGCCGGTCGGCTGCGGCGCCTCGACCGGCCCCATGCGGCCGACGCGGTCCTGCGCCGCCTCGGGCAGGCCCAGCCACAGGTCGGCGCCGACGGGCCCGGCGACCTCCCGGGCGATCCACTCGCCGACGCCCAGCCCGGTGATCCGCCGGACCAGTTCGCCGGTGAGCCAGCTGTAGGTCTGCGCGTGGTAGCCGTGGTCCGTGCCCGGCTCCCACACCGGTGCCTGCGCGGCGACGGCCGCCGCCCCGAGGCCGGGGTCCGCGGCCTCCCCGGGGGTCAGCGGGCGGTCCAGCACCGGCACCCCGGCGCGGTGCCCGAGCAGGTGCCGCACCAGCGTGCGGTCCTTGCCCGCCGTCTTGTACTCGGGCCAGTACGTGCCCACGGGGGCGTCCAGGTCCAGTTCGCCGCGCTGGTGCAGCAGCAGGAGCGCGGCGGCGGCGACGCCCTTGGTGGCGGAGCGCACGACCTGCGCGGTGTCCGGCTCCCAGGGGGCCGTGCCGTCCACGTCCCGGGCCCCGCCCCACAGGTCCACGACCTTGTGCCCGTCGCGGTACACGGCGACGGCGGCGCCGCGCTCCCCGCCCCGCGCGAAGTTCGCGGCGAACGCCTCCCGGACCGGCTCGAAGCCCTCGGCCACCACGCCGTTCACGTCCACGCCCGCTCCACCCCTTCGGCCCTGCCTTCGACAGTGAGACCAACACGGACCGCAAGCCTGCGATTCCTTCGTTTCACCGGCCGGTGGGGATCGTTACGCCGCCGTTGCCGTCAGGTCCCGGTGGCCACCGACCTCGGGTCGAAGCCGAACGGCAGTTCCAGGCGGTGGGCCCGCATCAACGCCTCGTCGGACAGCAGCCGTCCGGTCGGGCCGTCCGCCGCGATCACGCCGTCGCTCAGGATCAGCGCGCGCGGGCACAGCTCCAGCGCGTACGGCAGGTCGTGCGTGACCATGAGGACGGTGACGTCCAGCGAGCGCAGGACGTCGGCCAGTTCGCGCCGGGAGGCCGGGTCGAGGTTGGAGGACGGCTCGTCCAGGACGAGGATCTCCGGCTCCGTCGCGAGCACCGTCGCCACCGCGACCCGGCGGCGCTGCCCGAAGGACAGGTGGTGCGGCGGCCGGTCGGCGAAGTCCTGCATGCCGACCCGCTCCAGGGCGGTGCGCACCCGCTCCTCCAGCGCGGCCCCCCTGACCCCGGCGGCGGCCGGACCGAACGCCACGTCCTCCCGCACGGTCGGCATGAACAACTGGTCGTCCGGGTCCTGGAAGACGATGCCGACCTTCTGCCGGACCGTGGCCATGTGCTTCTTGCCGACCGGCAGCCCGGCCACGGTCACCGTGCCGGTGCCGCCGCCCAGGATGCCGTTCAGGTGCAGTACGAGGGTGGTCTTGCCGGCGCCGTTCGGGCCGAGCAGCGCGACGCGTTCGCCGCGCGCGACGGAGAAGTCCACGCCGAACAGGGCCTGGTGGCCGTCGGGGTAGGCGAAGGCGAGGCCGGAGACCTCCAGGGAGGCGGGTGCAGTCACAGGGTCCATCCCAGCACACAGACGGCGAGGGCGGCGCAGGGCAGGGCGAGGGCGGAGGACCACTGCGCCCGGGACGCGGTCACCTCGTCGATCACCGGCATCGAACCGGCGTACCCCCGGCTCACCATGGCCAGGTGCACCCGCTCCCCGCGTTCGTAGGAGCGGATGAACAGCGCGCCGGCGGACTTGGCGAGCACCCCCCAGTGCCGCACGCCCCGCGCCTCGAAGCCGCGCGACTCACGGGCGATGCGCATCCGGCGCATCTCGTCGGTGATGACGTCGCCGTAGCGGATCATGAAGGAGGCGATCTGCACGAGCAGCGGCGGCAGTTTCAGCCGTTGCAGTCCGAGCAGCAGTTCGCGCAGCTCGGTGGTGGCGGCCAGCAGCACCGACGCGGCGACGCCGAGGGTGCCCTTGGCGAGCACGTTCCAGGCGCCCCACAGTCCGCCGGCGCTCAGCGACAGCCCGAGCACGTGCACCCGCTCGCCCTCGGCGACGAACGGCATCAGCACCGCGAACGCCACGAACGGCACCTCGATCAGCAGCCGTTTGAGCAGGAAGCCGGCCGGCACGCGCGCGCGGCGCGCGACGTGGGCGAGCAGCACGGCGTACACCGCGAACGCCCACACCGCCCCGCGCGGGGTGGACACCACCACCACCACGAAGGCGAAGGCGGCGGCCAGCTTGGTGTGCGGCGGCAGGGCGTGCACGGGCGAATGCCCGTGCCGGTAGAGCCGGTGCGCGTGTCCCGCTCCCACGTCAGACCCCGGTGCCCGCGGTCGAGGCGGGCGACACGTCGGTGCCGCGGCGCCTGCGCACGGCCCAGAACACCGTGCTGCCCGCGACGACGGTGACGCCGACGCCGATCACGCCCGCCAGGCCGCCGGACAGCCGGGCGTCGGCGACGTCCTTCACGCCGTAGCCGGCGAGCGGGGAGCCGGACGCCGTGTGCGGCCTGGCCCCGGCGTCGATGCCCTTGTCGTGCGCGACCTTCTCCAGGCCGTCGGGGCTGGAGGAGGCGTAGAAGCTGACGAACCCGGCGAGCACCAGCGAGGTGACCAGCCCGGTGACCCACAGCGTGCGCCGGGAGGTGCGCGCCGCCACGGGCTCCGCGGCGGCCGGGACGTCCACCAGCTCGCCGTCGACCCGCAGCTTGAGCCGTTGGCGCAGACCGCGCGCGCCGTGCACCAGGTCCGGGCGCACGGCGACGACGGCGCTCACCGTGAGCGCCGTGATCACGGCCTCGCCGACGCCGATCAGGACGTGGACGCCGATCATCGCGGTCGCCACCTTGCCGATCGGGACGTCGGTGGTGCCGCCGATCGCGTAGACCAGCGTGAACACGCAGGCCGCGGCCGGCACGGACACCAGCGCGGCGACGAAGGAGGCGACGGTCACCGCGCGCCGCCTGCGGGGCAGCACGGACAGCAGGGCGCGGAAGACGGCGTACGCCACGACCGTCGTGGTGACCGCCATGTCGGTGATGTTCACGCCGAGCGCGGTCAGCCCGCCGTCCGCGAACAGCACGCCCTGCATGAGCAGCACGACCGACACGCAGAGCACGCCCGTGTACGGCCCGACGAGTATCGCGGCGAGTGCTCCTCCGAGCAGGTGACCGCTGGTGCCGGCCGCCACCGGGAAGTTGAGCATCTGGACGGCGAAGATGAAGGCCGCCACCAGGCCCGCCAGCGGGGCCGTGCGTTCGTCGAGTTCGCGGCGGGCACCGCGCAGGCTCACCGCGAGGGCGCCGGCGGCGACCACCCCGGCGACGGCGGAGGTGGGGGCGTCGATGAATCCGTCAGGTACGTGCACCGTACGATTTTAGGCCCTTGTTGCGAAGACCTTGCAAGAGAGACCCGATGTCATCGCCCGGCGGGGTGTGTGCCGGGAAATATGGGACATTGGAGAGGAAGCGGAGGCACAGCTTTCGCATAGGTGACTCAGCGTGAAGGGGCGAGCCGATGCCCGTGGTCGAACAGTACGCGCGCGTCCACATCGTCACGGACGGGGAGGACCCGGGGGCCGTGCCCGTGCTGCTGCGCTACGACCCCGACGCCGATCCGCGGTCGGTCCGCGTCGCACTGCCCGGCCCGCACGAGTGGACCTTCCCCCGCGCGCTGCTGGAGCGCGGGCTGCGGACGCCGGCCGGGAGCGGAGACGTCCGGGTCTGGCCCTGCGGACGCGTCCAGGCCATCGTGGAGTTCCACTCCGAGCGCGGTGTCGCGGTGGTGCAGTTCGAGACCAGGACGCTGCTGCGGTTCCTCCGCCGCACCCACACGGCGGAGCCGGTCCACAGCTGATCAGCCACCCGCCCGCAGCAGCGCCGCCACGATCGGGCCGGCCGTGTCGCCGCCGTGGCCGCCCGCCTGCACCACGCCCGCCGCGGCGAGGTCGCCCCGGTAGGCGGTGAACCAGCCGTTGGGCTTCTTCTGCCCGTCGACCTCCGCCGAGCCCGTCTTCGCGCCGTAGTCCGGCCCGAGCCCCGACATCGCCTCGGCGGCCGTGCCGTACGCGGCGGTGTACCGCATCAGCTCGCGCAGCTGGGACAGGGTCGAGGACGACAGCGTGCGGGACGCGGTGGCCAGCGCCCGGTGGTCCACGGAGGGCGGGACCAGGTAGGGCTGGTGGAAGGCGCCCGTGCGCACCGTCGCGGCGACCGAGGCCATGTTCAGCGGGTTCATCCGCACCCCGCCCTGCCCGATCAGCGAGGCCGCCTTCGGCGCCGCCGACTGCACCGGCACCGAGCCGTCGAAGCTCGGCACGCCGATCGCCCAGTCGTTCCGGGACAGCCCGAAGACCTGCTGGGCCTGTTTCGTCAGGTCGGCGTCGCCCAGCTTCTTCGCCTGGCTGATGAAGGCGGTGTTGCAGGAGCGGGCGAAGCTCGCCCTGAACGTGCCGCCCTTGATCTGGAAGTCGTCGTCGTTGTGGAACGTCCAGCCGCCGTAGGTGACCGTCTTCGGGCACGGGTGCGGCTTGTCCACCGAGGCCAGGCCCTTGTCGATCAGCAGCGACGAGGTGATGATCTTCATCGTGGAGCCCGGGGCCAGCGAGCCCTGGAAGGCGGTGTTGAAGCCGTGCCCGCTGTTGGCGACCGCGAGGATCTCACCCGTGGAGGGCCGCAGCAGCACCACCGAGGCCCGCGCCCGCCCGGTCACCTGCTGCTCGGCCACCGCCTGCAGGGCGGGGTCCAGCGTGGTGCGCACCGTGCCCGCGGTGCCCCTGCTCAGCTCCAGCAGCGTCTTGTCGGACAGCTTCGCCGCCCTGGCCGCCTTGCCGCGCACCACCCGCAGCTCCACGCCCGCCCTGCCGCCGGCCGTCTTGCCGTACTTCTCCCGCAGCCCGTCCAGCACCGTGCCCAGCGACGGGTACTTCGCGGCCGTCAGTTCGCCGCCGTCCCGGTCCAGCGCCTTGACCGGCGGGGTGCCCGACTCGCCGGTGACCAGCGTGTCCCCGTCCCTGAGGTCGGGGTGGACGACGGAGGCGTGCCAGTCGACCAGCGGCTTGCCGTCACCCGCCCGCCGCACGACGGTCAGCGCGCTGTCGTAGGCGAGCGGCTTGGCCAGGCCCCGGTACGACACGGTCGCCCGCACGGAGAAGGGCACCGTGTCCCCCTTGGCCGGGCCGGGAGCCAGCGTGACGTCCTTCAGGTGGGCGTCCTCGGCGGAGCCGGTGAGGAGGGCGGTGGCGGCGGACGGGTCGTCGGTGGCCGCCGCGGCCCGTGCGACGCCACCCTGCTGCCAGGCGGTGAGGAAGCGCGTGGCGGCGGTGCGCACCTCGGCCGCGGACAGCGGGCCCGTCCTCACGGCCGGGCGGGCGGCCAGGGTGGACGCCCGCCCGTCGGCCGCCGCTCCGCCGCCGTACAGGGCGTACACGCCCACCCCGGCCCCGACGGCGACCACGGCGACCGCGCCCAGCACGACCACGCCGGTCTTCCGCCGCCCGGCGACGTGTCTTCTCTTGCCCACAGCCTCAGTTCCTCCGCACCTTTCCCGGGTGTCCCGCGGCCCCCGCACACCCCAACGACGTCAACCACCCTAGAGTCCCCGCCCGTGCGGGTGACGTCACGCCGCACTCCGTAGCACGCTTGCGACAATGGGCCCGGCCGCGTCGACGCCGTGGCCGCCGTCCTGGACCATCGCGGCTGCGGCGACGTCGCCCCGGTACCCGGTGAACCAGCTGTCGGGCCGGGCGTGCCCGTCCACCTCGGCCGAGCCCGTCTTGGCGCCGACGTCCCCGCCGAGCCCGGCCATCACACCGGCCGCGGTGCCGCTGCGCGCGGTGCGGTTCATCATCGCGCGCAACTGCCGGGTGGTGCCGGCCGACAGCCCCCGCGCGCGGGCCGGGGTGCGGTCGTCCAGGCCCAGCGGCACGATCACCGGCTGCCGGAAGACGCCGGTCGCCGCGGTCGCCGTCGCCGAGGCCATGTTCAGCGGGCTCATCTGCACCTGGCCCTGGCCGATCAGGGCGGCGGCGGTGTCGGGGCCGCCGGCCGCGGGGACCCGGCCGTCGAAGGACGGCACCCCGATCTTCCAGTCGTTCCGGCCGAGCCCGAAGCGGTCCTGGGCCTCCTTGGTGAGGGAGTCCACCCGCACCGAGTCCGCGAACTTCACGAACGCCGTGTTGCAGGAGCGCGCGAAGCTCTCGGAGAGGGTGGCGTGCTCGTCGGGCGCCAGGCCCCTGAGGTTCTGGAAGGTCTGGCTCTGCCACACCGCCGACGCCGGGCACGGCGCCGGGCCGTCCGCCGTGGTCAGGCCGCTGTCGATGAGGGTCGCCGCGCTGATGATTTTCATGGTGGAGCCGGGGGCGCGCTCGCCGAGCAGGGCCGCGTCGAAGCCGTCGACGCGGTTGTTGGCGACGGCCAGGATCTCGCCCGTGCTGGGCTTGACGGCCACCACGGAGGACTCGCCGTACTTCGCCACCTGCGTCTCCGCCGCCGCCTGCGCGCCCGCGCTGAGCGTCGTGCGCAGCCTGCCCGCCCGGCCCTCGGCGAGGGTGAGCAGGGGGGTGTCGGCGCTCCCGCCGTCCCCGGCGCCGTAACCGCCGTCCGTGCCGTCCCCCACGGCGCCCTCGTGCCGGATCACCAGCTCCACCCCCGGCCGGCCGCCCGCCTTGTCGCCGTAGCGCCGGCGCAGCTCGTCCAGGATCGGCCCGAGGGAGGGGTACTTCTCCTTCGTCAGCACCGCCCCGTCACGGTCCACGGCGTCGATCGGCGGGTCCGCGGACTCGCCCGTCACCAGCGTGTCCCCCGTCCGCAGCCGCGGGTGGACGACGGAGGGCTGCCAGTCGACCAGGGCCCGGTGGGAGGTCCTGCCGCGCACGACCGTCAGCCGGCTCCGGTAGGTGAGCGGCCGGGACCTGCCGCCGTACGACACCTTCGCCCTCACCGTGAACGGCACGGTGGCGCCGCTGGGCGTGCCGGGCGTGATGCGCACGGCGCCGATGTGCGCGTCGTCGGCGTAGGCGGTCAGCAGCGCACGGGCCGCGTCGGGGTAGTTGGTGTACCGCGCCGCGGTGGCGGCCTCCCCCTTCTCCCAGGCGGCGAAGAACTCCGCGGTCGTCGCCCCGACCTCGTCGGCGCCGGGCGGCCCGGTCCGCACGGGCGCGGGGCCGCCGCCCGCGGTCCCGCTCCCGTTCAGCGCGGACGCGATGTTCATGAGCCCGTACCCGGCTCCGCCCACCAGCGCCGCACACACCCCGCCGACGACGGCGGCCTTGGCCCCCTTGCGCATGACGCGAGTCCCTCCCCGATCCCCGTGAGTACCTGTCCGGTTCATCCCTGAACACGTTCAAAAACAGGTTGTACCCTGCACTGTAAGCGGTTTCGAGGCTTCCGGGACAGGGGTTTCGGAGAGTTTCCCGAACAGGGGGACGGGCGTTCACCGGGGTCTGCCGGGCCGGCGGGCCGGCAGACCCCGGCGGCCGACGACGACCACGGGGGCACGGCGTGCTGCCGTGCCCCCGTGGTCGTGTCCGCCCGGCTAGACCCAGGTGTCCAGCCACATCCGCGACCGCCAGCTGTCCAGGGGGATCGCGGTGCCGGTGTACAGGGGCCAGAAGTAGATGAAGTTCCAGGCGATCAGGAGGACCAGGGCGCCCGCCGCCGAGGCGCCGACCACGCGGCGGGTGTCGGAGGAGCCCGGGGGGCCGACGACCGCGCCGAGCAGCATCGCCACCGCCAGGCACAGGAACGGCACGAAGACCACCGCGTAGAAGAGGAAGATCGTGCGCTCCTGGTACAGGAACCAGGGGAGGTAGCCCGCCGCGATGCCGCAGGCGATCGCCCCGGCCCGCCAGTCGCGGCGGAAGGCCCAGCGCCACAGCACGTACAGGATCGCGAAGCAGGCCGCCCACCACAGCAGCGGTGTGCCCAGGGCCAGCACCTCCCGGGCGCACTTCTGGCCGGCGTCGGCCGGGCAGCCGTCGGCGCCGGGGGAGGGGGACTCGTAGAAGTACGACACCGGGCGGCCCAGCACGATCCAGCTCCACGGGTTGGACTGGTAGGTGTGCGGGGACGACAGCCCGATGTGGAACTCGTACACCTCGTGCTCGTAGTGCCACAGGCTGCGCAGCCAGTCCGGCAGGAAGGTCCAGTGGCCGCCCCTGCCGTCGGTCGCCGCCCAGTCGCGGAAGTAGCCGCCGCTGCCGTCGGCCGGGGAGAGGATCCAGCCGGTCCAGGACAGCAGGTAGACCGCGATCGCCACCGGGACCGTCGCCAGGAAGGTGATGCCGGTGTCGTACTTCAGGACCGCCCGGTACGGGTGGCGGGCGCCGGCCACCTTGCGGGCGCCCACGTCCCACGCCACCGCCATCACGCAGAACGCGACCAGGACGTACAGGCCGTTCCACTTCGTGCCGAGGGCCAGGCCCAGCATCAGCCCCGCCCCCCAGCGCCAGGGCCGCCACCCCGGGCGGAAGGCGTCGGCCACCCGCTCGTCCGGCCGGACCCGGCCGTCGGGCCCGGCCGGCAGCGCGGCGGCCAGCCTCGCCCGGGACCGGTCGCGGTCGACGACCAGGCAGCCGAACGCGGCCACCACGAAGAACATCAGCACACCGTCGAGCAGCGAGGTCCGGCTCATCACGAAGTGCAGGCCGTCCACCGCCATCAGCGCGCCCGCCAGGCAGCCGAGGAACGTCGAGCGGAACATCCGGCGGCCGATCCGGCACAGCAGCAGCACGGAGAGGGTCCCCAGCAGCGCCGTCATGAACCGCCAGCCGAACGGGTCGAACCCGAAGACCAGCTCGCCGAGCCCGATGACGTACTTGCCGACCGGCGGGTGCACGACGTAGGCGGCGTCCGTGGGGACGGCCAGGTGGCCGTTCGTCTGCAGCACCAGGTCGTTGGCGTTCTTGTCCCAGTTGACCTCGAAGCCCCGGTGGACGAGCGCCCAGGCGTCCTTGGCGTAGTACGTCTCGTCGAATATCACCGCGCGCGGGCTGCCCAGGTGCCAGAACCGCATCAGGCCCGCCACCAGCGTCACCAGCAGCGGCCCGCCCCAGCCCGACCAGCGCGTGATGCGTTCCGCCAGGACCGGGGGCACGCCCAGCGCCTGCCACAGCCGGGGGGCCGGCCGGGTGTACGGCGGCACCAGCCGGTCGCGTACGTCGCCGGCGGGCGCGTCCGGGGCGGGTGTGTAGCCGAACGGGCGCAGCCGCTGCCGCCACGACGGCGGCCCGTCGTGCGCTGCCCGGCCCTGCCGGAGGTCCGTGGAGGACGCGGTACTGGTCACCGCGCCATCGTAGGGAAACGTTCTGTGTGAGTCCCGTGCAAGGGCGCCGCGGACCCGGAAGCGGTCGTTTTCCCCCGCCCGCGCACGGGCTGGGAGGATGGGGAGGTGACTGGAACCCTTGTGCTGGCAGGTACCCCCATCGGCGACACCGCGGACGCGCCGCCCCGGCTGGCCGAGGAGCTGGCGGGCGCCGACGTCGTCGCCGCCGAGGACACCCGGCGGCTGCGCCGGCTCGCCCAGGCGCTCGGCGTGACCCCCCGCGGGCGCGTGCTGTCCTACTTCGAGGGCAACGAGTCCGCCCGCACCCCCGAACTGGTCGGTGAACTGCTCGGCGGGGCGCGCGTGCTGCTGGTGACCGACGCCGGCATGCCGTCGGTCTCCGACCCCGGGTACCGGCTCGTCGCCGCCGCCGTCGAGAAGGACATCCGGGTCACCGCCGTCCCCGGCCCCTCCGCCGTGCTCACCGCGCTCGCGCTGTCGGGGCTGCCCGTCGACCGGTTCTGCTTCGAGGGCTTCCTGCCGCGCAAGGCGGGCGAGCGGCTGTCCCGGCTCCGGGAGGTCGCCGGCGAGCGGCGCACGCTCGTGTACTTCGAGGCCCCGCACCGGCTCGACGACACCCTCGCCGCCATGGCCGAGGCGTTCGGCGCCGACCGGCGGGCGGCCGTCTGCCGCGAGCTGACCAAGACGTACGAGGAGGTGCGGCGCGGCCCGCTCGCCGAGCTGGCGCGGTGGGCCGCCGAGGGCGTCCGCGGGGAGATCACCGTCGTCGTGGAGGGCGCGCCGGAGAGCGGGCCCGAGGACCTCGACGCGGGGGAGCTGGTGCGCCGGGTCCGCGTCCGGGAGGAGGCCGGCGAGCGGCGCAAGGAGGCCATCGCGGCGGTCGCGGTGGAGGCGGGGGTGCCCAAGAGGGTGGTGTTCGACGCGGTGGTCGCCGCCAAGAGGGACGGGACGGCCTGAGTCGGAGGGGGCGTGCCGGAGGGAGCGTGACCGGCGGGCCGGCAGGACCGGCGGGGCCGTCGTGGCCGGCGGGCCGTCGTGATCGGTGGGAGAGGGCTGCGGGGCGGGTGGGGCCGGGTGCGGGGGCGGTCGGGGGAGTGGGTCCGGGATGCGACGCGTGCGCCCCCTGGCCTGCGGAAACACGCCCTCTGAGCACGGCGCGCCTCGGCTGAGCGCGCGCCCCATGGGCCGGCAAAAGCGCGGTGCCGAAGGCAAAGGGCGGCCCCCCGCCCGGGGCCCGTTCGGCAAGCGGCGCCCAAATCGTCTCCAACACTCGACAGGCCTGCTGCGCCCGCGCCGGCCAGGGCGTCCACTGGGCGCAGGGACGCACCCGTCCCACGTCCAGCGGACAAGAGGAGCTGGCATGAGTGAGATCGCAGGGCGCACCGGGCTCCGCGGTACGGCCACGGCAGTCGTCCACGAGTCGTATTCCTTCGCCTGCATGCGCTGCGGGCACGGCTGGGAGCAGTCGTACGAGATAGAGCACCACCGGGACGGCGAGGGACGGCGGTTCGTCCTCTACGTGGCCGACGACCGGGTCGTGCCGTCCCCGCTGAGCCGGCCGGCCTGCCTGAACTGCGACGGCCACGTCGTGCGGATCATGCGCGCGGGCCAGGTGTCCTCGGCGCGCGGCGCGGCCGGGCCGGCCCCGCACGGCGCGCCGCAGGCGGGGCCGGTCGAGGTGCCGGGCGTGCCGGGCGCGCCCGCCGGCGGGCGCGCCGGGGGCGGGAGGGCCGGGGAGCACCACCACTGGCACCTGTCCGACCTCCTGCACCCCTTCCAGCGCCGGGCGAGCTGATCGCCGGGCGGTCCGAGCGGTGACCGGGCGGGCGTGCCCCTTTCGTAGGATCGGGGCATGCCTTCGAACGCCGGCCTCGCCGCCCAGGACGACAAGAACGCGGCCCCGCCGCTCCCGGCGCCCCTGCGGGTGCCGGTCGCCGACTCGCACACCCACCTCGACATGCAGTCCGGCACCGTCGGGGAAGCCCTCGCCAAGGCCGCCTCCGTGGGCGTCACGACGGTGGTCCAGGTCGGCTGCGACCTCAAGGGCTCCCGGTGGGCCGCCGAGACGGCCGCCGCGCACGCCGCCGTCCACGCCGCCGTCGCCCTGCACCCCAACGAGGCCCCGCGCATCGTGCACGGCGACCCCGACGGCTGGTCCCGGCAGGGCGCCCGGGAGGCGGGCGGCGACGCGGCGCTGGACGAGGCCCTCGCCGAGATCGACCGGCTGGCCGCGCTGCCCCAGGTGAAGGGCGTCGGCGAGACGGGGCTGGACCACTTCCGCACCGGCCCCGGGGGCAAGGCGGCGCAGGAGCGCTCCTTCCGCGCCCACATCGAGATCGCCAAGCGGCACGGCAAGACCCTCGTCATCCACGACCGCGACGCCCACGCCGACGTCCTGCGCGTGCTGAAGGAGGAGGGCGCCCCCGAGCGCACCGTCTTCCACTGCTACTCCGGCGACGCCGAGATGGCCGGGGTCTGCGCCCGCGAGGGCTACTTCATGTCCTTCGCCGGCAACGTCACCTTCAAGAACGCCCGGAACCTGCGCGACGCCCTCGCCGTGGCCCCGCTGGAGCTGGTCCTGGTGGAGACCGACGCGCCCTTCCTGACGCCGGTGCCCTACCGCGGACGGCCGAACGCGCCGTACCTCGTCCCGGTCACCGTGCGCGCGATGGCCGAGGTGCGCGGCATCGGCGAGGACGCGCTGGCGACGGCCCTGGACGCCAACACCGCCCGGGCCTTCGGCTACTGACGCCCGCGCAAGGAGACGCTGCGTAGTCGCGCCGCTTTGGAGGGTGACGAACGCTCCGCTAGGTTCTGGGGGCCCGATCCGGACCCCTGCTGGCCCTCTGGAGCGTGTCGGCGTGACCAAGTCGCAGTACGAGGCGTACGGCCCCCACGGCCCGGACGGCTGCGCGCACACCGCGAGGACGCCGCCCCACGGGGGGCCGGCGAACACCCGCCGGCCCGCCCACGGGGACGGGGCGCACCTCGTCACCGGACCCGCGCCGCCCCCGCCGGGACGGGGGACGGGCCCGGACCGGGCGGGGGACCCCGGCCCGGGCGCGCCCGGACCCGCGGCGCCCGACGGCGGCGGACGGGCCGCGCGCCGGCGCCGGGCCCGCGCCGAGCGCTCCGAGGCCGCCGTGCGCCGGCTGCTGCCGCAGGCGCTCGTCGTCGCGTTCCTGGCCGGCGGCACCACCGCGTTCGTCGCCCAGGACAAGGCCGTCGAGCTGAGCGTCGGGGACGGGACGCGCACCCTGCACACCTTCGCCGACGACGTCTCCGCCCTGCTCGCCGAAGAAGGCGTGCACGTCGGGGCGCACGACACGGTCGCGCCCGCCCCCGGCACCGCACTGGACGGCGGCGACGAGGTCACGGTGCGCTACGGCCGCCCCGTGCGGCTCACCCTGGACGGCGAGCCGCACGTGGTGTGGACGACGGCCGACACGGTGGACGGCGCGCTGCGGGAGCTGGGCGTGCGCGCGGAGGGCGCCCGCCTGTCGGTGCCGCGCTCCCGGAGCATCGGACGCGCCGGGCTCGCCCTCGACGTGCGCACCGAACGCACCGTCACCGTCCTCGCGGACGGCCGCGCCCGCACCGTCCGCACCAACGCGGCCACCGTCCGCGAGGCCGTCGGGGAGGCCGGCGTCACCCTGCGCGGCCAGGACGCCGCCTCCGTGCCGCTCGACGGCTTCCCGCGCGACGGGCAGACGGTGACCGTGCTGCGGGTGACCGCCACCCGCGAGGTCCGCGAGGACCCGATCCCGTTCGCCGTGCGGCGCGCCCCGGACCCCTCCCTCTTCGAGGGCACCGAGGTGATCGACCACCCCGGCCGGCCCGGACTGCGCCGGACCGCCTACTTCGTGCGCAGCGTCAACGGGGTGCGGGACAGGCCGCACCGGACGGAGGCCGAGGTGGTCCGCGTCCCGCGCACGCAGGTGGTCAGGGTCGGCACCAGGGTCCGGCCGGCCGCCGGACGGGACGCCGACGGCCTCGACTGGCCGGCCCTGGCCGCCTGCGAGTCCGGCGGCCGGCCGGACGCCGTCGACCCCTCGGGCACCTACGGGGGCCTCTACCAGTTCGACACCCGCACCTGGCACAGCCTCGGCGGCCGGGGACGCCCCCAGGAGGCGCCGGCGCCCGAACAGACCCGCCGCGCCAAGAAGCTGTACCTCGCCCGGGGCGAGAGCCCCTGGCCGCACTGCGGGGCCAGGCTGCGCACGTAGCGGCGGGGCGGCGGGCCCCGCGCCCGCGGGCCGGGCGGCCGGGCCGCGCACCGGGGCAGGACGAGGCCTGGCGGGAGGGCCCGTTCCTCCCCCGTACCCTTGTCCCGTGAGCAGCCCCCTCCCCGACGCCCTCCTCGGCCCGGCCGACATCCGCGAGCTGGCGGCAGCGCTCGGTGTCCGTCCCACCAAGCAGCGCGGCCAGAACTTCGTCATCGACGCCAACACGGTCCGCCGGATCGTCCGCACCGCCGGGGTCCGCCCCGACGACGTGGTCGTCGAGGTCGGCCCGGGGCTCGGCTCCCTCACCCTGGCCCTGCTGGAGGTCGCCGACCGGGTCACCGCCGTCGAGATCGACGACGTGCTGGCCGCCGCGCTGCCCGCGACCGTCGCCGCGCGCACGCCCGCCCGCGCCGACCGGTTCGCGCTGGTCCACTGCGACGCGCTGCACGTCACCGAGCTGCCCGGTCCCGCCCCGACCGCCCTGGTGGCGAACCTGCCGTACAACGTGGCCGTACCCGTGCTGCTGCACATGCTCGACACCTTCCCGAGCATCGAGCGGACGCTGGTCATGGTGCAGTCCGAGGTCGCCGACCGGCTCGCCGCCACGCCCGGCGGCAGGGTGTACGGCGTGCCCTCCGTGAAGGCCAACTGGTACGCCGAGGTCAAGCGCGCCGGGGCCATCGGACGCAACGTCTTCTGGCCCGCCCCGAACGTCGACAGCGGACTGGTCTCCCTCGTGCGGCGGGCCGAGCCGATCAGGACGACGGCCTCCAGGCGGGAGGTCTTCGCGGTCGTGGACGCGGCGTTCGCACAGCGCCGCAAGACCCTGCGGGCGGCACTGGCCGGCTGGGCCGGGTCCGCGGCGGCGGCCGAGGCGGCCCTCGTCGCGGCCGGGGTCTCACCGCAGGCGCGGGGAGAGGCGCTGACCGTGGAGGAATTCGCCCGCATCGCCGAACACAAGGAGTCCGGTCAGCAGTGAGCGTCACGGTCCGCGTCCCCGCCAAGGTCAACGTCCAGCTCGCCGTCGGCGCCGCCCGCCCCGACGGCTTCCACGACCTCGCCAACGTCTTCCTCGCCGTCGGCCTGTACGACGAGGTCACCGTCACCCCGGCCCGCGAACTGCGCGTCACCTGCGAGGGCCCCGACGCCGGCCAGGTCCCCCTGGACCGCACCAACCTCGCCGCGCGCGCCGCGCTCGCGCTCGCCGGGCGGCGGGGCGTGGAGCCGGCCGTGCACATCCACATCGTCAAGGACATCCCGGTCGCCGGCGGCATGGCGGGCGGCAGCGCGGACGGCGCGGGCGCCCTGCTCGCCTGCGACGCCCTGTGGAACGCCGGCGCCTCCCGCACCGAACTCCTCGCCATCTGCGCCGAACTCGGCAGCGACGTGCCGTTCAGCCTGGTCGGCGGTGCCGCCCTCGGCACCGGGCGCGGCGAACGGCTGATGGCCCTGGAGACGGGCGGCACCTTCCACTGGGTGTTCGCGATGGCCGGGCGCGGCCTGTCCACCCCGGCGGTCTTCCGCGAGTTCGACCGGCTGGCCGAGGGGCGGCGGATCTCCGCGCCCGCGGCCTCGCCGGACCTGCTCCGGGCACTGGCGGAGGGCGACCCGGACCTGCTGGCCGCGGCCGTCTCCAACGACCTCCAGCCGGCCGCGCTGTCCCTCTTCCCGGACCTGGCCCGCACCCTGGACGCGGGCCGCGCGGCGGGCGCGCTCACCGCGCTCGTCTCCGGCTCCGGCCCGACCACGGCGTTCCTCGCGCGCGACGCCGGGGCGGCGGAGCAGGTGGCCGGGGCGCTGCGGGCGTCGGGCACCTGCAGGGCGGTGCGGACGGCGGCGGGACCGGTGCCGGGCGCGACCGTGCTCCCGCCCGCCTGAGGGCCCGGCGGCCGGGTGACCGCGCCGCCACCCTCCGGGGGCCGGCGGCCGGATCCCGCCCACCCCGCCCCACCCCCGCAGGGCCTACGCTAGAAGGCTGACCGACCCCCGCGCACAGGAGTGAAATGGCCGTCAACCTGGTCAATGTCGAGAACGTCAGCAAGGTGTACGGCACCCGTGCCCTGCTGGACGGCGTCTCGCTCGGTGTGTCGGAAGGGGACCGGATCGGCGTCGTCGGACGCAACGGCGACGGCAAGACCACCCTGATCCGGATGCTCGCCAAGGTGGAGGAGACCGACACCGGGCGCGTCACGCACTCCGGCGGCCTGCGGCTCGCCGTGCTCACCCAGCACGACTCCCTCGACCCCGCGGCCACCGTCCGGCACGAGGTCATCGGTGACATGGCCGACCACGAGTGGGCCGGCAACGCCAAGGTCAGGGACGTGCTGACCGGACTGTTCGGAGGGCTCGACCTGCCGGGCTTCCCCAAGGGGCTCGACACCGTCATCGGTCCGCTGTCCGGCGGCGAGCGGCGCCGCATCGCGCTCGCCAAGCTGCTGATCGAGGAACAGGACCTGATCGTCCTGGACGAGCCCACCAACCACCTCGACGTCGAGGGCATCGCCTGGCTCGCCGAGCACCTGCGCAACCGCCGCTCGGCCCTGGTGTGCGTCACGCACGACCGGTGGTTCCTCGACCAGGTCTGCACCCGCATGTGGGACGTGCAGCGCGGCACCGTGTACGAGTACGAGGGCGGCTACTCCGACTACGTCTTCGCGCGCGCCGAGCGCGAACGGATCGCCGCGACCGAGGAGACCAAGCGGCAGAACCTGGTCCGCAAGGAGCTGGCCTGGCTGCGGCGCGGCGCCCCCGCCCGCACGTCCAAGCCGCGCTTCCGCGTCGAGGCCGCCAACGAGCTGATCGCGGACGTGCCGCCGCCCCGGGACAGCAGCGAGCTGATGAAGTTCGCCTCCTCGCGGCTCGGCAGGACCGTCTTCGACCTGGAGGACGTCACCGTGCAGGCCGGGCCCAAGGTGCTGCTCAAGCACCTCACCTGGCAGCTCGGACCCGGCGACCGCGTCGGCCTGGTCGGGGTCAACGGCGCGGGCAAGACCTCGCTGCTGCGGGCCATGGCCGACGCGGCCGGTACGGAGGGCGAGGCGCAGCCCGCGGGCGGGCGCATCGCCGTCGGCCGGACCGTCAAGCTCGCCTACCTCTCCCAGGAGGTCGCCGAACTCGACCCCGACTGGCGGGTCCTGGAGGCCGTGCAGCGCGTGCGCGAGCGCGTCGACCTCGGCAAGGGCCGCGAGATGACCGCCGGTCAGCTGTGCGAGACGTTCGGCTTCAGCAAGGAGAAGCAGTGGACGCCGGTCGGCGACCTGTCCGGCGGTGAGCGGCGCCGCCTGCAACTGCTGCGCCTCCTCATGGACGAGCCCAACGTCCTCTTCCTCGACGAACCCACCAACGACCTGGACATCGAGACCCTCACCCAGCTGGAGGACCTCCTCGACGGCTGGCCCGGCTCGATGGTCGTCATCTCCCACGACCGGTTCTTCGTGGAGCGCACCACCGACCGCGTGTTCGCCCTCCTCGGCGACGGCACCCTGCGCATGCTGCCGCGCGGCATCGACGAGTACCTGGAGCGGCGCCGGCGGATGCAGGAGGCGGTCGCCGCGCAGACCGCCGCCGCGGCGCCCAGGCCGGCCGCCACCGAGAAGAACGCCGCCGACCAGCGCGTCGCCAAGAAGGAACTGCAGAAGATCGAGCGCCGGCTGGACCGGATCTCCGAGAAGGAGACCGCGCTGCACGCGCGGATCGCCGAGAACGCCACCGACTTCGCGAAGGTGGCCGAACTGGACGCCCAGTTGCGGGACCTGGCCGGCGAGCGCGAGGAGCTGGAGCTGCGCTGGCTGGAACTGGCGGAGGACGCGTAGGTTCCCGGGGGACGGAGCCCGGTCCGGCCGGACGTCACCATCCGCGCGCGGCCTGAATCAGGCCGCGCGCGGTGCCGTCGCGCGTGCCGCGTGAAGGGGGCGTGAAGGCGCGTAACGGCGGCATCACGAGGCGGTCCTCCCTTGGGAACAGCGGCAATCCACGCCTCTGCGGTGTCGGTACCGAGTGATAGAAAGAGCCGTCTGAAAATCGTCTGAGTACGGCCTTGGGTCCTTCGCGAACCTCGGGGCGTGGCTAGAAATCAGTGAACGAGGGGGAAGAGCGCTGATGACCCAGCCGCCCGACCAGCCGCCGCGGGGCGGCTTCGGAGCACCGCAGGACCAGCCGCCGCGGGGCGGCGGATTCGGCGCCCCGCAGACCCCGCCACCGCCACCGCCCCAGCCCCCGCGGCCCGGTTACGGCCACCCCCAGCAGCCCGGCCCCTACGCCCAGCCGGGTCCCTACGCCCAGCCCGGCCCGTACGGCCAGGCCCCGCAGCCCGGCCCGTACGCGCCCCAGCCCGGCTACGGCTACCCGCAGCAGCCGCCGTACCCGGGTCCGCCCGGCACCCCGCCCGGCGGGCGGGGCCCGTCCGGGCGCAGGACGGCCCTGATCGCCGGTGCCGCGGTGGCCGCGCTGCTGGTCGTCGGCGGCACCGTGTACGCGGTCACGGGCGGCGACGACGGCGGTGCGAAGAAGCCGGCCGCCCGGTCCAGTGGTGACGGCGGGCAGTCCGCGACCGCCGCGCCGGTCAATCCCGGTGACGGCAGCGGCGACGGCGGCGAGGACCCCGACGACCTCAACGCGGGCCGCGCGTCCGGCGAGGCGAAGGTGCTCTGGTACAAGTCGGCCCCGGACGCCCCCGGGTCGGGCGCCGACGCACCCGGCATGTGGATCACCGGCAGGACCGCGGTGAAGGCGGCGTACAAGCAGGTCCTCGCCTACGACGTCGGCGACGGCAACCCCGCCTGGGACCCGATCGCCTTCCCGCAGAAGATCTGCGCGGTCACCCCGGGCCAGTCGGCCGACGGCAAGGTCGTCGTGGCCTACATGAGCGGCGTCAGCGACCGCGCCAAGTGCAACCAGCTCCAGCAGATCGACCTCGGCACCGGCAAGAAGGGCTGGAGCGGCGAGGTCGCCGACGGCGGGCTGTTCGACAGCGCGCTCAACGTCGAACTGAGCATCAGCGGCAGGACGCTGATGGTGGGCCGCTCGCAGTCGGGCACGGCGTACGACATCGACAGCGGCAAGAAGCTGTACGACAAGAAGAAGTACGGCACGAACTGCTTCCCGGTCGCGTTCGCGGGCGGCGAGGGCCGACTGGTCCAGGTGGCGTCCTGCGACGCCGCCGGCAGCGACGAGCACGACGAGATCCAGGAACTCGACCCGGCCACCGGCAGGGCCACGTGGACGCAGCCGGTCAAGAAGGGCTGGCGGGTCGCGCGGACGTACTCCCTCGACCCGCTCGTGGTCTACCTGACCAACGAGGACAAGAAGGCCTGGAACATCTCCACCATCGGCGCCGGCGGCACCTTCCGCTCCGAGGTCAAGGTGGACGAGAAGTTCGCCCCCCGCTGCGGCTGGGCCATCCTCGAACGCGACCTGCAGGGCTGCCAGGGCGTCGCCGTGGACGCCGACACGCTCTACCTGCCCACGGACGCGACGACCGGCGCCAACGAGATCGTCGCCATCGGCCTCGCCGACGGCAAGGAGAAGTGGCGCGTCAAGTCGCCCACGGACGAGTCGATGTCGCCGCTGAAGGTGGAGGGCGGCAGGCTCGTCGCCTATGTGCGGCCGTCCTACGACGCCGGCGGCCAGGTGGTGTCGATCCCGGTCACGGGCTCCTCCCACACCCCCGCCAAGCTGCTGCAGAACCCCGCGGGCACCGCCGAGATCGAGAACACCTTCTACAACGGTGCCGTCGACTGGTCCGGCGGGCGCTTCTTCATCTCCTCCACCCGGCTGTCCGGCAACGACGACTCGAAGGAGAAGCTGATGATGGCCTTCGGCAAGTGAGCCCCGGCCCGCTTCCCGGTCCGTCCACCGGCCCCTGCCCCGCCGTCGTCCCGCCGTCCGGCCCCGAGCGCTTCACCGAGGTACCCCCGCCATGACCCAGCCGCCCCCACCGCCGAACCAGCCGCCGAACCAGCCCCCGCAGCCGCCGCAGGGCGGTTTCGGCCCGCCCCGGGACCAGCCGCCCGCACCCCCCGCGGCCCCGCCGGCCGCCCCGCCGAGCCTGCAGAAGGGCCCGCAGCCCGGGTACGGCCACCCGCAGCAGCCGGGCGGCGAGCCGCCCCAGCAGCCGCAGCCGGGCTACGGCTACCCGCACGCGCCCCAGGCCCCGCAGCCGCCCCAGCCCCCCGCGGGCCACGGCTACCCCGGCCAGCCGTACAACCCGTACGCCCAGCAGCCCCCGGCCCCCGGCCAGCCGCCCCACCCGTACGCCCAGCCCGGCTACGGCTACCCGGGCCGGCCGACCGTGCCGATGCCGCCGCAGCCCGTGCCGTCCGGCGGCGGCCGGAACAGCGCGGCGGTGGCCATCGTCGTCTCGGCGCTCGTCGCGATCGCCCTGATCATCGGCGGCGGGGTCTGGTACGCCAAGTCCTCCGGCGACGACGGCAAGAAGCAGGACACCGCCGGCACCGCCGGCACGGACGACAAGGGCGGCACCGGGGGCACGACGTCCGGCGGCCGGGAGGAGGTGCCCTCGAACACCGCCTCTAAGGTCCTCTTCGAGGTCCCGATGCCCAAGACGGACGACACCGTCGTCACGTCGGGCTCCTGGCTGACCGACACGGTGTACGCCAAGGCCGGGATCGCCGAGATCGTCGGTTACGACCCCGCCAAGGGCACCAAGCTGTGGACGATCAAGCTGCCCGGCCCGGTGTGCACGGCCAGCGAGCACGTCACCGACAACGGCAGGACCGCGGTCGTCTTCCAGCCGAAGATGCCCGCGAAGAACTCCTCCGCCGGCTGCAGCCAGGTCGCCGCCATCGACCTCGCCGCGGGCAAGAAGCTGTGGACCAGGTCGGTGGAGTCCGGTGACTACCCGGTCACCTTCCAGAACGTGACCGTCGCCCAGCACACCGTCGCGGTCGGCAGCACCGACGGCGGCGCCGCGTTCGACATCGACACGGCCAAGGCGCTGTGGCGGCCGAAGCCGGGCGACTCCTGCTACGACGCCGGGTACGGCGGCGGCACCAAGCTGGTCGCGGTCCGCAAGTGCGGCAGCTACGACAACCGCCAGCTGCACATCCAGACCATCGACCCGCGGACCGGGAAGGTGATCTCCGAGTACGAGATGGCCGCGGGCATCGAGTACGCCGGCATCGTCTCCACCGACCCGCTCGTGGTGGCCGCCGACGTCGGCGACAGCGCGGGCGACGGCAGCGGCATCTCGGACTACTTCTCCATCGACAACAGGACCGGCAAGCTGCTCACCCGCATCTCCGCGCCCGGCGACGAATACGGCGGCCGGTGCGACGACATCAGCCGCATCGAGGACTGCAAGGAGGTCGTCGCCGGCAACGGCAGGCTGTACGTGCCCACCGAGGAGCACGAGGGCAGCGGCGACTACTCCCGGACCAACGAGATCATCGCCTTCGACCTGGCCACGGGCAAGCAGACCGGCCAGCGCCTGGAGGCCGGCGACGGCTCCACGCTCTCCCCGCTGCGCATGGACGGCACCGACCTGCTCGCCTACAAGCGCCCGCCGTACGACAAGGGCGGCCAGATCGTCAGCGTCGACGGCGGCTCCTTCAAGGCGACCACGCTGCTGCAGAACCCGGCCACGCGGGGCGTCAGGGACGCGGAGACCAGCATGCTGCCCGACTTCGCGGAGATCCTCTACGCCAAGGGCCGGCTGTTCATGTCGGCCGTGTACGCCGACAAGTCCTCCTACGGCGACGACGACCTGGTGATCGCCTTCGGCACGGACGGCTGACCCGTACGCCCCCGGCGCTTCCGTGCGCCGGGGCGGACGGCCAGGGGCGACCGGGAAGTGCCCCGGATCTCCTCGATCCGGGGCACTTCCCGTCCATAGCGGCAGCACCGGGGCGCACGAGCGTGTAGCTTCCAGGGGGCACGGGGGGCGGAGGCCGCGAGCCCCCTGTCCGTGCGGACGGGGGGCGTCCATAGTGGGGCATCCACGGGCGGGGACTGAGGGGGTGCTCTGTGGGAGTGCGGCTCATGGTCGTGGACGACCACCGTCTGCTCGCGGAGGCGCTCGCCTCGGCGCTGAAGCTGCGCGGGCACCGGGTCCTCGCGGCGGCGGCACCGGCGGCGGGGGCCGCCGAGCTGGTGATCGCGCGGGCGCCCGAGGTGTGCCTGCTGGGCACGGCGGCGCCGGCCGGGCCCGGGGTGTTCGACCCGGTGGTGCGGATCAAGCGGGAGCGGCCGCAGGTGGCGGTGGTGGTGCTGGGGCCGGTGCCGTCCCCGCGGGGCATCGCGGCGGCCTTCGCGGCGGGGGCGTCGGGGTACGTGCGGCACGACGAGCGCATCGAGGGCGTGGAGCGGGCGATCGCCAAGGCGCGGGCGGGGGAGGCGGCGGTCGCCCCGCAACTGCTCCAGGGGGCGTTCGGCGAGCTGCTCAACCCGGCGGCCCAGCCCGATGACGAGGGCCGGCGCCTGCTGCAGGTGCTCACCCCGCGCGAGGTGGAGGTCCTGGTCCGGGTCGCCGACGGCGAGGGCACCCGGCTCATCGCGGCCGGCATGGGGATAGCACCCAGCACCGCGCGCACCCACGTGCAGCGGGTCCTGGTGAAACTGGGAGTGGGCTCCCGCCTGGAGGCGGCGGCCCTGGCCGCCCGCACGGGCCTGCTGGACAGGGCGAGAGGGCCGGAGTCCTGAGGACTCCGGCCCTCTCGCCCCCGGGGGGCGGGGGCCGCGTGACCGGCCCCGCCCCCGCCGGCCCCGCGCTATCCGGCCGAACCCCGCTCCTCCTCCGGGGGGAGCGGCGGCGGGGTGGGCCGCAGCTTCAGCCAGGCCAGGAAGAAGACGCCCAGGAGCAGCATGCCGATGCCGGTCCACAGGTTGATGTTGACGCCCTGGGCCTTGTCGATGGCGGATCGGGAGTCGGTGATCCCGGCGATCGTGACGATGACGCCGTACAGGACGAACAGCCCGCCGATAATGCGCCGCAGGTCGAAGATGCGGGCGGCGGTCGCCGACTTGCCCTCCAGCTCGGTGACCTCCCGCGCGACGTCCTGCTCGGAGTAGCCGGAGCGGCCGGAGTCGCCGGGGCCCTGCCCGGGCTGGGGCTCGGGCCGACGGTCGGAGTGATCGGTCATGGTTTCCTCATCCTCCCGCGATCAGATCGAGAACGGGATGTAGCAGGCGGCGGCGAGGACGACCGCGCCCCAGCCCAGCAGGGCCGGCTTGCGGTACCAGGCGTCGTCGCCGGCGGCGGGCGCCTCGGACATACCGGGGGAGCGGGTGCCGTAGACCAGGCCCTGCAGTTCCTCGGCCGACTTCGGCTTGGTGAACAGGGACACCGCGACCATGACGACCGCGCCGGCGACGAAGCCCGCGATGGCGGAGACGAAGTTGGCGCCCTGGTCGGAGGGGATGTCGACGATGCCCTGCTTGTAGATCACGAAGTAGTTGACCATCGCGGTCACGGTGCCGGCCAGCAGACCCCAGAAGCCGGACTTCATCGACGCCCGCTTCCAGAACATGCCGACGATGAAGACGACGAACATCGGCACGTTGAAGAAGGAGAACAGCGTCTGCAGGTAGCTCATGATGTTCGAGAACGACGACGCCAGGAACGCGGTGCCGATCGAGGCGAGGACACCGATGACGGTGATCAGCCGGCCGAAGCGGACGTAGTACGCGTCCTCCCGGCCCTTGACCACGTACCGGGCCCAGATGTCGTTGGTGAACACGGTGTTGAACGACGACACGTTGGCGGCCATGCCGGCCATGAACGCGGCGAGCAGACCGGTGACCGCGATGCCGAGCACGCCGTTGGGCAGCAGCTCCTGCATCAGGTAGGGGATGGCGTCGTTGTACTGCAGGTCCGAGCCGGCGGTGCCGATCCTCGGCACGAGCGCGGCGGCGACCAGGCCCGGGATCATCACCAGGAAGACGATGAAGATCTTCGGGTAGGCGGCGATGAGCGGGGTGCGCTGGCCGGCGGAGAGGTTCTTCGCGGACAGGGCGCGCTGCACCTCGGCGAAGTTGGTGGTCCAGTAGCCGAAGGAGAGCACGAAGCCCAGGCCGAGGACGATGGTCAGCCAGTTGGCGCCCAGCGGGTTGACGCTGCCGATGCCGGTGCCGCCCCAGGCCGTGGTGAAGTCGGGCCCGTGGGCGGCGGTGAGCTTGTCGGTCAGGCCGCCCCAGCCGCCGACCTTCTTCAGGCCGAGCACGGTGATCGGGATGAGGGCGGCGAGGATCACGAAGAACTGCAGCACCTCGTTGTAGATCGCCGAGGACAGACCGCCCAGGGTGATGTACGCGAGCACGAAGGCGCCGGCGACCACGATGGCCACCCACTGCGGCCAGCCCAGCAGCGCCTCGACGACGATCGCGAGGGCGTACAGGTTGACGCCGGCGATCAGGATGGCCGCGAAGGCGAACAGGACCGAACTGAGCAGGTGGGCGGCCTTGTCGAAGCGCAGCAGCAGGAACTCGGGGACCGAGCGGACCTTGCTGCCGTAGTAGAAGGGCATCATGACCAGGCCGAGGAAGACCATGGCCGGGATGGCGCCGATCCAGTACCAGTGCACGGTGTAGGCGCCGTACTGGGCGCTGTTGGCGGCCATGCCCAGGATCTCGGTGGCCGCCAGGTTCGCCGAGATGAAGGCGAGGCCGGTGATCCAGGCGGGCAGCGAGCGTCCGGACAGGAAGAAGTCGAGGCTGGTCTTCACCGAGCGACGGGCGGCGAAACCGATGCCGAGGACGACCACGAAGTAGATCGCCAGGATCGTGTAGTCCAGCCAGTTGGTGGGGAGCCGTAGCTCCGCCGCCAGCTCTGTGGTGGCGTATGTGGGGGTTTGCATGAGTACTCGCTTCGTTGCGCGAACTGATCCAGTGCGGAACCTACGCCTCTGTGTTCAGTGATTGAACAGTTCGAGTGGTGTTCTTTGTTGGATTGTGATCGTCAGTGGGGTGATCGAGTGTGGTGTGTTATGTTTGATTGTGTTGAGTACATGGGTCCACAAGCCCAGGCGAGCCCCTCGGGGCGGCGGACAAGGAGCCCGGCGTGAAGAAGACCTCGACCCGGCTGGCCGACGGTCGTGAGCTGATCTACTACGACCTCCGCGACGACAGCGTGCGCGACGCCGCCGACCGGCGCCCGCTGGAGCGGACCGTCACCACGTCCGAGATCCGCCGGGACGTGCTGCTCGGCGACGCGGTGGCCGTCGCCTCGCACCGCCAGGGCCGCACCTACCACCCGCCGGCCGACGAGTGCCCGCTGTGCCCGACGCGCGGCGGGCGCCTCAGTGAGATCCCGGACTCCTCCTACGACGTCGTCGTCTTCGAGAACCGTTTCCCCTCGCTCGCCGGCGACTCCGGCCGCTGCGAGGTCGTCTGCTTCACCTCCGACCACGACGCCTCCTTCGCGGACCTGACCGGGGAACAGGCGCGGCTGGTGCTGGACGCGTGGACGGACCGCACGTCGGAGCTGTCCCATCTGCCCTCCGTGGAGCAGGTCTTCTGTTTCGAGAACCGGGGTGCCGAGATCGGGGTGACGCTGGGCCACCCGCACGGACAGATCTACGCCTACCCCTTCACCACCCCCCGCACCGCCCTGATGCTCCGCTCGCTCGCCGCCCACCGGGAGGCGAACGGCGGGCAGAACCTGTTCGACGCCGTCCTGGAACGGGAACTCGCCGGGGAGCGGGTCGTCCTGGAGGGTGAACACTGGGCGGCCTTCGTGCCGTACGCGGCGCACTGGCCGTACGAGGTCCACCTGTACCCGAAGCGCCGCGTGCCCGACCTGCTCGCGCTCGACGAGGCCGCGCGCGCGGAGTTCCCCCGGGTCTACCTGGAACTCCTCAAGCGCTTCGACCGTATCTTCGGTGAGGGCGAGCCTCCGACGCCGTACATCGCGGCCTGGCACCAGGCCCCGTTCGGCGCGCTGCCGGCGTTCGACGGCGTGTCGCGGGACGACTTCGCGCTCCACCTCGAGCTTTTCACCATCCGCCGTACTTCCGGCAAGCTGAAGTTCCTCGCGGGTTCCGAGTCCGGCATGAACGTGTTCATCAACGACGTGCCGCCGGAGCGCGCGGCCGAGCGACTGCGAGAGGTAGCGAGTTCATGAAGTACCTGGTGACAGGCGGCGCGGGATACGTGGGCAGTGTCGTGGCCCAGCACCTGGTGGAGGCCGGCCACGAGGTCACCGTCCTCGACAACCTCTCCACCGGCTTCCGCGAGGGCGTGCCCGCCGGGGCGGCGTTCGTCGAGGGCGACATCCGCGACGCCGCCAAGTGGCTGGACGCCTCCTACGACGGCGTGCTGCACTTCGCCGCCTTCTCGCAGGTCGGCGAGTCGGTGGTGAAGCCGGAGAAGTACTGGGAGAACAACGTCGGCGGCAGCATGGCGCTGCTCGGCGCGATGCGCGAGGCGGGCGTGCGCCGGCTCGTGTTCTCCTCCACCGCGGCCACGTACGGCGAGCCCGAGCAGGTCCCGATCCGCGAAACGGCGCCCACCTCGCCGACCAACCCCTACGGCGCCTCCAAGCTCGCCGTCGACCACATGATCACCAGCGAGGCGCACGCCCACGGCCTGGCCGCGGTGTCCCTGCGCTACTTCAACGTCGCCGGCGCCTACGGCGCCCACGGCGAGCGGCACGACCCCGAGTCGCACCTCATCCCGCTGGTCCTCCAGGTCGCCCAGGGCCGCCGCGACGCGATCTCCGTGTACGGCGACGACTACCCGACCCCGGACGGCACCTGCGTCCGCGACTACATCCACGTCGCCGACCTCGCCGAGGCCCACCTGCTGGCCCTGGACGCGGCCCGGCCGGGCGAGCACCTGATCTGCAACCTCGGCAACGGCAACGGCTTCTCCGTCCGCGAGGTCATCGAGACCGTCCGCCGGGTCACCGGCCACCCGGTCCCCGAGGTCACCGCCCCGCGCCGCGGCGGCGACCCGGCGGTCCTGGTCGCCTCCGCCGACACCGCCCGCGAGAAGCTCGGCTGGACCCCGTCCCGCGCGGACCTCGCGGGGATCGTCGCGGACGCGTGGGAGTTCGCGCAGAACGTCACGAGGGAGCAGTAGTGGAGGCACAGCAGGTGGCCCAACAGGTGGCTCGGCGCTTCACCGAGCTGTACGGGGCGCGGCCGGAGGGGGTGTGGGCGGCACCCGGCCGGGTCAACCTGATCGGTGAGCACACCGACTACAACGACGGCTTCGTGATGCCCTTCGCACTGCCGCACCAGGCGACGGCGGCGGTCTCCCGCCGCACCGACGGCGTCCTGCGCCTGCACTCGGCGGACGTCGCGGACGACGTCGTGGAACTGCGCCTGGACGACCTCGCCCCGCAGAGCGACCGCGGCTGGACCGCCTACCCGGCGGGCGTGGTCTGGGCCCTGCGCGAGGCGGGCCACGAGATCACCGGCGCGGACGTCCACCTGTCCTCGACGGTGCCGACCGGCGCCGGCCTGTCCTCCTCGGCCGCCCTGGAGGTCGTGGTCGCGCTCGCGCTGAACGACCTGTACGGCCTCGGCCTGCAGGGCTGGAGGCTGGCCCGCCTGTGCCAGCGCGCCGAGAACGTCTACGTCGGCGCGCCGACCGGGATCATGGACCAGACGGCGTCGGCCTGCTGCGAGTCGGGGCACGCGCTGTTCCTCGATACCCGCGACCTGTCCCAGCAGCAGATCCCCTTCGACCTCGCCGCCGAGGGCCTGCGCCTGCTGGTGGTCGACACCCAGGTCAAGCACGCCCACAGCGGCGGCGAGTACGGCAAGCGCCGGGCGGGCTGCGAGAAGGGCGCGGCCCTGCTGGGCGTCGACGCCCTCCGGGACGTCCCGCACGCCGGCCTGGACGCCGCCCTGGCCCGGCTCGGGGACGAGGAGGAGGTCCGCCGCCTGGTCCGGCACGTGGTCACCGAGGACCGGCGGGTGGAACGGGCCGTGGCCCTGCTGCGCTCCGGCGAGACCCGCGCCATCGGCCCGGTCCTCACCGAGGGCCACGCCTCGCTGCGCGACGACTTCCGCGTCTCCTGCCCCGAGCTGGACCTGGTCGTCGACACCGCCCTGTCCGCCGGCGCGCTGGGCGCCCGGATGACCGGCGGCGGCTTCGGCGGTTCGGCGATCGTCCTCGCGGAGGCCGCCGACGTCGAGACCCTCACCAAGGCGGTCGGGGAGGCCTTCGCCGGCGCGGGCTTCACGGCCCCCCGGGTGTTCGAGGCGGTGCCGGCGGCCGGCGCGCGCAGGCTGGCCTGAGACGGCGCGGCGGCTCAGCCCAGCCGCTTGGTGAGCGTGAACTCCGTGATCCCCGGGGGTAGTCGGGGATCACGCACACCACGTCGTAACCCTGCTTCGTGTAGAACCCCGGCGCCTGGAAGTCCCAGGTCTCCAGGCGGGCGGCGGTGCAGCCGCGCTCGGCGCGGGCGATGCGCTCCGCCTCCGCCAGCAGGCGGCTGCCGAGCCCCGCGCCGCGGTGGCGGGCGTCCACCCACAGGTAGGTGACGTGCAGCCAGGTCGTCCAGGTGTGGCCGGCCAGGCCGCCGGCCAGTCCGCCGGAGTCGTCCGACGCCCACACCTGCAGCGGCGCCTCGCGCTCACCGGGCGTGCCGCGCAGGGCCGCGAGGACGGGGGACGCCGCCGTGTTGGTCTCCAGCAGCCGGGAGCGGAGCAGCTCACGCCGGGTCTTGTCGACTTCCGCCTCAATTCGAAACATGCGGCACACCATAAACGCGCCCGGTGGCCAGTTCCGCGAAATTCCTCCCGCTCCCGGCCCCCGCCCGTACCCTGAGTCGCAGCGCGGTGGGTGACCGGTACCGATGGGGGACGCGACCGGCGGGTACGGCGCCAGCGGTGGGGGCGGCGGTGTCCGCGGCGGCAGCCGTGCGGTGCGCGTCCTTCCACGGATGCCGTGTCCGCGCGGGCCGCCGTTCTCCGGGCCGCCGGTACCCCTGCTCCGCGCGGAGCCCGGGGAAAGGGGTTTCGTGGTTCGCATCCGAGTCCTGGTCGTCGACGACCACCGCATCTTCGCCGAGTCCCTGGCCGCCGCGCTGGCCGCCGAGCCCGACGTCGACGTCTCCGCCGCCGGCAGCGGCCCGGCCGCGCTGCGCTGCCTGGAGCGGGCGGCCGGCGAGAACCGCCGCTACGACGTCCTGCTGGTCGACGCCGACCTGGGCGGCCGGCCGCCCGGCGGCCGCCCGGCGGCGCCCGGGCGGCAGGGCGGCGAGGAGGGCCCGGCCGACGGGATCTCCCTGCTCCCGGGCGTCCGCTCGGCCCATCCCGGGGTGCGGATCGTGGTCCTCGCCGAGCGGGACGACCCCCGGCGCGCGGCTGCCGCCCTGCAGGCCGGCGCGTGCGGCTGGGTCGCCAAGGACTGTTCGCTGTCGCGGCTGCTGACGGTGGTCCGGGGGGTGCTGAGGGAGGAGACCCACCTGCCGCCCGCCCTGCTCACCGGCGTCCTGCGGGAGCTGACGGCCACGCGCCGGCACCGCACCGAGAGCGAGCGGCTGGTGGAGTCGCTGACCCCGCGCGAGCGGGAGGTGCTGCGCTGCATGGTCGCGGGGCTGGGCCGCAAGGCCGTCGCCGAACACCTGTTCCTCTCGCCGCACACGGTGCGCACCCACATGCAGAACGTCCTCGGCAAGCTGGGCGTGCACTCGACGCTGGCCGCCGTGGCACTCGCGCGGCGGGCCGGGGTCGGCCCGGTGGACCTGGTGCGGTGACCGGAAGGGCCGCCCGCGCGCCCGGCCGGTCGCCGGGACCGGGACCCTTCGTCCGGATCCTGCCGGGCCCGGTGCCGCACCGCGCCCCCCGATCCGGCCCGGCCGAAGGACCCTAGCCGGGGATGTTGTCGAACGGGGCGGTCAGCCGGCGCAGCAGGCCGGCGAGTTCGCCGCGCTGGGCGCCGGACAGCTCGGCGAGGATCGCGCGCTCCTGCTCCAGCAGGCCCGCCAGCGCCTCGTCCGCCCGGTCCCGCCCGGTGTCGGTCAGCCGGACCAGTACACCGCGCCGGTCGTTCGGGTCGGGCAACCGCTCCACCAGGCCCTTCTTGGCGAGCCGGTCGATCCGGTTGGTCATCGTGCCCGAGGTGACCAGGGTCTGCGTCAGCAGCTGCCCGGGGAGAGCTGGTACGGCGTCCCCGCGCGCCTGAGCGCGGTCAGCACGTCGAACTCCCAGGGTTCGAGCTGGTGCTCGGCGAAGGCCAGCCGGCGCGCGCGGTCCAGGTGCCGGGCCAGCCTGCTCACCCGGCTGAGCACTTCGAGCGGTTCCACGTCGAGGTCCGGGCGCTCCCGGCGCCATGCTGCGACCAGCCGATCGACCTCGTCCTCCATGGGATCAGTGTAGTGGTTGTGTCGACATGAAGTCTCTTGACGCCGGTTATCTTGACATCGAGATAAATTGGCGGGGACAGTGGACGACATGACGACGCCCGCCTGGGACCCCGCCCAGTACCTCCGCCACGCCGGCCACCGCGCCCGCCCCTTCACCGACCTCCTCGCCCGCGTCCCCGCCCTCCCGGGCGACCCGCCCCGCATCGCCGACCTCGGCTGCGGAGCGGGCAACGTCACCGCCCTGCTCGCCGACCGCTGGCCCACCGCGCACATCACCGGCTACGACAACTCGCCCGAGATGCTGGACGAGGCCCACGCCGGCCACGAGGGGCCCACGGCGGGCGGCGGCCGTCTCGGCTTCGCCCCCGCCGACGCCCGCACCTGGACGCCCGGGCAGCCCTGCGACCTGATCGTCTCCAACGCCACCCTGCAGTGGGTGCCGGGCCACGCCGACCGCTTCCCCGACTGGATCGCCGCCCTGCGGCCCGGCGGCACCCTCGCCCTCCAGGTGCCCGACAACCTCGACGCCCCCCTGCACGCCCTGATGCGCGGCCTCGCGGCCGGTCCCCGCTGGCGGAGCCGCCTCGCCGGCGTGCCGCGCGCGACCGGCTCCGTCCACACCCCCGGCGCCTACCTGGACCGCCTGGCCCGCCTCGGCTGCGCGACCGACGTCTGGCGCACGACGTACTTCCACGTGCTGCCCGGCGAGGACCCGGTCCTGGACTGGGCCAAGGGCACCGGCCTGCGCCCCGTCCTGACCGCCCTCGCCGACGACCCCGAGGCCCGCGACGCGTTCCTCACCGAGTACCGGGACCTGCTGCGCGCGGCCTACCCGCCCGCCCCGTACGGCACGGTCCTGCCGTTCCGCCGGCTGTTCGCGGTGGCCGTGAAGCAGGGGTGAGCGAACGGGGCCCCAGGGCCCCGGAGCCGGTGGCCGGCGCGGGACCCGGCTAGCTCTTCCGGTGCCCGATCAGGCGCGGCTTCTGCTCCAGCCCGTCCAGGCCGTGCCACGCCAGGTTCACCAGGTGGGCCGCCACCTCCGCCTTCTTCGGCCGGCGCACGTCCAGCCACCACTGGCCGGTCAGCGCGACCATGCCGACCAGGGCCTGCGCGTACAGCGGGGCGAGCTTGGGGTCGAAGCCGCGGGACTTGAACTCCCGGCCCAGGATGTCCTCCACCTGGGTGGCGATGTCGGAGATCAGCGAGGCGAAGGACCCCGTGGACTGCGGGATGGGGGAGTCGCGGACCAGGATGCGGAAGCCGTCCGTGTACTCCTCGATGTAGTCGAGCAGCGCGAACGCCGCCTGCTCGCACAGTTCGCGGGGGTGCCCGGCGGTCAGCGAGCCGGTCACCATGTCCAGCAGGCAGCGCATCTCGCGGTCCACCACCACCGCGTACAGTCCCTCCTTGCCGCCGAAGTGCTCGTACACCACCGGCTTGGACACCCCGGCCTTCGCCGCGATCTCCTCCACCGAGGTGCCCTCGAAGCCCTTGGCCGCGAAGAGGACGCGACCGATCTCCAGCAGCTGCTGGCGGCGCTCGGCGCCGGTCATGCGGGTGCGACGCGCACGCCGCGGCTTGTCATTGCTCGGGGTGCTGCTGGAGTCGGTCGCCACGGCGTCAATCATGCCGCCTCGGCGCCCGCCCCCCGGTGCCGGGAACCGCCTTCCCCGGTGTCACGGCGCGAATCGATACGCGAGCGTGACGGCCAGCGCACGTCGTGCGCCCAGCCGAGCTGCTCGAACCAGCGGATGAACCGCGCGGAGGAGTCGAGCTGGCCGCGCATCACACCGTGGCGGGCCGAGGTCGGGTCGGCGTGGTGCAGGTTGTGCCAGGACTCGCCGCAGGACAGGACCGCCAGCCACCACACGTTGCCCGAACGGTCCCGGGACCTGAACGGGCGCTTGCCCACCGCGTGGCAGATCGAGTTGATCGACCACGTGACGTGGTGCAGCAACGCCACCCGGACGAGTGACCCCCAGAAGAACGCGGTGAACGCGCCCCACCACGACGCCGTCACCAGACCGCCGATCAGCGCGGGCAGCGCCAGCGAGACGGCCGTCCACAGGACGAACTGACGGGAGATCGTCCGGATCGCGGTGTCCTTGATCAGGTCGGGCGCGTACTTGTCCTGCGGGGTCTGCTCCTCGTCGAACAGCCAGCCGATGTGCGCCCACCACAGGCCCTTCATCAGCGCGGGCACCGTCTCCCCGAACCGCCACGGGGAGTGCGGGTCGCCCTCGGCGTCGGAGAACCTGTGGTGCCGGCGGTGGTCCGCCACCCAGCGCACCAGCGGTCCCTCGACCGCCATCGAACCCATGATCGCCAGCGCGATCCGCAGCGGCCGCGCCGCCTTGAAGGAGCCGTGGGTGAAGTACCGGTGGTACCCGATCGTCACGCCGTGGCAGGTGAGGAAGTAGAAGAAGACCAGCAGGCCCAGGTCGAGCCAGCTCACCCCCCAGCCCCAGGCCAGCGGCACGGCCGCCACCAGCGCCACGAACGGCACGGTGATGAACAGCAGCAGCGTGATCTGCTCGATGGAACGCTTCTGCTCACCGCCCAGCGTGGCCGAGGCGGAGGAGGTGCCGGTGGTCCTGCGGGCTTCGTCGATCAGGTCGGAACTCGAGGTCATGCGCGTCCCCTGTGGGGTCGAGGGTCTGGGCGGTGCCGGGCCGCGGGCCGTGGGGGTGGAGCTTTCATTCCTACGGTTCCGTAACCTACGGCATCGTAAGTATGGCAGCGCGTCGTCCGGCGGCAAGAGCCCGAGAGCCTGCGCGTCCGAGTGGACACCTATCCTTGGAGTCGGTCGGACAGCGCGGTCCGCTCTGACTTCCTTCCCGGACGTCCAGGCCCGTAAGCGGCACCGCCGCCAGACGGACGTGGTGCCCGGGTTCCCTCCCAGACGAGCTTCAACACTGCAAGGAGCCGCACCTGTGAGCAGTGCCGACGACCAGACCACCACGACCAGCAGCGCATTGCGCGCCGACATCCGTCGACTGGGTGACCTCCTGGGCGAGACCCTCGTACGGCAGGAAGGTCCCGAACTCCTCGACCTGGTCGAGAAGGTCCGCCGCCTCACCCGCGAGGACGGCGAGGCCGCCGCCGAACTGCTGCGCGGCACCGAACTGGAGACCGCCGCCAAGCTGGTCCGCGCCTTCTCCACCTACTTCCACCTGGCCAACGTCACCGAGCAGGTCCACCGGGGCCGCGAACTGCGCGCCAGACGCGCCGCCGAGGGCGGCCTGCTCGCCCGCACGGCCGACCGCCTCAAGGAGGCCGACCCCGAGCACCTGCAGCAGACCGTCCAGCACCTCAACGTCCGCCCCGTCTTCACCGCCCACCCCACCGAGGCCGCCCGCCGGTCGGTGCTGAACAAGCTCCGGCGCATCGCCGCCCTCCTGGACACCCCCGTCCTCGACTCCGACCGCCGCCGCCACGACGTCCGCCTCGCCGAGAACATCGACCTCGTCTGGCAGACCGACGAACTGCGCGTGGTCCGCCCCGAACCCGCCGACGAGGCCCGCAACGCCATCTACTACCTGGACGAACTGCACGCCGACGCCGTCGGCGACGTCCTGGAGGACCTCACCGCCGAACTGGAGCGCGTCGGCGTCACCCTGCCCGACGACGCCCGCCCGCTCACCTTCGGCACCTGGATCGGCGGCGACCGCGACGGCAACCCCAACGTCACCCCCCAGGTCACCTGGGACGTCCTCATCCTCCAGCACGAGCACGGCATCAACGACGCCCTGGAGATGATCGACGAACTGCGCGGCCTGCTCTCCAACTCCATCCGCTACACGGGCGCCACCGAGGAACTGCTGGAGTCCCTGCGGGCCGACCTCGAACGCCTGCCCGAGATCAGCCCCCGCTACAAGCGCCTCAACGCCGAGGAGCCCTACCGGCTCAAGGCCACCTGCGTCCGGCAGAAGCTGGAGAACACCAAGCAGCGCCTCGCCAAGGGCACCCCGCACCAGGACGGCCGCGACTACCTCGGCACCGCCGAACTCCTCGCCGACCTCAGGCTCATCCAGACCTCCCTGCGCGAACACCGCGGCGGCCTCTTCGCCGCCGGCCGCCTCAACCGCACCATCCGCACCCTGGCCGCCTTCGGCCTCCAGCTCGCCACCATGGACGTCCGCGAACACGCCGACGCCCACCACCACGCCCTCGGCCAGCTCTTCGACCGCCTCGGCGAGGAGTCCTGGCGCTACGCCGACATGCCCCGCGAGTACCGGGCCAAGCTCCTCGCCAAGGAACTGCGCTCCCGGCGGCCCCTCGCCCCCACCCCGGCCCCCGTCGACGCGGCCGGCGAGAAGACCCTCGGCGTCTTCCAGACCGTCAAGCGCGCCCTGGAGGTCTTCGGCCCCGAGGTCGTCGAGTCCTACATCATCTCCATGTGCCAGGGCGCCGACGACGTCTTCGCCGCCGCCGTCCTCGCCCGCGAGGCCGGCCTCGTCGACCTGCACGCCGGCTGGGCCAGGATCGGCATCGTGCCGCTGCTGGAGACCACCGACGAACTGCGCGCCGCCGACACCATCCTGGAGGACATGCTCTCCGACCCCTCCTACCGGCGCCTGGTCGCCCTGCGCGGCGACGTCCAGGAGGTCATGCTCGGCTACTCCGACTCCTCCAAGTTCGGCGGCATCACCACCAGCCAGTGGGAGATCCATCGCGCCCAGCGCCGCCTGCGCGACGTCGCCCACCGCTACGGCGTCCGCCTGCGCCTCTTCCACGGCCGCGGCGGCACCGTCGGCCGCGGCGGCGGCCCCTCCCACGACGCCATCCTCGCCCAGCCCTGGGGCACCCTAGAGGGCGAGATCAAGGTCACCGAGCAGGGCGAGGTCATCTCCGACAAGTACCTCATCCCCTCCCTCGCCCGGGAGAACCTCGAACTGACCGTCGCCGCCACCCTGCAGGCCTCCGCCCTGCACACCGCGCCCCGCCAGTCCGACGAGGCACTCGCCCGCTGGGACGCGGCCATGGACATCGTCTCCGACGCCGCCCACGCCGCCTACCGCCGCCTGGTCGAGGACCCCGACCTGCCCGCCTACTTCTTCGCCTCCACCCCCGTCGACCAGCTCGCCGACCTCCACCTCGGCTCCCGGCCCTCCCGCCGGCCCGACTCCGGCGCCGGCCTCGACGGCCTGCGCGCCATCCCGTGGGTGTTCGGCTGGACCCAGTCCCGGCAGATCGTCCCTGGCTGGTTCGGCGTCGGCTCCGGCCTGAAGGCACTGCGCGAGGCCGGCCTGGACACCGTGCTCGACGAGATGCGCGAACAGTGGCACTTCTTCCGCAACTTCATCTCCAACGTCGAGATGACGCTCGCCAAGACCGACCTGCGGATCGCCGGCCACTACGTCGACACCCTCGTCCCCGACGAACTCAGGCACGTCTTCGACACCATCAGGGCCGAGCACGAGCTGACCGTCCGCGAGGTCCTCCGGATCACCGGCGAGGACGAACTCCTGGCCGCCCAGCCGGTGCTGAAGCAGACCTTCGCCATCCGCGACGCCTACCTGGACCCCATCTCCTACCTCCAGGTCACCCTGCTCAAGCGCCAGCGCGACGCCGCCGCGGCGGGCACCTCCCCCGACCCGCTGCTCGCCCGCGCCCTGCTCCTCACCGTCAACGGCGTGGCCGCCGGCCTGCGCAACACCGGCTGACCCGCCCGCGGCACACGCGTGCCCCCGGGGACCGCACGGTCCCCGGGGGCACGCTCCTCCCGCCACCCGGCCGCCCCGGCACACCGGCAGCGCCCCGCACCCCCGCGGAAACCGTCGCCGGTGGCGCCGCGCCCGACCCGGCCGGCACCCGCGCCGGCCGCCCGCGACCGCCACCGCGGCCGGCGGCAGCGCCCCGCCGGACGGCACCCGGACGCACCGGACGCCGTCCGGTCCCGGCCGGACCGTCCTCAGCGCACCGCGCCCGCGCCCCCCGGCCCGCACCACGTGCCGCGCGGCCCCCCAAGGCCCCCGCACACCGGCGACGTCCCCCGGCTCACGAGTTGTACGAATCCTGCGCCCGCTGGAGCCCCTCGACCACCAGGCACTCCACCGCGTCCGCCGCCCGGTCCACGAAGTAGTCCAGCTCCTTGCGCTCCGCCGACGAGAAGTCCTTCAGCACGAAGTCCGCCACCTGCATCCGCCCCGGCGGCCGGCCGATCCCGAACCGCACCCGGTGGTAGTCCGCCCCCATCGCCTTCGTCATCGACTTCAGGCCGTTGTGCCCGTTGTCGCCGCCGCCCAGCTTCAGCCGCAGCGTGCCGTAGTCGATGTCCAGTTCGTCGTGGACCGCGACGACCTGTGCCAGGGGCACCTTGTAGAAGTCCCGCAGCGCGTTCACCGGACCGCCGGAGAGGTTCATGTACGACATCGGCTTGGCCAGGACCACCCGCCGGTTCGCCGGCCCCACCGGACCGATCCGCCCCTCCAGCACCTGCGCCTGCGCCTTGCCCGCCCGCTTGAACCTCCCCCCGATCCGCTCCGCGAGCAGATCCGCCACCATGAAGCCGACGTTGTGCCGGTTCATGGCGTACTCCGGCCCCGGATTGCCGAGCCCGACGACGAGCCAGGGGGCGTTTGCAGGGGTGGTCACGTCCATGTCTCCTTGAATGCGCGCCAGCCGCCACCCCCACCGGGGGCAGCGGCTGACCGGATGGTGACGGCGGGATCAGGCCTCGGCGCCCTCGGACTCCTCGCCCCCGGTGGACTCCTCGGCCTGCGAGGCCAGGACCTGCAGGACGACCGTGTCCTCCTCGACGGCCAGCGTGGTGCCGGACGGGAGCGGGATGTCCTTGGCGAGGATGGAGGCGCCGGCCTCCAGGCCCTCGACGGAGACGGTGACCGACTCGGGGATGTGCGTGGCCTCGGTCTCGACGGGCAGCGCGTTCAGCACGTGCTCCAGCAGGTTGCCGCCCGGTGCCAGCTCGCCCTCGGTGTGGACGAAGATCTCGACCGTGACCTTCTCGCCGCGCTTGACCAGCTGCAGGTCGACGTGCTCCAGGAAGCCCTTCAGCGGGTCGCGCTGCACGGCCTTCGGGATCGCCAGCTCGTTCGACTCGCCGTCGATGTCGAGCGCGATCAGGACGTTCGGCGTACGCAGCGCCAGCAGCAGGTCGTGACCCGGCAGGGTCAGGTGCAGCGGGTCGGCACCGTGGCCGTACAGCACGCCGGGAACCTTGTTGTCACGGCGGATGCGGCGGGCGGCGCCCTTGCCGAACTCGGTGCGCGTCTGGGCGCTGAGCTTGACCTCGGACATGTCGATCACTCCTCGGAACGGGAACGGACGTGGTCACCCGGCCACGAACGGCCTGCTACGAAGAGCGCGTCGATAACGGACCACCGTGACCGCGTACGTTCGCGTACACGAGTACGGCCTCCCTCGCCGAGCAACTGCAGCAGTCTACTCGGAGAAGGAGGCCGTACCCAAAAGGATCTTCGGCTAGCGCCGGCGCGGGGGGTGCGGAAACCTCACTGCTCGTCGAAGAGGCTCGTCACCGAGCCGTCCTCGAACACCTCGCGCACCGCACTCGCGATCGTCGGGGCGATCGACAGCACCGTGATCTTGTCCAGGTCCGCACCCAGCTCACCCGGCGTCGGCAGCGTGTTGGTGAAGATGAACTCGCTCACCCGCGAGTTCTTCAGCCGGTCCGCCGCCGGACCCGACAGCACGCCGTGCGTGGCCGTCACGATCACGTCCTCGGCACCGTGCGCGAACAGGGCGTCCGCCGCCGCGCAGATCGTCCCGCCCGTGTCGATCATGTCGTCCACCAGGACGCACACGCGCCCCTCGACCTCGCCCACGACCTCGTGGACGGTCACCTGGTTCGCCACGTCCTTGTCGCGCCGCTTGTGCACGATCGCCAGCGGCGCACCGAGCCGGTCGCACCACCGGTCCGCCACCCGCACCCGGCCCGCGTCCGGCGACACCACCGTCAGCTTGCTCCGGTCCACCTTGCGGCCCACGTAGTCCGCCAGCAGCGGCAACGCGAACAGGTGGTCGACCGGCCCGTCGAAGAAGCCCTGGATCTGGTCCGTGTGCAGGTCCACGGTCAGGAGCCGGTCCGCACCCGCCGTCTTCATCAGGTCCGCGATCAGCCGCGCCGAAATCGGTTCACGGCCCCGGTGCTTCTTGTCCTGCCGCGCGTAACCGTAGAACGGCACGATCACCGTGATCGAACGCGCCGACGCACGTTTCAGCGCGTCGATCATGATCAACTGCTCCATGATCCACTTGTTGATCGGAGCCGTGTGGCTCTGGATCAGGAAGCAGTCCGCACCGCGCGCCGACTCCTGGTACCGCACGTAGATCTCACCATTGGCGAAATCGAAGGCCTTCGTCGGGACGACCCCGACACCCAGCTGCTGGGCGACCTCCTCGGCAAGCTCGGGGTGGGCGCGGCCGGAGAAGAACATCAGTTTCTTCTCGCCGGTCGTCTTGATCCCGGTCACAGCACTGTCTCCTAGAGGTGTCTCAGCCAGCCGGCTGTTCGAGCGACCTCTCGGCTGGGCAGGAGAGGCCGTATCAGCTGGTAGGGGTGCGGGTTGTGCACTTATCACGGTACGCCGTGTTTGGCGCACCCGTTTCCGGTCAGTCCTCGCCCTCGCCCTTCCGGGACGCCGCCTCGGCCGCCCTCGCGGCCGGGCTCCCCGGACGCTTGCGAGCCACCCAGCCCTCGATATTCCGCTGCTGACCGCGGGCCACGGCCAGTGAACCGGGCGGCACGTCCTTCGTGATCACGGACCCGGCGGCGGTGTACGCACCGTCCCCGACCGTGACAGGAGCCACAAACATGTTGTCCGAACCCGTACGGCAATGCGACCCCACCGTCGTGTGGTGCTTGCTCTCCCCGTCGTAGTTCACGAACACGCTCGCCGCGCCGATGTTCGTGAACTCGCCGATCGTCGCATCACCGACGTACGACAGGTGCGGAACCTTCGTCCCCTCACCGAGCGAGGCGTTCTTCGTCTCCACGTACGTGCCGACCTTCGCCCCCGCACCGAGCCGGGTACCGGGACGCAGGTACGCGTACGGACCCACCGACGCCCGCGCACCGATCCGCGCACCCTCCGAGACCGTGTTGTCCACCCGCGCCCCCGCGCCCACCCGGGTGTCCCCCAGCCGGCTGTTCGGCCCGACCTCCGCACCCTCGCCGACATGCGTCGACCCGGTGAGCAGCGTGTTCGGATGCACGACGGCGTCCTGCTCGAAGGTGACGCCCACGTCCACCCACGTCGTCGCCGGATCCACCACCGTCACACCGTCCAGCATGGCGCGCGTGAGCAGCCGCTCGTTGAGGGTGCGACGGGCCTCGGCCAACTGCACCCGGTTGTTGATCCCCGCGATCTCCCGGTGGTCGGCCGCCACCGACGCCCCCACCCGGTGCCCGGCCTCCCGCAGGATCCCGAGCACGTCCGTCAGGTACTCCTCGCCCTGGCTGTTGTCCGTCCGCAGCTTCTTCAGCGCGTCCGCGAGCAACTGGCCGTCGAACGCGAACACCCCGCTGTTGATCTCCCGGATCGCCCGCTCGGCCTCGGAGGCGTCCTTGTGCTCCACGATCGCGGTGACCGCGCCGGTCGCCCCGTCCCGGACGATGCGGCCGTACCCGGTGGCGTCCGGGACCTCCGCCGTCAGCACGGTCACCGCGTTGCCGCCGCCGTGGTGCGCGGCGACGAGCCGTGCGAGGGTGTCCCCGGTCAGCAGGGGGGTGTCCCCGCAGACCACGACCACCGTGCCGTCCACGGCCCCGCCCAGTTCCTCCAGGCCCATCCGCACGGCGTGCCCCGTACCGTTCTGCTCCTCCTGCACGGCCGTCCGGACGTCCGGGTCGATCCCGGTCAGGTGCGCGGCGACCCGCTCACGGGCGTGGCCCACGACGACGACCAGGTGCGCGGGGTCCAATTCGCGGGAGGCGGCCAGCACGTGGCCGACCAGGGAACGGCCGCAGATCTCGTGCAGGACCTTGGGTGTGGCCGATTTCATACGGGTGCCCTCACCCGCTGCGAGAACGACGACGGCTGCCGGGCGAATGGCGCTCACGGGGTTGCCCTTCGGCTCTGGATGGGTGGGGGTGACAGCCGCAGGATACCGGGGTGGGTCGGGGGCGACATGAGAGCGGGCCCTGACGGTGCTGTCAGGGCCCACCTTCGCTCGGGCTCCCGGGGAAGGATTCGAACCTCCATAAGCGACACCAAAAGACGCTGTCCTGCCCTTAGACGACCCGGGATCGCCCCTATGTCCGGTTCGACGCATCGCCCGGAAGGACAGCCCCTACTATGCCGTACCAGGCACCTTCGACGCGACGGTACAGATCCGCTCCTCGCCGTACCTCGATGCCGAGGCACCCCCGGTACGACTCCCCCGTGTTCTTGCGCACCGTCTTCGGCCCGTACCGCTTGAGAACCGTCCTGCCCAGGTCCGACCTCTCCCTACCGACGAGGTCGGCCCAATGGCGCTCGGCGGCCGCGACGTCCGCGGAGTCGTGGATCACCACCCGGCAGTGCAGCCGGTCGCGCCCCACTCCGAGCAGGTCCAGCCAGGCGAGGAAGACGCCGATCACTCCCGGGTCGCTGTTGACGAACTCCACGCTCTGCCGGCGGGCGTGCGGCTTGTCCTTCGTCCCCTCCGCCCAGTAGAGGGCGACACCCGCGAGGTACGGCTCGCGGTCGGACAGCGCGCCGACGGCCTCGGCCGCCGCCTGCTTCGCCGCCCGGCGCTCCTGGTCGCGTGCGGCGTGCAGTCGCGCGAGTCCGGCGTTCATCCGCGCCTGCCGTTCCTCCGGCGTGCACGTGGGCTCCGGCCGGGGCAGGTCCCGTACCCAGAGGGAGACGGAACTCTTCGAACACCCCAGCTCCGCCCGGATGCGGTCGTACGTCCAGCCCTGGAGCCGCAGCGCGCGGGCCCTCTCCCGCAGGTCGTCCTTCGCGCGGGGGCGCTTCGTCCACTCCGGCGGCGCTTCCCCCTTCACCAGACGGCTCAGGACGTCCTTGTCGCGGACCCCCAACTCGTCCCCGATCCGCCGGAGGCCGTGACCCCCGCGGCGCAGCGCGACCGCCCGCTCGCGCAGGCCTTCGAAGTCCGCGTACTTGCCCGATGAAGGTGTCATGGGCATACGGTCCGGGCGGAACGGCCCGTTCCGGTGTCGAACGCACAAGGTTCGCTTGTTCGGGGGGTTCCGGTGCGTTCCGACGGTGTTCGGCCGGGAGACGTGGTTCGGGCGGGCGGGCGGAAGTCACCGGAAAAGGCGCGGTGGGCGATCGTAGGCTGGGGGCATGACCACGACGGGGGAAGCCCATGCCGCGGCCCTGACCGGCCCGTGGTGGTGGGAGCGGTGGCGCGGTGCGGCGCTCGACGGGAGCCTCGCGCTGGTGTCCGCCGTGGAGTGCGGTGCGGAGGGGATTCCGTTCGCCCGGGACGCGGGGGTCCCGGTGGCGGTGGGGATCGTGTTCGGGCTGGTCACCGGTTCGGTGCTGCTCGTGCGCCGGAGGTGGCCGGTCGCCGTGGTGCTGGTCGCGATCGCGATCACGCCGGCCCAGATGGGTTTCCTGATGGGCATCGTCGGCCTGTACACGCTGGCGGCGTGCGAGTTGCCGCGGCGGATCATCGTGGCGCTGGCGGGGATGTCGTTACTGGGCACGATGATCGTGACGTTCGTGCGCGTGCGGCAGGACATGGCCCGGGGCGACCTGACGCTCGGCGACTGGTTCGTTCCGTTCGCGTCCATCACGACGTCGCTGGGGTTGACGGCGCCGCCGCTGCTGCTGGGTCTGTACGTGGGCGCGCGGCGCCGGCTGATGGAGAGCCTGCGGGAGCGGGCGGACAGCCTGGAGCGGGAGCTGCAGTTGCTCGCGGAGCGGGCCGAGGAGCGGGCCGAGTGGGCGCGCAACGAGGAACGGACGCGGATCGCGCGGGAGATGCACGACGTCGTCGCGCACCGGGTGAGCCTGATGGTGGTGCACGCGGCCGCGCTGCAGGCGGTGGCCCGCAAGGACCCCGAGAAGGCGGTGCGCAACGCGGCGCTCGTGGGGGACATGGGGCGGCAGGCGCTGACCGAGTTGCGGGAGATGCTGGGGGTGCTGCGGGCGGGGGAGGGTGCGGGCCGGCGTGCCGCGCCGGTTCCGTTGGTGGCCGTGGGGGCGGCGGCTGCGCAGGCGGCGTCCCGGGCGGCCGGTGGGGAGGCGGCCCCGGACGGGCCGAGCCTGTCGGAGCTGGGGGAGCTGATCGGGCAGTCGGCCGCCGCGGGTATGGCGGTCGACCTGTCGGTGGAGGGGGAGGTGCGTTCGTACGCGGCGGAGGTGGAGCAGACGGCGTACCGGGTGGTGCAGGAGGCGCTGACGAACGTGCACAAGCACGCGGCGGGTGCGAAGACGTACGTGCGGCTGGCGCACCGGGGGGTGGAGATCGCGATGCAGGTGGAGAACGAGCCGCCGCCGGAGCCCGCGTCGGCGTCGGCGGCGCGCCTGCCGTCGGGCGGCAACGGCCTGGTGGGCATGCGGGAGCGGGTGCTGGCGCTGGGCGGGGTGTTCGTGTCGGGGCCGACGGACGCGGGGGGTTTCCGGGTGTCGGCGGTGATTCCGGCGTCGTAGGGCGGGGGTTGGGCCCGGGGTCCCGGCGGGGCCGCGAGGGGCTTCGGCGGCTCGGGGCGGGGGCTCGGGGCGGGGGAGGTTCCTCCCGGGTGCGCCGGCCGGCGGTGCGTGCGGTCCGGCGGTGGCGTGTCCGGCCCGGTGGCGTGTCCCGGCCCCGCGGCGGCCCGCGGCGGTGTGTGCCGTCAGGCGGTGGTGAGGCGGGCGGGGGTGATGCCGGTGACGAGGGTGGTGAGGGCGCGGTCGATGTCGGCGCCCAGGTACCAGTCGCCGGTGTGGTCGAGGGCGTAGACGCGGCCCTCGGTGTCGATGGCGAGGACGGCCGCGGTGTCGGTCTCCGCGCCGAGGGGGCTGACTTCGGTGCCGAGGGCGCGGCCGAGGTCGCCGAGGGTGCGGGCGAGGTGGAGACCGTGCATCGGGTCGAGGTGGAGGGCGGTGGGGGCGATCTGGCGGCCGGGGCCGGTGGGGACGACGTGCAGGCCGCCGAACTCGGCCCAGGCCTCGACGGCGGCGGGGAACACGGCGTGGCGGTGTCCGGCGGGTGAGGTGTGCGCGCGCAGGGTGTCGGCCCAGATCTCCGCCTGTCCGATGTCCCAGCGTCCGGGTTGCCAGCCGGCGGTGCGCAGGGCGGCGTCGACGGGTACGGAGAAGCGCGTGGTGGAGGTGCGGTCGGGGTGCATCGGCTCTTCGTTCGTCGTGCGTGCGGGTGGTGCGCGGTCCCGGCGGGGCTAGCCGTCGGCCGGGGCCGGGTCGACGATGCGGACGCCGAAGTGGGCGCTGAGGGCCGTGCAGGCGCGGCAGGGGGCGGCGAAGCTGCCGTGCAGGGGGTCGCCGTCCTCCCGGATGCGGCGGGCGGTGAGTTTGGCGTGCTTGAGGGCTTTGCGTGCTTCGCCGTTGGTCATGGGCTTGCGGGCGGCGCGTTTGCTGCGGGCGGCGTCGGCGGCGGTGATGTGCCGGGAGATGAGGATGGTCTCGGCGCAGCGGCCGGTGAAGCGGTCGCGCTGGCCGCTGGTGAGGGTGTCGAGGAAGTCCTGGACGAGGGGGTGCAGGGGCGGGGGCTGGTCGCCGCGGGCGGCGGTGCCGGTGAGGGTGGCGCCGCGGACGGAGAGGGCGGCGGCGGCGGTGGGCAGGATGCCGTCGCGGCGGTGCAGGAGGGTCGGGACGGGTGCGGCGGCGGTGTCGCTCCAGCCGACGCGGGGGTCGCCGGCCCGCACGTCGCCGCCTCCGGTCTGCACGGCATTCATGATCGTCTTCCCCTCTCGGGCATCCCCCCGAAGGACACAGACTGCCAAATGCCGTGGCCGGTGGGAAAGCTGGGGCGGTGCGACACGCCCGGGCATGGGTGTTCGGTCACGGTGGGGTGACGGCATGTCACGGGGGCGGGCCGGTGCTGCTCCCCGGGGGTCCGGTGCCGCTGGCAGGGTGCGGGAGGCGGGCCGGTGACCGGGATGGGCGTACCGCATAGGCTGTCGGCATCCGCGATCGACACCGCCGTTCAGGCCAGAGAGAACGCCGCAGGGGGCTACCGCCATGACGACAGGCCGGCTCGGGCAGCAGGCCCCGCCGCCGAACGCGGCTTATGCCGGGCAGGTCGTGCACTTCCCGGATCCGGTCCGGGCGGCACGTCACCCGAGAGGAGTACGGGTCGACGAGCGGGGCTACCCCGATTTCTCGCCGTACGCGCGCGCGGCGGCGGAGGTCGCCGAGCCGCCGGAGGGCTTCGGCGTGGACGAGCTGCGGCTGACGGACTACGTGTCGGCGAACGCGGCGCTGGCTGCGGCCGGGCACGAGTTGTGGGACACGGTGCCGGACGTGGCGACGCCGCACGGCTGGACGTGGCACCACGTGGCCGGTTCGCGGCGGCTGGAGCTGGTCCCGGTGGAGGTGAAGGCGCTGCTGCGGCATCACGGCGGGGTGGCGACGGCCCGGGTGGACCAGGGCAAGCGGGGGACGCGGCCGTTGCAGGAGCCGCGTCCGGCGCACTTCGGGCTGCCCAAGTCGGGTGTGGCGGTGACGGAGTCGCAGGTGCAGGGCGTCGAGGAGGACCTGGGGTACCGGCTGCCGGGCGCCTACCGTTCGTTCCTGAAGGCGGCGGGCGGTTGCGCGCCGGTGGGCGCCGCGCTGGACGCCGGGCTGGGGCTGCTGCTGGACCAGCCGTTCTTCACGGTGCGGGACGAGGCGGCGGTCAACGACCTGGTGTACGTCAACAAGTGCCTGCGCGACCACCTGACGAAGGATTACCTGGGGGTGACCTTCGTGCAGGGCGGTCTGCTCGCGGTGAAGGTGAGGGGCGAGCGGACCGGTTCGGTGTGGTTCTGCGCGTACGACGACGTGCGGGACGTCGATCCGTCGTGGTCGCCGGCGGAGCGGGTGGAGCGGTTGCTGCTGCCGTGCGGTGAGGACTTCGACGTCTTCCTGTCGCGGCTGGCCGGCGATCCGCCGGAGTTGGAGACGGTGGCGAACCTGATGGTGGACGGCGGTTTCGCGCGTCCGGTCGCGGTGTCCTCGGCGCCGGTGGGGGAGTGAGCTTTCAGCGATGGTGACGTTCGCGCAGGCGCAGGAGCGCGCCGAGGAGTGGATCAACGGGGATGTCCCGGTGTACCAGCACCGTGAGGTGCGGGTGCGGGAGTTCGACCTGGGCTTCGTGGTGTGGGGCGAGGACCGTGCCGGGGGTCCGCGGTCGGACGCGGGCGGGCAGCGGCTGGTGATCGCCCGGGACAGCGGGGAGGCAACGCTGTGGCCGGCGCTGCCGGTGGGTGAGGTGATCCGCCGGTACGAGGAGCAGTACGGCCGTGGTGACGGCGTCGGGGACGCGGTGCCGGCGCCGGCCGCCGTCCGGGCCGACCTGAACCAGACGTCGTTCCTGCTGAGTCCTCCGGAGTGGTTGCAGGAGGCGGCGGACAGGATGGGGATACCGGACCGGCGGACGCAGGGGGGTGCCGCCGGGGCGGGGGCTCCCGCGTCCGGGCCCGGGGGTGCTTCCGGCGCCTTCGCGGGTGCGGCGGGGGGCCCGGACGACGAGGTGCCCGGGGCCGCGGGCGCCGGGGCCGGTACGGGTGCGGGTGCGCCCGGGGGTGCCCCGGGCGGTGCGGCCGCGGGGGGTTCCGGTGCGCGTGCGGATTCCGGTGGGGGCGCGGGTGCGCCTTCGGCGGACTCCGGTGCGGGTGGCGGGTCGGACGCCGCCGGCGGGGCCTTCGCCGGGGGCGGGGGGCTCGCGCGGCCGCGGGCCGGGGTGCCCGCGGGCGCGGCGGACTCCGGGTCCGGCGCGCCGGGGACCGGGGGCGCGGGTGCGGCCGGTGGTTCCGGCAGCGGCGCGTCATGGCCCGCGGCCGGGGCGGGCGGCGCCGGGGTGCCGGGCGCGGGGGCCCCTTCCGGGGCGACGCCGTGGGCCGGTACGGACACCAACGCGGAGGCGGGCGAGGACCGTTCGGTGCCGCTGCCCGCGACGGTGTTCGCGCCGCCGCTGGGTGACGCGGACGGCGGGGCCGCGGGGCCGCCGCTGGTTTCCCCGGAGGCGAAGACGGCGTTGCTGAAGGGGGGCAGCGGGCTGCCGCGCACGGCGGTCGCGCCGGTGCTCGGCTCCCCGGACGGACGCGGCACGCAGGACGGGACGCCGGGTGCGCCGCAGGGCAGTACGCCTCCGCCGCCGGGCGCCGTCCCGGGTGCGCCGCAGGCTCCCGCCGGTCCCGGACGGCCGCCGGAGCCGGACGCCGGGGACATCGCCGACGCCGCGACGAGCAGGGCCGCACCGCCGTCGCGCAGGCCGCGCGGCGGGCCCGGCGTGCCGCCTCCGCCTCCGCCGCCGGGCGCCCCCGGTGTCCCGGGCGGCGCGCCCGCGGGCGGGTACGTCCCGACGCAGCTCGTGTCGGCCGTCGGCCCCGAGGGATCCGGGGCGGTCGGGGCGTCCGGGGTTTCCGAGGGCGGCCCGGCGGGCGCGGCGCAGGCGCCGGGCGTGCCGAAGGCTCCGGGTGCTCCCACCCCGCCCGGTGCGCCGGGTGCGCAGGGCGGCACGCCGGCGGGCGGGGTGCACCACGCGGCCACGATGCTGGCCGACCCGGGCCGGGCGGGAGGGACCGTGCCGCAGCCTCCCGGCACCCCGCAGCCCCCGGCTGCTCCGGGCGTTCCGGGTGCCCCGGGCGCGGCGGGCGGCTCCGGCACGCCCACCCCGCCCGGCGTCCCGGCGGCTCCGGGTGCTCCCGGCGCTCCGGGCGGTGCCCGGGGTGCCGTGCACCACGCGGAGACCGTGCTGGCCGCACCGCCCGTGGGCGGCCCGGCCGCGCCCGCGCCGCCGCCCGCGCCGGGCGCTCCCGGCATGCCTCCGGGCGCTCCCTGGCCGGTGCCGCCCGGCGCCATGCCGCCGCCCGGCATGATGCCGCCCCCCGGTGCGGTGCCGCCCGGCATGATGCCGCCGCCCAACGCCGTGCCCCCCGGTGTCATGCCGCCCCCGGGTGCCATGCCCCCGTCCCCGCCCGGTGCCATGCCCCCGCCCGGCGCCCCCCTGCCCGGTCGGCCCGGCCTTCCCCCCGCCTACGGGTATCCGCAGCAGGGGCAGCCGACCGTGGGCCCGGGGTATCAGGCCGTGCTGCGGTACCGGGCGCAGGACGGGTCGGAGCAGCAGCTGATCCGGCGCTCGGCGCCGGGCACGCCGCACCCCGAGTGGCAGATCTTCCACGAGCTGCGCGCGCTGAACGTGCCGCCGGACCAGGTACTGGAGCTGCACACGGAGCTGGAGCCGTGCGAGCTGCCGGGCGCCTACTGCGCGCGGATGATCCGGGAGCAGTGGCCGCAGGCGCGGCTGGCGAGCATCGCGCCGTACGGCACGGACCACGCGAGCCGGCAGCAGGGCATGCAGCAGTTGCTGGCGCACCAGGGTGAGCTGCACCAGGTGGCGGACGGCCCCGCGCGTCCCGCGCCGGTGCGCGCGCCGTTGCCGCCGGTGCAGGTCGCGCCGCCGATTCCGCCGGAGGGCGTGGCGCAGGAGCTGGCGGCGGCGTTCGGGCCGGGCGTCTTCCGGTTCGAGCATCCGGCGGTGTCCCGGCAGGGCGTGCCGCCGATCGTGGCGCACACGCTGGTGGTGGCCGGGCTGCCGCTGGACATGGGCCCGTTCTTCTGGGCGCAGGCGCAGCCGGGCCGTCCGGTGCCGACGCTGGCGGAGCTGGCGGTCGAGCGCGGGGTGCGGCCGGCGCCGGACGCGGGGTCGTACCTGGTGATGGGGACGGACTTCGGCCGGGCGATCTGCGTGCAGTACGGCACGGCGAGCATCGTGGCCGTTCCGGTGGAGGCGGGGCCGGGCGGTGCGCCGGTGCCGCCGCAGTTCGTGAACACCGGGCTGCCGGAGTTCACGCGCTGCCTGGCGCTGCTGGGCCGGATGTGGCGGTTGCGCTACGGCCTGAACCAGGAGCAGGCGGGCCGCTGGACGGTCGACTTCCAGGCGCAGTTGGCCTCCCTGGACCCGGCGGCGCTCGGTTCGCCGGAGACCTGGTGGTCGGTGCTGCTGGAACAGATGTGGGACGGCCTGCTCTAGCGGCGACCGCTCCGGCCGAGGCCCCCGGCCCCTCCCGTACGCCCCGTGCCCTCCACACGCCCGTGTGGAGGGCACGGGGCGTTGTGCCGCGGATGTCGGCCGCAGGGTGTCTGCGGAGTGTCGCGGCATGAACACTTGTGCCCGATCCATCAGGATATGCACGAAATCATTCTGTCGTGTATGTCCGGTGGAGAGGGGTTTTCAGGTGAGCAGCGCATCGATGACGCCGCACGGCTTCGTGACCGTCCGGGGGCGCGGCTACCGCCCCGACCAGGTGGACGCGTACGTGGCGGCGCTGTCCGACGACCGGGACGCCGCGTGGGAGCGGGCCGCGCGGCTGACCGTCCTGGCCAAGGACATGCGGGCGGAGGCCGCGCGGCTGGGCGAGGTCGTCGCCGGCCTCCCCCCGCAGACGTACGAGGCGCTGGGGGAGGGGGCGCGGCAGCTGTTCCAGTTCGTGCTGGACGAGGCGGCGGACGTCCGCGACCGTGCGCGGCGCGCGGCGCAGGAGGAGGCCGTGCGGGCCGGGGAGTACGCCGAGAGCGCGCACCGCGCGGCGCGGGAGGCCGCGGACGCGCTCCGCGCGGAGGCGGAGGAGTACGCCCGGCAGCGGCTTGACGCGGCGCGCGCGGAGGCCGAGGACCTCCGCAAGGACGCCCGGCGCGACGTGCGGGCGTGGCGCGGCGAGGCGCTGGCCGCGCTGCGCGAGGCGCGGCAGCGCACCGCCGGCCTGCCCGCCGAGCAGGCCGGCAGGCACGCCGGGCGGTGGGCGGCGGCCGGGCGCGAGGAGGCCGCACGGGCGGCCGCGTTCGACGCGTGGCAGGCCGAGCGGGTGGCCGGTGCCGAGGCCGCGCTGTCGGAGGCGAAACGGGCGCTCGGGCAGGCCGAGGAGGCCGCGCACCGTTGCCAGGAGGAGGCGCGCGCGCGGGCCGCCGGGATCGTCGCGGAGGCCCGGGCGCGCGCGGAGCACATCGCCCGGGAGACGGAGCGGCTGCTGCGCGAGCACGGGGAGGCCTGGGACGACGTCCAGGCGCAGATGGACTCCGCGCGCAGCCGCCTGATCTCGCTGACGGGCCGGACGGCCTGGGAGTAGGGGCCGGGCGGGCGCGCGCGCCGGCGGGACCCGGCCGCGGCGGGCGCGCGTACGGCCTCCCGCCCCGTCGTGCCCCCGCCCCGCCCGCAGCGGTGCGGTCCGGATCCCGGCCGGGGTCCCGCCTGCTCCCCGTGATCGGGAGGCGGCACCGCGCCGCCTCCCGGTCACAGTGCGCCGAACGCCGGGCCGGCGGCCGTGAACCGTGCCCCTTGCACCCATCCGCCGGTGCCGGCCGGCCGCGCGGGCCGGGAGCCGGCCCCGGCGTGCCGGGAGGGTGGACGCTCCCCGGATCGCGGGGCGGAGCCGACCCCGAGGAACGCTCCGTCCGGGGGTGGAGAACCCCTAGGGGCCCTCTCCCGCCGGGGCCCGGGAAGGGGTCGTCCCCGCGGAGGACGAGAGGGACCCGGGGCCGTCCCTAACCTGGTTCCACGCCACCGGGGGGCGGCCGGCCCAACCGGCGGGGGTGGGGTTTTCCCCCGGCAAGAGGGGGCTTCGCACCAGCGCGCGGCACCCCCTCCTCCCGTGAGACTCGGCGCCGTACCCGAGGACGTACCCGGGCGACGCACCGGCCCCGCCGGGACGCGACCGCGAACCTCTTGACCGACTTAGGAGACATACCGTGACATCGGCTGTGAGCATCCCCAGGCACGGGGGCACTGGAGGGCGTACGGCCGTTGCCGCGCGGGCACGACAGGTCGTGAAGGCCTACGGAGCCGGGGAGACCCGCGTCGTCGCCCTCGACCACGTCGACGTGGACATCGCCCGCGGCCGGTTCACCGCGATCATGGGTCCCTCGGGGTCCGGCAAGTCCACGCTGATGCACTGCCTCGCCGGACTCGACACCGTCACGAGCGGTCGGATCCACCTGGACGACACCGAGATAACGGGGCTGAAGGACAGGAAGCTCACCCAGCTGCGCCGGGACCGGATCGGTTTCGTCTTCCAGGCGTTCAACCTGCTGCCCACGCTGAACGCGCTGGAGAACATCACGCTGCCCATGGACATCGCCGGCCGCAAGCCGGACCGGGCCTGGCTGGACCGGGTCGTGGAGACCGTCGGGCTCGCCGGGCGGCTCGAGCACCGGCCCGCCCAGCTCTCCGGCGGCCAGCAGCAGCGCGTCGCCGTGGCCCGCGCGCTCGCCGCCCGCCCCGAGATCGTCTTCGGTGACGAGCCGACCGGAAACCTCGACTCCCGCGCGGGGGCGGAGGTGCTCGGCTTCCTGCGCCGCTCGGTGGACGAACTGGGCCAGACCATCGTCGTCGTCACCCACGACCCGGTGGCCGCCTCCTACGCGGACCGCGTGCTCTACCTCGCCGACGGCCGGATCGTCGACGAGATGCACCGGCCGACGGCCAACCAGGTCCTGGACCGGATGAAGGACTTCGACGCCCGGGGACGCACGTCATGACCGTCCTGAAGACCTCGATGCGCAACTTCTTCGCGCACAAGGGCCGCATGGCCCTCTCGGCGATCGCGGTCCTGCTGTCGGTGGGGTTCGTCAGCGGCACGCTGGTGTTCACCGACACCATGAACACCACCTTCGACAAGCTCTTCCAGGCGACGTCCTCCGACGTGACGGTCAGCGCCGGGAGCGCCTCCGACAGCGGTGAGACGACCTCGCGCACCGGCAAGCCGCCGGTCATGCCCGCCTCGGTGCTCGACGAGGTGCGCAGGGCGCGGGGCGTGCGGTCGGCCGAGGGCACGGTGTCCTCCTCGGCGGCGACCGTCGTCGACGCCGACAAGGACGGCCTCTCGCCCAGCAGCGGCTCACCGACCATCGTCGGCAGCTGGAACCGCAACGACGCCCGCACCATGAAGATCACCTCCGGTACGGCGCCGAAGGGGCCCGGCCAGATCGTGGTCGACGCGGACACCGCCGGCAAGCACCACCTGGGGCTCGGCGACCGGATCGGCGTGATCACCGCGGTCGGCACGCACACCGCCCGGGTCTCCGGCATCGCCACCTTCACCGCCACCAACCCCGGCGCGGCGATCTTCTACCTGGACACCCGCACCGCCCGGCGGGTCCTCGTCGGCAGGACCGGCGTCTACACCGGCGTCAACGTCACGGCGGCGCAGGGCGTGAGCGACGCCCGGCTGAAGGAGAACGTCACCGCCGAACTCGGCGGCGCCTACAAGGTGCGCACCGCCAAGGAGGTCGCCGACGCCAACCAGAAGGAGGTCGAGAGCTTCCTGAGCGTGATGGAGTACGCGATGCTCGGCTTCGCCGGGATCGCCTTCCTCGTCGGCATCTTCCTGATCATCAACACCTTCTCCATGCTGGTCGCCCAGCGCACCCGCGAGATCGGCCTGATGCGGGCCATCGGCTCCTCCCGCGGGCAGGTCAACCGCTCGGTGCTGACCGAGGCGCTGCTGCTGGGCGTGTGCGGGTCGGTGCTCGGCGTCGGCGCGGGCGTCGGCATCGCGGTCGGCCTGATGAAGCTCATGGGCACCATGGGCATGCACCTGTCCACCGACGACCTGACGGTCGCCTGGACGACCCCGGTGGTCGGCCTGCTCCTCGGAGTCGTGGTCACCGCCCTGGCCGCCTGCCTGCCCGCCCGGCGGGCCGGCAAGGTCTCCCCGATGGCCGCGCTGCGCGACGCGGGCGCCCCGGCCGACGCCCGGGTCGGCCGGGTGCGCGCCCTGCTGGGCACCCTCCTCACCGGTGCCGGCGGCCTGAGCCTGTACGCGGCCGCCGCCGCCGACCGGGCCAAGGACGGCTCCCTGTGGCTGGGCCTGGGGGTCGTGGCGACCCTGATCGGCTTCGTCGTGATCGGCCCGCTGCTCGCCGGCGTCGTGGTGCGCGTGCTCGGCGCCGTGCTGCTGCGGGTCTTCGGCCCCGTCGGGCGGATGGCCGAGCGCAACGCCCTGCGCAACCCGCGCCGCACCGGCGCCACGGGCGCGGCCCTGATGATCGGCCTCGCGCTGGTCGCCTGCCTGTCGGTGGTCGGCTCGTCCATGGTGGCCTCCGCCACCGAGCAGCTCGACAAGACCGTCGGCACCGACTTCATCATCCAGAACGACAACGGCGGCCCCCTCACCCCGCAGGCGGTGCGGGCCGTGAAGGCGACGGCGGGGCTGGAGCGGGTCACGGAGTACAGGACGGCCCTCGCCGACTGCACCACCCCCGACGGCCGCACGCTCAGGGACACGGACATCACGGCGGCCGACCCGACCTACGCGACCGACCTGCGCAAGAAGACCGTCGCCGGCGACCTCGAGGACGCCTACCTGCCGGACTCCATGTCCGTCCACGAGGAGTTCGCCAAGGCCCACGGCATCCACCTCGGCTCCAGGATCACCGTGGCGTTCAGGGGCGGCTCCACCGCCCACCTGACGGTCCGTGCGATCACCAGCAGCGACGAGGTGATCGACCAGGGGGCCAAGTACACCTCCATCGCCACGCTCGCCACGTACGTGCCGGCCGCCAGGATGCCGCTCGACCGGCTGGTCTTCGCCACCGCCGAGGAAGGGCGGCAGGCGGCCGCCTACAAGGCGCTCAAGGCGGCCCTGCACGACTACCCGCAGTACACCGTGCGCGACCAGACCGACTACAAGAAGGCCCTCAAGGACCAGATCGGCCAGCTGCTGAACATGATCTACGGCCTGCTGGCGCTCGCGATCATCGTCGCGATCCTCGGCGTGGTGAACACGCTGGCCCTGTCGGTGGTCGAGCGTACCCGCGAGATCGGCCTGATGCGGGCGATCGGGCTCTCCCGCCGCCAACTGCGCCGCATGATCCGCCTGGAGTCCGTGGTGATCGCCGTCTTCGGCGCCCTGCTCGGCCTCGGCCTCGGCATGGGCTGGGGCGCGACCGCCCAGAAGCTCCTCGCCCTGGAAGGCCTGAACGTCCTGGAGATCCCCTGGCCGACGATCACCGGGGTCTTCCTCGGCTCGGCCGTGGTGGGCCTCCTCGCCGCCCTGGTCCCGGCGTTCCGCGCGGGCCGGATGAACGTGCTGAACGCGATCGCGACGGAATAGCGGCGCGGCGCACGGGCCGCGCGGACCGGCGGCCGCGGTGCACGGGGGAGACGGGGGAGACGGGAGAGACGGGGATGAGGAGGACACGGGGGACACGGGGCGGAGCCCGGTGCGGGGGAAGGCATGGGGCTTCCCGGTACCGGGGTCCCGCGCGTCTTCCCACGCCGTCCCATCGGTCGGCGGCTCCGGAGGCGCGCAGGGGCGAACGGCCGTCCGGGGGACGGAGCCCCCGGACGGCCCGCACCCGCACCCGCGCCCCACCGGCACCGGAGCCCGGCCGGGCGCGCGTCATCCACAGGCCCCGCACCGCCGGGCGCAGCGTCGTAGGCTGGAGATCCCCCGGCCGCCCCCGCGCCGGGCCCTTCGCGTTGCCCACCCCCGGACCCCCGGACGGATGCCCACATGAGCCTGCACGGTCTGCTCGACGCCGTCGTCAAGGACCCCGCCCTGGCCGAAGCGATCAGCGCGGCCGCGGACGGCAACCGCATGCACGTCGACCTCGTCGGCCCCCCGGCGGCCCGCCCCCTCGCGGTCGCCGCCCTGGCCCGCGAGGCCGGCCGCCCGGTGCTCGCGGTCACGGCGACGGGCCGCGAGGCCGAGGACCTGGCCGGCGCCCTGCGCTCGCTGCTGCCCCCCGACGGCGTCGTGGAGTACCCCTCCTGGGAGACGCTGCCGCACGAGCGGCTCAGCCCGCGCAGCGACACCGTCGGCCGCCGCCTCGCCGTGCTGCGCCGTCTCGCCCACCCCGACCCGGACGACCCCGGCACCGGCCCGGTCTCGGTGATCGTCGCACCCGTGCGCTCCGTGCTCCAGCCGCAGGTCAAGGGCCTCGGTGACCTGGAGCCGGTCTCCCTGAGGACGGGTCGGACGGCCGACCTGAACGCCGTCGTGCAGGCCCTCGCGGCCGCCGCCTACGCGCGCGTGGAGCTGGTCGAGAAGCGCGGCGAGTTCGCCGTGCGCGGCGGCATCCTGGACGTGTTCCCGCCCACCGAGGAACACCCCCTGCGCGTCGAGTTCTGGGGCGACGACGTCGAGGAGATCCGTTACTTCAAGGTGGCCGACCAGCGCTCCCTCGAGGTCGCCGAGCACGGCCTGTGGGCCCCGCCCTGCCGCGAACTGCTGCTGACCGAGGACGTCCGCGCCCGCGCGCGCGCCCTCGCCGAACGCCACCCCGAGCTGGGCGAACTGCTCGGCAGGATCGCCGAGGGCATCGCGGTGGAGGGCATGGAGTCCCTGGCACCGGTCCTGGTGGACGACATGGAGCTGCTGCTCGACGTGCTGCCCAAGGGCTCCATGGCCGTGGTCTGCGACCCCGAGCGGGTCCGCACCCGTGCCGCCGACCTGGTGGCGACCTCGCAGGAGTTCCTGCAGGCCTCCTGGGCGGCCACCGCGGGCGGCGGCGAGGCCCCCATCGACGTCGGCGCGGCCTCCCTGTGGTCCATCGCCGACGTGCGGGACCGCGCGCGCGAGCTGGAGATGATGTGGTGGTCCGTCTCGCCCTTCGCCGCCGACGAGGAGCCGGACGCCGACACCCTCAAACTCGGCATGCACGCCCCCGACACCTACCGCGGCGACACCGCCAAGGCGCTCGCCGACACCAAGGGCTGGCTCGCCGACGGCTGGCGCACCGTGTTCGTCACCGAGGGCCACGGTCCGGCCGCCCGCACGGTGGAGGTGCTCGGCGGCGAGGGCATCGCGGCCCGCCTGGACGTCGACCTCGGCGCGCTGTCCCCGTCGGTGGTGCACGTGGCGTGCGGCTGCGTCGACCACGGCTTCGTGGATCCCGGCCTGAAGCTGGCCGTCCTCACCGAGACCGACCTGACCGGCCAGAAGACGGCCGGCCGCGACGGCACCCGGATGCCCGCCCGCCGCCGCAAGACCATCGACCCGCTCACCCTGGAACCGGGCGACCACATCGTCCACGAGCAGCACGGCGTCGGCCGCTACATCGAGATGGTGCAGCGCACCGTGCAGGGCGCCACGCGCGAGTACCTGGTCGTGGAGTACGCCCCCGCCAAGCGCGGCCAGCCCGGTGACCGCCTCTACATCCCCACCGACCAGCTGGAGCAGATCACCAAGTACGTCGGCGGCGAGGCGCCCACCCTGCACCGGCTCGGCGGCGCCGACTGGACGAAGACCAAGGCCCGCGCGAAGAAGGCGGTCAAGGAGATCGCCGCCGACCTCATCAAGCTCTACAGCGCGCGCATGGCCGCGCCCGGCCACGCCTTCGGCACCGACACGCCCTGGCAGCGCGAACTGGAGGACGCCTTCCCGTACGCGGAGACCCCCGACCAGCTCACCACCATCGCCGAGGTCAAGGAGGACATGGAGAAGTCCGTCCCCATGGACCGCCTGGTCTGCGGCGACGTCGGCTACGGCAAGACCGAGATCGCGGTGCGGGCCGCCTTCAAGGCCGTGCAGGACGGCAAGCAGGTCGCCGTCCTGGTGCCCACGACGCTGCTGGTGCAGCAGCACTTCGGCACCTTCTCCGAGCGGTACGCCCAGTTCCCGGTCAACGTGCGGGCGCTGTCCCGCTTCCAGACCGACACCGAGGCCAGGGCCGTCCTGGAGGGCCTCAGGGACGGCTCGGTGGACGTCGTCATCGGCACCCACCGCCTGTTCTCCTCCGAGACCAGGTTCAAGGACCTGGGCCTGGTCGTCGTGGACGAGGAGCAGCGCTTCGGCGTCGAGCACAAGGAGCAGCTGAAGAAGCTGCGCGCCAACGTGGACGTGCTGACCATGTCCGCCACCCCGATCCCCAGGACCCTGGAGATGGCGGTCACCGGCATCCGCGAGATGTCGACCATCACCACCCCGCCGGAGGAACGGCACCCGGTGCTCACCTTCGTCGGCCCCTACGAGGAACGGCAGATCGGCGCCGCCATCCGCCGCGAACTGCTGCGCGAGGGCCAGGTCTTCTACATCCACAACCGGGTCGAGTCCATCGACCGCGCGGCGGCCCGGCTGCGGGACATCGTCCCGGAGGCCCGCATCGCCACCGCCCACGGCCAGATGTCGGAGGCGGCGCTGGAGCAGGTCGTGGTCGACTTCTGGGAGAAGAAGTTCGACGTGCTGGTCTCCACGACCATCGTCGAGTCCGGCATCGACATCTCCAACGCCAACACCCTGATCGTGGAGCGCGGCGACACCTTCGGCCTGTCCCAGCTGCACCAGCTGCGCGGACGCGTCGGCCGGGGTCGCGAGCGCGGGTACGCGTACTTCCTGTACCCGCCGGAGAAGCCGCTGACCGAGACGGCCCACGAGCGCCTCGCCACCATCGCCCAGCACACCGAGATGGGCGCCGGCATGTACGTCGCCATGAAGGACCTGGAGATCCGCGGCGCCGGCAACCTCCTCGGCGGCGAACAGTCCGGCCACATCGCGGGCGTCGGGTTCGACCTGTACGTCCGCATGGTCGGCGAGGCCGTCGCCGACTACCGGCGCCAGCTGGAGACCGGCGAGGTCGAGGAGGAGCAGCCGCTCGAGGTCAAGATCGAGCTGCCCGTCGACGCGCACGTCCCGCACGACTACGCGCCCGGCGAGCGGCTGCGCCTGCAGGCCTACCGGGCCATCGCCTCCGCCAACTCCGAGGAGGACGTCAAGGCCGTCCGCGAGGAACTCGCCGACCGCTACGGCAAGCTGCCCGAGCCGGTCGAGAACCTGCTCCTGGTGGCCGGCCTGCGCATGCTCGCGCGCGCGTGCGGCGTCGGCGAGGTCGTCCTGCAGGGCACCAACATCCGCTTCGCCCCCGTGGAACTGCGCGAGTCGCAGGAGCTGCGGGTCAAGCGGCTGTACCCGGGCACGGTCGTCAAGCCGTCCGCGCACCAGTTGCTGGTCCCGCGCCCGAAGACGGCGAAGGCGGGCGGCAAGCCGCTCGTCGGCCGCGAACTGCTGGGCTGGGTGGGCGAGTTCCTGGCCTCGGTCCTGGGGTCGTAGGCACGGGGGAGCGCGTCGCGCGTGGGGAGCGCGGCGCGCGCCGGGGCGGTGGCCGCACCGCGGCGCCCCCGCGCCCGCGACCGCGGCGCCCCCGCGCCCGCGACCGCGGCGCCCCCGCGCCCGCGACCGCGGCGCCCCCGTGCCCGCCGCCGCGGCGCCCTCGCACGGCCCCGGTGCCGGTGTCAGCCGCGAGTACCGGGGCACAGGGGTGAAGAGGGGCCCGGCAACGGTGCTTCGAGCCGCCCTCCGGACGCTCCGGCCCATCCCCTCGGGCCGCGTCCGGCCCGCTGGCGCGGCCGTTGCCGTGGGGGCGGGACCGATCCGTCGCACGCCGGGTCGGACGAGGTCGAGCAAGGGGAGGGCACGTGATGCGTCCGAGGGGCGGAGCGGTGGCCGCGGTGGCCGTCATGACGGTCGCCCTGGCCGGCTGCAGGGCGGGGCAGGCCCCGGGTGCCCCGGAATCCGGGGAGACCGGCGGCGGGGGGCCGGCGCTGACCGCGGCCGGCTCGCTGACCGTCAAGGGGCGTGCCCCGAAGACCGGCTACTCCCGGGAGCGGTTCGGCACCGCGTGGGCCGACACCGACACCAACTCCTGCGACACCCGCGACGACATCCTCAAACGCGACCTGAAGGAGGTGCGGTTCACCGGCGGCACCTGCAAGGTCTCCTACGGGGTGCTGGACCCGGACCCCTACTCCGGCAAGGACGTCACCTACCGGCGCGGTCGCAGCCAGGTCGACATCGACCACGTCGTCGCCCTCTCGGACGCCTGGCAGAAGGGCGCCAAGTACTGGGACGCCGGCAAGCGCATAGCCCTCGCCAACGACCCCCTCAACCTGCTGGCGGTCGACGCGAGCACCAACCGCGGCAAGGGGGACGGCGACACGGCCACCTGGCTCCCGCCCAACAGGGCCTACCGCTGTCCCTACGTGGCCGCCCAGGTGGCGGTGAAGAAGAAGTACGGCCTGTGGGTCACCTCGGCGGAGAAGGCCGCCATGCGGAAGGTCCTCGCCACCTGCCCGCACCAGAAGCTGCCCTCGGGCGGCAACCCGACCGAGGCCCCGGAACGCTTCCACGCCCGGTGAGCCCGGCACGGGGCCGGTGGCCCCCGGCGGGGCGGTGAGCCGCCCCGCACCCCGTCTCAGCCGCCGAGCGCGTCCAGGTCGATCACCCTTCCGGCGGGCGCCTTCGCGGGCACCGGCTTCTGGTAGTCGCCGAAGGCCAGGTGCACCGGCTCCTCGGCGCCGGACGCGCTGTCCACCCGCAGCAGGTACGGCTTGCCCACGGTCGCCACGTACAGCGTGTAGCGGTCCTTGCCGTCCTTCTCGTGCAGCACGATCGCCGGGGTGCCGTCGAGGGTGGTGGTCCCGCCGCGGGTGGCGTCCGAGCTGACGTCGTCCGCGCCGGCCAGCACCGAGTCCAGGTCGCAGAAGCCCGCGATGTCCTTGGCGTCCTGGCCCTTCACCGCCATCTTGGCCCACTTCCCGGCCAGCATCGCCACACGACCCGCGCTGGGAGTACGGCTCCCCGGCGCGCACCGAGTCCGAGCTGGCGTGGGTGCAGCACGCGCTGGCCCGGCTCGCGGCCGGCGGCACCGCCGTCCTGCTGATGCCGCCGGCCGCCGCCTCCCGCCGTTCCGGGCGCCGGATCCGCGCCGACCTGCTGCGCCGGGGCGCGCTCAGGGCCGTGGTCGCCCTGCCGGTCGGGGCGGCGGCGCCGCACAACATCCCGCTGCACCTGTGGGTGCTGCGGCGCCCGGACCGGACGCCCGCGGCGCCCGAGGTGCTGCTCGCCGACACCGGGCGGTTCGCCGGGGAGGCGCGCGGCGGTCCGGACTGGCGGTCGGTGCGGGACGCCGTCCTCGACGCCTGGCACGCCTTCGCCCGCGCCGGCCGGCTGGCGGAGCGTCCGGGGCTGGCCCGTTCCGTGCCGGTCATCGACCTGCTGGACGACGACGTGGACCTGGCGCCCGCCCGCCACCTGCCGCCCCCGGCCGCCGGCGGCGCCGAGGCGCTCGCGGCGGTGCGCGAGCGCCTCGGCGCGACGCTGCGCCTGGCCGCCGACCTCACCCCGCCCCCCGCCGGCCCGGCGCAGCCCGCCCGCTGGCCGCTCACCACCGTCGGCGAACTCGCGCGCGGCGGAGCCCTGGTGCTGCGCACCGGCGGGAACGGCGGCCGCGCGCGCGTGCCCCTGCTCACCGACCACGACGTCCTGGCCGGGACGGCGCCGTCCGGGACGCTGCCCGAGGGCGACGAGGAGGCCGTGCTGACGGTGCCGGGCGACGTGGTCGTGCCGGTGCTCGGTGGCGGCTCCACGGCGCGCGTGGTCGACGACGCGACGGCGGGCGCCGCGCTGGGGCGCAACCTCGTGCTGCTGCGCCCGGACCCCGCGGCGCTCGACCCGTGGTTCCTCGCCGGCTTCCTGCGCGGCACCGCCAACCACCGGCAGGCCAGCAGCTACGCCTCCACCGCCACCCGCCTGGACGTGCGCCGCCTCCAGCTGCCCCGCCTGCCGCTGGCCGACCAGCGGCGCTACGGCGCGCGCTTCCGCGCCCTGGACGAGTTCGAGCGGGCGCTGCGCCACGCGGGCCGGCTCGGGGAGCAGCTCGTGCGCGGGATGTACGACGGACTCACGGAGGGCACCGTCGCGCCCGGTTGACCCGGGGGCCCGGACAACGGTTCGGTACAACCCGAACCGGTTGTCCGCGCCGGGCCATATGCTCGATGCGACCACCGTGCGGGCGGTGCCGCCCGACCGGGAGCACGCCGGGCGGACACGCACGCCCATTCCAGGCATCAGGAGCAACCATGCGAGGCCACGGCTACGCACCGCCGGTGAAGCAGCCGCCGCACACCGCGGTGCTGGTCTTCCTGCGCGTGCTGTTTGTGGCGGTCGGGGTCTGCAGCATCGGCTTCCTGACCTGGGTGATGCTGCTGCGGCTGGCCGTCGTCACGCGCAGGTCGCTGGACTGGGGCCTGTTCGTGGCGGTGCTGGCGGCCGACGTCCTCAGCATCGTGCTGCTGGGCAGCGAATCCGGTGAGGAGATCCACACCCCCGGTGGCTACCTGGGCCTGTTCCTGCTGCTCGGCACCCTGGTGGCGGCGGGCGTGTACTACCTGGTGGTGGACGTCCGCCACTTCGGGCAGCGGCAGCGGGCCCACGCGGCACCCGGACCGGCGGCGTACGGCTACCCGGGCCACGCGGCCGCGTTCGCCGCACCGGCCGTACGGAGCGCGCACACGGGCCCGGCCGTCCCCGTGCCCCCGGCCCCGCACACCCCGCCCCCGCACGCCCGGCCCCCGATGGCGCACACCCCCGTCCCCCGGCCGCCGCTGACCGCCCCGCCGCAGCGTCCCGCGCCCGCCCGCATCGACCAGGTGCGGGCCGAACTGGACGAGCTGAGCGACTACCTGCGCAAGCACGAGGGCCACCGGGACGGGCAGCACGACGGCAGGCGGGACGCCGGTCACGAGGGCGGAAGGTGAGCGTGGCGACGGGACGTGTCGTCGCCGCCCGTTACGAGCTGTCCACGCTCATCGGCCAGGGCGGCATGGGCCAGGTCTGGACGGCGTACGACCAGCGGCTCGACCGGCGGGTGGCGGTGAAGCTGCTGCGCCCGGACAAGGTGGCCGGGCAGGAGGCGGACGAACTGCGCCGCCGCTTCGTGCGCGAGTGCCGGGTGACCGCCCAGGTCGACCACCCCGGCCTGGTCACGGTGCACGACGCGGGCAGCGAGGGCGAGGAGCTGTTCCTCGTCATGCAGTACGTCGACGGCGCCGACCTCTCCGACCACCTCGCCGAGCACGACCCGTACCCGTGGCAGTGGGCGGTCGCGGTCGCCGCTCAACTGTGCGCCGTGCTGAGCGCCGTGCACGCCGTGCCGATCGTCCACCGCGACCTCAAGCCGCGCAACGTCATGGTGAAGCAGGACGGCACCCTCACCGTCCTCGACCTGGGCGTGGCCTCCGTGATGGACTCCGACACCACCCGGCTCACCCACACCGGATCCCCCATCGGCTCGCCCGCCTACATGGCGCCCGAGCAGGCGATGGGCGGCGCCGTCGGCCCGTACACCGACCTGTACGCGCTCGGTGTCCTGCTGCACGAACTGCTCAGCGGTGACGTGCCGTTCGCCGGTTCCACGGCGCTCGGCGTGCTGCACCGGCACCTGTACGAACCGCCGCTGCCCGTGCGCCGCGTCCGCCCCGAGGTGCCCGAGGCCCTCGAAGGGCTGGTGCTGCGCCTGCTCGCCAAGGACCCGCAGCACCGTCCGGCCTCCGCGCAGGAGGTGTACGAGCACCTGGCGCTGCTGCTGCCCGCGCGCGGCATGCCCACGGGTGCCCCCCTGGACCCCACGCGCCCCTTCCTGCGCCCGCACGCCCCCTGGCCGGACCGCGCCCGGACCCCCGCGCCGCAGCCCGCCCCGGTCGCGCCGGTGCCGCCCGGGGCCGGCAAGCCCGACGTCGCCGCGGCCGTGGACGAGGTCAAGCGGCTGCTCGGGGAGGGCCGGATCACCCAGGCCGTGGACATCCTCGGCGCGATCCTGCCGGTCGCGGCCGACCGGCACGGCGAGCACTCCCCGGTCGTGCGCACCCTGCGCAAGCAGTACGCGGCGACCCTCCTGGACGACGGCCAGTACCGGCGCGCACTGCCCGAACTGCGCCGCCTCGCCGACGAGCGCGCCGCCGAGGCCGGCCAGGCCGACCCGCAGTCCCTGCGCCACCGCTACGAGGCCGCCCAGTGCCTGGAGCAGCTCGGCGAACCGGCGGCGGCGCTCGCCGAGTACCGGGCGCTGCTGCCGTACTACGAGAACCAGTACGTCTCCGGTGACCCGCAGCTCGCCCACGACGTGCGCCGCCGCATCGGCCACCTGCTGCTCGCCCTCGGTGACCGGCCGGCCGCGCACGACACGCTCGCGCGCCTGGTGATGGACGTCGAGCGCCTGCACGGCCCCGGCCACCCGCTGGCCGAGGAGGTCCGCCGCACCCTGCACTGGCTGGGGCAGGTGCGCGGCTAGGGCCGTGGCGCCGGGTCCTTGGCGTTCACCGGGCCGTTCCCGTGGCCCTGGCGGCCGGAGTTCCCCGGCGGCGGACACACGCCGGACACGTTGCGCCTCGTTCCGCCGGGCAGGACGGACCAGGGGCGGGGTCCACGGCCGGACACCGGTGGTCCGGGAAGCGCGGGCACGTCACGTGGGCGGTGGCCGGCGCGGCCGTCGTCGCCGGGGTGACGCGGCGGTGCCCGAAGTCGTGCTGAATCGTTGGTCGAATGGGTTGGCCAGAGCCGGGCCGCTGCCTACCATCGATCATCGCAAGACTTTGTGCACCGCCGCACAATCTCCTCAGGAGGTCCCCTTGCACCGCCGCCGTAGCACCGCGTTCGTCCTCACCGCCGCGATCGCCGCAGCGGCCCCCCTCCTCACCGCCTGCGGGAACGACGCGCACCCCGGCGCCGCGGCCGTCGTCGGCGGCCAGCGGATTACGGTCTCCGAGCTGGAGAACCGGGTGAACGAGGTGCGCCGGGCGCAGCGGGCCGCGGTGGCCGACGACACCCAGTACCAGCAGGTCCTCGCCTCCACCGGCAGCCTGACCCGCGACACCCTGCACAACATGGTCCTGGACCGGGTGCTGCACCGCGCCGCGCGCGACGAGGGCGTCACGGTCACCCGCAAGGAGGTCCAGCAGATGCGCACCGGTCTGGAGCAGCAGGCCGGCGGCGCCAAGGGGCTGGAGACGGCCTGGCTGCAGAAGTACGGCATCGCACCCGGGCGCCTGGAGGACAACCTGCGCCTCCAGCTGGAGGCGCAGAAGCTCGCCACGAAGCTCGGCACCGACACCACCCAGCCCGCGTTCTGGAAGGCCCTGTCCAAGGCCTCCGGCGAACTCCACGTCGACCTGAACCCGCGCTACGGCTCCTGGGACGTGCAGAAGAGCAGCCGCGTGGACGCGAAGACACCGTGGGTGCGGGAGGTCACGGCGACGGGAGCGCAGCAGCCGGCGTAGCGGACGGGCCGCGGGCAGGGCGGGGGCAGGCTGGCACGGTGCCGGTCATACGGTCATACGGCATCCCCGCCCCTGTGGACAACCGATCCCGTCCGTCCGCGCCGTGGGTTACGTTCGGACGGTGAACGCAACCAGCCCCGAAGCCGCCGTCCCCGAGGCCGGTCCCGGCCGCATCGTCCTGCTCACCACCAGCCACCGCGTCGCACCCGGCCTGCTGTCCTGGCCCGCCTGGCAGGCGCTGCGCGCGGCCGACGCCGTGCTGTGCGCGGACGGCGCGCATCCGCAGCTGCCGTATCTGCGGGAGGCCGGGGCCGCCGTCCGCGAGGCGTCGCCCACCGCGCGGGAGCTGGTCGACGCCTGCGCGGGCGGGCGCACGGTGGTGGTCGTGGCCACGGGTGAGGGCGAGCCCGCCCTCACCGACGGCCTGGCCCGCCTGGCCGGCTCCGGCCGCGTGCGGATGCCGGATCTGGAACTGCTGCCGGCCTCCTACGACCTGCCCGGCGCCCGCCTCCTGGACCTGGTCCAGGTCATGGACCGCATCCGTGCCGAGTGCCCCTGGTCATCCCGGCAGACCCACCGGGGACTGGCGAAGTACGGCATCGAGGAGGCGTACGAACTCGTCGAGGCGATCGAGGCCGGCGACCGCGACGAACTGCGGGAGGAGCTGGGCGACGTCCTGCTCCAGGTCGTCTTCCACTCCCGCATCGCCGAGGAGGACCCTGAGGCGCCGTTCTCCGTCGACGACGTGGCCGGCGGCATCGTCGCCAAGCTGGTCCACCGCCACCCGCACGTCTTCGGCGACGAGAGGGCCGAGACGCCGGAGGACGTCAAGGAGCACTGGCTGCGGACCAAGGCCGAGGAGAAGCGGCGCGGCTCGGTCACCGAAGGCGTCCCCCTCGGCCAGCCCGGACTCGCCCTCACCGCCAAGCTCGCCTTCCGCGCCCGCACGGCCGGCCTGGACGTCCCGCTCCCGCGGGGCGAGGGCATCGGCTACGAACTGCTGGCCCTGGCGGCGCGGGCCGAGGCGGAGGGTGTGGACCCGGAGGCGGCCCTGCGGGCGGCGGCCCGGGTCTACCGGGACGCGATACGGGCGGTGGAGGCGGAAGGAAAGGACGGCACGGCGGCCGCGCAGTAGTTAAGGAGGGGCACCGCGGCGGAGCGGCGGGAGCGGCACCGCGACACGGAGCCGGCCGACTCCTCGAAGGGCGCGGCGGACCGCAACGGAACGCGGGGCGTCCCGCACAGCCACGGTGCGGGACGCCCCGGAGCGCCGGAGCGCGGTGTCCGCCGGCCCCGGTCCCCGTGAGGCGCGCCGCGGCGGGCCCGATACCGTCGGGGGGTGACCGACCAGCCCCACCCCCCGACGGCCGACGACTCCGCCCCCGCCCTGTTCACCTGGGAGTTCGCCGCCAACCCCTACCCCGCCTACGCCTGGCTGAGGGAGCACGCCCCGGTGCACCGGACGCGGCTGCCCAGCGGGGTCGAGGCATGGCTGGTCACCCGGTACGGCGACGCCCGGCAGGCCCTCGCCGACCAGCGGCTGAGCAAGGACCCCGCGCACCACGACGAGCCCGCGCACGCCAGGGGCAGGACCGGCATCCCCGGCGAGCGCAAGGCCGAGCTGATGACGCACCTGCTGAACATCGACCCGCCGGACCACACCCGCCTGCGCCGGCTGGTGAGCAAGGCGTTCACGCCCCGCCGGGTCGCCGAGTTCGCGCCCCGCGTGCAGGAGCTGACCGATCTGCTCATCGACCGGTTCGCGCGGACCGGCTCCGCCGACCTCATCCACGAGTTCGCCTTCCCGCTCCCCATCCACGCCGTCTGCGACCTGCTCGGCGTCCCGCGCGAGGACCAGGACGACTTCCGGGACTGGGCGGGCATGATGATCCGGCACGGGGGAGGACCGCGCGGCGGGGTCGCGCGGTCGGTCAAGAGGATGCGGGGCTACCTCGCCGACCTCATCCACCGCAAGCGGGCGGCGCTGCCCGCCGAGCCCACCCCGGGCGAGGACCTGATCTCCGGCCTCATCCGCGCCTCCGACCACGGCGAGCACCTCACCGAGAACGAGGCCGCCGCCATGGCCTTCATCCTCCTCTTCGCCGGTTTCGAGACCACCGTCAACCTCATCGGCAACGGCACCTACGCCCTGCTCACCCACCCCGGGCAGCGCCACCGGCTGCAGCGGTCCCTGGCCGCGGGCGACCGGGACCTGCTGGAGACCGGCGTGGAGGAACTGCTCCGCTACGACGGCCCGGTGGAGCTGGCCACCTGGCGGTTCGCCACCCGGCCGCTCACCCTCGGCGGACAGGACATCGCCGCCGGGGACCCGGTGCTCGTCGTCCTCGCCGCCGCCGACCGGGACCCGGAGCGGTTCGCGGACCCGGACGTGCTGGACCTCGCCCGGCGCGACAACCAGCACCTCGGCTACGGCCACGGCATCCACTACTGCCTCGGCGCCCCGCTCGCCCGGCTGGAGGGCCAGACCGCGCTCGCCACCCTCCTGACCCGCCTGCCCGACCTGCGGCTCGCGGCGGACCCGGCCGAACTGCGCTGGCGCGGCGGACTCATCATGCGCGGCCTGCGCACACTCCCCGTGGAGTTCACGCCGAGCACCTGAGCCCACCGCCTGAGCCCACCGCCACCGAGCCCGCCCGACCCGTGAACGCACCGTCCCCCACCTGCACGGCAGACCCGAACCTCACGTCCCCCGCGCGAAGGTGACAGGTATTCAACTTCGTGATCTTCATGTGATCTGTGCGGCATGAACTTGTGACAAGTGATCGCCTGCCGATACGTTCACCCCTCAGCGCGGCGCCGAGCCCCATCCGCCGCGCGGACCCCGCTGTCGCACGAAAGGCTTCCGCATGCTCTCCGGGAACGGCCGTCACCGTCGCCCCCGCCAGGCTCCGGCCCTCCTCGTCGCGGCCGGAGTGACCGGCTCGGCCATCGCCATCCCGCTCCTCGGCGCCGCGAGCGCCAGCGCGGCCGACGGCACCACGTGGGACAAGGTCGCCGAGTGCGAAAGCGGCGGCTCCTGGAGCGCCGACACGGGCAACGGCTACTACGGCGGCCTGCAGATCTCCCAGGAGGACTGGGAGGCCCACGGCGGCACCCGGTACGCCTCCAGCGCCGACCAGGCCAGCCGCTCGCAGCAGATCGCCGTCGCCGAGAAGATCCTGGCCGACCGGGGCACCACGCCCTGGGCGACCTGCGCCCTGCTCTCCGGGCTGACCTCCGACTCGGGCTCCGTGGACGTCGACACCGGCGTCGACGGCTCCGGCGCGGCGGACCCGGGCACGGACGACGCGCCCGGGTCCGGCGACTCCGCCGGGCCCACCGACTCCCCGGGCCCCGCCGGCGGATCGGACCCGTCCGGCCCACCGGACGCGACGCCCTCGGCCGGCTCCGGCCCCTCCTCGGGCGCGGCCGACACCCCGGCCCCGGCCCCGGGTTCGCGTTCGGGGACGGACGGCCACGAGACCGGCAAGGCAGGCAAAGCGGACGGGGCCGGCGATGCCGCCAAGTCGGACACGTCCGCATCCGCCGGACCGGAGGGCGGGGGGAGCGGTGGCCCCACCACCACCGGCTCCGCGACCGGCGATCCGGACGATTCCTGGCAGAGCGGCGGTTCCTGGAGCCTGGTCGACACCGGCTCCCTCGACACCGGCTCCCTCGACAATGGCGGACGCCACCGCGGCGGCAGTGCGGACGAAAAAGTGACAAACGGTCAAAGTGCCGCGCCCTCCGGCCGTCACGCCTCCCGGGGTGCGGACACCTACACGGTCCGGCGGGGTGACACCCTCGCCTCCATCGCCGACTCCCTCGGCCTCGACGGCGGATGGCACGCGCTCTACGCCGCGAACGAGAAGGCCGTCGGCGCCGACCCGAACCACATCTCCGCCGGTCAGACCCTGGAAGTAAGGGCGGAAACAGGCGGAAAGTAGCGGGAGTTGACGTCCCGTTTCGCGACCCATGTCCGTTTTGGCGAAAGTGTGGGATGAGTCTCAGAAGCCCTGATCGTCTTTGAAATTTCGCCGGTCCCGTGTCTACGGTCGTGATCGCTCGTCACCACGGGCCCCGGCGACCGCAACGCCGAATCCTGCCAGCGGTCGCCCGGGAACAGTCGTCGCGTCATGCGCCGCAGGCAGGAGCGGGGGACCCAAGGTAAGCGCCAGGACCGGCAGTTCGGCCGGACCCGGCTAGGGGTAAAGCCACCCTCCCGCAGGAGGGTGGCCGGGCAACTCAACCGGCCCGAACCCGACAGCTCACCTCGCAGGCGTCGGTGAGGGGATCCATCCATGCTGTTTTCCGGCAAGGGCAAGCACCGCCGTCCGTCCAAGGCCGTCCGCGCCGTCGCGCTCGCCGGTGTCACCGGCGCCGCCGTCGCCGCCCCGCTGATGGCGGCCGGCAACGCCTCCGCCGCCACCGCCTCCGAGTGGGACACGGTCGCCCGGTGCGAGTCCGGCGGCAACTGGTCCATCAACACCGGCAACGGCTACTACGGCGGCCTGCAGTTCTCCGCCTCCACCTGGGCCGCCTACGGCGGCACGCAGTACGCCGCCACCGCCGACAGGGCCTCCAAGGCGCAGCAGATCGCCGTCGCCGAGAAGGTCCTCGCCGCGCAGGGCAAGGGTGCCTGGCCGGTCTGCGGCACGGGCCTGTCCGGCGCCGCCTACGGCGGTTCCGCCCCGACCGGCAACTCCGCCCCGACCGGCAGCTCGGCGGGCACCTCCGGCAGCTCGGCGGGCACCTCGGGCGGCTCCACGTCGAACAGCGGTGGCAGCACCGCCGCCCGCTCCGGCGACCAGCAGGCCGCCTCCCGCTCCGCGGAGCGTCCGGCCGCGAGCAGGACCGTCACCACCCCGACCGGCGAGAAGGTCAAGAAGGGCGACGGCGAGTACAAGGTCGTCGCGGGCGACACCCTCAGCACCATCGCCCAGAAGCGCGGCGTCGCGGGCGGCTGGAAGAAGCTGTTCGAGCTGAACAAGGGCATCGTCGAGGACGCCAACCTCATCTACCCGGGCCAGCAGCTGCACCTGAAGTGACATCCGGCGCCCACGGCGGCCTCACCGCCCCCGCGGCACGGGTCCGCACGCCGAACCCCTCGTGAGGGCCCCGCCCCGCCGGCCTCCCGCCCCGGCGCGTCCTTCCCGGACGCGCCGGGGCGGGGCTTTTTCCGCCCGCCCCCCGCGCGCCGCGCCCGCCCCGGGCTCCCCCTTCCCCGCCTCCGGCCCGTCCCGACTTCTCCGGTCCTTCCGGGCACCCCTTTGTTTCGGGCCAAAACAAAAGGTACCGTCGGCATGTCCACGGGACGGTCGGTCGCCGGCCGACGCCCCCGGGACGGTTAGGCTCTAGTCGCAAGGCACACCAGCCCCGCACAACCAGCGTCACATCCACGAAGGAGATGCTCGTGCCGTCCATCGACGTCGTCGTAGCCCGGGAAATCCTGGACTCCCGAGGCAACCCCACGGTCGAGGTCGAGGTCGGCCTCGACGACGGCAGCACGGGTCGTGCCGCCGTCCCCTCCGGCGCCTCCACCGGTGCCTTCGAGGCCATCGAGCTCCGCGACGGTGACTCCAACCGCTACCAGGGCAAGGGCGTCGAGAAGGCCGTCCTGGCCGTCATCGAGCAGATCGGCCCCGAGCTGGTCGGCTACGACGCCACCGAGCAGCGCCTGATCGACCAGGCCATGTTCGACCTGGACGCCACCGACAACAAGGGCTCCCTCGGCGCCAACGCGATCCTGGGCGTCTCCCTCGCCGTCGCCCACGCCGCCTCCGAGGCCAGCGACCTGCCGCTGTTCCGCTACCTGGGCGGCCCGAACGCGCACCTGCTGCCGGTGCCGATGATGAACATCCTGAACGGCGGCTCGCACGCCGACTCCAACGTGGACATCCAGGAGTTCATGATCGCCCCGATCGGCGCGGAGTCCTTCTCCGAGGCCCTGCGCTGGGGCGCCGAGGTCTACCACACCCTCAAGAAGGTGCTGAAGAGCAAGGGCCTGTCCACCGGCCTCGGCGACGAGGGCGGCTTCGCCCCCAACCTCGGCTCCAACCGCGAGGCCCTCGACCTCATCCTCGAGGCCGTCAAGGAGGCCGGCTACACCCCCGGCGAGCAGATCGCGCTCGCCCTGGACGTCGCCGCGTCCGAGTTCTACAAGGACGGCTCCTACGTCTTCGAGGGCAGGAACCGCACCGCCGAGGAGATGACCGAGTACTACGCCGAGCTGGTCGAGGCGTACCCGCTGGTCTCCATCGAGGACCCGCTGTTCGAGGACGACTGGGACGGCTGGAAGACCATCACCGCCAGGCTCGGCGACAAGGTCCAGCTGGTCGGCGACGACCTGTTCGTCACCAACCCCGAGCGCCTCGCCAAGGGCATCGAGGAGGGCGCCGCCAACGCCCTGCTGGTCAAGGTCAACCAGATCGGCTCGCTGACCGAGACCCTGGACGCCGTGGAGCTGGCCCAGCGCAGCGGCTACAAGTGCATGATGTCCCACCGCTCCGGCGAGACCGAGGACGTCACCATCGCCGACCTGGCCGTCGCCACCAACTGCGGCCAGATCAAGACCGGCGCCCCGGCCCGCTCCGAGCGCGTCGCCAAGTACAACCAGCTGCTGCGCATCGAGGAGATCCTCGACGACGCGGCGGTGTACGCCGGCCGCAGCGCCTTCCCGCGCTTCAAGGGCTGATCCCGACCCGGGAGCGGGCCGAGCCAGTCGTCCGTACGTCCCCGCACCCGGTCCCGTACCGTGTGCGGGGACGTACGTGCGTGTGAACGGGAGGCGGGGACATGGCAGTGAAGGGCCGCAACGACCGGGACCGGTTCTCCACCGCGACACGGCTGCGGGCCCTCGGCGAGCAGACGGCGGCCCGGGTCTACCGCTCGCAGACCAAACGGCAGGCCCGCCGCTCCCGGCTCACCGGCCGCGCCGCGCTGCTCGCGCTCGTCCTGTGCTCGCTGATCGTCGCCCTGGCCTACCCGATGCGCCAGTACGTCTCCCAGCGCGCCGAGATCGCCGACCTCCAGCACCGGCAGGAGCAGGCGCGCCGGCGCGTCGAGCAACTGCGGGACCTCAAGGCGCGCTGGCAGGACGACGCCTACGCCGAGCAGCAGATCCGGCGCCGGCTGCACTACGTGATGCCCGGGGAGACCGGGTACGTCGTGATCGACCCCGGCGCGGCCGAGCAGTCCCGCGCCGACCTCGGGGCCGCCCAGCGGCCCTGGTACGCGAACGTCTGGGACGGGGTCGACAAGTCCGACGCCTCCGACCAGTGACCGGCCGCCGGCCGGTGACCGACAGAAAGCCATCCTGAAAGCAGTCATGCACACGCCTCCGCCGCCCACTCCGCGCACCGAGCCCACCGACGCGGACGTGCAGGCCTTCCAGCAGCAGCTCGGCCGTCCCCCGCGGGGCCTGCGGGCCATCGCGCACCGCTGCCCGTGCGGACAGCCGGACGTCGTGGAGACGGCGCCCCGCCTGCCCGACGGCACACCGTTCCCGACGACGTACTACCTGACGTGCCCGCGCGCCGCCTCGGCGATCGGCACGCTGGAGGCGAACGGCGTCATGAAGGAGATGACGGAGCGCCTGGGGAGCGATCCCGAGCTGGCCGCCGCCTACCGGGAGGCCCACGAGGACTACCTGCGGCGCCGCGACGAGATCGAGGTCCTGGCGGGCTTCCCGAGCGCCGGCGGCATGCCGGACCGGGTCAAGTGCCTGCACGTCCTGGTCGCCCACTCGCTGGCCGCGGGCCCGGGGGTGAACCCGCTCGGCGACGAGGCGCTCGCCATGCTGCCCGAGTGGTGGAGCAAGGGCCCGTGCGTGGTGCCCGCCCAGGGGCCGCCGGGCGACGGGTGGCGGACGGAGGCGGCGGAGGACGGCTCGGGACACTTCGCCTCCAAGCCCGTCGAGGAGGGCGGCCGGTGACGCGCGTCGCCGCCATCGACTGCGGTACGAACTCCATCCGGCTCCTCGTCGCCGACGTCGACCCGCGCACCGGCGAGCTGACCGACCTGGACCGGCGCATGACGATCGTGCGGCTCGGCCAGGGCGTCGACCGCACCGGCCGGCTCGCGCCCGAGGCGCTGGAGCGCACCTTCGCCGCCTGCCGCGACTACGCCGGGATCATCGCGGAGCACGGCGCCGACAAGCTCCGCTTCGTCGCCACCTCCGCCTCCCGGGACGCCGAGAACCGGGACGAGTTCGTGCGGGGCGTCGTCGGTATCCTCGGTGTCGAGCCCGAGGTCATCACCGGCGACCAGGAGGCCGAGTTCTCCTTCACCGGCGCCACCGGGGGGCTGGCGGGCCGCGACGACCTCGGCCGGCCCTACCTCGTCGTGGACATCGGCGGCGGCTCCACCGAGTTCGTCGTCGGCGACGACCGCGTGCGGGCCGCGCGGTCCGTGGACGTGGGCTGCGTGCGGATGACCGAACGGCACCTGGTGCGGGACGGCGAGGTCGCCGACCCACCCGCCGAGGAGCAGATCGCCGCCATGCGGGCGGACATCGAGGCCGCCCTGGACCTCGCCGAGCGGACGGTCCCGCTGCGTGAGGCGCGCACCCTCGTCGGCCTGGCCGGCTCGGTCACCACCGTCTCGGCCATCGCCCAGGACCTGCCCGAGTACGACTCCGCGCGCATCCACCACTCCCGGATCCCCTACGACCGCGTCCGCGCGATCACGGGAGAGCTGCTGCGCTCCACGCACGCCGAGCGCGCGGCGATCCCCTCCATGCACCCGGGCCGCGTCGACGTGATCGGTGCGGGCGCCCTGGTACTGCTGGCGATCATGGAGCGGATCGGTGCCGGGGAGGTCGTCGTCAGCGAGCACGACATCCTCGACGGCATCGCCCACTCCACGGCGAGCGAGGTGCGCTGAGGGGCGGTGCCCGGCGGTCTCGGTGTCGGTGGGGCGTCACAGGTTGCGGTAGACGTCCCGCCGGTCGCCCACCTTGACTACGAGGACGACGAGTTCACCATCGTTGATCTGATAGGCGACCCGGTAGCTTCCGACCTGGAGGCGGTAGAGGCCCGACGGGCCGGTGAGCTTCTTGACGTCGGCGTCTTGGCGGTACGGGTCGTCACCGAGTGCGGTCAGTGCGGTCAGGATGCGCATGGCGTCGGGCCTGGAGATGGCCCGGAGCTGCCGCTGCGCCGCCGTGGTGAACCGGAAGGCGTACTTCACGCCGCCTCGCCGTCCTGCTCGCTGAACAGGTCCGCCAGCAGTTCCGCCATGGTCACGGTGGTGCCGCCCTCGGCCAGCACCGTTTCGGCCTCGCGCGCCAGCATCACGTCGGCCGCTTCCTCCAACGCCTCGAAGTCCGAGATCGGCACCACGGCTGCCACCGGGGCGCCGTTGCGGGTGATGACAGTCGGGACGCCTTCCTCAGCCCGGTTGATGTGGTCGGCGAGGTGTGCGCGGGCTTCCCGTACGGTCACGGTGTTCTCAGTCATGAGGCCAGTGTACGCAAGTGTGTGTACACGTGGGTGTCTGGAGGGAGTCGCGTCCGTGCGCGATCCTCGACGGCATCGCCCGGTCGACCGCACAGGAGCCGGTCGGGCGGCGCGGGGAGGCCCTTTCCGGCCTCTTTCCTGCTCGGCGGCAGCCTCGCCTGAGCAGGTGGGACATCGTGTGAGCGACCCCCGCGCCCACTCCGGCGGCACCCCGCCGGGAAAGTTCGTGAAGTTCTTCACAAGAGATTCGGGTCCGGCGGACGATCAAAGAGCCCCCCGGGGGCCGTTCGGGGGCCCGGCGGGCTCCGGAGGGTGCTCGCGAGGGCGACGGGCGGGGCTCGTGGGCGGCCCCAGGGAGGGGGGTTTCCGGAGCGCCTCACGGGACTCGAAAAGACCCGGAAAAGCAGCTCACGCGCCCTTGACAACGGGGCGAAGCGGTCTTTGGTTCCACCGCGCCGACGCGACCTGCGCCGCACGGGTCGCGGAGTTTAACACAGGCTCTGTCGGACCTTGTGAAGGGGCGCACGAACCCCCCTCCCGCGGCGGGTGGATACTCGATGCCATGAGCACCACGGAGCGTCCCAGGATCCTCGTAGTAGGCGGTGGGTACGTAGGCCTGTACGCAGCTCGGCGCATCCTCAAGAAGATGCGCTACGGCGAGGCGACCGTCACGGTCGTCGACCCCCGGTCGTACATGACCTACCAGCCCTTCCTCCCCGAAGCCGCCGCCGGCAGCATCTCCCCCCGGCACGTCGTCGTCCCGCTGCGACGCGTGCTGCCGAAGGCGGAGGTCCTTACCGGTCGGGTCACCACCATCGACCAGGACCGCAAGGTCGCCACGATCGCCCCGCTGGTGGGCGAGGCGTACGAGCTGCCCTTCGACTACCTGGTCATCGCGATGGGCGCGGTATCCCGCACCTTCCCGATCCCCGGCCTCGCCGAGCAGGGCATCGGCATGAAGGGCATCGAGGAGTCCATCGGCCTGCGCAACCACGTCCTCGAACAGCTCGACAAGGCCGACTCCACCCACGACGAGGAGATCCGCCGCAAGGCGCTCACCTTCGTCTTCATCGGCGGTGGCTTCGCGGGTGCGGAGACCATCGGCGAGGTCGAGGACATGGCCCGGGACGCGGCCAAGTACTACAAGAACGTGTCCCGCGAGGACATGCGCTTCATCCTGGTCGACGCCGCCGACAAGATCCTCCCCGAGGTCGGCCCCAAGCTCGGCCAGTACGGCAAGGAGCACCTGGAGAGCCGGGGCGTGGAGATCTACCTCTCCACCTCCATGGACTCCTGCGTCGACGGCCACGTGGTGCTGAAGAACGGCCTGGAGGTCGACTCCCACACGATCGTGTGGACCGCGGGCGTCAAGCCCAACCCGGCGCTGACCCGCTTCGGCCTGCCGCTCGGCCCGCGCGGCCACGTCGACTGCGAGCCCACGCTCCAGGTCAAGGGCACGGACTACATCTGGGCCGCCGGCGACAACGCACAGGTCCCGGACCTCGTCGGCCGCAAGGCGGGCAACGAGAACGCCTGGTGCCCGCCGAACGCCCAGCACGCGCTGCGCCAGGCCAAGGTCCTCGGCGACAACGTGGTCTCCGGCATGCGGGGCTTCCCGCAGAAGGAGTACAGCCACGCCAACAAGGGCGCGGTCGCGGGCCTCGGCGTGCACAAGGGCGTCGCGATGATCGTCATGGGCAAGATGAAGATCAAGCTCAAGGGCCGTCTCGCCTGGTACATGCACCGCGGCTACCACGGTCTGGCGATGCCGACCTGGAACCGCAAGATCCGCATCTTCGCCGACTGGACCCTCGGCATGTTCCTCAAGCGCGAGGTCGTCTCCCTCGGCGCCGTGGAGAACCCGCGCGAGGAGTTCTACGAGGCCGCCAAGCCGGCGCCGGTCGCCGCGAAGACCGAGGAGAGGGCCAAGGCCTCCTGACCTCACACGGTCGCCGGACCACCCGAGGGACCTCCCGCCATCCGTGGTGCGGGAGGTCCCTCGGCGTTCCGGGAGCCGGCCAGCTGCATGCTCTGTACAGCTATTTTGCTGAGTCGTAACTCCTTCGCGGGACTGCGCCGAGCACTCCGCGATGTTTACGTGGTGAACGACATCCGGGATCCGCTGTTTTGGAGGTGTGCGCCATGGCCGACGCCGCGTCGCGGCTGAGGAGTCTTGCCGAACAGGCGCTGGGAGCACCGCTCCCGGTGCGGCTGCGGGCGTGGGACGGATCGCAGGCGGGGCCGGCCGACGCGCCGGCGCTCGTCCTGCGCAACCGCCGCGCCCTGCGCCGCATGCTGTTCAAACCCGGCGAACTGGGCCTGGCCCGCGCCTGGGTCGCCGGCGACCTGGACGTCGAGGGCGACCTGTACACGGCCCTCGACGCCGTGGCCGGGCTGGTCTGGGAACGCGACGAGGACGCCCGCGGCCTCGTCCAGGCGCTGCGCGACCCGGACGTGCGGGCCGCCGGGCGGGAGCTGTTGAAGCTCGCCGGGCCGCCCGTCCCGCCCGCCCCGCCCCGCGAGGAGGTCCGCAGGCCCCGCCGCGGGCTGCACACGCGCCGCACCGACAAGCGGGCCATCAGCCACCACTACGACGTCGGCAACGACTTCTACGAGATCGTCCTCGGCTCGTCCATGGTGTACTCCTGCGCCTACTGGGAGCCGGACGCGACGCTGGAGTCGGCCCAGCGCGACAAGCTCGAACTGGTCTGCCGCAAGCTCGGCCTGACACCGGGGCAGCGACTGCTGGACGTCGGCTGCGGCTGGGGCTCGATGGCCGTCCACGCGGCCCGGGAGCACGGCGTGAGCGTCGTCGGCGTCACCCTCTCGCAGGAACAGGCGGCCTACGCCCGCAAGCGCGTGGCCGACGAGGGCCTGACCGACCGCGTGGAGATCAGGGTCCAGGACTACCGGGACGTCGTGGACGGCCCCTACGACGCGATCTCCTCCATCGGCATGGCCGAGCACGTCGGCGCCGAACGCTACCTGGAGTACGCCAGGAACCTGTACGCCCTGCTCAAGCCCGGCGGCCGGCTGCTCAACCACCAGATCGCCCGCCGGCCCCGGCGCGACGAAACGGCCTACGAGGTCGACCCGTTCATCGACTCCTACGTCTTCCCGGACGGCGAACTCGCCCCCGTCGGCACCACCGTGACCCAGTTGGAGCGCGCCGGCTTCGAGGTCCGGGACGTGGAGTCGATCCGCGAGCACTACGCCCTCACCCTGCGCCGCTGGGTGACCAACCTCGAGGCCGACTGGGACCGCGCGGTCCGCCTCACCACCCCGGGCCGCGCCCGCGTCTGGCGCCTGTACATGGCGGCCTCCGCGCTCGCCTTCGAGCGCAACCGCATCGGCGTCAACCAGGTCCTCGCGGTCCGCACCCCGGAGTCCGGCCGGTCCGGCCTGCCGCTGCGCACCCGCACCTGGAACGCCTGACACACCCCGAGGGGGCCGCGCTCCGTCACGGAGCGCGGCCCCCTCGGGCCGCGCGCGGCTATTCGGCCCTGATCGCCGCGAGCATGTCCAGACCGGCCGCCCGCCGGGCCGGCCACAGCGCGGCCGGTACGCCGACCACCGCCGCCAGCAGCAGGAGGAGCGCCATCCGGCCCAGGGCGGGACCAGTTCGCACGTCGGCATCCTCGCGCCCAGCAGTTCACCGGCCGCCCAGCCGAAGAACACCCCCAGCGCGAGGCCCAGCACCCCGCCGAACAGGGAGATCACCAGGGACTCCAGGCGGACCATGCGCCGGACCGCCCTGCGCTCCAGGCCGACCGCGCGGAGCACGCCGATCTCCTGGGAGCGCTCGAAGACCGACATGGCCAGGGTGTCGACGACCCCGAGGACGGCGACGACCACCGCCATGCCGAGCAGGCCGTAGACCATGTACGGTGTCCAGCCACTGCCGGTCCGGCTTGCGGCCCGCGATGTCCATCGGGAGGGTGACGTTCTCCAGGGCGGTCAGCGTCGGCAGCAGGTTGAACGCCTGGAAGATGAAGCCGATCCTGTCCCGGCGCAACCTGGTGAGCTGCTTGTCCTTCAGGGAGCCCGGTTCGGTCCCGCCGATCCGCACGAACCCCGAGGAGAAGGTGTCCGGACCGGCCACCCAGTGCATCAACGTGGACCTGCCGGAACCCGACGGCCCCATGATCGCGGCGAACTCGGCCTGCCGGGAGTCGACGGAGGCCCGGTCCAGCGCGACCACCCGGGTCTCGCCCTGGCCGTAGGTCTTCGACGGCTCCGTGGCGCGCGCGGCCACGGCGGTGTTCCGGTCGGCTGTGCGTGTGGTGGTCACGGGGCGGCGCTCCTGCCGGGACGGCGTTCGCGGGGACCGGTTCATCGTCCCGGCCGCCGGCGCCCGTGCAGTCAGTCGCTGTTCCGGTTCCGGGGGCGACTCGGGTCGCGCGGAGCGGCTCCGGGTCATACCTGGGGAGGAGGGACGACCCCGGGAGCCGCCGGCCCGCCCGCCCGTCCGCCGGCCCGCCCGTCCGTCCGTCCGTCTGCCCACCTGTGCCGCCTCTGCCGGAGAACGGCGCCTTGTACCCGTCCGGTCGAGAACAGGTGGAGCGCCCTCGTTCGGTAGGTGAAATTCCGTCATTCCGCGTACGCGCGCGGACGCGCCCCGTCACGCTTTTGGCAAGTGTGGATGGCCGTACCAGGGTCTGATGCACCCTCAGACATCAATAAAATAAGACAACATCGGCCGGTCCCGTCCGCTGTGCGAGGGACGCCGCCCGATAGGCTCTGGATCTCCAAGCGGACCCCAAGGCCTGCCCGGATGGTGGAATGCAGACACGGCGAGCTTAAACCTCGCTGCCCCTCGCGGGCGTACCGGTTCAAGTCCGGTTCCGGGCACTACCGCCTTCACCGCGAGTGATCAATGGGAACGGTGTGTGCCCGTTTCCGGCTCCGCCTCCGGCCCCGGTCGTGCGCCCCGGCTCGTCCCGCCTCGCGCACCCTGTTCCCCCGGCGGCGCTGCTTGCACCGCGGCCGGCCTCCCGATCACCCCGGTCCGAACGCAGCCGGGACCATCGCCGCCGTTCCCGTCCGCCCGTCGACGGCGGATGCGCCCCGCCCGGACCCCATCCCCTTCGGCGCCCGCCTCCGGCCGGCCCGGCCGGAACGGTCCGCCTCCCCGCGCGCCGCCGGGCGGCCCCGCCGGGGCCCGCACGGGGTTCCCGCTGGACCGGGGCGGGAATGAGAGCTTCCGTGGCCGGGCATCAGGCTTCCACGCGGCGTGGTGCGCGGGCCGGCAGGGGAAGGATCACCCTCAAGTAGGACGAGCCGTCTTTTGCCAATCCATTACTCTGGAGCCAAGGCCGTGTCGTGCGGCCATGGAGGAGTGAAATGAGGAGCAGCAACCCGGTCTTCTCGCGACGGGGGTTCAGCCGCGACAACGGCTACGCCGGCTTCAACACCGCAGCGCAGGCCGGGTACGCGCAGGGCAACCCGTACGCGCAGAACCCCTACGCCCAGAACCCCTACGCCCAGCAGGGCGCGCAGTACGGCGCGCCGCCGCAGGCCCCGGCCGCCACCGGCCGGATGACGATGGACGACGTCGTCCTGCGCTCGGCCCTCACGCTCGGCACGGTCGCCGTCGGCGCCGTCCTCGCGTGGGCGCTGCTGCCGGTCTCGGGGACCAGCTACGGCCTGGCCTTCGGCGCCGCCATCATCGCGATGGTCCTGGCGCTCGTGCAGAGCTTCAAGCGGACCCCGTCGCCCGCGCTGATCCTGGGGTACGCCGCCTTCGAGGGCGTCTTCCTCGGTGTCATCAGCGAGATGTACAACAGCCGCTGGAGCGGCGCCCCCTTCCAGGCGGTGCTGGGCACCATGGCGGTCTCGGCCGCGACCCTGCTCGTCTACAAGGCGGGCTGGATCCGCGTCACCGCCCGCTACGCCCGGATCGGCATGGCCATCGCCGTCGCGTTCGTGCTGGTCATGGCGGTCAACCTGCTGCTGGTCGCGTTCGGCGTCGCCGAAGGCGGCGGCCTGCGCAGCTTCGGCCCGCTCGGTGTGGCCGTCGGCGTCATCGCGATCCTGCTCGGCGCGTTCTTCCTGACCCTCGACTTCAAGCAGATCGAGGACGGCATCGCCTACGGCGCTCCGCGCGACGAGTCCTGGCTCGCCGCGTTCGGCCTCACCCTGACCCTGGTGTGGATCTACGTGGAGATGTTGCGACTGGTGGCGATCTTCAACAACAACGACTAGCCGGTCCCACCTGCCGTGTGCGGAGGGCCCCGGGTGACCCCGGGGCCCTCCGGCGTCCTAGAGCAGCTTCCGCGCCGCCCTCCTGAGGTCGTACTCGTGGACGATCGCCTTGGCGTGGCCGTACGCCAGGTCGTGTTCGGCCCGCAGCCAGCTGACCTTCTCCTCGAAGCGGAAGAGGGCTGGACCTTCCTCGACGGTGCGCAGCCAGTCGGTGACTTCACGACCGGTGCAGTGCGGGATGCGGGCGAGCAGGTTGCGGTGGGTCTCCTCGGAGAAGAGTTGGGACATCGGCGCCTCCGAACGCAAAGGGGATGTAAGCCGGTCCTTGACGCCACCGTGCCCGAGCGTCCGCCTCTTGGCAACAGTGCGGCGCGTTACGCTCGGCGCGTGGTTGATACGACGCCCCTGAGCCGAGCCGTGGATCATTTCGCCGACCGGTTGCGGGCGGCCCCGCAGAGCCGGCTGCAACGCAGCGCCGCCGCGGAGGCGCTGGCGCTGGCCAGGGAGTTGGCCCGGTGGGCGCAACGCGTCGAGGAGCCGTCCGCTGAACCCCGGGAGATGCCGGACGCGGGGATGTTCGCGGCGGCCGACCAGATCCTGGTGGCCGCGCACGACCTGGCCCTGGTGCTGGAGAGCGAGGAGCAGGTCGGCGAGGCGGTCCGGCTGGTGGAGGAGGCGCGCAAGAGGGCGGGCGTCTGAGGCGCGCGGGCGCCGGCGCACCCGCCCCGTCCGCTCGCACCGCCGCCCCGGAAGGACGCGTCCGTCAGAACGACGCGATGACCCTGTCCGCCAGGATGTAGACCGTGTCCTCGCCGCAGGTGAAGGTCAGGGTGTAGGCGCCGGAGATGCCGGAACCGCCGAGCAGGTACGGCGTCCCGCCCTCCCGCAGGGCCGCCGCCAGGCGCTCGGCCGTCTCGCGGTGGCCCGGGGTCATGCACAGGGTGGTGCCGTCCGTGAAGACGTACACGTCGAGTGTGCCCAGGGGGCCGGGGCGCACGTCGGAGAGTTCGGTGCGGTCGGCGGCCAGGCGCTCCAGGGTGTCCACCGTGCGCTCGTGGTCGTTGGCGACCGGCGACTGCACCGGGACGAAGTCGGGGTGCGAGGGGTGGCGGCGGCGGGCCGCGGCCAGCTCCGGGGACTCGCTCCCCGCGGGGGCACCGCCGGCGAGGTCCTCGGACTCGGCGGTCGGTTCCGACACCGGCTCCAGGCCGGCGAAATCGGCCTGCCGGGGCAGGAACAGGTCCGCGTCGGCCAGGCCCAGCAGCGAGGGCGCGTCGGAGGCGTCGCGCGCCTCCTGGGCCGCCCAGAACGCGCGCGCCTCCGCCAGCTCCCGCTCCCGCTCCTCGGCCAGCGCCTCGGCCACGGCCGCGCGTATCTGCTCGGCGTCGGCGGTGGTGCGGGCGGCGGGCAGCAGCGCGCGCAGGGCGGCCGCCTGGTTCTCGGCGAGCTGCGCCTGCAGCTCGCCGAGCTGGCGGCGCAGTCTCAGCACGGTGCGCAGGACGGCGACGCCCACGGCGCCCGTGGCGGCCGTGGTGAGCAGCAGGGCGATCGGCATGGCGCTCACTGACGTACTCCCAGGTTCAAAGTCGACCCCGACTTCCTACATCAGCTTGAAGGGCGGACTGACCGCCTGTCAGTGCGTAACGTCACGAAATGGGCGGGATTTTGATCGCGCCGTTTCCGGGTTCGCGGCACTGACCTGCGAAGACGCCCCCGGCGAGGGAGATAGGTCACATCCTGGGGGAGATTGGATCACAAAACGGCCCGGAAATCGGGCGTTGTCCGGTTTCCGGGCCGCTTCCTGACGTACGGTGGCCGGTTGGCTACCGAAGGTGGGTCAGCTGAGGCGCTCGATGACCATCGCCATGCCCTGGCCGCCGCCGACGCACATCGTCTCCAGGCCGAACTGCTTGTCGTGGAACTGGAGCGAGTTGATGAGCGTGCCGGTGATGCGGGCGCCGGTCATGCCGAAGGGATGACCGACGGCGATGGCGCCGCCGTTGACGTTGAGCTTGTCCAGGTCGATGCCCAGGTCCTGGTAGGAGGGGATGACCTGGGCGGCGAAGGCCTCGTTGATCTCGACCAGGTCGATGTCGCCGACGGTCAGGCCGGCCCGGCCCAGCGCCTGCTTGCTGGCCTCGACCGGGCCGAGGCCCATGATCTCCGGGGACAGGCCGGAGACGCCGGTCGACACGATGCGGGCGAGCGCGGTGAGGCCCAGCTCGCGGGCCTTGGTGTCGGACATGATGACGAGCGCGGCGGCGCCGTCGTTGAGCGGGCAGCAGTTGCCGGCGGTGACCAGTCCGTCCGGGCGGAAGACCGGCTTGAGGCCCTGGACGCCCTCCAGGGTGACGCCGGGGCGCGGGCCGTCGTCCTTGCCGACCACCGTGCCGTCGGGCAGGGTCACCGGGGTGATCTCACGGGCCCAGAAGCCGTTCTTGATGGCTTCCTCGGCGAGGTTCTGCGAGCGGACGCCGAACTCGTCCATCTCCTGCCGGCTGACGCCCTTCCAGCGGGCGAGGTTCTCGGCGGTCTGGCCCATCGCGATGTAGGCGTCCGGGACGAGGCCGTCCTCGCGCGGGTCGTGCCAGGTCGTGCCCTCCTGCTGGGCGACGGCGGCGGTGCGGGCCTCGGCCTCGGCGAAGAGCGGGTTGTGCGTGTCGGGGAGGCTGTCGGAGTTGCCCTTGGTGAACCGGGAGACCATCTCGACGCCGGCCGAGATGAAGACGTCGCCCTCGCCGGCCTTGATGGCGTGCAGCGCCATGCGGGAGGTCTGCAGCGAGGAGGAGCAGTAGCGGGTGATCGTGCAGCCGGGCAGGTGGTCCATGCCCATCTGCACGGCGACGATGCGGCCGAGGTTGTTGCCCTGCTCGCCGCCCGGCAGGCCGCAGCCCAGCATCAGGTCGTCGATGTCCCGGGGGTCCAGCTCGGGGATCTTGGCGAGCGCGGCCTGGATGACGGTCGCGGTCAGGTCGTCCGGGCGCAGGTCCTTGAGGGAGCCCTTGAAGGCGCGGCCGATGGGGGAGCGGGCGGTCGAGACGATGACGGCTTCGGGCATCACGGCTCCAGTGGCGTGCGAGGTGTGGGCGGACCGGTTGGGAAGTTACCCGGCCGTAGGCTTCCGGTCACCGGTGTTGCGGTGTGACACTCACCGCATCTTACTAAGCGCTTGCTTTTTCGTGTCGGTCCGGGGGCCCCGCCGCAGGAGCGCCGCCGCACCCTCCGGCCGGCCGGGCCGGAGGGGCGGGTGCCGGTCACGCCGGCCGGGTCGCCGGCTCGGCCTCCGGCACCCGGCGCCGGCGCCTGCGCTTCAGCAGGGCCCACGGACCCCGCGGCCCCGTCGGCATCGCCGCCGTCACCTCCGTGCCCGCCTCCGAGGCGGCCTCCGCCGCGGCGCGGGCGACGGGCAGGAACCCCTCGCGGCGGGACGCGTCCGGCCGCTCCTCCTCCGCCGGCCACAGCCCCAGCGCCGCGCACACCGTCGGCAGCACCGCCATCGCCGCCGTGGCGTACCCCTCCGCCGAGGGGTGGTAGCTGTCCGGCCCGAACAGCTCCCGCGGGTTCGCCGCGAACTCCGGGCCCAGCAGGTCGCCCAGCGACACGGTCCGCCCGCCCTGCCCGACCACGCCGATCGTCTGCGCCGCCGCCAGCTGCCGCGAGGCCCGCCGGGCCAGCCAGCGCAGCGGCTGCCGCACCGGCTCGATGGTGCCGAGGTCGGGGCAGGTGCCCACCACCACCTCGGCACCGGCCGTGCGCAGCCGCCGTACCGCCGCCGACAGGTGCCGTACCGAGCGCGTCGGCGGCATCCGCTGCGTCACGTCGTTCGCCCCGATCATGATCACGCAGACGTCCGGGGCGGGCGCGGGGGAGGACAGGACCAGCGCCACCTGGCGGTCCAGGTCGTCCGACCGGGCCCCCGGCAGGGCGACGTTGCGCAGTTCCACCGGGCGTTCGGCCACCGCCGCCAGTCCCGACGCGAGCAGCGCGCCCGGTGTCTGCCCGGCCCGGTGCACGCCCTGCCCGGCGGCGGTGGAGTCGCCGAGCATGGTCAGCCTCAGGGGCGGTTCGCCGGGGGTGTCGTACCCGTGCCCGTAGACGCCGTCGGCCGCCGGTACCCGGCCGCCGCCGTTGCCCACACGGCGCCGGGCCTGCCTCAGTTCGGCCAGCAGCAGGCCCACCGCGGCCGCGCCGGCCAGCCCGGCCCCGCCGCCCCCGTAAGCCGCTCCGGCTGCGATGCGCCGGGCCACCCGCGCCCTCGACGTGCTCGTCATGCCTGCCCGCCACCTCCTCGTAGCCGTACACCCACTCCTTGCCCCGTACCGACCGTGCGTCAATCCCAACGGGGAGTGAACGCCCGTCCCGCGCCGTGCGGGGGCCTTAGGCTGGCGGGACCACCACGACCACATTTTTTGCAAGCAACCGGAGACAACGGTGCGATTCCACGACTCGATGATCAGCCTCGTCGGCGACACCCCGCTGGTGCGGCTCAACAACGTGACCAAGGGCATCCAGGCGACCGTCCTGGCCAAGGTGGAGTACTTCAACCCGGGCGGTTCCGTGAAGGACCGCATCGCCCTGCGCATGATCGAGGCCGCCGAGCAGAGCGGGGAACTGAAGCCGGGCGGCACCATCGTCGAGCCGACCAGCGGGAACACCGGTGTGGGCCTGGCCATCGTGGCTCAGCAGAAGGGCTACCGGTGCATCTTCGTCTGCCCCGACAAGGTGAGCACCGACAAGATCAACGTGCTGCGCGCGTACGGCGCCGAGGTCGTCGTCTGCCCGACCGCCGTGGCGCCCGAGCACCCGGACTCCTACTACAACGTCTCCGACCGCCTGGTCCGCGAGACCCCCGGCGCGTGGAAGCCCGACCAGTACTCCAACCCCAACAACCCGCTCTCCCACTACCACTCGACCGGTCCCGAGCTGTGGGAGCAGACGGAGGGGCGGATCACCCACTTCGTGGCGGGCGTCGGTACCGGCGGCACCATCTCCGGCACCGGCCGCTACCTGAAGGACGCCAGCGACGGCCGGGTCCAGGTGGTCGGCGCCGACCCCGAGGGCTCCGTCTACTCCGGCGGCTCCGGCCGGCCCTACCTCGTCGAGGGCGTCGGCGAGGACTTCTGGCCCAGCGCCTACGACCGGGCCGTCGCCGACGAGATCGTCGCGGTCTCCGACAAGGACTCCTTCCAGATGACCCGCCGGCTCGCCAAGGAGGAGGGCCTGCTCGTCGGCGGTTCCTGCGGCATGGCCGTCGTGGCCGCGCTGCGCGTCGCCGAGCGGCTCGGCCCGGACGACGTCGTGGTCGTCCTGCTCCCGGACAGCGGGCGCGGCTACCTCAGCAAGATCTTCAACGACGAGTGGATGGCGGACTACGGCTTCCTGGAGGACGAGGGCCCCAGCGCCCGCGTCGCCGACGTCCTGAGCGACAAGGCCCACGGCGCCATCCCCTCCCTGGTGCACATGCACCCGGAGGAGACCGTCGGCCAGGCCATCGAGGTGCTGCGCGAGTACGGCGTCTCGCAGATGCCGGTCGTCAAGCCGGGCGCCGGCCACCCGGACGTGATGGCCGCCGAGGTCGTCGGGTCGGTCGTGGAACGGGAGCTGCTGGACGCCCTGTTCTCCCAGCGGGCCTCCCTGGAGGACCCGCTGGAGAAGCACATGTCGGAGCCGCTGCCCCAGGTCGGTTCCGGCGAGCCGGTCGGCGACCTGATGTCGGTGCTCGGCTCGGCCGACGCGGCGATCGTCCTGGTCGAGGGCAAGCCCACCGGGGTGGTCAGCCGACAGGACCTGCTGGCCTTCCTGGCCAAGGGCGGCAACAGGTAGCGGACCCGCGGCGAACACGCGGTGACCTCGGCCGATCGGGCCGTGTCGGAAGTGGTACGAGCGCGTCACGCGCGCGCAGCACCCGCTTAACACGGGCCCGGCACAGTAGTGGGTGCCGGCAGGGCGGGAGCGGCTCCCCGCCCGGGCCGGCGCCGAACGGCGCCAAGGACCTCCGGAGCGGCTCCCGGACCTCCACGGACGCCAAGGACGCGCAAGCCCGGTCCTGACCCGGCCCGCGTCCCCCGCGGGGACCGCCGTCGTCCCGCCCCCCGGAAACGGGGGTGCGGCGGTCCCCGCGCAACTCCTCCCCGCCGCCCGCGACCGCCGTCCGGTCCGCTCCCCTGCGGCCGGTCCGCCGTCTCGCCGGGTTCCCCGCGGGCCCGCACGGCGGCGACCGGCTCCTTCGTGAGGTCGGCGTCCCCCGACTCCAGCGGGCTCATGCGGCCACCCCAGGAAGCGCGCCCGGCCGCCGCACCGGGGTGAACCCCCTTTCCCGCGGGGTGGTTCCCGGCCGGACCGCTGCGGTGCCGCCGCTCTCGCTGTATAAAGGTATGCAGATCCGTCACGTGTGAATAGTTGGGTGGTGTCCGCCCGTGTCCCGGCGCCGTACCCTCCCGGACGTCGAGGACACCGGGAGGGGGAGTACGTCATGAGCGCGACCGACAGTGCCGCGACCCGGCTGCAGGCGCTCTTCGAGGGCCACCGGCTCACGCCGACCCAGCGCCGCATCGCCCACAGCATGGTGCGGCGTGCCGCCGACGTGCCCTTCCTGTCCAGCGTGGAGCTGGCGGAGCTGGCCGGGGTCAGCCAGCCGTCGGTGACCCGGTTCGCGGTCGCCCTCGGCTTCGACGGCTATCCGGCCCTGCGCAGGCACCTGCGCGAGGTGGTGCCCGCCGAACCCGCCCCCGAGGCGGGTTCCCACAACGAGTACCAGCAGGCCGTCGAGGCCGAGATCGAGAATCTCAGGCACCTCGCGGAACTGCTCGCCGACCCCCGCCCGGTGCGGGAGGCCGGCCGGGTCCTGGCCGCCTCCCGGCCGCTGCCGGTGCTCGGGCTGCGCGCCGCCGCCTCGCAGGCGTACGGCTTCGCGTACTTCGCCGCCAAGGTCCACCCGGACGTCCGGCTGCTCAACGAGGGCGGCACGATGATCCAGGACCGTCTGGACGCGGCCGTCCGCGCGGGCGCCACCGCGCTGCTGTGCTTCGCGCTGCCCCGGCACCCGCGCGAGGTCGTGGACACCCTCGCCTACGCCAGGGGGGCGGGCCTGACCGTCGTCACGGTCGCCGACTCCGCGTTCGCGCCCGTCGCCGGACACTCCGACCTGCTGCTGCCCGCCGCCGTCGGCACCGGGCTCGCCTTCGACACCGCGTGCGCGCCGATGCTGCTCGGGCGGGTGCTGCTGGAGGCGGTCTGCGACGGCCTGCCGGACGCCCAGGCCCGCCTGGAGGAGTTCGACGCCCACGCGGCGGCCCGCGGACTGTTCGTGGAGTGACCTCCGGGAGGCGGCGGGCCGCCCCTCTCAGACTCGTCTCACGTTCTGCCGTTAACTTGCTGCGCGCAGACACAGGTACCGGATGGAACTCGTGACACGGGGAGGCCGACGTGGCGCGTGGAGGACAGGGGCTGGCCCGGGTGGCCGTCGTCGTACGGGCCGGAGCCGCACCGCTGTGGTGGACCGGGGCGTGCGCCGCGGGGATCGGGGTGCTCCCGCCCGGGCTGACCGGGCGGCGGACCGGGGTCGCGGCGGGGGCGGTGCTGTTCCTGCTCGCCGCGGCCGTCGTGGCGCTGGCGCGGCGCAAGCGGTACGCCCTCCTCGCCCGCGGGGCGGTCCGCGCGGGCAAGTACGACGTCCTGCAGGACCGTGCGGTGACCGTGCGCACCTGGCGCCGGGGGCACCGCTGGTGGCTGCTGCTGGCCTTCGCCGTCGCGCTCGCCGGCTCCTTCGCCGTCCCCGCGGCCGGCGGGATGCTGCTCGCCGGGGCCGGTACCGGGCTGCGGCTGAAGGCCGCCTGGCTCGGCCGGCGGGAACGGGCCGGGGACACGCTGCTGTGGGTGCGCGTCGACTGGCTCGACGAGCGCGGCGGGCGCCCGGCGGGCAGGTCCGTCAAGGGCCTGCGCGGTACGGGCATCGCGGCCGGCGACGCGGCCCCGGGCGGGGCGCGCCGCCGTACCGCCGCGCTCGTGTGACCCGGCGGGCCGGTCAGACCTCCAGCTCCTCCTCGATCCGCTTCAGCCGGTGCCGGGCCATCGCCAGGTTGGCCCGGCCGGAGTCCAGCACCAGGTAGAGGAACAGGCCGTTGCCGCCGCGGCCCTTGAGCAGGCGGATCAGGTGGTACTGGTCGGACAGGGTGATCAGGATGTCCTCGATCTCGGTCTTGAGGCCCAGGTGTTCCATCGTGCGCATCTTGGCGCGGATGACGTCCGTGTTGCCGGCGGCCGCCACGTTCAGGTCGAAGTTCTTGCTGCCGCCCATCGTGCCCAGCGCCATTCCGCTGGTGTAGTCGACGAGCGCGACGCCGGTGGCGCCCTCGATGGAGGTGAGCGCTTCCTCCAGTGCGGCCTCGGTGTTGGCCATGGTGTCCTCTCAGCTGTCGGTTGCGGCGCGCGCGTCGGCGGCCGTGGCGCGCGGCGCGCGCGGGGTGCGGGTGCGGGCCGGCGGGGTCCTGGCGGCGGGTGCGGCCGGGCCGGCGGTCCGGGCCGCGGCCTCGGCGGCGTCCAGCAGCTCTCCCAGGCGGGTCGCGGAGCGGCGGCCCTCCAGGTGCAGCCGGCCCACGTTGACCCGGTCCTGGGCGAGCAGGGTCAGCACGGCGGTGCGGCCGGCCGCGTAGGTGGCGACGTAGCCGTGCTCGCCGCGCACCAGCAGTTCGCGGAAGTCGCCGTTGCCGGTGGCGTCGGCGACCCGGACGGCCACGCCGAGCGAGGCCGCGGTGAGCGCCGCCAGGCCCTCCGGGTCGACACCGGGGGTGTCGTGGGCGACGACGAGTCCGTCGACGCCGGCCGTGAGGGCGCCGGTGAGCTGCGGCACGCGGGCGCGCAGCCGGCGCAGTTCCTCCAGCACGGCCTCCAGGTCCACTCCGGCCACCATCAGCTCTCTCCTCTCGGCGGGGCGGTACCGCTCACAGCGCCTCCAGCGCATCCCTGAGCCTCTTCAGCAGCGTGACGTCGGGGTCGGTGACCGTGAGCGGGGGAGCCGGGACGGCCGGGGGCGGCGGGCCGGACGCCGCGGGAACCGGGGCGAGCAGCCCGGCCGCCGCCAGCCGCCGTACGTCCACCAGCGTGTGGAACGCCTGCCGGCCCAGGTCCCGGGCGATCTCCGGGGCCGTGCGGACCCCGTCCACCCGGTCCAGGACCGCCCGCCGGCGCGGGGGGACCGGCACCGGCGCGGCCGGGTCGGCCCGGACCAGCGGGGCGCTGTCGGTCGCCGGGTCGGGCCACAGCCGGTGCAGCAGCAGGCGGCGGCGCAGCGTCTCGCGTTCCAGCGCGACGACCGGGACCGGGGGCAGCGGGCCGGGGTCGGGCACGCCGTCGTAGTGGAAGCGGCCCGGGACGCCGCTCGGCGCCAGCGCGAAGAACCCGGCGTCGTACAGCGCGTCCAGGTGGCACAGTTCCAGCGCGCCCGCGGGCAGCAGGCCGGCGTCGAGCAGCAGGCGGACGGTTCCGGGGACGTCGGAGGCCCGCCGCGCCGCCCGCTGCCAGGCGGTGGCGGCGAGGGTGCCGTGGGCCGTGAGGAGCACGTCGAGGCCCGGGGCGTGGGGGCTCTCGGCGTGCACCACGCGGCCCCGGGCCAGGTACAGGGTGCCGTGCTCGCGGACGAGGACGCCGGTGGCCCGCTCCTCGGCGAGCCGGCCGAGCATCGGCGACAGGGCGCCGGCGGTCCGGTCGCCCGCGGTGGCCTTGTCCCGCACGGGCAGCGGGGGAGGGGTGGCCACCGTGATCATCCCAGCACCAGCCGGGCGGCCACCTCGCCGAGCCGGATCCGGGCGAGCGCGAGGTTGCCGTCCTCGCGGCCGACCCACAGGTGCAGGAAGACGCTGCTGTCGAAGGACGTGTCCACGAAGCGCAGCAGGTGGTAGCTGTCGCGGTTGCTGATGATGACGTCCTCCACCGGGGGGCGCCCGTCCCCGTCCGCGCCGGCGGTGAAGGCGCCGTGCTCGGCGGCCATCCGGGCCAGTTCGGCGGCCTCGGCGGCGGTGGTCTCGTGATCACCGCCGGGGGCCTCCCCGACCGTGCCGAGGGCGAGTCCGCTCGTCCAGTCCACCAGTGCGGCCCCCCGGGCACCGGGCAGTCGCATCGCTTCCAGCAGGCACGCGTCGATTCCGGGCACCGTGGTTCCCCTCCCGCCTGGGCTCCGGCCGAGTGACCACGACACTACGCATCGTGTGTGCGGCGGGTGAGGTGTTTGGCAATTTCCGGTGGAACATGCGTCCGATCCACCGGGATGGATCAACTGGCTTGCCACTCAACCGAGTTGTCCCGTACGCCGGACACGCCGGGAGGACGGGTCAGCGCCTCCCGGGGCCCGCGGGGCGATGAGCGCGGACGCCTGCGCCCCGCCGGACTCGGCCACCACCTGCGCCACCGTCTGCGGCTCCCGCACGGTCGCGAAGGCCACGGACCCGGGCCCGTCCACCGTGAAGCCGTGGACGCCGGGCCGCGCCAGGGAGTTGTAGGCGTAGTGGTGGGCGAAGTAGTACGCGCCCGTGTCCAGCGCCGCCGCGTAGTCCCCCTGCTCCAGCAGGGGCAGCGTGCGCCCCTCGGCGAGCAGGTCGCCGGAGAAGCAGGCCGGCCCCGCCACGTCCTGGACGGTCCCGGGGCACGTCTTGGGCCGCCCCCCGGCGTCGTACGCGGCGATCCTGAGCGGCCACGCCCCCGGCGCGTACACCGTCCGGGCGGCGACCTGCACGCCCGCGTGCGTCACCGCTATCCGCCGCCCGCCGGCGCTCTTGGTGTACTCCACCCGGGCCACCACCGTGCCGTTCTTGGCCAGCAGCGAGCGCCCGAACTCGGTCACCAGCCCGTACCGCCCGTCGAACAGCCCCGGCACCTCCCCGGCCAGCAGGCGCGCGTACTGGGCGTACGTCGGCGTCGTCGCCTCCGACGCGAAGTTCACCGGCAGTCCGCCGCCGAGGTCGAGCGTGTCGATCTGCCGCCGCCCGGCGCGCGCGTTGACCTCCTCCGCGAGCGCGTACGTCCGCGCCACGCCCCGCGCCATCAGCGACAGCGGGACGCCCTGCGAACCGGTGTGCGTGTGCAGCCGGGTCAGCCACGGCCGGTCCAGGAAGGCCCGGACGACCCACTCCCGGGCGCCCTCGTCCCGCAGCGCCACCCCGAACTTGGAGGTCCGCGTGGCCGTCGAGGTCGCCCCGATGGTGCCGCCGCCGACCTGCGGGTTGACCCTGAGGCCCAGCGGCGAGCCGGTGGGTGCCGCCCGTACGAGGGCGTCGAGGCGGTCCAGCTCCTGGGGGTTGTCGGCGTTGACGGCGATCCCCAGCGCCAGCGCCTCGCGCAGCTCGGCCGGGGTCTTGGCCGGGGAGTCCAGCACCGTGCGGGCCGGTGGCACCCCGGCCGCCCGCGCCAGCGCGAGCTCCCCCGCGCTCGCCACCTCAGCGCCGATGCCCTCCGCGTGCAGCAGCCCCAGCACCGGCACCAGCGGGGCCGCCTTCACCGCGAAGGCGTGCAGCACCGGCGTCCCCGGCGCCACGACCGCGTCGAACGCCTCCTTCAGGGCCGCCGCCGACCCGCGGATGCCGGTGACGTCGAGGAGTCCCACCACGGCCGTGTCCGGCCCCAGCAACCCCTGCTCCACCGCCGCCCGCACCGCCTCGTCGCGCCGTGCGGCGCGCCCCCGGGCCTCCTGCTCGACGTCCCGTTCCACGGCTCCCCCGTCCTGTCGGGTCCTTCCGGTGCCTCCAGCCAAACATCCCCCGGGCGCGGGCGCGGGCACCTCCCTGTATTGACTAGGTCTATTCAGGCAGACAGGATGTGAATATACGCAGTAACAGGAGGAGGCAGACGATGTCGGGACCCCGCCCCGTACGAGCCCCGCGCGGCACGGAACTGAGCGCCCTGGGATGGCAGCAGGAAGCCGCCCTGCGGATGCTGCAGAACAACCTCGACCCCGAGGTGGCCGAGCACCCCGACAAGCTCGTCGTCTACGGCGGCACCGGCAAGGCCGCCCGTGACTGGCGCTCCTTCGACGCCATGGTCCGCACGCTGCGGACCCTCAAGCAGGACGAGACCATGCTGGTCCAGTCCGGCCGCCCGGTCGGCGTCATGCAGACCCACGAGTGGGCCCCGCGCGTCCTGATCGCCAACTCCAACCTCGTCGGCGACTGGGCCAACTGGGAGGAGTTCCGCCGCCTGGAGGCCCTCGGCCTGACCATGTACGGGCAGATGACCGCCGGCTCCTGGATCTACATCGGCACCCAGGGCATCCTCCAGGGCACCTACGAGACCTTCGCCGCCGTCGCCGCGAAGAAGTTCGGCGGCACCCTGGCCGGCACCATCACGCTCACCGCCGGCCTCGGCGGGATGGGCGGCGCCCAGCCGCTCGCCGTGACCATGAACGACGGCGTGGCGATCTGCGTCGACTGCGACCCGCGCGCCATCGACCGCCGCATCGAGCACCGGTACCTCGACGTCAGGGCGGATGGCCTCGACCACGCGCTGCGCCTGGCCGTCGAGGCCCGCGACGCCCGCCGCCCGCTGTCCATCGGCGTCCTCGGCAACGCCGCCGAGCTGGTCCCGCAGCTGCTCGCGATGGACGCGCCGATCGACATCGTCACCGACCAGACCTCCGCCCACGACCCGCTGGCCTACCTGCCGCTCGGCGTCGCCTTCGAGGACATGGCCGACGCCGCCGCCAAGGACCCGGCCGGCTTCACCACCCGCGCCCGCGAGTCCATGGCGCGCCACGTGGAGGCCATGGTCGGCTTCCTGGACGCCGGCGCGGAGGTCTTCGACTACGGCAACTCCATCCGCGGCGAGGCCCGGCTCGCCGGATACGACCGCGCGTTCGCCTTCCCCGGCTTCGTCCCCGCCTACATCCGGCCCCTGTTCTGCGAGGGCAAGGGCCCGTTCCGCTGGGCCGCCCTGTCCGGGGACCCGGCCGACATCGCCAGGACCGACCGGGCGATCCTCGACCTGTTCCCGGAGAACGAGTCCCTGGCCCGCTGGATCGGGATGGCCGGCGAGCGGGTCCACTTCCAGGGCCTGCCCGCCCGCATCTGCTGGCTCGGCTACGGCGAGCGGGACAGGGCCGGCGAGCGCTTCAACGACATGGTGGCGAGCGGCGAGCTGGCAGCCCCGCTGGCGATCGGCCGCGACCACCTGGACTGCGGATCGGTGGCCTCCCCCTACCGCGAGACCGAGGCCATGCTCGACGGCTCCGACGCGATCGCCGACTGGCCGCTGCTGAACGCCATGGTCAACGTGGCCTCCGGGGCGTCCTGGGTGTCCCTGCACCACGGCGGCGGCGTCGGCATGGGCCGCTCCCTGCACGCCGGCCAGGTGACGGTGGCCGACGGCACGAAGCTGGGCGGCGAGAAGATCCGCCGGGTGCTGACCAACGACCCCGGCATGGGTGTCATCCGGCACGTCGACGCGGGGTACGACTCCGCTGAGTCGGTGGCACGGCAGCGGGGGGTCCGGGTGCCGATGCGCGAGGGTGACGAGGCGTGAACCGCGAAGAGGACGCGCACGGCGGCGCGCCGGCTCCCGCCGGCGCGCCGCCGGCGGCCGCGGCCGTGCCGGACGCCCGTTCCGCCGTGCCGGACGCCCGCCCGCGGCCCGCACGGCCCGCTGCCGGGGACGTGCCCTCCTTCCAGGAGATGTGGCGCGAACTGCTCCCCGTCGGACGGCACCGCGACTCCGGCGGCTACCGCCGCTACGCCTGGACCGGCGCCGACGCCGAGTGCCGGGACTGGTTCCGGGAACAGGCCGAGGCGCGCGCCCTGGCCTACGAGGTGGACCGGAACGGCAACCAGTGGGCCTGGCTGGGTGACCCGGCCGCCGGGGGCGCCGTCGTCACCGGGTCGCACCTGGACTCCGTACCCGACGGCGGCGCCTTCGACGGGCCCCTGGGGGTGGTGTCCTCCTTCGCCGCCCTCGACGAACTGCGCGCCAGGAACACCCGGCTCGCCAGGCCCCTGGCCGTCGTCAACTTCGGCGACGAGGAGGGCGCCCGGTTCGGGCTCGCCTGCGTCGGCTCCCGGCTCACCGCCGGGCAGCTCACCGCCGAGCAGGCGCACCGGCTCACCGACGGGGACGGCGTCACGCTGCCGCGCGCCATGGAGGCCGCCGGGTACGACCCCGACGCCATCGGGGCCGACCCCGAACGGCTCGCCCGCATCGGCGCCTTCGTGGAACTGCACGTCGAGCAGGGCCGCGCGCTGGACCTGTCCGGCGACCGGGTCGGCGTCGCCAGTGCCATCTGGCCGCACGGCCGCTGGCGGTTCGACTTCCGCGGCCAGGCCAACCACGCCGGCACCACCCGGCTGGCCGACCGCCGCGACCCGATGCTGCCGTACGCCGAGACGGTGCTCGCCGCCCGCCGCGAGGCCCGCCTCGCCGGTGCCGTCGCCACCTTCGGCAAGGTCTCCGTCGAGCCGAACGGCGTCAACGCCGTCCCCTCCCTGGTGCGCGGCTGGCTCGACTCCCGCGCCGCCGGCCAGGAGGCCCTGGACGCGGTCGTCGGCGGCGTCGAGAGGGCCGCGCGGGAGTACGCCGACGCCCACGGGGTCGACCTCGACGTCGTCCGGGAGTCCTTCACCCCCGTGGTCGAGTTCGACCACGCCCTGCGCGACGAGCTCGGCCGCATCCTCGGCAAGGACACCGGCCTGACCGTGCCCGTCCTCGGGACCGGCGCCGGACACGACGCCGGGATCCTGTCCGCGAGCGTCCCCACCGCCATGCTGTTCGTGCGCAACCCCACCGGCGTCTCGCACTCCCCGGCCGAGTCCGCGGCCGAGGACGACTGCGTGGCCGGGGTGCGCGCGCTGGCCGACGTACTGGAAGGACTGGCCCGCACGTGACGACACGCTCGTACTGGCTGGAACACGCCTGGCTCGGCACCCGCGTCGAACCGGGCGTCCTGGTCGAGGCCGCGGACGGCCGGATCACCGCCGTCCGCACCGCCGTACCCGCCCCGCCGCCCGGCGCCGAGGTGCTGCGCGGGCTCACCCTGCCCGGACTGGCCAACGCCCACTCGCACGCCTTCCACCGGGCGCTGCGCGGCACCGTCCAGGTCGGCAGCGGCACCTTCTGGACCTGGCGCGAGGTGATGTACTGCGTCGCCGAACGGCTGACCCCGGACACCTACCACGCGCTCGCCCGCGCGGTGTACGCCGAGATGGCCCTGGCCGGCATCACCTGCGTCGGCGAGTTCCACTACGTGCACCACGCCCCCGGCGGCACCCGCTACGCCGACCCCAACGCCATGGGCGAGGCGCTGATCGCGGCCGCCGCCGAAGCGGGCATCCGCATCACCCTCCTGGACACCGCCTACCTCTCCGCCGGCTTCGGCGAGCCGCCCACCGCCCACCAGCTGCGCTTCTCCGACGGCAGCGCGGAGGCCTGGGCCGAACGCTGCGCGGCCCTCCAGGAGCGCGAGCACGCACGGATCGGAGCGGCCGTCCACTCCGTGCGGGCCGTGCCCGCCGACCAGCTGGCGACCGTCGCGCGGTGGGCCGGGGAGCGGCGGGCCCCGCTGCACGTGCACCTGTCCGAGCAGACCGCCGAGAACGACGCCTGCCGGGCGGTGCACGGCCGCACCCCCACCCAACTGCTCGCCGACCACGGCGTCCTCGGCCCGCGCACCACCGGGGTGCACAACACCCACCTCACCGAGGAGGACGTCGCGCTGATCGGCGGCTCCGGCACCGGCACCTGCGTGTGCCCGACCACCGAGCGCGACCTGGCCGACGGCATCGGCCCCGCCCCCGCCCTGCAGCGGGCCGGTTCCCCGCTCTGCCTCGGCTCCGACAGCCACGCCGTCATCGACATCCTCGAAGAGGCGCGCGCCATGGAGCTGGACGAGCGGCTGCGCACCCGCACCCGGGGCCACTGGAGCGCCGGGGAGCTGCTGCGGGCCGCCACCGCCGACGGCCACGCCGCACTCGGCTGGGACGAGGCCGGCACCATCGAGCCCGGCGCGCTCGCCGACCTGACGACGATCGCGCTCGACTCGGTCAGGACGGCCGGGCCGCCGCCCGCACTGGGCGCCGAGACGGCCGTGTTCGCGGCGGGCGCGGCGGACGTGCGGCACACGGTCGTGGGCGGCCGGCAGATCGTGCGGGACGGCGCGCACACCCTCGTGCCCGACGTGCCGTCGGCGCTGGCGGACGCGATCGCGGCCCTGCACGACCACCGCCCGCCGACCCCCGCCCGGCCATCCCCGAGGACGCCATGAGCAGCACCGTCATCACCAACGTCGCCACGCTGGTCACCAACGACCCCTCCCGCGGTGACGGATCCCCCCTCGGACTGATCCGCGACGCGGCCGTCGTCCTCGACGGCGACCGCGTCGCGTGGACCGGTGGGTCCGGCAGGGCGCCCGCCGCCGACAACCGGGTCGACGCGGCCGGCCGGACGGTGCTGCCCGGCTTCGTGGACTCCCACTCCCACCTGGTCTTCGCCGGTGACCGCACGCAGGAGTTCAACGCCCGCATGTCCGGCCGCCCCTACACGGCGGGCGGCATCCGCACCACGGTCGCGGCCACCCGTGCCGCGAGCGACGCGGACCTGGAGGCCAACCTCACCCGCTACCTGGCCGAGGCCCTCCGCCAGGGCACCACCACCCTCGAGACGAAGTCCGGCTACGGCCTGACCGTCGCGGACGAGTCCCGCGCCCTGCGCATCGCGGCGCGCCACACCGACGAGGTGACCTACCTCGGTGCCCACGTCGTCCCCCCGGAGCACGCCGGTGACCCGGCCGGCTACGTCGACCTGGTCACCGGCGCGATGCTGGACGCCTGCGCCCCGCACGCCCGCTGGATCGACGTCTTCTGCGAGCGGGGCGCCTTCGACGGCGACCAGGCCCGCGCCGTCCTCACCGCGGGCCGCGCCAAGGGCCTGCTCCCGCGCGTCCACGCCAACCAGCTCTCCCACGGCCCCGGCGTCCAGCTGGCCGTGGAGCTCGGCGCGGCCAGCGCCGACCACTGCACCCACCTGACGGACGCGGACGTCGACGCCCTCGCCCACGGCGACACGGTGGCCACCCTGCTGCCCGGCGCCGAGTTCTCCACCCGGGCCGAGTGGCCGGACGCCCGCCGCCTCCTGGACGCGGGCGCGACGGTCGCCCTGTCCACGGACTGCAACCCGGGCTCGTCCTTCACCTCGTCCGTGCCCTTCTGCATCGCCCTGGCCGTACGGGACATGCGCATGACCCCGGACGAGGCGGTCTGGTCGGCCACGGCGGGCGGTGCGGCGGCCCTGCGCCGGACCGACATCGGCCGGCTCGGTCCCGGCACCCGCGCCGACCTGGTCCTGCTGGACGCCCCCAGCCACGTGCACCTGGCCTACCGGCCGGGCGTGCCGCTGGTCGGCGGGGTGTGGCGCGGGGGCGTGCGGGTGGTGTGAGCACCGGTGCCGCCGGGGCCGGCGGCACCGCGCCGGCCCCGGCCGGCCCGGTGGGCGGCGAGGCGGCCGGACACACGGCGAGGCGGCCCCGGCACCGCGTGCCCGGCCGCCTCCCGCACGTGTGCGGGAGCCGGTCACTCCTCCACGGTCAGCCCCTTGCGCAGCCGCACCAGCGTCCGCGACAGCAGCCGCGAGACGTGCATCTGGGAGATGCCGAGTTCCTCGCCGATCTCCGACTGGGTCATGCCCGCCACGAAGCGCAGGGACAGGATCCTGCGGTCCCGCGGCGCGAGCCCGGCGATCAGCGGCTTGAGCGACTCGACGTACTCGATGCCCTCCAGCCCGTGGTCCTCGTACCCGATGCGGTCCGCGAGCGCGCCCTCGCCGTCGTCCTCGTCGGGCTGGGCGTCCAGTGAGGAGGCGGTGTAGGCGTTCGAGGCGGCCATGCCCTCGACGACCTCCTCGCCGGAGATGCCGAGGCGCTCGGCGAGTTCCGCCACGGTGGGGGCGCGGTCCAGCCGCTGGGCCAGCTCGTCGCCGGCCTTGGCCAGGTCCAGGCGCAGCTCCTGCAGCCGGCGCGGTACGCGCACGGACCACGAGGTGTCACGGAAGAAGCGTTTGATCTCGCCGATGATGGTCGGCATCGCGAACGTGGGGAACTCCACACCGCGGGAGGTCTCGAAGCGGTCGATCGCCTTGATCAGGCCGATGGTGCCGACCTGGATGATGTCCTCCATCGGCTCGCTGCGGGAGCGGAAGCGGGAGGCGGCGAACCTGACCAGGGCGAGGTTGAGCTCGACGAGCGTGTTGCGGACGTACGCGAACTCGTGGGTGCCTTCCTCCAGCGACTCCAGCCGCTCGAAGAGGGTCTTGGACAGGGCCCGCGCGTCGACCGGGCCCACCTCCTCGTAAGGGGGGATCTCCGGGAGGCCTTCGAACGGGTCGAGGGGATCGATGGGATGATCCGATTGTTCCGGTGGGGGTGTCGACGTCGCGAGCCGGGTATGCGATGCGTCGAGCCGGGGTGACATGGGTGTCCTCCATCGTTCTCGGCATATGGCTGCCGAAGCCGTAACGTGCACTGCGGTGTGCGGCGCCTCCGAAGCCGGCGTGTAGGGGCAGGTGTCTTTACTAGCCCTACCCGCTCCGGCAAGCCGGTCGCAAGTGCGGTCTGTAGTCATATGTCCGTTTGTGTGAGGTTGTTCGGGTGTCGGAGTGCGGTTGGAAGGCGTAATGTTCGAGGGCATCAGCAGCCACGACCTCGGGAGAGAGAGACGGCATGGACCACGGGACGGTCGGCAGCGCACAGTCGGGCCGGCTTCTGGTGGAGGTGCGGGAAGAAGGCTCCACCGCCGTAGTGACACCGGCGGGTGAGCTGGATCACCACACCGCCGATCTTTTGCGCGAGCCGCTCGACGACCTCCTGGGCAAGGGGTTCTCACGGCTCGTGGTGGACTGCTCACGACTGGAGTTCTGCGACTCCACGGGGCTGAACGTCCTGCTGGGGGCCCGGCTGCGCGCCGAGGAGGCCGGCGGCGGGGTGCACCTGGCGGGCATGCTCCCGGTGGTCGCTCGCGTGTTCGAGATCACCGGTGCGGAGGCGGTCTTCACCGTCCACGAGTCCGTGGAGGCGGCCTTGGCCGACGAGACCGGCTGACCTCCCGCCCGGCCGTCCCGCGCCGTCGGTGAATGCACGACGCACCGGCCGGGCTCGGCCCGGGGGGTGTTCCACCGCCCCGGTAGGGCAGGAGACTCCCTGGAGCCCGACGGCCGCCCGGCCGTCGACCGCCCGGTGGGCGGCGAACGGCCCGGGTGTGGCGCAGCGCGCGGGTGGACGACGAACGGACGACGGAGGCACCACGTGCGGACTGCGGGCGGACGGTGTACGGACCGGCCGGCATCGCGTGCCGGAAATTTCCATCATGAACTGGTGAATCGGTGAGGTGAAGCGCTGATGAGCACCACCCGGCCTTACTCGCCGGGCGACCGCGGCCCGGAGCCGAGCGGCGCTTCCGGGGCGTCCGAGGAGGGTGCGCCCGCGGCGGGCGCGTCCACGGGGGCAGCCGCGCCGTCCGCGCCTACCGAGGGTGCGCAGGGGGGCCGGGCACGGCAGGTCCGCAGACTGCGGCTGGACGGCGAGAGCGGGGTCGTCCCGCTCGCCCGCGACTTCACCCGCCAGGCGCTGTACGCGTGGGGATGGCTGCCCGCCGACGCCGCGGACCGGCGGGCCGCCGCCGAGGACGTGCTGCTCGTCGTCTCCGAGCTGGTCACCAACGCCTGCCTGCACGCCGAGGGCCCGGACGAACTCGTCCTCGCCTGCGACAACAAGGTGATCAGACTGGAGGTCACCGACCGTGGCAGCGGCCAGCCGACCCCGCGCACCCCGCACCGCGCCGGCCGTCCCGGCGGCCACGGCATGTTCATCGTGCAGCGCCTGTGCCTGGACTGGGGCGTCGTCCGCGCGCCGGACCACCCGGGCAAGACCGTCTGGGCCGAGCTGGGCGCCCCGGCCTGAGCGGCCCCGGCCGACCGCACCGAGGACCCCTGCCCCCCGGCAGGGGTCCTCGTGCTCCGGCGGCAGGCCGCGTCCCGCCGCCCGGCCCCCGCGGTCCGCCTCCACGGCCGGGCCCGGCGCCGTGCCGCCGTACGCCGGAGGGCCACCGCACCCCTGGGGTGCGGTGGCCCTCCGGCGGCCCGTCGCGGCGGCGCCTAGCGCACGTCGCCCATCAGCCGCTTGACCTTGTTGCGGTACATCCACACCGCGAGACCGGCGACGACGGCCAGGACGGCCTCCAGGGCGACGAAGCCCGTCCGGTCGAGGTTGACCCCGCCGACGGCCGGGTTGGACAGCAGCGCGGTGACCGAGTCGCCCGCGGTGACCGCGAGGAACCACACGCCCATCATCTGGGAGGCGTACTTCGCCGGCGCCATCTTCGTCGTCACGGACAGGCCCACCGGCGACAGCGTCAGCTCGCCGACGGTCTGGACGAAGTAGATCGCCACCAGCCACATCGCCGCGGCCTTGTGACCGTCCCCGGCGATCGACAGCGGGGCGAGGAAGAGGAAGAAGGACGCGCCGACCAGGACGAGGCCGGAGGAGAACTTCACGATCGTGCTCGGCTCCTTGCCCCGCCGGTTCAGCCACAGCCACAGCCAGGCGAGCACCGGCGCCAGGACCATGATCATGACCGGGTTGACCGACTGGTACCAGGAGACCGGGAAACCCCAGCCGAAGACCGTGTTCTCGGCCTTGCCGTCGGCGAACAGCGACAGGGTCGAACCGCCCTGGTCGTAGATCATCCAGAACACGGCGGCGGCGACGAAGAACCAGATGTACGCCGACACCTTCGAGCGCTCGGCCGCGTCCAGGCCCTTGTCCCGGTGGATCCGGGCGATGACCAGGATCGGCACGACCAGGCCGATCAGCGTGAGCGGGATCAGCGCCCAGTTCAGCGTGAAGTGGCCGGAGAAGCCGACGGCCGCGTAGAAGACGGCGGCGACGGCCAGCCAGGCCAGGCCCTTGCGGAGCACGGCGGCCTTCTCCGGGGCCGACAGCGGCATGGGGACGACGTCGCTGCGCGGGCTCAGGTGACGGCTGCCGAGCAGGTACTGGGCCAGTCCCAGCGCCATGCCGAGGGCGGCCAGCGCGAAGCCGAAGTGCCAGTTCACGTTCTCGCCGATGGTGCCGATGACCAGCGGCGCGGCGAAGGCGCCCAGGTTGATGCCGACGTAGAAGAGCGTGAAGCCGCCGTCGCGGCGCGGGTCGTCCGGGCCCTTGTAGAGGTGGCCGACCATCGTGGAGATGTTGGCCTTCAGCAGGCCCGAACCGATGGCGACCAGGACGAGGCCCACGAAGAAGCTCGCGGCCACCGGCAGCGCCAGGCACAGGTGACCCAGCATGATGATCAGGCCGGCGACGGCAACCGTCCTGCGGGGGCCGAGGAAGCGGTCCGCGACCCAGCCGCCCGGAAGGGTGAGCAGGTAGACGAGCGAGACGTACACCGAGTAGATCGCGGTGGCCGTGCCCGCGCTCAGGTGCAGGCCGCCGGGGGCCACCAGGTACAGCGGGAGCAGGGCCCTCATGCCGTAGTGCGAGAAGCGCTCCCACATCTCGGTCAGGAAGAGGGTGGCCAGTCCGCGGGGGTGGCCGAGGAAGGCATTCTCGGAACCGGGGGTGCCCGGACGGACCGAGTCCTTCGTCAGGCTGGACGCCATGGTCGTTCCTTGCTGTCGGGGCGCGCCGGTGGGGGTCCCCGGCCCGGGCGGAGCCGTGGGCCGAAGGGGGGCGGTGCGCCCGTGGAGGTGCGGCCGGCGCCGGCGGGCCGGCCGCCCGCCCCCACGCCCAGGGGGAGTCCGCTCCGGATCGCGCAGCGGTGGACGGCGACCACCGGGATCCACGCCCCGCGACGCGTCGGTGCGTCCGGGGCCCGGCCAGGGGTCATTCCTTTCGGGGCCGGCCCGGGCCGGCCCGCACACAAAAGAGACCTTCGGCGTCTGTGCTCGCCAAAGGTCACCTGTGCACTACAGGCGTTCTGTTCACCATACGTCAGCACAGTGCCGGATATGGAAGGACTTGAGACGCGGATCACAGGTTTCAAAGGAACCGGAGTACCACTTTCGAAGATCATCTCTATGATCGCACCCCACAGGTGATGGTTCGTACCACCGGCATCCCAAGGTAAGAATCCGGGCGCCGATCCCACCGCAGCACCTCACGCGGGCGGTCTACCATCACTCCATGACTCGTGTACTGCTCGCCGAGGACGACGCGTCCATCTCGGAGCCGCTGGCCCGCGCCCTGCGCCGGGAAGGTTACGAGGTCGAGGTGCGCGAGGACGGCCCCACCGCGCTCGACGCCGGCATCCAGGGCGGTGTCGACCTGGTCGTGCTGGACCTGGGCCTGCCCGGCATGGACGGCCTGGAAGTCGCCCGCCGGCTGCGTGCCGACGGCCACGCCGTGCCGATCCTCATCCTGACCGCGCGGGCCGACGAGGTGGACACCGTCGTCGGCCTGGACGCGGGCGCCGACGACTACGTCACCAAGCCGTTCCGCCTCGCCGAACTGCTCGCCCGCGTGCGGGCCCTGCTGCGGCGCGGTGCCGCCGAGCCCCAGCAGCCGCCGGCGACGCACGGGGTGCGGATCGACGTCGAGTCGCACCGGGCGTGGATGGGCGACGAGGAACTGCAGCTCACGGCGAAGGAGTTCGACCTGCTGCGGGTCCTGGTGCGGGACGCCGGCCGCGTGGTCACCCGCGACCAGCTGATGCGCGAGGTCTGGGACACCACGTGGTGGTCGTCCACCAAGACGCTGGACATGCACATCTCCTGGCTGCGCAAGAAGCTGGGCGACGACGCGGCGAACCCCCGGTACATCGCCACGGTGCGGGGAGTGGGCTTCCGTTTCGAGAAGAGCTAGGCGCGCTGTCCGGGGCCGGTGCCCGCGCCGCCGCGGGAGAGCGCCGGCACGGCCCCGCGCCGCCCGGGGTGTTGCCACACTGGGGGTCGTAGAGCCAACCCCGGAGGGCCCCTGTGCGTCGCCGTCTCATCCAGTCCACCCTCGCCGTCGTCCTCGTGGTGATCGCCGTCTTCGGCGTCTCCCTGGTCATCGTCGAGTCGCGGACCATCAGCAACAGTGCGCAGGAGCGGGTCGACTCCGAGGCCGTGCGGCTGGCCAGCATCGTCGACAGCCGGATCCTCGCGGCGGAGAACGTCAACGCCGACGTGCTGCGCAACCCGGTCAGCAAGGAGCAGTACGCGGTGATCCGCGTCCCGGGCCGGGAGCCGATCGAGATCGGCGACGAACCCACCGGTGACGTCATCCACTCCACGCAGCACGGCGAGGAGGGCGAGACGGTCACCGTGCAGGAGCCCCGCTCCGCCGTGACCCGCGAGGTCGGCCGCACCCTGCTGATCATCGGCCTGGTCGCGCTGCTCGCGGTCGTCGCCGCCGTGCTCCTCGCGGTGCGCCAGGCCAACCGCCTCGCCTCCCCGCTGACCGACCTCGCCGAGACCGCCGAGCGCCTCGGCTCGGGCGACCCGCGCCCCCGGCACAAGCGCTACGGCGTTCCCGAGCTGGACCGGGTCGCCGACGTGCTGGACTCCTCCGCCGAGCGCATCGCGCGCATGCTGACCGCCGAACGGCGCCTGGCCGCCGACGCCTCCCACCAGCTGCGCACCCCCCTGACGGCCCTGTCCATGCGGCTGGAGGAGATCACCCTCACCGACGACCCGGACACCGTGAAGGAGGAGGCGACCATCGCGCTGACGCAGGTGGAACGCCTGACGGACGTGGTCGAGCGGCTGCTGACCAACTCCCGCGACCCGCGCACCGGCTCCGCCGTCACCTTCGACCTGGACGAGGTCATCCAGCAGCAGCTCGCCGAGTGGCGGCCCGCCTACCGCAGCGCCGGGCGGGCCGTCGTCAGCTCCGGCAAACGGCACCTGCAGGCGGTGGGCACGCCGGGCGCGGTCGCCCAGGTGCTCGCGGCGCTGATCGAGAACTCCCTCATGCACGGCGGGGGCACGGTCGCCCTGCGCACCCGCGTCACCGGCAACCAGGCCGTGGTCGAGGTCACCGACGAGGGGCCGGGCGTCCCGGCCGACCTGGGCGCGCGGATCTTCGAGCGGACCATCAGCGGACGGAACTCGACCGGCATCGGCCTGGCCGTGGCCCGGGACCTCGCCGAGGCCGACGGGGGCCGCCTGGAACTGCTCCAGTCCCAGCCGCCGGTGTTCGGCCTGTTCCTGTCCCGCACGCCCCCGGCCCGCAAGCCCGACGAGGAGGGGGAACGGCCGACGGTGCGCTAGGGCACGCTCTGCCTGGGCGCGGGCTTCCCCGCCGCCCGCGACGACGCCGGCACGACGGCCGGCTCCGCGTGGGCGGAGCCCTCCCGCGCGGGCAGCGCCCGGAACACCCAGCTGCGGTAGGACCAGAACCGGAACAGGGTCGCCACACCGATGCCGACGAACTTGAAGACGTTGCTCTGCAGCGGGCTGTCCCAGCCGAAACCGTAGGTCGCGAGGTACAGCACGCCGTTCTCGATGACCAGGCCGATGGCGCTGAACAGCAGGAACAGCGTGAGTTCCCTGGTGCGCCCGCCCTTGTCGCGGTCCCGGTACGTCCAGTACCGGAAGCCGACGTAGTTGAAGACGATCGCGACGACCGTCGCGATGACGCTGGCGCGCACCACCGGCAGGTCCGAGACGTGCCGGACCAGGTTGAACACGCCGAGATTGACAAGGACGCCGACCGCGCCGACGACGCCGAACTTGGCCACCTCGCGCACGAGCCGTTGCAGCCCCGAGGAACGACGTTCCATGGCTGTGCAGCCCCCGTCCGTAGGTTTTGTGACCCAGCCATGCTAACCAGCGGGCCCCCGCGCCGCCCGCGCACCGCGGCCCACGGCTCGGGAAGGGGCCGGAAAGCGCCGGGAGAGCCCCGGCGGGAGGGGCCGGGGAGGGATGCTGCCGGGACCGCTCGGCGCGGCCGATACGCTAGGGGTGTGACGTTCCCGGTAGTCGGCATGGTCGGCGGGGGCAGCTCGCGCGTATGACGCACGAGGCGGGCATCCCGTTGGGCATCAGGTTCAAGCTCCTCAGTGACACTCCTCAGGATTCCGCGGCGCAGGTGGTGAACGACGTCGTCATCGGCGACTATCGCGACCTGGACACGCTGCGTGCGTTCGCGCGCGGGTGCGACGTGATCACCTTCGATCACGAACACGTGCCCACCGAGCACCTCAGGGCCCTGGAGGCGGACGGCATCGCCGTGCGCCCCGGCCCCGACGCGCTCGTGCACGCCCAGGACAAGGGCGTCATGCGCGCGAGGCTCACGCGGATCGGCGTGCCGTGCCCGCGCCACCGGATCGTGAGCGATCCGCAGGACGTCGCGGCCTTCGCCGCCGAGGGGGACGGCTTCCCGGTCGTCCTCAAGACCGTCCGCGGCGGCTACGACGGCAAGGGCGTGTGGGTCGTCGACTCCGCCGAGGAGGCCGCCGACCCGTTCCGGGCGGGCGTCCCGGTCCTCGCCGAGGAGAAGGTCGACTACGTCCGCGAGCTGGCCGCCAACGTCGTGCGCTCCCCGCACGGCCAGGCCGTCGCCTATCCGGTGGTCGAGTCGCAGCAGGTGAACGGCGTCTGCGACACCGTGATCGCGCCCGCGCCCGGCCTGGAGGCGGACCTCGCGCTGCGGGCCGAGGAGATGGCCCTGACCATAGCCAAGGAGCTGGGCGTCGTCGGCCACCTCGCCGTCGAGCTGTTCCAGACCCGCGACGGACGCATCCTCGTCAACGAACTGGCGATGCGCCCGCACAACTCCGGCCACTGGTCGATGGACGGCGCGGTCACCTCCCAGTTCGCCAACCACGTCCGCGCGGTCCTCGACCTCCCGCTCGGCGACCCGCGCCCGCGCGCCCGCTGGACGGTCATGGTCAACGTCCTGGGCGGCGACTACCCGGACATGTACTCCGCGTACCTGCACTGCATGGCGCGCGACCCCCAGCTCAAGATCCACATGTACGGCAAGGACGTGAAGCCCGGCCGCAAGGTCGGACACGTCAACACCTACGGCGACGACCTGGACGACGTACTGGAGCGCGCCCGTCACGCAGCCGGCTACCTGAGAGGCACGATCACCGAATGAGCCCCGTTGTAGGCATCGTCATGGGGTCGGACTCCGACTGGCCCGTCATGGAGGCCGCCGCCAAGGCACTCGACGAGTTCGAGATCGCCTACGAGGTCGACGTCGTCTCCGCGCACCGCATGCCGCGCGAGATGATCGCGTACGGCGAGCGGGCCGCCGACCGGGGCCTGAAGGCGGTCATCGCCGGTGCCGGGGGCGCCGCCCACCTGCCGGGCATGCTCGCCTCCGTCACCCCGCTGCCGGTGATCGGCGTACCGGTGCCGCTGAAGCACCTGGACGGCATGGACTCGCTGCTGTCGATCGTGCAGATGCCGGCCGGCGTGCCCGTCGCCACCGTCTCCGTCGCCGGCGCCCGCAACGCCGGCCTGCTCGCCGTCCGGATGCTCGCCGCGCACGACGAGGACCTGCTGCAGCGGATGCGCGAGTTCCAGCAGGAGCTGAACGACCAGGCCACCGAGAAGGGCAAGCGGCTGCGCTCCAAGGTCGAGGGCGCCGGCGGCTTCGGCTTCGGGAAGTGACCGCCGTGACCGCGCTGGAGGAGGCCCGCGCGCTGCTGCGGGAGTTCCCCGTCGCCGACGGGCACAACGACCTCCCCTGGGCCCTGCGCGAACAGGTCCGCTACGACCTCGACGCCCGCGACGTCGCCGTCTCCCAGACCGCCCACCTGCACACCGACCTGCCCCGCCTGCGCGCGGGCGGGGTCGGCGCGCAGTTCTGGTCGGTGTACGTGCGCTCGGACCGGCCGGACGCGGTGCCGGCCACCCTGGAGCAGATCGACTGCGTGCGGCAGCTGATCGACCGGTACCCGCGCGAGCTGCGCGCCGCGCTGAGCGCCGCCGACATGGAGGCGGCCCGCGCCGAGGGCCGGATCGCCTCCCTGATGGGCGCCGAGGGCGGCCACTCGATCGCCGACTCGCTCGGCACCCTGCGCGGCCTGTACGCGCTCGGCGTGCGCTACCTGACGCTGACCCACAACGACAACGTCGCCTGGGCGGACTCGGCGACCGACGAGCCGCGCGTCGGCGGTCTGTCGGCCTTCGGCCGCGAGGTCGTGCGGGAGATGAACCGGCTCGGCATGCTGGTCGACCTCTCCCACGTGGCGGCGACGACCATGCGGGACGCGCTGGACGCCACCGACGCCCCGGTGATCTTCTCGCACTCCTCCTCCCGGGCCGTGTGCGACCACCCCCGCAACATCCCCGACGACGTCCTCGAACGCCTCCCCGCCAACGGCGGCGTGGCGATGGTGACGTTCGTGCCGAAGTTCGTGCTCCAGGCGGCCGTCGACTGGACGGCGGCGGCGGACGAGAACATGCGCGCCCACGGCTTCCACCACCTCGACACCACGCCCGGGGCGATGGAGGTGCACCGCGAGTTCGAGGAGCGCAATCCGCGCCCGGTCGCCACGGCGGCCACCGTGGCGGACCACCTCGACCACATGCGCGAGGTGGCCGGCGTCGACCACCTCGGCATAGGCGGCGACTACGACGGCACCGCCTTCACCCCGCACGGCCTGGACGACGTCTCCGGCTACCCGAACCTGATCGCCGAGCTCCTCGGCCGGGGCTGGTCCAAGACCGACCTGGCCAAGCTGACCTGGCGCAACGCGGTCCGGGTCCTGTCGGCGGCGGAGGACGTCGCGCGTGACCTCCAGGCCACGCGCGCGCCGTCCAACGCCACGATCGAGTCGCTGGACGGCTGAGGGACCCCTCGGCGCGGCGGAGGCGCCGTCCCGGCAGCCGTCCCGTGCGCGGGACCGGGCCCCTACGGGTGCTCGATGCGGCACAGGCAGAACGGGTGCCCGGCCGGGTCGGCGTACACCTGGAAGTCCTTCTTCTCCCGGTCCTCCGTCTCCAGCGGACGGGCGCCCAGTTCGAGCACCCGCTCATGGGCCGCGTCGACCTCGGCCCAGGTCGAGCCCGCGTCGAAGTCCAGGTGGAACTGCTGGCCGTTGCGGTCGGCGCGCGGCCACTCGGGCGGGGTGTGGCCCTCCGCCCGCTGGAACGCGAGCCGTGGCCCGTCCGGAACCGCCAGGACGACCCAGTCGTCGTCCTCGGCCCGGGGGGTGCCGCCGGCGACCGCCGCGTAGAACGCGGCCAGCGCGCGCGGGTCGGGGCAGTCGAGCACTACGGAACGCAGACGGGCGACGGGCGCCATCGTTTCCTCCTTGATGCGAAGCCTTATGGATCGTGCGCGGGGCGCACCCCGGTGCCGCGCCCGGATCAGCAGGCGCAGAGACAGAAGGGGTGCCCCGCCGGGTCGGCGTACACACGCCAGCCGCGGGAGCGGTCCCCGGTGTCCAGGGGCCTGGCGCCCAGCTCCAGCACCCCCCGCTCCGCCGCGTCCAGGTCCGCCACCTCCAGGTCCAGGTGGAACTGCTGGGAGTCCTCCGGGGCCGGCCACTTCGGCGGGACGAACCCGGGCGCCCGCTGGAAGGCGAGCGTCCGCCCGCCGGGCAGCCTCAGGTCCACCCAGTCGTCCTCGCCCTCCACCGCGCCGCCCAGCACACCGGCGTAGAAGCCGGCCAGGGCGCGCGGGTCGGGACAGTCCAGGACGACCGCATCGAGCACGGCGAGGGCCATGACGTCCTCCTCGAAGCCGGGGTTACCGCTAGATCCGGGTAACCGGTAACCGTTACCGCATGCTCCCGCCAAGCGGGTGACTCCGCAACCGGATTCCGGGAGGTAACTTGCAGGCATGAGTGACCGATCGCCCGCGCCGGGAGGTCTGGCCCTGGTCCAGTCGCTGGTCAACACGCTGGACATCGAGACGGGCGCCGACTCACTGGACACCCCCGAGGGCCGCGACCGCCTGGCGCTCACCGAGGACCGGCTCGCCGAGGCCCGGGAGCTGCGCGAGTCGCTGCGGGCCGCGCTGCTCGCCCACGCCGGGCACCCGCCGCACCGGACCGTCACCCCGCTCGGCGACCTCCTGGCCCGCGCCCCCCTGTACGTGTCCGTCGACCCCCGCGACGGCTCCGCCCGCCTCGCCCCGGCCGACCCCGGCCCGCTGCCGGCCCGGGTCGCCGCCGCCGTCGCCGAGGCACTGGCCGCCGGCACCTGGAACCGCCTGAAGGCCTGCGAGGCCGACACCTGCCACTGGGCGTACTACGACCGCAGCCCCGCCGGCCGCGGCCGCTGGTGCTCGATGCGGGTGTGCGGGGCGCGGGCGAAGATGCGCCGCTACCGGGCCAAGGAACGGTAAGGCCCGGGAGGTCCACCGGCCGCTCCGCCGCCCGCTGGTGCAGAATGCGGGCAGACGCCGGTTCGGCCGACTGAGCCTCGGCCGAACCGGCGTCGCCCGGCCCGGCGCCTACGCGGTCGGGCGGCCCATCGCCCGGTACGTCCACCCGGCCCGCCGCCACAGCTCCGGGTCCAGGGCGTTGCGCCCGTCCAGCACCACCCGGGCCGCCGCCGCCTCGCCCAGCGCCTGCGGGTCCAGCTCGCGGAACTCGCGCCACTCGGTCAGGTGCAGCACGACGTCGGCCGCCCGCACCGCCTCCAGCGCCGAACCGGCGTAGCCGAGCGTCGGGAAGATCCTGCGGGCGTTGTCCATGCCCTTCGGGTCGTACACGGTGACCTGACCGCCCTGGAGGTGGATCTGGCCGGCCACGTTCAGCGCCGGCGAGTCCCGCACGTCGTCCGAGTCGGGCTTGAAGGTGGCGCCGAGCACCGCGACCCGCCTGCCCAGGAACGAGCCCCCGCCGAGGGCCTCCCGGGCCATCTCCACCATCTGGCCGCGCCGGCGCATGTTGATCGAGTCGATCTCCCGCAGGAACGTCAGCGCCTGGTCCGCGCCCAGCTCGCCCGCCCGCGCCATGAACGCCCGGATGTCCTTGGGCAGGCAGCCGCCGCCGAACCCGATCCCGGCCCGCAGGAACTTCCTGCCGATCCGGTCGTCGTGCCCGATGGCCTCGGCCAGCTTCGCCACGTCACCGCCGGCGGCCTCGCACACCTCCGCCATCGCGTTGATGAACGAGATCTTCGTCGCCAGGAACGAGTTCGCGGCCGTCTTCACCAGCTCGGCGGTCGGGAAGTCGGTCACCACGAACGGCGTGCCCTCCCCGACCGGCGTCGCGTACACCTCGCGCAGCAGCTTCTCGGCCCGCTCGCCGCGCACCCCGACCACGATCCGGTCCGGGTGCAGCGTGTCCTGCACCGCGAAGCCCTCCCGCAGGAACTCCGGGTTCCACGCCAGCTCGGCGTCCGCGCCGGCCGGCGCGTGCTCGGCCAGGTAGGCGGCCAGCCGCTCGGCCGAACCGACCGGCACGGTCGACTTGCCGACCACCAGCGCCGGACCGTGCAGGTGCGGGGCGAGGGAGGCGACGGCGGCGTCGACGTACGACATGTCCGCCGCGTAGTCGCCGTGCCGCTGGGGCGTGTTGACGCACACGAAGTGCACGTCGCCGAAGGCGCCGACCTCCGCCCAGTCCCGCGTGAACCGGAGCCGCCCCGAGGAGCCCTCCAGGCCCGCGACGTGCCTGCGCAGCAGCTCCTCCAGCCCCGGCTCGTACATCGGGGTCTCACCGCGCTCCAGCATCGCGATCTTCTCGGGCACCACGTCCAGGCCGAGCACCTCGAAGCCCAGTTCGGCCATGGCCGCGGCGTGCGTGGCGCCGAGATAGCCGGTGCCGATCACGGTGATCTTCAGGCTCATGGATGCTCCAGCCGGGGTCTGTCGGTCGTACGCGGTGATGCGCTGATGCGGAGCCCGAGCATAGTCGGGCCGCGCGCCGGGCAATTTCCCCGCTGTCACCAAACTCACGTAGGCGGGCCCGCGGACGGGCCTCTAGAATTCGAGTTACTTAACGGTAATTAGCGTCGCTGCGTCTTTGGAGCGTGAGAGACCTTGGCCGGATCGGCTGACTTCGACCTGTACCGCCCGTCCGAGGAGCACGACATGCTCCGTGACGCCGTCCGCTCGCTGGTCGAGGCGAAGATCGCGCCGCACGCGGCGGCGGTGGACGAGGAGGCCCGCTTCCCGCAGGAGGCGCTGGACGCGCTCGTGGCCAACGACCTGCACGCCGTGCACGTCCCCGAGGAGTACGGCGGCGCCGGCGCGGACGCGCTCGCCACGGTCATCGTGATCGAGGAGGTGGCCCGCGCCTGCGTGTCGTCCTCCCTCATCCCGGCCGTGAACAAGCTGGGCTCCCTGCCGGTGATCCTCTCCGGCGGCGAGGACCTGAAGAAGAAGTACCTCGCCCCGCTCGCCAAGGGCGACGCGATGTTCTCCTACTGCCTGTCCGAGCCGGAGGCGGGCTCGGACGCGGCCGGCATGAAGACCCGGGCGGTCCGCGACGGCGACCACTGGGTCCTCAACGGCGTCAAGCGCTGGATCACCAACGCGGGCGTCTCCGAGTTCTACACGGTCATGGCGGTCACCGATCCCGCCAAGCGCTCCAGGGGCATCTCCGCCTTCGTCGTGGAGAAGTCGGACCCGGGGGTCTCCTTCGGCGCCCCCGAGAAGAAGCTGGGCATCAAGGGCTCCCCGACCCGCGAGGTCTACTTCGACGACGTCCGCATCCCCGCCGACCGCATGATCGGCGAGGAGGGCACCGGCTTCGCCACCGCCATGAAGACCCTGGACCACACCCGCATCACCATCGCCGCCCAGGCCCTCGGCGTCGCCCAGGGCGCCTTCGACTACGCCAGGGGCTACGTCGCCGAGCGCAAGCAGTTCGGCAGGCCGATCGCCGACTTCCAGGGCATCCAGTTCATGCTCGCCGACATGGCCATGAAGATCGAGGCCGCCCGCCAGCTGACCTACGCGGCGGCGGCGAAGTCCGAACGCGGCGACCGCGACCTCACCTTCCAGGGCGCGGCCGCCAAGTGCTTCGCCTCCGACGTGGCCATGGAGGTCACCACCGACGCGGTCCAGCTCCTCGGCGGCTACGGCTACACCCGGGACTACCCGGTGGAGCGGATGATGCGCGACGCCAAGATCACCCAGATCTACGAGGGCACCAACCAGGTCCAGCGCATCGTCATGGCACGCAACCTGCCGTAACGGCCCCGGGCCCCCGCCCGCCCCGGGAGGCGCCCCGCGGGGCGCCTTCCCGCTGTCCGGGCCCGCCGGTCCGGACGCGCCTTACGACTGGTCGGTCACATGCGGGCCGGGCCGGGTGGGCGTAGGACGGAAGCACACGGGGCCCGCCCCGGGTCCCTGCCTCCGAGGAGGAGCCATGACCCAGTCAGGGATGATGCCCGCGATGACCCGGCAGATGCAGGAGTGCGTCGAGGCCTGCATGAACTGCCACAGCATGTGCGAGCAGACCGTCTGTTCCTGCATGCAGCAGGGCGGCCAGGAGCAGATGCAGGTCATGAGGGCGCTCATGGACTGCTCCGAGATGACGCGCATGTGCGCCGACATGATGATGCGCCGCTCGCCACTGGCGGCCGAGATGTGCGCACTGTGCGCCAGGGCCTGTGACATGTGCGCCGAGGCGTGCATGTCCATGCCGGACGACGAGCAGATGATGCGCTGTGCCGAGGCGTGTCGCCGCTGCGCCGACACGTGCCGCACGATGGCGGGCGCCTCCATGTGACACGGCCGCGACGGCCTCCGGGGGCGCCTCAGGGCCGCCCCCGGAGGCCGGACCGGGGCGCTACCAGGTGAAGCCCTGCTGGACCTCCATGCAGGCGTCCTTCTTGTCGCCGTTCAGCACGGCGGCGGTCTCGGGGGCCCTCGTCGGCTCCGCGGACGCCGGGTAGGCGTCCCCGGTGCGCCAGTCCGCGCCCACGGTCAGGACGATCCCGGAGACGTCGGTCGACCTGCGCACCGAGTCCAGCGGCAGCCCGATCGCCTTGGCCACCGCCTGGGCATCGCCCTCCAGGTCGGCGCTGGGGAAGAGGAGCGCGGTCCGCGCCTCGGGGGTGAGCCGGGCGTCGACCTCCGTCCGGGCGAACCCCTTGCCCCGCAGGACCCGCGCCACCGCCGAGGCCCGTTGGGACGCGGGCACCCGGCCGTCGACGCCGGTGCCGTTGCGGACCTGCACGGCGATCTCGCCGTCCGGTGCCGCCGGATCCCGCGAGGCCTTCTCGGTCCGGTGCTTCGCACCGCGGCCGTCGAGCGGGGCGTCCCGGCGGACCATGGAGATGAGCTGGTCGGCGTCCCCGGGCATGGGCACCACCCGGTCGTGGTCCTGCGACCACTGCTGCGTGGGCAGCGTCGTCATGGTGATGCGCCCGGTGGGCACCTTCTTGAACTCCTCGGACAGGTCGTACAGCTCCTTGATCGTGCCGAGGCCCTCGTCGACCTTGAGCGCCTTCGTCGCGGTCTCCGCCAGCCTGCGCATCTCGTCGGGGTTGCTCAGGGTCGCGTTCTCGCGCAGCTGGCGCACCATCGCGTTCATGTACATGTGCTGGGCGTGGGTGCGGCCGAGGTCGGTGCCGTCCTCGAAGCCGTAGCGGGTGCGCAGCCACTGCAGGGCCTGCTTGCCCTGGACGGAGGTGGTGCCCGCCTTCAGCTTCAGGCCCGAGCCGTGGCCGTCCGGGGTGTGGGAGTAGATGTTCTGCTTCACGCAGACCGGGACGCCGCCGATGGCGTCCGCCATCGACACCACCCCGGAGAAGTCGACCATCATGAAGTGGTCGACGTGCACGCCGGTCAGCTTCTGCCAGGTGGCGACGGTGCAGCCCGGGCCGCCGCGGCCCAGGGACTCGTTCGCCATGGCGAGGGGGAGCGCCTGGTACACCTTGTGGGTGTGCGGGTCGGTGCACCTGGGTATGGGGATCATGGTGTCGCGCGGGAGGCTCACCACGGACATGTTGCTGCGGTCGGCCGAGACGTGCACCAGCATCTGCACGTCCGCGAGCGCCGGACGGCCCACGTCGGCCCTGGACCCGCCGAGCTTGAGGTCCTCCGCCGTGTTGCGGCTGTCGGAGCCGATCAGCAGGACGTTCAGCGGCGTCTGCCCCGCGGCGTTGGGAGTCGCCTTGGGCACGTCGGAGTCGCCGAGGTTCAGCTTCTCCTTCCTGATGTTGCCGTTCAGGTGCCGGTAGTAGAGGCAGCCCGCGCCGGCGGCGCCGAGTATCACCACCGACAGGGTCAGCGCCGACCAGCGCAGTATCCGCCGGCTCCGGTGGGGCGGTCTCGGCCCGCCGTCGCCCCGGCCGCCGGACGGCGCGGGCCCGCCGTCCGGCCCGGCCTCCGCGTCCCGCGCCCGGTCCGCCCCGCCGGGCTGCCGGGTGCGCGGCACAGCCCCTTCTCCGCGCACGCTGCCTCGCGTCATCTCCTGCCCCTCCCGCGCCCGGCATCCCTACCGCGGCTTCGTTCCGCGCCCCGGCTGCGCGTACGTCCTCGTACGGCCGGGGCCACCAAGTCGGCTGTGTCAGCCGTGCACCGGGGAAGGCCGGGCACGGGCCGTACCGCGCTCATGCGCTGAGTGGGACGCGAAACCGCACACCGGGGTCACGGGCCCCGCGTGCCGCCGTGAGACGGGGCGCGTCCGTTCCTCCGCCCTCGCCGGGCGTCAGGGCCGCAGCCGGAGATCCGGTGGGGCCGGGGGGCGCGCGCACCGGAGCGGGCCGGCGGCGCGGACGTGGGCGGTCACCCGCTCGGCCCGGCCGCGGCGCCGCGCGCCCGCGGCCGTGGTGTCCTTCGTCGGGACCACGCGGCGTCCACCCCCCAAAGACCTCGGTCGGTCTCGAACAGTGCGCGACCCGACGGCCGGGTGCCCTGGACCGCTCACCTTATCGGCCGGGCCCCGGGCCGGACGACGGCGGTGAGATAGTCCACTTCCGTACAACCTTTGGGCTAGGTGCCGGAAACGGTGACCTTCTCGTCGTTGTTCAACTCGTCGACCAGGGTCTTCACCTTCGCCTTGTCCCACAGGAGGTTGCCGCCGACGGAGCCGGAGACCGGCATGTTCATCGACGTGCCCTCACCGCCGCTGACGCCCTTCATCGCCCAGAACATCGACGCCAGGTCCCACAGGCTCATGTCCTTGTCGACGGTCAGCGAGTCCAGGCCCGCGCCCATGGCCGGGTAGAACGCGAACGGGTTCAGCACCGTCGACGGGGTGGCCACCTGGTGGGCCAGCGCCGACAGGAACTTCTGCTGGTTCTTCGTGCGCTGCAGGTCGCTGGCCGCGAACGCGTGCCGGGTGCGGACGAAGGCGAGGGCCTCCTCGCCGTTCAGCTTCTGCTTGCCGGCCTTGAAGTCCGCGCCGGAGTACTTGTCCTTGAAGCCCTTGTCGATGGTGATCTCGACCCCGCCGACCGCGTCCACGATGCTCGCGAAGCCGGCGAAGCCGATCTCCACGTAGTGGTTGATGCGCAGGCCGGTGTTGTACTCGACCGTGCGGACCAGCAGCGTCGGGCCGTCCTCGGCGTAGGCCGCGTTCAGCTTCGTGTGCCGGCCGGTGCCCTGGTAGACCTTCCCGGACCCCGATCCCTTGTACGTCGGTATCTCCACGTCCGAGTCGCGCGGCAGCGAGACCAGCGTGTCGCCGTTGCCGCCGACGTGCAGGATCATCATCGAGTCGGTGCGCTGGCCGTCGGCGGAGCCGGTGTGCAGCTTCTTCTTCTCCTCGGTGGACATGCCCTTGCGGCTGTCGGAGCCGACGATCAGGTAGTTGGTGCCGTCGCCGCCCTCGGGACGGTCGATGACCTTCGACAGGTCGACGTCCCGGTGCAGCTTGGAGTCGGCCCAGAAGTACGTCGCCACCGAGGTGACGACCAGCACGCCCGCCACCGCGATCGCGGTGAGCTTGATGCGCCGCCGCCAGTCGGGCGCGGGCCGGGCCCCGCGGCCGGACCCGCCGCCCGGGCCGCCCGGCCCGTGGCCGCCGGGGGTGCCGTAGACCTGGCCGGTGTTGTAGCCGCTGTCGTAGCCGTCGTCCGCCCCGTGTCCCCGGCCGTCGACGTACGACGACTGCTGCGGGACCCCGGCGCCGTGCGGCGGCGCGGACGGCCCGGGGGTGCCGTACGAGCGCTGCCCGGGCGGTACCGCCCGGCCGCCGCGCCGCACCTGACGCATCACGCGAGCGCTCTCCGGCTGCTCGCCGCCGCTGCCGCGTCCGTAGCGCGGGCCGCGGTTGTCGTCGGACCATCCCTCGGGCCAGTCATTCATGCGCCCAGTGTGCAGGGCCGGGCGGTGTGCCCCACAAGTGATGTCGGAAAATCAGAGCGTCGCTGTAGCGAAGCTGACACAAAATTCCGTGAATGTCGCTTCGGCATAAGGTGGAGGGCATGACAGACCAGGTCCCGGCCGTGGATCCGGACATCCCGGGCAAGCCCACCTCCGCCTCCCGCACCACCCTCAGCCACATCATGACCCACAACGACACCAACCTGCTGGGGACGGTGCACGGCGGGGTGATCATGAAACTGGTCGACGACGCGGCGGGCGCGGTCGCGGGCCGGCACTCCGGAGGCCCCGCCGTCACCGCGTCGATGGACGAGATGGTCTTCCTGGAGCCGGTCCGCGTCGGTGACCTGGTCCACGTGAAGGCCCAGGTCAACTGGACCGGCCGGACCTCGATGGAGATAGGCGTCCGGGTCCTGGCCGAACGCTGGAACGAGTCGGCCCCGGCCACCCGGGTCGGCTCGGCCTACCTCGTCTTCGCGGCCGTGGACGCCGACGGCAGGCCGCGCCGGGTGCCCCCGGTCGTCCCGGAGACCGACCGCGACCGCCGCCGCTACCAGGAGGCCCAGATCCGCCGCACCCACCGCCTGGCCCGCCGCCGCGCCATCCGCGAACTGCGCGAGAAGCGGGCGGCGGAAGGCTTCGAGGACTGAGCCCCCGGGCTCCCGGGGCCCGGGACCGGCCGGGGCGCGCTCAGGCCGTGTTCGAGCACACCACCTCGCTGCCGCGCACCACGCCCTGCCCCGGCTGGGCCGGGTCGTCCGCCCGGACCGCGCGCACGGCCCGGAAGTCGCTCCCGGCGGTCACCTTCAGCAGCGGCCCCTGGCCCGCCACCGGGCGCAGCGCGCTGCCCGGCAGGGCCGCCGCCAGGGACCTGGCCGAGCGGTCCCAGCGCGGGTCGTAGGAGATCACCGTGCGCCGCACGTCGTGGGCGGCGGCGCTCACGGGCCGGCGGGTGGTGGCGAAGCCGGCCGCCGCGAGCGCCGCGTCGACCCGCTTGGCCAGCCCCGCGGTGCCGGTGCCGTTCTCCACCTGGACGCGGATCCGCTGCGGGGCGACCTCCACCGGCGCCGGCCGGGGCCCGCGCGGCGGGCGGCCGGTGCTGAGCGGCTTGTCGTCGCGCAGTGACCGGAAGAGCCTGCCGGACGCCGCCGGGTCCCACTTCAGGGTCGAGCCGATCCCCTTGACCCGGAAGTCCAGCTGTCCGACGGGCACGGTGGCGAACTCGGAGGAGGAGGGGGAGAAGTTCCGCATCGCCCGGCCGAGGTCGAGCAGTTCGTCGGTGCCGAAGCCCTCGTCCGCCCGTACCGAGCCGAGCACGGCCCGGGTCACGTCCCGGAACCGCATCGGGTTCAGCAGCACCCCGGAGGAGGTGGCCCGCTCGATGAGCGAGGCCAGGAACCGCTGCTGCCGCCTCATCCGGCCCAGGTCGCTCGCCCCGTCCAGGTGCCGGGCGCGCACGTACTGCAGTGCCTGCCCGCCGCCGAGCGTGTGGGTGCCGGCCGCGAGGTCGAGCCCGGTGTAGGGGTCCTTCAGCGGCGCCGGCGTGCAGATCCGCACCCCGCCGAGGACGTCCACGGTCCGCATGAAGCTGGTGAAGTCGACCTCCAGGTAGTGGTTGATCTTCACGTGGGTCATGTCCTCGACCGTGCGCACGGTCAACTGGGGGCCGCCCTCGGCGTAGGCCGCGTTCAGCCTGACCGGGTGCGGGCCGTGGCGCTGCCCGGACTTCCCGTCGACGTGCGCGGGCACCTCGGCGTAGGAGTCGCGGGGCAGGCCGACCACGCTCGCCCGCTCCCGGTCCTCCGAGATGTGCACGATCATGATCGTGTCGGTGCAGTGGCAGGGCTCGCCGCCCAACCGGTAGGCGCGCCGCTCGGCGGCGCCGATCCCGTCGCGCCCGTCGGTGCCGACCAGCAGGACGTTCGTGCCGTGCCCGGCGCGGGGCCGGTTCTTCATGTCCTTGAAGGCGTCGACCCGGGCGATGCCGGCGTCCAGGCTGGTGACGACCGCGTGGCCGATGCCGGCGGAGGCGAGCACCACCACCGACAGCGTGGTCACCGCCCGCACGGCCCAGCGCGGCCGCCTGGGCCGCGGGGGCTTCGCCACCCGTTCGGGCGCTCTGGGCACACGGTGGGGCGGCTGCGGGCGGCGCTGGGGCCGGGTGGGGGACCGTGGCGGGCTGGACAAGGGGACACCTCCGGACGACGGCCGTACGTGGGATCCGTGAGCACGGTAGGCCGGTACGATCCTCAGCCCGGCTCTTGGCCCCGGCGGCGCGCACCGGTGTCCCCCGTTCGCGGTAACGTGAGCGTCCTATGAACGCCAAGCCCGACGTGCGGTTCCCCGCCGTGTCCGTGATCATGCCCGTCCTCAACGAGGAACGGCATCTGCGCGGAGCCGTCCAAGCGATCCTCGCGCAGGAGTACGCCGGCGACATGGAGGTCGTGATCGCCCTCGGTCCGTCCACGGACCGCACGGACGAGATCGCCGCCGAGCTGGTCCGGGAGACCGCGTCCCACGACACCAAGCGCGTGCACACCGTCCCGAACCCGACCGGCCGCACGCCCGCGGCGCTGAACGCGGCCATCAAGGCCTCCCGGCACCCGATCGTGGTCCGCGTCGACGGCCACGGCATGCTCTCGCCGGACTACATCGCCACCGCGGTGCGGCTCCTGGAGGAGACCGGCGCGCAGAACGTCGGCGGCATCATGCACGCCGAGGGCGAGAACGACTGGGAGCACGCGGTCGCCGCCGCCATGACCTCGAAGATCGGCGTCGGCAACGCGGCCTTCCACACCGGTGGCGAGGCCGGTCCCGCCGAGACCGTCTACCTCGGCGTCTTCCGCCGCGAGGCCCTGGAGCGGCAGGGCGGCTACAACGAGGAGTTCATCCGCGCCCAGGACTGGGAGCTGAACTTCCGCATCCGTGAGGCGGGCGGCCTGATCTGGTTCTCGCCCGAACTGAAGGTGTCGTACCGGCCCCGGCCGAGCGTGCGGGCGCTGGCCAAGCAGTACAAGGACTACGGCCGCTGGCGCCACGTGGTCGCCCGCTACCACGAGGGCTCCATCAACCTGCGCTACCTCGCCCCGCCGACGGCGGTGTGCGCGATGGCGGCGGGCCTGGTGGTGGGCGCGGCGCTGACCCCGTGGGGCTTCGTCGTCCCCGGGGGGTACCTGGCGGCGATCGTCGTGGGCTCGGTGCCCGCGGGCAGGGGCCTGCCGCTGAAGGCGCGCCTGCAGATCCCGGTGGCCCTGGCGACCATGCACATGTCCTGGGGCTGGGGCTTTCTGACCAGCCCGAAGTCCCTGGCCAAGAAGGTCATCGCCTCGCGCCGGCCGGCGGTCCCCGCCACCGGCTGACCGCACCGCCGCGGGGACACCGCACGCACGCGCAGGGGGCCCGCCGCGGTGGACGGCGGGCCCCCTCGTCACGTCCGGCGCCGCCTCAGCCGGCGCACTGCACCTTGTCCGCCGTGGACTTGTTCACCTTCGGCGCCGGCGCCGTCCCGGTGAGGGAGACGCCCGCGCCCTTGAAGTCCTTGCCCAGGGTCAGCGTCATCGCGGGCAGGCCCTGGGAGTTGGTCACGCTCCTGCCCGGCTTCAGCGCGCTTCCGGACAGCCCCATGAGGGAGGCCAGCTCGCGCGCCTGGGCCGCCTGGTCGGGCGCGTACTCCAGCGTGGTCCGGCTCGCCCGCGCCGGGGCGTTGCCCGCGTTCTCGGACTTGAGCACGCCCTCGTCGGTCTGCAGCCACTGCAGGGTCTCCTGCGCGCTGCCGGCCTCGGCGCCGCCGTTGAGGACCCGCACCCGCACCTCGGAGGGCGCGGACCTGGTGCCCTTCAGCCGGGCCGCCGCCGCGTCCTTGGCCGCCTTCTGCTTCTTCTTCACGCCGGTGAAGGAGACGTCGTTCCTGATCGCGTCGAAGACGGAGGGCGCCGTGGACTGGTTGACGACCACGGTCGCGTGGACGGTCTCGGCCGGGTTGTCCACCACCGGCACGGTGACGAAGCTGATGTTCTTCGGGGGCACCTTCTTCAGCTGCAGCGCCACGTCCTTGAGCGTGCCGACCGATCCGAGGCCCTGGTCGACGGTCAGCGCCTTCGTGGCGGCCTCCGCCAGCTTGTAGAGCTTGCTCGGACTGGTCAGGGTGTCGCCGGAGGACATCTTGCGCATGAGGGAGGCCATGAACTGCTGCTGCACCTTGATGCGGTCCAGGTCGCCCTGGTTGCCCCAGCTGTGCCGGGTGCGCACGAACGCCAGCGCCTGCTCGCCCTCGACCTTGGACTTGCCGGCGGGCAGCTTGAGGTGCGACTCCTTGTCGTCGACCGCGTGCGACAGGCAGACGTCCACGCCGCCCACGGCCGTGGTCAGCGTCTTCACCGCGTTGAAGTCGACCATCATGAAGTGGTCGGGCTTGATGCCGGTGACCGCCTGCACGGTGCGCATGGTGCAGCCCGGGTCGCGGCCGTCCTGGCCCAGGCTGGTGTTGAACCGGACGTCCGTCGAGCCCGGGATGACCTTCTTCGAGCCGTCGGGCTGGGTGGTCTCGCAGTCCGGCACGTCCACGATCAGGTTGCGCGGGATGCTCAGCGCGGTGGCGTTGGTCCGGTCCTTGGCGACGTGGAGCAGGATGTTGGTGTCGGCGTGCCCGACGCTGCCCTTGTCCCCGTAGCCCTCGTTGCCCGCGCCGGTGCGCTTGTCCGTGCCGATGATGAGGATGTTGAAGGCGCCGTCCTTGCTGAAGCCGCTCTTGGCCGCGTCACCGACGTTCGTCGTGGTGACGTTGCCCTCCAGGTGCTTGAGGTAGAGGTAGCCGGCCGTGCCGACGGCGACGAGCACGAAGGCCATGCCGCCGCCGGTCCAGGCCACGACCTTCTTCGCCCTGGTCCGCTTCTTCGCCGGCCGCCGGCCGCGCCGCCCCGCCGGGGGCTCGGCCTCGCCCCGGCGCCTGCGCTGCGGCGGGATCTCCGGCTCCGGCTTCGCCGGCTCCGCCGCCTTCGGCGCCGCAGCCGTCCCCGCGCGCCGGCCGGCTCCCGCGGCGCGGCCGCCGCGGGGCCCCCCCGCGCGCGGGGACGGCACCGTCGGCTGCGGTGTGGAAGGGGTCAGTCGCAGTTCGTATTCGCCGGTGCTCGGGTTGAGTACCCACTGGTCTGCGGGGTCGATGTTGTCCGCCCGCCCACGGCCTTGCGCGTCCACGGTTGTCCGAATCCTCCGTCGGGGCCACGCGGCGCCTTCCCCCTCAAAGGCGCTCGGGTCTCGGTGAATCAGTGCACGACCCCAGGACGGACCTCGCGGCCGGGTGCACCGGATCGCTCACACTATCCGGCCAGTTCAGCGCCGAGCGACGCCGGTGACAAATTCCACGTTCCGAGAAGCGGGCAATTCCTCCCATACTCTGAACAGAAGTGCGTCACCTTGGTTTGCGCATTACTCACAGCCGTGTGCGGCGGCGGTGTTCCCGCGGAAGGTGGGCGTGGGGGATGGGTCGCGCGAGGAACCGTTCCGCTGGGCGTTCCGCGGCGGATCCGCCGCCACCGCCACCGGCCGGTCCGCCCGCAGCCGCGCGAACAGCCTTTCGGCGTCCGGCTCCACGAGCTGGTCCCGGTCGGCGTCGTAGACGTACGACTCCCGCGGCACCGTCAGGAACTGCGCGCGGTCGGCGGGGACCTCGCGCAGCCCCCGCGCCAGTTGGTACAGGCCGCGCAGGCTCGCCAGTTCCGGGTCCGTGGTGAGCGCGGAGGTGGCCGCGTCCAGCACCGGGTACAGCTTCACCGGATTCAGCAGGACGCCGTCGGCGCGCACCTTGTCGACGAGCGCGCCGAGGAAGCGCTGCTGACGCTCCATCCGCTCGGTGTCGCTGCCGTCGCCGAGCGACTTGCGGGCCCGCACGTACCCGAGCGCCTGCTCCCCGTCGAGCGTCACCCTGCCCGCGGGCAGTTCCAGCTTGGCCGCCTCGTCGTCGACGGGCTCCTCCAGGCACACCTGCACCCCGCCGACCGCGTCGACCAGTTCCTTGAACCCGCTGAAGTCGACGACCACGTGGTGGTCGACGCGGATGTCCGTCAGCTTCTCGACGGTACGGACGGTGCAGGCCGAACCGCCCACCTGGAAGGCGTGGTTGAACATCGTGAACACCGGCTCGCTGCGGCTGCCGTCCGCCCGGCGGCAGCTCGGGACGTCCACCATGAGGTCCCGGGGCAGCGAGACGGCGGTGGCGGCGCGCCGGTCGGCGGCCAGGTGCAGCAGGATCGTCGTGTCGGACCGCTCGCCGCCCAGGTCCCGCCCGTACGCGCCGTTGCCGTCCCCGGCCCGCGTGTCGGACCCGATCAGCAGGATGTTCTGCGCCCCCCGCACCAGCGCGGTGGGCCGCTCCCGCTCGTAGCGGGCCAGTTCGGCGGCGGCCGCCCGGTCGGCGGTGATGTTGCCGCTGAGCCCGGCGTACGCGGCCCACCCGACCCCGCCCGCCGCGGCGACGAACACGACCGCCGCCACCGCCGGGCACCGCAGCCGCCGCCTGCGCCGCCGCGCGAGCCCGTCCCCGGTGGCGGAGGAGCCGGGACCGGGACCGGGGGGGCCGCCTGCGGTGTCGGTCACGGTGGGGCCGTCCCCTCATGGCGTACGGGCGTCGCGTCCTGCTCCTACGACCATGGCCGGGCGGACGCCCGGGAGCCGCCCTTTGCTGCTCCACCCGGGTGAGGGCGGCCGGAGCACGGCGCGGGCGGGGAACGGCGCGGGCGGGGAACGGCGCGGGCGGGGAACGGCGAGGGCGGCCCGTGCCCGCCCGCGCCGCCCTGCCGCTCAGCGGTGCACCGCGGTCACCCTCTCGCTCTCCACCCGCTTGGCGAACCCCTCCTCGTCCAGCCGGTCCGCGTTCCGGCACAGCACCACGGAGCCCCCGGCGGCCAGCGGCGCGTACAGCCCCGCGCTCAGCCCGTCCCACGTGTCGTACGGCAGCCCCGACAGCAACCGCGCCCCGGGCCCGGTCAGCCCCAGCGGCGCCGAGTCGGCCACGGCCCGCCGGACCACCTCGTCCCCGCTGTACTCGGCGCCCGCGACGACCAGCGCCGGCTCCTCGGGATCCACGGGCGCGAACGGCACGAACCGGTCGCCCTGTCCCGGCACCTCCACGGCGTAGTCGGCGAAGCCCTCCGGGGGCCGCGGGAAACGCCCGCCCAGCGGGCGCAGCGCGAGAGCGACCCGCTCCCCGCGGCAGGCCCGCGCGGCCTCCAGGGAATCGGGCCCGCTGACGACGACGTCCGCCGCCGCCGGGTCCCCGGCCACGTCCGCCACCGCCCCGACCGACGCGCACGCGATCAGCCACACCGCCGTCTGCCAGTGCGCGGGCAGCAGCAGCGCGACCCGGTCACCCGGGCCGGCGGACAGGTCGCCCTGCAGGAGGTTGGCGGTCTTGGCCACCCAGTTGGCGAAGGTGGCCACGGACAGTTCGACGCGTTCGCCCGTGGCGTCGTCGTAGAAGGTCACCAGGGGACGGCCGGGATCCGCGACGAGCGCGGAACGCAGCAGGTCGGCAGGGGTGCGATCGGTGGCGTTCACCCGCGCAAGAGTACGCCGGGAGGGCCGCGCGCACCGAGCGGCGGTCCGGCGGGGCGTTCGCCGGCGGTCCGCCGGCCCCCGCGGCCCCCCGCGGGCGGCCGCGCCCGGCTTCGCGGCCGGAAGAACCGCGTGCCGATCCCGCGCGACACCGCGCGGCCACCGGGGCGCCGCCGCCCGCACTGCATACACTGACCGGCCGGAACGAGTAGTCCGGCCGGTCCCGGCAGGAAGCGGAGACGACAGGTGACAGAAGCGATCCTCCTGGTCGGCGGCAAAGGCACCCGGCTGCGACCGCTCACGGTCCACACGCCCAAGCCCATGGTCCCGGCGGCCGGCGTGCCGTTCCTCACCCACCAGCTGGCGAGGGCGGGAGCGGCCGGCGTGGACCACGTCGTCCTCGCGACGAGCTACCTCGCCGAGGTCTTCGAACCCCACTTCGGCGACGGCTCCGCGCTCGGCCTGCACATCGAGTACGTCACCGAGGAGGAACCCCTCGGCACCGGCGGCGCGATCCGCAACGTGGCCTCCCGCCTGCACTCCGGCCCCGACGACCCGGTGCTGGTCTTCAACGGCGACATCCTGACCGGCCTGGACATCGGGGCCCTGGTCGCCACCCACGAGTCGGCCGGCGCCGACGTGTCCCTGCACCTGACGCAGGTCACCGACCCGAGGGCGTACGGCCTGGTGCCCACGGACGCGACGGGCCGCGTCCTCGCCTTCCTCGAGAAACCGCAGACGCCGGAGGAGATCGTCACCGACCAGATCAACGCGGGGGCGTACGTCTTCCGCCGCTCGGTCATCGACACGATCCCCCGGGACCGCCCGGTCTCGGTCGAACGCGAGACCTTCCCCGGCCTGCTGTCCGCCGGGGCCCACCTGCAGGGCATGGTCGACTCCACCTACTGGCTGGACCTCGGCACGCCCGCCGCCTTCGTCCGCGGCTCGGCGGACCTCGTCCTGGGCCGCGCCCCGTCCCCCGCCGTCCCCGGACGCTGCGGGGACCGCCTGGTGCTGCCGACGGCCACGGTCGCCCCGGACGCCAAGCTGATGGGCGGCACGGTGGTCGGCGAGGGCGCGTTCGTCGCCGAGGGCGCCCGGGTCTTCGGGTCCGCCATCCTGCCCGGCGCGGTGATCGAACCCGACGCCGTCATCACCGACTCCCTCATCGGCACCCGTGCCCGCGTGGGCGAACGCTCGGTCCTCACCGGCACGGTCGTCGGCGACGGCGCGGTCGTCGGCGCCGACAACGAGCTCCGGGACGGCGTGCGGGTGTGGTGCGACGCGCGCATCCCGGCGGGGGCGGTGCGGTTCTCCTCGGACCAGTAGTCGTCCACGGGAGACGGGGCGCCGTCCGCGCCGTCCGCCGCGACGCTCCGGGGTGCCCGGCCCGGTGCCGTCCGCAGGGCGCGCGGTGGGGGTCCGCGCCGTTCCCCGCGTCCCGGGCAGGTGCGGCGCGCCCCCGGGCAGGTGCGGCCGACGGTGCCCGCACGCGCGCCCCGCCGTGGCACCGGGCGCCCCGGCGCCTACAGCAACCCGATGTCCACCCGGGGCATCTTCGGTGCCCTGCGCGCGGGCGTCCTCCCGCTCAGCAGGATCAGGCGGACCGCCCTGTGCCGCTGCCCGGCGTAGGGTTCGAGCAGCTCCAGCATCACCGAGTCGTCCGCGTGCCGGTTCCCGGCCAGCGCCCAGCCGACGATCCCCGGCAGGTGCAGGTCCCCGACGGTCACCGCGTCCGCCGCGCCGTGGCTGCGCTGCACCACCTCCGCCGACGTCCACGGCCCCACCCCCGGCACGAGCTCCAGCCGCGCCCGGGCCTGTGCCGGGGGCATCCCCACCGCCTGCTCCAGCCGCGCGGCGACCCGTACCGCCCGCAGAACGGTCGACGCCCGCTTGTCGTCCACTCCGGCCCGGTGCCACTCCCAGGAGGGAATCAGCGCCCAGGTCCGCGGCGCGGGCATCACCCACATCGGCCGCTCGCCCGCTCCCGCGGGCCCCGGCGCCGGCTCCCCGAACCGCCGCACCAGCAGCCGCCACGCCCGGTACGCCTCGTCGGTCGTGACCTTCTGCTCCAGCACCGACGGGATCAGCGACTCCAGCACCAGCCCGGTCCGCGTCAGCCTGAGCCCCGGCCGCCGGTGCCGCGCCAGTGCCACCACCCGGTGCCGGGGCACGAACGCCTCCGGATCGTCGGCGGCACCGAGGAGCTGCGGCAACTGGTCCAGCAGCCACTCGGCCCCCGGCCCCCACGCCTCGCCGCACACCTCACCGCCGTGGGCCCGCACCCGCAGCGTGCCGGGCCCGGCCGGAGTCCGGAAGGCGCGCCACACGGAGCCGTCCGGCGCCGCGCGGAAGGTCGGATCGCCGGGCCCGCGCCGCAGCGGGCCGAGCACCAGCCCGAGGTCCAGCGGCCCGTCCGGCACCCAGCGCCGCACCCGCCCCGGCCCCGTGGCCTGCTGCGGCATCCCACCGGGCACCGCGGGCACGCCGGTTCGGCCCCCGCGCGCGGTCGTGCGTGGGGGCCGCGGAGCGAAGCGTCCTGCCATCGACGAGTCCTGGGGTGCGGGGCCGTCCCAAGAGAGTAGGCGGTGGGCGCCCCGGTCGTCCCCGGCACCCCGCTCCGGCGCCCGGCGCACACCGGTGCACACTGGCGGCCGGTGCCCACCGGCCGCCGGGCTCAGCGGACTTCGACGAACGCCCCGGCGTCCCGCTCGGCACGCGGAGACGGGTCCCGGGCCGGGTGCCCGACCGCCACCGCCCCCATCGGGTCCCACTCCCCGGGCAGGCCCAGCACCTCGCGCACCACGTCACGGCAGAACATCGTCGACGACACCCACGCCGACCCCAGCCGCTCCCCGGCCAGCGCGACCAGGAGGTTCTGCACGCCCGCGCCCATGGCGACCACGAACATCTCCCGCTCGGCGCCGTCCCGCCGCGCGTCCCCGTAGGTGTGCGAGCCGTCCATGACGAGGCACGGCACGACCAGGTAGGGGGCGTTGCGCAGCACGTCCCCGCGGCGGACCCGCTTGGCGATGGACTCCTCGCCCTTGCCGTCCCGGCGCAGGTCGGCGATCCAGGCGTCCCGCATCGCGTCGAGCAGCCGCGTCCGCGACTCCCGCGACTCCAGCAGCACGAACCGCCACGGCGTGGTGTGGTGCGGGGCGGGTGCGGTCACGGCGGCGGCCACCGCGCGGCGGACCGCGCCGGGGTCGACCGGCTCGTCGGTGAACGCCCGTACGGTGCGCCGCAGGGCCACCGCCTCCCGGACCGCCTCGGAGGTGCCGAGCCGGAACATGTCGTCCCGCGCGCTGCGCACCAGCGCCCGCGCCCCCTCGCCGTGCTCCCGGTCCACCACGTGCGGCAGCCCGCGCACCACGGCGACCGGCCGCCCGGCCGCCTTGCCCTTGACCAGGTCGCCCGCGGCGGCCAGTTCGTCCGCCGTGGCGACGACGGTGGCGCTGAGCGGATTGCCGTACGCGTCCGTGCCCCCGCGCAGGTCGTCCAGGACGCGCACGCCCGCGGCGCCGATCGCCACGTCCGTGAGCCCCGCGCGCCAGGGTCGCCCGGAGGTGTCGGTGACCACGACACCCACGTCGACGCCGAGGACGTCACGCAGTCCGCCGCGGATCGCACGTGCGGAGGCGTCCGGGTCCTCGGGCAGCAGCAGCACCGTCCCGGCGGGGGTGTTGGAGGCGTCGACCCCGGCGGCGGCCATCACCAGGCCCTGCCGGTTCTCGACGATGCGCAGCGCGCCGCGCCGGGCCACCACCCGCACGGTCTCGGCGTCGATCGCCGCCTCCCGGTCGGCCGCCCGAACGATCCGGCCCTCCGCCTTGGACACGATCTTGGAGGTGACCAGCAGCACGTCCCCGTCGGCCAGCGCGGGTTCGGCCGCGGCGATCAGCTTGGCCAGGTCGTCCCCCGGCTGCACCTCGGGGAGCCCGGCCGGCGCCCACACCCGGTACCCGGGCCGCTCGTCCGGCGCCGCCGGCGAAGTCCCGCCGCTCACGCCGTCCGCACCTCCTCCGCCAGCGCCAGTGCCTCCCGCGCCATCCGCGCGGCCGCGTCCACGTCGGTCATCATCAGCGGCACGGCCCGGCAGCGGATCCCGTCCGCCTCGACCCGCCCGACCGCGTCCGCGTCCACGGTGTCGACCAGCCAGCCGTCCAGCAGCCCCGAGCCGTAGTGCTCGGCCACCGCGGCGGCCGTGGACTCCACGCCGACCGCGGCGAGCACCTTGTCCGCCATGCCGCGCACGGGCGCGTCCCCGACGATGGGGGACAGGCCCACCACGGGCACGCCCGCGTTCGCGATGGCCTCCCGGACGCCGGGCACGGCCAGGATCGTGCCGATGGAGACGACGGGGTTGGACGGCGGGAAGAGGATGACGTCCGCGCCGGCGATCGCCTCCAGGACGCCGGGCGCGGGCTTGGCCTGCTCGGCGCCGACCGGCACGACCGCCTGGGCCGGCACGGAGGCGCGCAGCCGCACCCAGTACTCCTGGAAGTGCACCGCCTTGCGCTCGCCGTCCACCTCGACCGCCACGTGGGTCTCCACGCGGTCGTCGGTCATCGGGATCAGCCGCACGCCCGGCTGCCAACGGTCGCACAGCGCCTCGGTGACCGCGCTCAGCGGGTAGCCCGCGCCCAGCATCTGCGTCCGCACGATGTGCGTGGCGAAGTCCCGGTCGCCGAGCCCGAACCACTCCGGGCCGACGCCGTAGGCCGCCAGCTCCTGCTTGAGGTGGAAGGTCTCGTCGGCCCGCCCCCAGCCCTGCTCCTCGTTGATGCCGCCGCCCAGCGTGTACATCACCGTGTCGAGGTCCGGGCAGACCTTCAGACCGAAGAGGTGGATGTCGTCGCCGGTGTTGCCGATGACCGTGACGTCCGCGTCCGGCACGGCCCGCTTCAGACCGCGCAGGAAACGGGCACCGCCGATGCCGCCTGCCAGAACCACAATGCGCATGGGCCAAGTCTCGCAGGCGGGAGCGCCCGGGTGTCAGGCGGACACCGGACGCGCCTCGCAGTGCGGCGAGGTGTGCATCGGCATCTCGGTCAGCCCGGGGTGGTAGACGTGCAGGCTCACCGCCGGCTCCAGCGCGTCGTTGGCCACCTCGTGCACGTAACCCGGCGCGAACACCCGCTGCGCCCCGGCGGCCAGCGCGCGCGTGCCGTGGGCGGTGCGCTCGGTCAGCGTGCCCGCCAGGACGCTGAGGATGCCGGAGGAGGGGCCGTGGTCGTGCGGCCCGCTGCCCTGTCCGGGGACCCAGGACAGCAGCCACACCTCGTAGCCGGGGCCGGTGCGCAGCCGGTGGTACCAGCGGGCGGTGGCGTCGTAGCGCACCAGGTGCCGCCACTGGGCGGGGTCGGCGGCGATGGCGCGGGCCAGGCCCGCGAACTCGGCCACCGTGGCCGGGTGCTCGCGCGGCGGCTGCAGCAGGTGGGGGACTTCGAGGATGTCGCCGGCGATCTGGAGGTCGTTGTCGCTGTTCATGGGGGTGCGGTGTTCCTCGGCGGAAGAGTGGTGCCCTGGACGGGAGGGATCTGCGAGGGAGGGGACGACCGAGCCGCGACGGAGGGCTCGGCGGCAGCCGGAGCGCGTGGGCTCAACAGCTGCAACGGCGACAACAGCTACAGCGGGACCGGGCAGCACCGTGGGACCCGGCGGGGCGGGTCGAGGCGGGAGCCGGGTACGCGAGCATGCCCACCAGGACACCGGTTCGCACCCGCACTGTCAACTCGGCGACCGCCATGTGGGATCTGTTTCACCTCATCCGGTTGATTCGTCAGGTCAAAGGTTTGTTCCCCGGGATCTCGGGACACATGGCGCACATCCGAGCGCTTCAAGCCTCGCGGAACGCGATCGAACGCCGGGACGTCCTCCTTCGTGCAGAAGGGTGTGCGGAGGTCTGTGCGGAGGAGGACGCCCCCCTCGGTCCCGTCACCGTGTCTGAGTTTATGGCGATTTGAACACTTTCTGCAGGGCCTTGGTTCCGGAGAGTGAATAACGGGCCCAATAGCAGATCTCGGCTTGACTCGCCCGGAGCAGCACACTTGTAATTTCACTCGTGTCGTTCAGCCGAAATCGGTAACGGCCTGGCACGGGGACGCGAAGACAGACGAGGGGCGCACATGACCGAGCTGGTGCAGGAACTGCTGGTCGACGACGCGGACGAGGAACTCGGCTGGCAGGAGCGCGCGCTGTGCGCCCAGACCGACCCCGAGTCCTTCTTCCCGGAGAAGGGCGGCTCCACGAGAGAGGCCAAGAAGGTCTGCCTCGCCTGCGAGGTCCGCTCCGAGTGCCTCGAGTACGCCCTTGCCAACGACGAGCGCTTCGGCATCTGGGGCGGTCTGTCCGAGCGGGAGCGCCGCAGGCTGAAGAAGGCCGCCGTGTGACCGCACGGTCACGCGCTCATCTCGCGAACGGCCCGTCGCCCGTGGGTTGTCCACAGGCGGCGGGCCGTGGTCATGGCAGCCGATAGTGTGGTCGCTCGTCCGAGACGCCCGGCTGTCCCCTCGGGGCACGGGCGTCCACCGCAGTCCATCGAACCGGGGCCCGTACCTCGATGACCGTGCACAGCCATGCGGCAGCCCAAGACGCAGCCGCCCTTCCTGAGTTCCCGCGTCACGTCGTGACCGCGGTCCTCGTCTCCCACGACGGAGCCCGCTGGCTGCCCGACGCGCTCGCCGGGCTGCTCGGCCAGGAGCGCCCCGTCCAGTACGCGGTGGCGGCCGACACCGGCAGCGCGGACGACTCCGCCCAGCTGGTCACCGAGGCCCTCGGCGACGCCAACGTGCTGCACCTGGCCCGGCGCACCGGCTTCGGCCAGGCCGTCGAGGAGGCGAGCCGCACCGCGCCTGTCCTCACCCCGGACGACCTGCCGTACCTCAGGCGCCCCAGCGGCTGGGACCCCGTCACGCGCACCTGGCGCGACGACGCCTACGACCTGCCCGAACTGCCGTACGGCGAACCCGTCCAATGGCTCTGGCTGCTGCACGACGACTGCGCCCCCGAGCCCGGGGCCCTCGCCGAGCTGCTCCGGGTCGCGGACAACGAACTCGAACTCGGCCGGGACGACGTCGCGATCGTCGGCCCCAAGCTCCGCGGCTGGTACGACCGCCGTCAACTGCTGGAGGTCGGCGTCTCCATCGCCCACTCCGGCCGCCGCTGGACCGGCCTGGACCGCCGCGAACAGGACCAGGGCCAGCACGACCACGTCCGCGCCGTGCTGTCGGTCTCCACCGCCGGCATGCTCGTCCGCCGCGACGTCTTCGAACAGCTCGGCGGCTTCGACCGCCGGCTGCCCCTGATGCGCGACGACGTCGACCTGTGCTGGCGCGCCCACCGGGCCGGCCACCGGGTCCTGGTCGCCCCCGAGGCGGTCGTCCGGCACGCCGAGGCCGCCTCCCGCGAACGCCGCGCCGTCGACTGCGCGGGCCGCACCACGGCCTCCCCGCACAAGGTCGACAAGGCGGGCGCCGTCTACACCCTCCTCACCAACACCCGCACGGCCCTGCTGCCCTGGGTGCTGCTGCGGCTCGTCGTCGGCACCCTGCTGAGGACCGTCGCCTACCTCGTCGGCAAGGTCCCCGGACAGGCCCTCGACGAGGTCCGCGGCCTGCTCGGCACCCTGCTGCGCCCCGAGCGCATCCTCGCCGGACGGCGCGGCCGCGGCCCCTCGCGCATCGACAAGGACGAACTGCGCCGGCTCTTCCCGCCTCCCGGCGCCACCATCCGCGCCACGGTGGAGCAGGTCGCCGCCAACTTCTCCAGCGGCTCCGACACCGACACCTCCTCGGCCGGCCGGCACGGCGGCGCCGTGGAGTCCGGGCCCGGCGGCGAGGACGCCGACTTCCTGGAGGTCGAGCAGTTCGCCCGGCTCAAGCGGATCGCCCGCAAACCCGGCCCGGTGCTCTTCCTCGCCCTGCTGCTGGTCTCGCTCGTCGCCTGCCGGGCCCTGCTCGGCGGCGGCGCCCTGGCGGGCGGCGCCCTGCTGCCCGCCCCGGCCGGCGCCGGCGACCTCTGGTCCCGCTACCTGGACGCCTGGCACCCGGTGGGCGTCGGCGGCACCTCCTCCGCACCGCCCTACCTCGCCCTCGTCGCGACCCTCGCCTCGATCCTGTTCGGCTCCGCCGGCCTCGCGGTCACCGTCCTGCTGATCGGCTCGGTGCCGCTGGCCGGCGTGAGCGCCTACTTCGCCTCCCGGCCGCTGGTCACCTCCCGCCTGCTGCGCGCCTGGGCGGCCATCGCCTACGCCTTCCTGCCCGCCGCCACCGGTGCCCTGGCCGGCGGCCGCGTCGGCACCGCCGTCCTGGCCGTCCTGCTGCCGCTCATCGCGCGCGCGGGCGTCGCCGCCACCGGTCTGGCCAACCCCTCCGGCGGACCCGGCAGCTGGCGCGCCACCTGGACCTACGCCCTCCTGCTGACCGTCACCACCGCCTTCACGCCGGTCGTCTGGCCCATCGCCCTGGTCCTCGGCCTCGGCGTGCTGGTGCTGCGCCGCACCGACCTCGTCCCCCACGGCCTGCGCCTGCTCGCCCAGCTCGGCACCCCGCTGCTGGTCCTCGCCCCCTGGTCGCTGACCCTGCTGCCCCTCGGCTTCCTCACCGAAGCGGGCCTGGAGTACGGCCCCTCGACCGCCTCCGCGCTCGACCTGCTCGGTGCCGACCCCGGCGGTCCCGGCACCGTGCACGGCCTGGTGCTCATCGGCATCGTCCTGGCCGCCCTGGCCGCGCTGCTGCGCTCCGAGCGGCAGCTGGGCATCCGCGCCGCCTGGACCGCCGCCCTGGTCGGCCTCGTCCTCGCCGTCGTGTCCAACGGCTCCCACTGGGCCGGACCGGCCACCCTCGTGTACGGCATCGCCCTGCTGGCCGCCGCCGCACTGGGCGCCGACGGCGCGCGCGCCCGCGTGGCCGAGCAGAGCTTCGGCTGGCGCCAGCCCGTCGCCGCCCTGATCGCCCTCGCCTCGGCCGCCGGCCCGCTGCTCGTCGCCGCCGGCTGGATGCTCGGCGGCGCCGACGGCCCGCTGGAGCGCCGCGACCCGGTCCAGGTGCCCGCGTTCGTCGCCGAGGACTCCGCCACCCGCGACCAGGCCCGCACCCTGGTCCTCGACAGCGACTCCACCGCGCGCGTGCGCTACAGCCTCGTCCGCGGCTCCGGTGCCCGCCTGGGAGACGCCGAACTCACAGCCGCCGGCGGAGAGAGCGCCGAGCTCGGCAAGGTCGTCGCCAACCTCGTCGCCGGCTCCGGCGCCGACCAGGCCGACCAGCTCGGCGGCTTCGCCGTGCGCTACGTCCTCGTGCACAAGGGCGCCCCCCGCGAGATCACCCGCGTCCTGGACGCCACCCCCGGCCTGAGCCGGCTCAGCCAGCAGAACGGCAGCGCCCTGTGGCGGGTCGACCAGCAGGTCTCCCGCGCCACCCTGGTACCCGCCGGCGGCTCCGGCACCGCCCGGCCCGTCGCCGCCGGCCCCGTCGAGATCCACACCACCGTCCCGGCCGGCCCGGCCGGCCGGGTCCTGCGCCTGGCCGACGCCGCCTCCGACGGCTGGACGGCCACCCTCGACGGCCGGCCGCTCACCCGCACCACGGTCGACGGCTGGGCCCAGGGCTTCCGGCTGCCCGCCGCGGCCGGCCGGCTGGACGTCACCTACGACGCCCCGATCGCCCGCACCGCCTGGCTGTGGGCCCAGGGCGCGCTCGCCGTCGTCCTGGTCGTCCTCGCCCTGCCCGGCCGCCGCCGGGACGTCGACGACGACCTGCCCGAGGAGCAGCCGCCGCCCGCCCAGGCCGTCGCCGGCGAGGGCCGCCGCGCCCGCCGCCTGCGCGCCCAGGCCGAGGAACAGGCGGCCCCGGAGCAGCCCGGCACCGCCGGTGCGCCCCCCGTTCCCGGGGAAGCCCCGGCTCCCCCCGCACCGGAGCGGGCCCCCGCCGCCGTCCCGCACCAGCAGCAGTACGCCGACTGGGACGGCACGGCCCACCAGGGCGCGCAGTACGCCGGTTACGGCGCCGACCCCTACCAGGACGCCGCGCAGTACCAGGCCGCGGGCTACGACCAGCAGGCCTACCGGCCCGACCCCTACCAGGCCGGCCGGTACGACCCGTACGCCTACGGGGACACGGCCGGGCAGCAGCCCTACGACCCCGCCCACCCGCAGCCCTACGACCCCGCCCATCCGCAGGACTACGACCCCGCCCATCCGCAGGACTACGACCCGGTCCATCCGCAGGACTACGACCCGGCCCGGCACCCCTACGGCACCGGCAGTGAGCGTCCCGACGGGAGCCAGCAGTGAAGCGCACCACCCTGTCCCTGATCGCCGGCACCACCGCGCTGGCCGCCGTGACCGCCTTCGCCGCGCTGGACGCGCCGTCCGCGTCCGGCACGGACTCCGCGAAGGCGGCCGCCGAGCTGCCCGTGGAACGCACCAGCCTGCTCTGCCCGGCGCCGAGCACCTCCGACATCGCCGAGACGTCGTACACGTCGTTCACACCCGTCACCGAGGGCGCGGCGAGCGGCGGCGGGGCCGGACTCCGGGCGGCCGCCGAGGCGGCGGGCGCCACCGGCGGCACCACGGAGGACGGCTCGGCGAAGGGCACGGACGCCGAGGGGCGGACGGGCAAGGCGGACAAGCCGGTCCTCACCCCGAAGGCGCCCGGCACACCCGTCACCGGTGACACCTCCGGCTCCGAGGCGTCCGCGCTCATCGGCACCGCCGACGGGAGGTTCGCGCCGGGCTGGACCGTCCAGGAGACCACCGAGGTCGCCGCGGGCACCGGCCGCGGCCTCCAGGGCGTCAGCTGCACCGCGCCCGACACCGAGTTCTGGTTCCCGGGCGCCGGTACGGCCGCCGGCCGCACCGACTACGTGCACCTCACCAACCCCGACGACTCCGCGGCCGTCGTCGACGTCGAGCTGTACGGCACGGACGGTGCCGTCAAGTCCCCGCTGGGGGACGGCTTCACCATCCCGCCGCACGCGAGCAGGCCGATCCTGCTGTCCACCCTCACCGACGAGCGGCAGACGGACCTGACCGTGCACGTCAGCGTCCGCAGCGGACGGGTCGGCGCGGCCGTGCAGGCCCTGGACGACAAGGCGGGCGGAGACTGGCTGGCCGCGTCCACCGACCCGGCCGGCGCCCTGGTCCTGCCCGGCATCCCGAAGGACGCCACCGACGTCCGCCTGATCGCCTTCACCCCCGGCGACGCCGACGCCGACCTGAAGGTCCGCCTCGCCTCGCCCGACGGTCCGATCACCCCGGCAGGCAACGAGACCCTGCACGTCAAGGCCGGCATGACGACCTCGGCCGACCTCGGCGACGTCACCCGCGGCGAGGCCGGCTCCCTGCTCCTGACGCCCACCGACCGCTCGGTGCCGGTCGTGGCGGCCCTGCGCGTGGTCCGGGGCAAGGGAACCGACCAGGAGACGGCCTACATCCCGGCCACCGCTCCCGTCGGCGCGCGCGCGACCTGCGCCGACAACAGCGGCAAGGGCACGACCCTCTCCCTGACCGCCCCGGCCGCCACCGCCACGGTCAAGGTCACGGCGTCCGCCGGCAGCGGGGGCGGCACCCCGGTGACCAAGACCTACACGGTCAGGTCCGGTACCACCCAGGACGTCACCGGACTCGTCCCCCCGGGCCTGAAGGGCACCTACGCCCTCACCGTGGAAACCCTCACCGGCGGCCCGGTCTACGCCGCCCGCACCCTGGCGGCCACGGAGGACGGCGTCCCCGGCTTCACCGTCCAGACCCTCCCCAGCGACCGGGGCCTGGTGGCGGTGCCGAACACCGCCGAGGACCTGTCGGTCCTGCAGAAGTGACGGCCCGCCCGGCCGCGCGGGCCCGGGCGGTGCGAGCGGGTCCGGGGGGAGGCACCCGCCCGGCGCGGACGGGCGGGTGTCAATCCTCCCCGTACCGGGGATCGACGGTCTCCGGAGTGAGTCCCAGCAGCTCGGCCACCTGCTCCACGACCACCTCGTGCACCAGCGCGGCCCGCTCCTCCCGCCCCTTGGTCCGGATCTCCACCGGCCGCCGGTACACCACCACCCGGGCCCGCTGGCCGTCCCGCGCGGGAACGATCCCGCCCAGCGGCACGGCCTCGTCACTCCACGCGTCCACGCCCCGCTCCTCCAGCCGGGGCACCTCCAGCACCAGGAAGTCGACCTCGGCCAGCTGCGGCCACCGCCGCTCGAGACGGTCCACGGAGTCCTGCACCAGGTCCGCGAACACGTCGGCGCGGCTGGCCGCCAGCGGCACCTGCGGCGGCGCGATCGGCCCTCGCATGCCGCGCCCGTGGCGATCACGACGGCGGGGCCCGGGGCCGGCGGCACGGGGCGGTACACGGTTGTCCATCACCGGTGAAGGGTAGTCCCCGCACGCGCCGCACGCCCTGCCCCACGCGGTGACCCGCCTCCGGCCGGACGGCAACCGGCCATCCCCGCGCTCCAGCACGCAGATCACATTTCGGCCAAGGTGTGGCTCGTCCCCGACCCCCTTCCCGGATCGGTGAAGTCGAGGAGATTGATGCCCTTTGCACCGACTCGTGACGGGGGATGGCCCCGCACGGGACCGTCCCCGCAGGTCAGCGAGGTGTGTTCGGGCGGCAGTGTGGGGCGTTTCACAGCACGACACGGTGGAGTGAGCCGGTGCGGAGTCGTCGCGGCCCGCTCAAGAGTGCGGTACCGTCCAACGTCGTGAGCCCTGTACGTCGCTGTTCGCGCACCGCCTGCGGCCGACCCGCCGTCGCGACGCTGACGTACGTCTACGCCGACTCCACCGCGGTCCTCGGCCCGCTCGCCACCTACGCCGAACCCCACTGCTACGACCTGTGCGCCGAGCACTCCGAGCGCCTCACCGCCCCCCGCGGCTGGGAAGTCGTCCGCCTCCTCGACGCCTCCGCCCCGGCGCGGCCCAGCGGGGACGACCTCGAAGCGCTCGCCAACGCCGTGCGCGAGGCGGCCCGCCCCCAGCAGCGTGCGGCCGGAGCGGGCGGCGGCGGACCGCGCGCGGCGGACCCCATGGAGGTCGCCCGCCGCGGCCACCTGCGGGTCCTGCGCTCCCCGGACAACTGAGCCGCCGCCCGGCGCGACCGGCCCCCGCCCACCGGACCCCCCTCCCGGCGACCGGGCCGCCGCCCACCGGGCCGTCCCGCGCCGCCCGGCGCCGCGAGCGGGGTCCACCTGTGTCCGCGCACCCGCCCCGCACCCCCGTTGGGTAGTTTGTGGGCACCCATAGGACTTTCAGGAGGGTTGGCCGTGGCCGCTGATCTGTCACAGCTCGTGAAGGCGTACGACGTGCGCGGTGTGGTCCCGGACCAGTGGGACGAGTCGCTGGCCGCACTCTTCGGCGCCGCCTTCGCGGAGGTGACGGGTGCGTCGGCGATCGTCGTCGGCCACGACATGCGCCCCTCGTCCCCCGGGCTGTCGCGCGCCTTCGCCCGCGGCGCCGCCGACCGCGGGGCGGACGTCACCGGGATCGGCCTGTGCTCCACGGACCAGCTGTACTACGCCTCCGGCGCGCTGGGCCTGCCGGGCGCGATGTTCACGGCCTCCCACAACCCGGCCCGGTACAACGGCATCAAGATGTGCCGCGCGGGCGCCGCACCGGTCGGCCAGGACACCGGCCTCGCCGAGATCCGCGAACTGGTCGAGGGCTGGCTGGAGTCGGGCGCACCGCGACCGGCCGCCGCCACGGGGACCCTGACCACGCGCGAGACGCTGCACGACTATGCGGCACACCTGCGCTCCCTCGTCGACCTGACCGCCGTCCGCCCGCTGAAGGTCGTCGTCGACGCGGGCAACGGCATGGGCGGCCACACGGTCCCCACGGTCTTCGCGGGCCTGCCCCTGACCCTCGTCCCCATGTACTTCGAGCTGGACGGCACCTTCCCGAACCACGAGGCCAACCCCCTCGACCCGGCCAACCTCGTGGACCTGCGAAAGCGGGTCCCGGCCGAGGGGGCCGACCTCGGCATCGCCTTCGACGGCGACGCCGACCGCTGCTTCGTCGTGGACGAGAACGGCGACCCGGTCCCGCCGTCGGCGATCACCGCCCTGGTCGCCGCCCGCGAACTGGCCCGCCACGGCGGCACGGGCACGGTCATCCACAACCTGATCACGTCCCGCACGGTCCCGGAGGTGGTGGAGGAGAACGGCGGCACCCCGGTGCGCACCCGCGTCGGCCACTCCTTCATCAAGGCGGAGATGGCCCGCTCCGGCGCGATCTTCGGCGGTGAGCACTCGGCCCACTACTACTTCAAGGACTTCTGGAACGCCGACACGGGCATGCTGGCCGCGCTGCACGTCCTCGCGGCCCTCGGCGGCCAGGACCGCCCGCTGTCGGCCCTCGTCGCCCGGTACGACCGGTACGCGGGCTCCGGCGAGATCAACTCCACCGTCGCCGACCGGACCGCCCGCCTCGCCGCGGTCCGCGCCGCGTTCGAGAACCGCCCCGGCGTCACCCTCGACGACCTCGACGGCCTCACCGTCTCCGCCGCCGACTGGTGGTTCAACGTCCGCCCGTCCAACACCGAACCGCTGCTGCGCCTGAACGCCGAGGCGAAGGACGAGCCCACGATGACGAGGGTCAGGGACGAGGTACTGGGCATCATCAGGGCCTGAGCGGGGACACCGCGGGCACGTCCCGCAGGCGGAGCCTCCCGGCAGGGCACGCGGGCCCCCGCCCGGCCCCGCCACCGGCGGTACGCTGACCAGCACATCGGCCACGACCCCGAAGGGACACCTCATGCCGCTCGAAGCCGGCCTCCTGGAGATCCTCGCCTGCCCGGCCTGCCACGCTCCGCTCGAGGAGCAGGACGCCGAGCTGGTCTGCACCGGCCAGGACTGCGGCCTGGCCTACCCCGTCCGCGACGGCATCCCCGTCCTGCTCATCGACGAGGCCCGCCGCCCCGCGTAACGACGAGGCGCCGCCCGGCGCCGACCACCCCGCACAGGACCCCGCCGTCCGGAGGCTGCTGCCCATGCTCGACGAATCGCTGCTCGACACCCCGGAGGGCCTCGCGGAGGCCGACCGCCGAGGCCTCCTCCGCGGCGCGGCCGAGGCCGGTGCCCGCGTCCGCACGGCGGCCCGGTACGCCGCCGAGGCCGGCGTCGGCGACCTCAAGCCCGACGGCCGCCCCCGGTCCGTCCTCATCGCCGGTCCCGGGGCCGCCGCCACCCACACCGCCGACCTCATCGGCACGATGGCCGGCCCCGGCAGCCCCGTCATCCGCCTGGCCCCCATCGGCGTCGCCCCGGCCGCCGGCGCCCTGCGCTGGGAGCTGCCCGGCTGGGCCGGCTCCGTCGACCTGCTGCTGATCGCCACCCCGGACGGCACCGAACCCGGTCTCTGCCTGCTCGCCGAGCAGGCCTACCGCCGCGGCTGCTCGGTCGTCGGCGTGGCCCCGGCCGGCACCCCGCTGGCGGAGGCGGTCGCCGCCGCGCACGGCCTGTTCCTGCCGGTGGCGACGGCGCCGTACGACCAGGAGGAACCCCTCGCCGCGTCCTCCCCGGGCGTCCTGTGGGCCCTGCTCACCCCGCTGCTGGCGGTGCTGGACCGCGTCGGCCTGCTCAGCGCCCCGCCGGACGTCCTGGAGAAGGTCGCCGGCCGCCTGGACCACATCGCCGAGCGCTGCGGCCCGGCCATCGCGACCTACAGCAACGCGGCCAAGACCCTCGCCGCCGAACTGGCCGACGCACTGCCCCTGGTGTGGACGGAGGGCACCTCCGCCGGCCCCGCGGGCCGCCGGTTCGCCGCCGCCCTGGCCGAACTCTCCGGCGTCCCCGCCCTGGTCGCCGAACTCCCCGAGGCCCTGGCCGCGCACAGCGCCCTGCTGGCGGGCCCCCTCGCGGCCAGCGCCGACCCCGACGACTTCTTCCGCGACCGCGTCGAGGAAGCGCCCGCCCTGCACGCGCGCGTGGTGCTGCTCCGCGACCGCCCCAGCAGCGGCCTCACCGCCGCTCCCGCCGCCCGCGACCTGGCCCTCAGCCACGACACGCCGATCAGCGAACTCGAACCGGAGGAGGGCGGCGAACTGGAGACCCTCGCGGAACTGATCGCCGTCACCGATTTCGCCGCCGTTTACCTGGCGCTCGCTTCCGGGGCCTGACCTTGCTCCGGGCCGCCGCCCCGGACCCGTCCGGGGCGGCGGCCCGTGCCCACCGCCGGCGCCGGAACCGGCACGGCCGAGCAGCGCACGTACGGAGACAGAGAAACCACATGGACCGCCTCGACAACACCATCCGCCCCTACGCCTGGGGTTCCACGACCGCCATCCCGCGCCTGCTCGGTGTGGAGCCGACCGGCGAACCGCAGGCCGAGATGTGGATGGGAGCCCATCCGGGCGCCCCCTCGCGCACCGCGCGCGGCACCCTCGACGAGGTCATCGACGCCGCCCCCGAGCGCGAACTGGGCGCCGGGACGGTCGAGAAGTTCGGCCCGCGACTGCCCTTCCTGCTCAAGATCCTCGCCGCCGGCGCGCCCCTGTCCCTCCAGGTCCACCCCGACCTGAAGCAGGCCCGGGAGGGCTACGCCGAAGAGGAGCGGCGGGGCACGCCCGTGGACGCCCCGCACCGCAACTACAAGGACGCCAACCACAAGCCCGAACTGATCTGCGCCCTCACCGGGTTCGACGGCCTGTGCGGCTTCCGCGACCCGGTGCGGGCGGCCGGCCTGCTCGACGGACTCGGCGTCGCCCCCCTCAAGCCCTACGCCGACCTCCTGCGCGCCCACCCCGCCGACGCGGCCCTGCGCGAGGTCCTCACCGCCGTCCTCGGCGCCGACCCCCAGGACATGGCCGGCACGGTCGCCGAGGCAGCCGCCGCCTGCGCCCGCCTCGGCGGCGACTACGCCCCCTACGCCGCCATCGCCCACCACCACCCGGGCGATCCCGGTGTCATCGCGGCCATGCTGCTCAACCACGTCCGCCTGCAGCCCGGTGAGGCCCTGTTCCTCGGCGCCGGCGTCCCGCACGCCTACCTGAGCGGCCTCGGCGTGGAGATCATGGCCAACTCCGACAACGTCCTGCGCTGCGGCCTGACCCCCAAGCACGTCGACGTCCCCGAGCTCCTGCGCGTCGTCCGCTTCGAGCCGGGCGACCCGGGCGTGCTGCGCCCCGTGGCCGCCCCGGACGGCGAGGAGGTCTACGAGACGCCCATCGACGAGTTCCGGCTCTCCCGCCACGTCCTCCCCGAAGGCGGCGCCGTCCGCGACCTCACCCTCGGCACCCCCCAGATCCTGCTGTGCACGGCCGGCACCGTCCGGGCGGGCGACCACGAACTCGGACCCGGCCGGTCGGTGTTCGTCCCGGCGGGGGAGAGGGCCGAGGTGTCCGGCCGGGGCACCGTCTTCCGCGCCACCGTGATCGTGTGACCGGGGTGGCGGACACCTGACGCGGCACGTCCCGGCCGGACTGCAAGAATGACCCACCGGCAAAACCCCGGCAAAAAGCGGGCACACGCCTGGACGGCGTAGACGTACGAAGGCGAAGGGACAACGCGGACATATGAGCGCGTCAGGCGGTACCAGGGCGATCGTGGCGGCACTCGGCGCCAACCTCGCCATCGCGGCATCGAAGTTCGTGGCGTTCGCGTTCAGCGGCTCCTCGTCGATGCTCGCCGAGGGCGTCCACTCGCTCGCCGACTCCGGCAACCAGTTCCTGCTGCTGGTCGGCGGCAAGAAGGCCCAGCGCGAGGCCACCCCGCAGCATCCCTTCGGCTACGGCCGCGAGCGGTACATCTACGCCTTCCTCGTCTCGATCGTCCTGTTCTCCGTCGGCGGCATGTTCGCCGTCTACGAGGGCTACGAGAAGATCCGCCACCCCCACGAACTGGAGCACTGGTACTGGCCGGTGGGCGTCCTCGCCTTCGCGATCCTCGCCGAGGGCTTCTCCTTCCGCACCGCGATCAGGGAGTCCAACGAGACGCGCGGCAAGCTGTCCTGGGCGCAGTTCATCCGCCGTGCCAAGGCGCCCGAGCTGCCCGTCGTCCTGCTGGAGGACTTCGGCGCGCTCGTCGGCCTGGTCCTCGCCCTGTGCGGCGTCTGCCTCGCCCTGCTGACCGGCGACGGCACCTGGGACGGCATCGGCACCGTCTGCATCGGTGTGCTGCTCGTCATGATCGCCCTCGTCCTGGCCGCCGAGACCAAGTCGCTCCTGCTCGGCGAGGCCGCGGGCCTCGAAGACGTCAGGAGGATCGAGGCCGCGCTCGTCGACGGCACCACGGTCACCGGCGTCATCCACATGCGCACCCTCCACCTCGGCCCCGAGGAACTGCTCGTCGCCGCCAAGATCGCCGTCCAGCACGACGACACGGCGGCCGAGGTCGCCAACGCCATCAACGCGGCCGAGGCCCGCATCCGCGCCACCGTCCCCATCGCCCGCGTCATCTACCTCGAACCGGACATCTACACCGAGACCGAGGCCGCCAAGGGTCCCGACCCCGACGCCACCCCCGGCGGCCCGGCCCCCCACGCCACCGGCCACTGAGGCCCGCCCCGGTCCCGCTCCCGTTCCAGCCCTTCTCTAGTGATCGGCCCAAACCGTTCACTGGCGGACTGGGGGCGGCCGGTCCCGGCGGTGTAGCTTGGGACGGAGCCAGACGTCGCTGCTGATGGCGGTCGGGCGGTCCCGGGACGGGACCACCGAGGGAGAGAGGGCCTCCGACGGACTGCGCTGCGCGTACGTGGGCATGCCTGTGTCCTCCTCTCGGGCACACCCGTGTCCGCCGCCGCGCAGACCAGCCGTACCCACCTCGACCCAACCCCGAGGAGCAGCCCGCAATGACGACTGTCGACCACCGACAGGACTTCAAGGTCGCCGACCTCTCCCTGGCCGAGTTCGGCCGCAAGGAGATCACCCTCGCCGAACACGAGATGCCGGGTCTGATGGCGATCCGCAAGGAGTACGCCGAGGCCCAGCCCCTCGCCGGCGCCCGCATCACCGGCTCCCTGCACATGACCGTGCAGACCGCCGTGCTCATCGAGACCCTGGTCGCCCTCGGCGCCCGGGTCCGCTGGGCCTCCTGCAACATCTTCTCCACCCAGGACCACGCGGCCGCCGCCATCGCCGTCGGCCCCGACGGCACGCCCGACAACCCGCAGGGCGTCCCGGTCTTCGCCTGGAAGGGCGAGACCCTGGACGAGTACTGGTGGTGCACCGAGCAGGCACTGACCTGGCCGGACAGCCCCACCGGCGGCCCGAACATGATCCTGGACGACGGCGGCGACGCCACCCTCCTCGTCCACAAGGGCGTCGAGTACGAGAAGGACGGCAAGGTCCCCGGCCTGGAGACCGCCGAGTCCGACGAGCACCGCGTCATCCTCCAGCTGCTGCACCGCACCCTGGGTGAGAACCCCCGGAAGTGGACCCAGCTGGCCTCCGAGATCCGCGGCGTCACCGAGGAGACCACCACCGGCGTCCACCGCCTGTACGAGATGCAGCGCGAGGGCGCCCTCCTCTTCCCGGCGATCAACGTCAACGACTCCGTCACCAAGTCGAAGTTCGACAACAAGTACGGCTGCCGCCACTCCCTGGTCGACGGCATCAACCGGGCCACCGACGTCCTGATCGGCGGCAAGACCGCCGTCGTCTGCGGCTACGGCGACGTCGGCAAGGGCTGCGCGGAGTCCCTGCGCGGCCAGGGCGCCCGCGTGATCATCACCGAGATCGACCCGATCTGCGCGCTGCAGGCGGCGATGGACGGCTACCAGGTCACCACCCTGGACGAGGTCGTCGAGACCGCCGATATCTTCGTCACCACCACCGGCAACAAGGACATCATCCTCGCCTCTGACATGGCGAAGATGAAGCACCAGGCGATCGTCGGCAACATCGGCCACTTCGACAACGAGATCGACATGGTCGGTCTCGCCAAGATCCCCGGCATCGTCAAGGACGAGGTCAAGCCGCAGGTCCACACCTGGACCTTCCCGGACGGCAAGAAGATCATCGTGCTGTCCGAGGGCCGCCTGCTGAACCTGGGCAACGCCACCGGCCACCCGTCGTTCGTGATGTCCAACTCCTTCGCGGACCAGACCCTGGCCCAGATCGAGCTGTTCACCAAGCCCGACGAGTACCCGACCGGCGTCTACGTGCTGCCCAAGCACCTCGACGAGAAGGTCGCCCGCCTCCACCTGGACGCGCTCGGCGTGAAGCTCACCAAGCTGCGTCCCGAGCAGGCGGCGTACATCGGCGTGGACGTCGACGGCCCGTTCAAGTCGGACCACTACCGCTACTGAGCGGTGATTCCGTAGCCCGCCCGCCGGGAACGCGCCGACCGGCGACGCGCTCCCGGCAGCAGGTCCGCGACTCCTCCGAGGCAGGCCCCCGCACCCCCGTGCCGGGGGCCTGCCCCTTTGGCCGGACCAGCAGCCCGGACCGGACCGCCGGCCCCGTCACGACGCCCCAGGACCCCCATGCCCCGCGGCCGCTATTCGCTCCACGATCCGCACGATCACACCCCCCTCGCCGAAGAGCACTTCCAGTGCGCCCCCGGTCCCTCCGGCTGGCGCTACGTAGCCCGTCTGACCACCCCCGCGGGCGACCCCCGGGGCTCGGTCGACCTCGCCCTGGACGACCTCGGCCGCCCCATCCGCCTCGAACTGCACGCGGGGGGCTGGCAGGTGCGCGGCGCCGCCCTCGACGGCGTCACCTGGGTCCGTACGGACCCCACCGGCACCGATGCCACCGAAGGCAACGTGCGCGCCCACGCCTTCACCGGCACCTCCCCCGCGTTCCTCGTCGCCACCGCCCGTCTCCTGCGGCTCACCCCCTCCTCCGCGGCGACCCGGGTACGCCTCGTCACCTTCACGGACCCGGTCCTCGCCCCCCGCACCGTGGACCAGTCCTGGGCCTTGGTGAACAGCGAAGCACACGCCACTGACAACGGTCCCCTGACCGTGGACGAGTACCAGGTCACAGCCCTGGACACCGGCGAACGGCACACCGTGCACCTGGCCGGGGACGTGGTCCTCGACGCGCCCGGCGTCGAACTGGAGGACCTGCAGTCACCGCCGTCGGGATTCGGCTGAGCGGACAGGAGGCGGGAGCCGCCGCCCCGCCCCGACCGCTCATGCGGGTGGCGCGAAGCCGGTGGACCGGGAACCGGGGCCGGCACCCGCCCCGGAACCGGGACGGGGTCCGGTGGCGGGCCGGTCGGACGGCGGCCGGTGCCGCGGCGGCACCGCGGGCCGCGCGGCGGTATCCCCGGACCGCGCCGGTTCCCGCGCGCCGGCCGGAGCCCGGGGCGGACACCCGTGCGCCGCGGGCGGCTGCGGCACCGGCGGAACCGGAGGGGGGTGACCACCGCCGGGCACGCCCATGGCGCCGCCGGTCACGTCGGGCGCGCTGGGCGTACCGGGTGCGCCGGGCGCGAAGCCGGACGGCACGCCCCCGGCCGGAACCCACCCCGCACCGCCGCCGAACGCCTGCCGGGCCTCGCGGGACTGCCGCTCGTGGACCACGGCCGCCAGGAAGGCGGCCGGATGCACCCCCTGGGGAGCGGGAGCACCGGTACGGGCGGCGAGGTCGGCGGCGAGCTGCTGCGCCATGCCCTGGGAGACCTGCGGGTCGAGCTGCTGCATCCGCATCAGGTACTGCCGGACGGCGAGCCACAGGCCGTCCGGGACCGCCGACAGGTCCAGCTCCGCGAAACGCCCCGCGAGCCACGGCGGCGGAGGCGGGACGAGCCCGCCGACCTGCCCGGCGGGGATCCGCTCGCGCACGACCAGCGTGCCCGCGAACACGTCACCGAGCCGTCGGCCCCGCGCCGACACCAGCGAGGCGACGCAGGCCACCACCCCGAACGTCATCAGGATCTCGACCACTCCGAGCGCACCCCGGACCAGCGCGTGCCGGAACCGGATCGGTCCGCCGTCGTCGCGCACCACACGCAGCCCGACCGCGGCCTTCCCCAGCGACCGACCGTGGCTGAGCGTCTCCACCGCGATCGGCCCGCCGACCAGCACCAGCAGGAAGGCGGCGATCGACAGGGCCGCCTGCGCAGCCTCGTCCAAGGAGGAGGTCGAGGCCACCAGGGCGACGGTCACGCCGATGTACACGAACACGGCCACGAGCAGGTCGAGCAGGACCGCCAAGGCCCTGCTCGGCACCTTGGCGGGCCTCAGTTCGAGCACCACCGCCTCACCGGTCACCAGCTCACCCACGTCCGCCGCCCTTCCCCGGTCCGCTCCGTGGACCGCAAGTCTGCCAAGCTGAGGACACACCGCGTCGCAGTACGACGATCTGACAGCATCACGAGCATCCACCACGAGCAGCCGACCCGCAGCCGAGGAGCAGGCAGACCGATGGACCTGGACGTCTTCGTCTCCGCGCACCGGGCCGAATGGGACCGCCTCGACGCCCTGCTCCGCCGCCGGCACCGCCTCGACGGCGCCGAAGCCGACGAACTGGTCGCTCTCTACCAGCGCACGGCCACCCACCTCTCCCTCATCCGGTCCAGCGCCCCCGACCCGCAGCTGACGGGCCGGCTCAACCGGCTCGTGGCCCGTGCGCGCAGCGCCGTCACCGGGACCCGCCGCGCCTCGTGGCGCGACGTCACGCGCTTCCTCGGGCGGGGTTTCCCCGCGGCGGTCTACCGCGCCCGGTACTGGTGGGTGCCCACGGCCATCGTCTCCACGGTCGTCGCGCTCCTCCTGGGCTGGTGGATCGGCACCCACCCGCAGGTGCGGGCGAGCATCGCGGCCCCCGGCCAGCTGCGGCAGCTGACCCGTCCCGGCGGCGAGTACGAGACCTACTACTCCAGCCACCCCGCGGCCTCCTTCGCCGCCCAGGTGTGGACGAACAACGCCGAGGCCGCCGCGATGTGCCTGGTCCTGGGGGTCTTCCTCGGCCTCCCGGTCCTCTGGATCCTCTTCGAGAACATGCTCAACCTGGGGGTCGGCTTCGGCCTGATGTCCTCGGCCGGCCGCCTCGACACCTTCCTCGGCCTGGTCCTCCCGCACGGCCTGCTGGAACTGACGGCCGTCTTCGTCGCCGCCGGCACGGGGCTCCGCCTGGGCTGGACCCTCGTCGACCCGGGTCCCCGCACCCGCCGGGCGGCTCTCGCCGAGGAGGGCAGGTCAGCGGTCGGCATGGCGATCGGCCTGGCCCTGGTCCTGTTCGTCTCCGGCGCCGTCGAAGGCTTCGTCACCCCGTCGGGGCTGCCCACCTGGGCCCGCATCGGCATCGGCATCGCGGCCGAGCTGGCCTTCCTGGCGTACGTCTTCGTCCTCGGGGGCCGGGCGGCGCGCGCCGGCGAGACGGGTGACGTCCAGGCCGCCGAACGCAGCTCCACCGTCCCCACGGCCGCCTGATGTGCATCCGGGGTCTGTGAACTGCTAGTCTCCTCTTCGCCCCACCGGAGCCGTTGACACGGACGGAGTGGGGAGGTAGATTTAAGCGGTTGCCTGGAACTGAACAGGTCCAGGTCGGATCGCTGAGATCCACAAAGCTCCCCGAGAAGTCGCGAAAGCCTTCCAGGGAAGCGAACCCCTCGATTACTCAGAATTGAGTGGCCGTTCAGACCGGCCAAGAACTTCTGATAAAGTCGGAACCGCCGGAAAGGGAAACGCGGGAGCGGGAACCTGGAAAGCACCGAGGAAATCGGATCGGAAAAGGATCTGGTAGAGTCGGAGACGCAGGACCGAAGGGAAGCGCCCGGAGGAAAGCCCGTGAGGGTGAGTACGAAGGAAGCGTCCGTTCCTTGAGAACTCAACAGCGTGCCAAAAGTCAACGCCAGATATGTTGATACCCCGTCTGTCGGAGGTTGTTTTCCGATGGTCGAGGTTCCTTTGAAGTAGACACAGCGAGGACGCTGTGAACGGCTGGGCTTATTCCGCCCGGCTGTTCCGCTCTCGTGATGTGTGCACCGGATGTGCTGGTTGCATGGTCCGGGGTGAGCATTCACGGAGAGTTTGATCCTGGCTCAGGACGAACGCTGGCGGCGTGCTTAACACATGCAAGTCGAACGATGAACCTCTTTCGGGAGGGGATTAGTGGCGAACGGGTGAGTAACACGTGGGCAATCTGCCCTGCACTCTGGGACAAGCCCTGGAAACGGGGTCTAATACCGGATATGAGGATCATGGGCATCTGTGGTTCTGGAAAGCTCCGGCGGTGCAGGATGGGCCCGCGGCCTATCAGCTTGTTGGTGAGGTAATGGCTCACCAAGGCGACGACGGGTAGCCGGCCTGAGAGGGCGACCGGCCACACTGGGACTGAGACACGGCCCAGACTCCTACGGGAGGCAGCAGTGGGGAATATTGCACAATGGGCGAAAGCCTGATGCAGCGACGCCGCGTGAGGGATGACGGCCTTCGGGTTGTAAACCTCTTTCAGCAGGGAAGAAGCGAAAGTGACGGTACCTGCAGAAGAAGCGCCGGCTAACTACGTGCCAGCAGCCGCGGTAATACGTAGGGCGCGAGCGTTGTCCGGAATTATTGGGCGTAAAGAGCTCGTAGGCGGCTTGTCGCGTCGGTTGTGAAAGCCCGGGGCTTAACCCCGGGTCTGCAGTCGATACGGGCAGGCTAGAGTTCGGTAGGGGAGATCGGAATTCCTGGTGTAGCGGTGAAATGCGCAGATATCAGGAGGAACACCGGTGGCGAAGGCGGATCTCTGGGCCGATACTGACGCTGAGGAGCGAAAGCGTGGGGAGCGAACAGGATTAGATACCCTGGTAGTCCACGCCGTAAACGGTGGGCACTAGGTGTGGGCAACATTCCACGTTGTCCGTGCCGCAGCTAACGCATTAAGTGCCCCGCCTGGGGAGTACGGCCGCAAGGCTAAAACTCAAAGGAATTGACGGGGGCCCGCACAAGCGGCGGAGCATGTGGCTTAATTCGACGCAACGCGAAGAACCTTACCAAGGCTTGACATACGCCGGAAAACCCTGGAGACAGGGTCCCCCTTGTGGTCGGTGTACAGGTGGTGCATGGCTGTCGTCAGCTCGTGTCGTGAGATGTTGGGTTAAGTCCCGCAACGAGCGCAACCCTTGTCCCGTGTTGCCAGCAGGCCCTTGTGGTGCTGGGGACTCACGGGAGACCGCCGGGGTCAACTCGGAGGAAGGTGGGGACGACGTCAAGTCATCATGCCCCTTATGTCTTGGGCTGCACACGTGCTACAATGGCCGGTACAAAGAGCTGCGATACCGTGAGGTGGAGCGAATCTCAAAAAGCCGGTCTCAGTTCGGATTGGGGTCTGCAACTCGACCCCATGAAGTCGGAGTCGCTAGTAATCGCAGATCAGCATTGCTGCGGTGAATACGTTCCCGGGCCTTGTACACACCGCCCGTCACGTCACGAAAGTCGGTAACACCCGAAGCCGGTGGCCCAACCCCTTGTGGGAGGGAGCTGTCGAAGGTGGGACTGGCGATTGGGACGAAGTCGTAACAAGGTAGCCGTACCGGAAGGTGCGGCTGGATCACCTCCTTTCTAAGGAGCACTTCTTACCGGGCCTGGCCCGGTCAGAGGCCGGTGCATCGGCGAGTGTCCGATGCCGGTTGCTCATGGGTGGAACGTTGACTATTCGGCAGGGTCCAGGATGGATCAGGCGCTAGTACTGCCCTTGGGGGTGTGGAACGCTGATCTGGTCGGCTGGTCGTGTCGGGCACGCTGTTGGGTGTCTGAGGGAATGGGTTTTTTTCCTCAGGTGCCGGCCCCAGTGCACTCGGACGGTGGTCCGGGGTGATGGGTGGCTGGTCGTTGTTTGAGAACTGCACAGTGGACGCGAGCATCTGTGGCCAAGTTTTTAAGGGCGCACGGTGGATGCCTTGGCACCAGGAACCGATGAAGGACGTGGGAGGCCACGATAGTCCCCGGGGAGTCGTCAACCAGGCTTTGATCCGGGGGTTTCCGAATGGGGAAACCCGGCAGTCGTCATGGGCTGTCACCCGCTGCTGAACACATAGGCAGTGTGGAGGGAACGCGGGGAAGTGAAACATCTCAGTACCCGCAGGAAGAGAAAACAACCGTGATTCCGGGAGTAGTGGCGAGCGAAACCGGATGAGGCTAAACCGTATACGTGTGAGACCCGGCAGGGGTTGCGTGTGCGGGGTTGTGGGATCTCTCTTTCACGGTCTGCCGGCCGTGGGACGAGTCAGAAACCGTTGATGTAGGCGAAGGACATGCGAAAGGTCCGGCGTAGAGGGTAAGACCCCCGTAGTCGAAACGTCAGCGGCTCGTTGGAGAGACACCCAAGTAGCACGGGGCCCGAGAAATCCCGTGTGAATCTGGCGGGACCACCCGCTAAGCCTAAATATTCCCTGGTGACCGATAGCGGATAGTACCGTGAGGGAATGGTGAAAAGTACCCCGGGAGGGGAGTGAAATAGTACCTGAAACCGTGTGCCTACAAGCCGTGGGAGCGTCGGAGTGGAGTTTTCTTCATTCTCGTGACTGCGTGCCTTTTGAAGAATGAGCCTGCGAGTTTGCGGTGTGTTGCGAGGTTAACCCGGGTGGGGAAGCCGTAGCGAAAGCGAGTCCGAAGAGGGCGTTTTAGTAGCACGCTCAAGACCCGAAGCGGAGTGATCTAGCCATGGGCAGGTTGAAGCGGAGGTAAGACTTCGTGGAGGACCGAACCCACCAGGGTTGAAAACCTGGGGGATGACCTGTGGTTAGGGGTGAAAGGCCAATCAAACTCCGTGATAGCTGGTTCTCCCCGAAATGCATTTAGGTGCAGCGTCGTGTGTTTCTTGCCGGAGGTAGAGCACTGGATAGGCGATGGGCCCTACCGGGTTACTGACCTTAGCCAAACTCCGAATGCCGGTAAGTGAGAGCGCGGCAGTGAGACTGTGGGGGATAAGCTCCATGGTCGAGAGGGAAACAGCCCAGAGCATCGACTAAGGCCCCTAAGCGTACGCTAAGTGGGAAAGGATGTGGAGTCGCACAGACAACCAGGAGGTTGGCTTAGAAGCAGCCACCCTTGAAAGAGTGCGTAATAGCTCACTGGTCTAGTGATTCCGCGCCGACAATGTAGCGGGGCTCAAGCGTACCGCCGAAGTCGTGTCATTGACATATATAGCCCCAACGGGTGTGTTGATGGGTAGGGGAGCGTCGTCTGCCGGGTGAAGCAGCACCGGAAGGTAGTTGTGGACGGTTGACGAGTGAGAATGCAGGCATGAGTAGCGATACAAACGTGAGAAACGTTTGCGCCGATTGACTAAGGGTTCCTGGGTCAAGCTGATCTGCCCAGGGTAAGTCGGGACCTAAGGCGAGGCCGACAGGCGTAGTCGATGGATAACCGGTTGATATTCCGGTACCCGCTGTGAAGCGTCAAACATCGAGCATCGTGATGCTAAGGCCGTGAAGCCGTTCCGGACCCTTCGGGGAATGGAAAGTGGTGGAGCCGCCGGACCAAGCGGTTAGTAGGTGAGTGATGGGGTGACGCAGGAAGGTAGTCCATCCCGGGCGGTGGTTGTCCCGGGGTAAGGGTGTAGCCCGAGTGGTAGGTAAATCCGCCGCTCATGCAGGGTGAGACCTGATGCCGAGCCGATTGTGGTGAAGTGGATGATCCTATGCTGTCGAGAAAAGCCTCTAGCGAGTTTCATGGCGGCCCGTACCCTAAACCGACTCAGGTGGTCAGGTAGAGAATACCGAGGCGTTCGGGTGAACTATGGTTAAGGAACTCGGCAAAATGCCCCCGTAACTTCGGGAGAAGGGGGGCCACGTCTGGTGAGAGCATGTGCTGCTTGAGCTGGGGGTGGCCGCAGAGACCAGCGAGAAGCGACTGTTTACTAAAAACACAGGTCCGTGCGAAGCCGTAAGGCGATGTATACGGACTGACGCCTGCCCGGTGCTGGAACGTTAAGGGGACCGGTTAGCTCCATTTCGGTGGGGCGAAGCTGAGAACTTAAGCGCCAGTAAACGGCGGTGGTAACTATAACCATCCTAAGGTAGCGAAATTCCTTGTCGGGTAAGTTCCGACCTGCACGAATGGCGTAACGACTTCTCGACTGTCTCAACCATAGGCCCGGTGAAATTGCACTACGAGTAAAGATGCTCGTTTCGCGCAGCAGGACGGAAAGACCCCGGGACCTTTACTACAGTTTGATATTGGTGTTCGGTTCGGCTTGTGTAGGATAGCTGGGAGACTGTGAAGCAGGCACGCCAGTGTGTGTGGAGTCGTCGTTGAAATACCAGTCTGGTCGTGCTGGATGTCTAACCTGGGTCCGTGATCCGGATCAGGGACAGTGTCTGATGGGTAGTTTAACTGGGGCGGTTGCCTCCTAAAGAGTAACGGAGGCGCCCAAAGGTTCCCTCAGCCTGGTTGGCAATCAGGTGTTGAGTGTAAGTGCACAAGGGAGCTTGACTGTGAGACCGACGGGTCGAGCAGGGACGAAAGTCGGGACTAGTGATCCGGCGGTGGCTTGTGGAAGCGCCGTCGCTCAACGGATAAAAGGTACCCCGGGGATAACAGGCTGATCTTCCCCAAGAGTCCATATCGACGGGATGGTTTGGCACCTCGATGTCGGCTCGTCGCATCCTGGGGCTGGAGTCGGTCCCAAGGGTTGGGCTGTTCGCCCATTAAAGCGGTACGCGAGCTGGGTTTAGAACGTCGTGAGACAGTTCGGTCCCTATCCGCTGTGCGCGTAGGAGTCTTGAGAAGGGCTGTCCCTAGTACGAGAGGACCGGGACGGACGAACCTCTGGTGTGCCAGTTGTCCTGCCAAGGGCATGGCTGGTTGGCTACGTTCGGGAGGGATAACCGCTGAAAGCATCTAAGCGGGAAGCCTGCTTCGAGATGAGGACTCCCACCCACTTGATGGGGTAAGGCTCCCAGTAGACGACTGGGTTGATAGGCCGGATCTGGAAGCACGGTAACGTGTGGAGGTGACCGGTACTAATAGGCCGAGGGCTTGTCCTCAGTTGCTCGCGTCCACTGTGTTGGTTCTGAAACCACGAACAGCCCCGTGTGCCCGCACATGGTGCGGCGTTCAGTTTCATAGTGTTTCGGTGGTCATAGCGTGAGGGAAACGCCCGGTTACATTCCGAACCCGGAAGCTAAGCCTCACAGCGCCGATGGTACTGCAGGGGGGACCCTGTGGGAGAGTAGGACACCGCCGAACAATTCTTGGGAAAGCCCCCGCATCGGAAGATGCGGGGGCTTTCTGCGTTCACGGTCCCTTTTCCCGAGGGGATGGTGAACCCGGGGCGAATCACAGTCGGCCCGCCGCCTTCAGGGCCAGGTAGGCGTCCGCCAGAGCCGGCGACAGGTCGTCCGGCATCGCGTCCACCACCGTCACTCCATGACGACGAAGCTGCTCCGCCGTACGCTGGCGCTCACTCTGGGCCTGGGCTGCCGCGGCGGCTTCGTACACCGACTCGGCATCTCCCCGCGCCTGTGCCATGCGCGCCACGAACGGGTCCGCCACCGAAGCGATCAGGACCGTGTGGCGCTGGGTGAGCTGAGGCAGTACCGGCAGCAGGCCCTGTTCCACCGGCGCGGCGTCCAACGTGGTGAAGAGGACGATGAGCGAGCGCCGCGGGGCCGAACGGAGGGCCGTTGCGCTGAGGCCGCGCGCGTCGGTCTCGACGAGTTCCGGTTCGAGCACGGCCATCGCGTTGACCAAGGACGGCAGGAGGTCACCGGCGGAGCGGCCCTGGACCAGGGCGCGGACACGCCGGTCGTAGGCCAGGAGGTCCACGCGGTCGCCGGCGCGGGAGGCGAGCGCCGCGAGCAGCAGGGCCGCGTCCAGGGCCGCGTCCAGACGGGGGGCGTCTCCGACACGGCCGGCCGAGGTGCGGCCGGTGTCGAGGACCAGGAGGATGTGGCGGTCGCGCTCAGGGCGCCAGGTGCGGACGGCCACCGTGGACTGGCGGGCGGTGGCCCGCCAGTCGATCGAGCGGGTGTCGTCGCCGGGGACGTACTCGCGCAGGCTGTCGAATTCGGTGCCCTCGCCGCGGGTCAGCATGCTGGTCCGGCCGTCCAGTTCACGCAATCGAGCGAGTTTCGACGGCAGGTGCTTCCGGCTGGTGAAGGGGGGCAGAACTCGTACTGACCAGGGGACTTTGTGGGTGCCCTGGCGGGCGAAGAGGCCGAGGGGACCGTAGGAGCGGATCGTCACGCGGTCGGCCCGGCGGTCACCGCGGCGGGTCGGGCGCAGCCGGGTCGTCACCCGTCGGCGTTCACCGGCCGGGATGCTGATCCGGTGCCGGGAGCCGGCGGCCTCGGTGCCGCGCTGCCAGCTGCTGGGCGGCCAGGCGTCCCGCAGGTGCGCTCGCAGCGGGCGGCCGGACGGGTTGGTGATCGTGAGCGTGACGTCGGCGGTCTCGCCGAGACGAGCGGAGGTGTCACCGGAACGGGTCAGGAGGAGGCGGCGTACGGGCGCCGCGAGCGCGAAGTCGCAGGCGCAGGCCAACGCCAGGGAGCCGTTGACGGCGAGGATGCCCGTCCAGCCGGGCTCCAGGACACCGACGGGGATCGAACCGAGGGCCGCGAGGAGGGCGGCGCGTCCGGTGGGAGCCATCAGCGGGGGACCGGGACGTGGGCGAGGACGGAGGTGATGACGGAGTCGGCGGTCAGGCCCTCCATTTCGGCCTCCGGGCGCAGTTGGACCCGGTGGCGCAAGGTGGGCAGGGAGAGCGCCTTCACGTCGTCGGGGATGACGTAGTCGCGGCCCGTCAGCCAGGCCCAGGCGCGCGAGGTGGCGAGCAGTGCGGTGGCACCGCGTGGCGACACGCCGAGGGCGAGGGAGGGCGACTCGCGGGTGGCACGGCAGACGTCCACGACATAGGCCGTGATCTCCGGGGAGACGACCGTCCTGGCGACCGCGGCGCGGGCCGCCTCCAGGTCGGCCGGTCCGGCGACGGGGCGTACGCCGGCGGCGTGCAGGTCGCGCGGGTTGAAGCCGGAGGCATGGCGGGTGAGGACGTCGATCTCGTCCTGCCGGGAGGGCAGCGGGATCGTCAGCTTCAGCAGGAAGCGGTCCAGTTGTGCTTCCGGAAGGGGGTAGGTGCCCTCGTACTCCACGGGGTTCTGAGTCGCGGCCACCAGGAACGGGTCGGGCAGCGGGCGCGGGGTGCCGTCGACCGTGACCTGGCGTTCCTCCATGGCTTCCAGGAGGGAGGACTGGGTCTTGGGCGGGGTGCGGTTGATCTCGTCCGCGAGGAGGAGGTTGGTGAAGACCGGGCCGGGCTGGAAGGAGAACTCGGCGGAGCGGGTGTCGTAGACGAGGGAGCCGGTGACGTCGCTGGGCATCAGGTCCGGCGTGAACTGCACCCGCTTGGTGTCCAGTTCGAGCGCGGACGCGAGGGCGCGGACGAGCAGCGTCTTGGCGACTCCGGGGACACCTTCGAGGAGGACGTGCCCCCGGCACAGGAGGGCGACGACGAGTCCGGTCACGGCGGGGTCCTGGCCGACCACGGCTTTGGCGATCTCGGCGCGCAGGGCCTCCAGGGAGGCACGGGCGGTGTCCGCGTCTCCGCTGTTCCCGGCGTTGTCGGTGGTCGGGTCCGTCATGAACGGCGTACCTCTCTTTCGAGGGCGTCGAGTTGGTCGGTGAGTGCGATCAGGGCCGCGTCGTCGCCGGGCGGCGGTCCGAAGAGGAGGGTTTCCAGGGGTCGTCCGGCGCCGTGCAGGTGGGCGGACAGGGCGGGGAGCAGGGTCTCGGGCGCTTGTGCCCGGGAGACGGGAACGCCGACCAGGGGGGCGAGGCGCGTGCGGGTGGTGGCGCGCAGGGCGTTGGCCGCGCGGTCGCGGGCGTTGGCCTTGCGGTAGAGGCGGGCGCGGCCCTCGACGGTCTCGGAGGCGCGGATCGCGACCGGGAGCCTTTCGGGGACGAGGGGGCCGAACCGGCGCGCCCGCCAGAAAGCGGCGAGGGCCGCGGCGATGAACAGTTGCAGGGTGCCCCAGAGCCAGCCGGACGGGAGCAGGTCGAGGAAGCTCTTCTGCTCACCGGGCGCAGTGGCGGAGGGGTCGGAGAGCGAGGGGAGGTACCAGACCAGATGGGGGCGGGAGCCGAGGAGTTGCAGGGCCAGCGAGGCGTTGCCCCGGTCGTCGAGGCGGTCGTTGAAGAGGATGTCGGGCGCGCCGAGGACGACGGTGTCGCCGTCCCCGGTGGCCGCGGGGAGGCGGAGCAGCGTGGCGAGGCGTTCGCCGGGGTAGCAGGAGTCGGCGTCGAGGTGGGTGGTGGTGTAACGGATGCCGCCGGTGTCGGCGGTGCCCGCGCGCCGGGCCGCGGGCAGGGCGCAGTCGGGTTCGAGCGCGGAGCCGATGCTGGTGGCGGGGTCCGCGGTGACACCGGGGGCGAGCCGTTCGACGGACCAGCTGCCGGCGGCGACGAGGACGGTGCGCCCGCCGGAGGCCGCCGTCGCGGAGTGCAGGCGCGTCTGCTGACGAGGGGTCAGCAGGTCGGGAACGGCGACCAGGAGCGTGGTGTCCGGGCCGGCGGCGGCGCGTGCCGCGCCGAGCGAGGTGACCACGCGGGTGGACACGCCCCGGTCGGCGAGGAGTTCGGCGACGGCGCGGCTGCCGCGGGGGTCGGTGGAGCGCGGGTCGAGTTCGCCGTGCCGGGCCTGGGAACGGACGGCGGCGATCACGACGGCCGCGACCAGGATGAGGACGACGGCCAGGACGGTGCCGCGCGCGCGGGCCCACACCCGGCGGGCGGTGGGCGAGGCCGAGGCGGCGGACAGCGTGGCCCCGGTGGTCACTCGGCGCCCCCCTGGAAGGCGGTGCGGACCGGGGAAGCGGTGGCGTTCGCGAGGGTCGGCCGGGTGTTCTCCAGCTCACGGTTGAGTTCGGCGACGTGCCGGTACGACGCCTCGTCGGCTCTCCTGCCTCCGTACGTGACGTCGTCGAACGCGCGGGCTGCGGAGCGCAGCCGGTCACGGTGCGCGGGCAGGGCGCGGCCGGCCTCGGCGACCGCTTCGTCGGCGGTGCGGCCGGGGCGGACGTCGAGGAGGGCCCGCTCCTCCAGGGAGCGGACGACGGCCCGCATGCGTTCCTGGACGGCCTGGTTCCAGTGGCCCCGGGCGGCGTGCGCCTCGCTGGTCGCGCGGTGGTCGGCGGCGCTGCGGGGGCGGTCGTCGAACAGGTCGGCGGTGGAGGCGGGCCGCCGGCGCGGAGTGCCCAGGCGCCACCACAGGGCGGCCACGACGGCGACGACGAACACGGCCACGACGACCAGGCCCAGCGTCCCGCCGGGGGTCGCGGAGGCGGCCGTGTCGAGCAGCTTGCCGACCCAGCGCCAGAAGGCGTCCAGGGCGCGCTGGAACAGGCTGGGATCGTCCTGGTGGTACATCCGCTTGGACAGCTCGCGGCGCGCCGCCTCGCGCGCCGGATCGCGGGGGACGGTCACGGGCGGTTCGTCGCCCGAGCCGCCCGGCGCCGCCACGGCCGTGCCGGTCGCGCGCGTCAGGTGCCGTACGGCCGCTCCGGCGGCGCCCGGGAGGGCCGGTGCCGCCGTGAGGAATCCCCCCGTCGGGCTCACCGCATCAGCTCCCGGGGACGGGGCCGGGGGCGGCGGCGCCGTAGTCCTGGACGCCGGCGGCGCGGGCCAGTTCGAGGTCGAGGGCTTCGCGGCGGATGCGCTGATCGATGTAGAGGAGCACGGTGACGCCCGCGTTGATCGGGAGCGTGACCATGGAACCGATCACCGAGCCGACGCCGCTGATGATCAGGAAGGTCCAGCCGGGGTTCTGGCTCTGGGCGGTGAAGAAGCCCACCATGCCGTCACTGCCGCTCACGGCGGCCGCGACGAGCGTGAACGGGATCACCACGAGCGACGAGACGATGTTGGCGATGATTCCGGCGAGCAACTGGATGCCGAGGACGCGCCACCAGGAGCCGCGCACCAGCTTCGCGGAGCGGCTCATCGACTTCACGATGCCCTGTCGCTCCAGCATCAGAGCCGGAGAGGCCAGGGAGAAGCGGACCGTCAGCCAGGCCATGACGACGAGTGCGCCGAGGATCCCCAGGACGAGCAGCGCGATGAAGGCGGCTTCGTCGCCGCCGGCGACCGCGACGACGATGCCGGGCAGCGCGCCGGCGAGCAGCACGCCGAACGAGATGAGGCCCAGCAGCAGGAGCAGGCCGAACAGCCTCGGTACCTGCGAACGGGCGTCGCGCCAGGCCTCGCCGGTGCTGACCGGCCTGCCGAGGACGGCACGGCTGGTGACGGCCGTCAGCAGGGCGGTCGCGATGATGCTGCCGACGACGGTGACGACGGCCACGAGGCCGATACCGGCCATGACCGTGCCCAGGGCCCGGAATATCTCGCTGACGGAGGCACTGGGGTCGTCGAGGGTGTCGGTGGTCCCGCTGTCGTTGAGGACGAAGCCCTGCAACAGGATCATGCTGACCTGGGTGAGGAGCGCGACCGCCAGCGAGGTGCCCAGGACCGTGCGCCAGTGGGCGCGCATGGTCGACACGGCGCCGTCGAGGATCTCGCCGACGCCGAGCGGGCGCAGCGGGATCACACCGGGCTTGGCGGCGGGCGGAGGGCCTCCCCAGCCGCCGCCCCAGGCTCCGTAGCCGCTGGGGGCTCCGTAACCGCCGTGGCCGCCGGGAGGCGCGCCGTATCCGCCACCTGGGAGTGGGGCGCCCCACCCGCCGGGACCCGCGGGAGGGGGGCCGCCCCGGCCCGGGACGGGCGGCGGGGGCGGCGGGGCCTGGCCCGGTCCCGGCGCGCCTGTGGGCGCGGACCACTGACCGGGTGGCGGCTGCTCGTCGGACCACTTCGTGCCCGGGTTCTGCGGGTCCGCGCCCGGTTGCGCGGCGGGACCGGCGGGACCCGGGCGGTCGGCGGGCTCGGCGGGACCGGACGCGCCGGGTTCCCGCCCGTCGGACGACGGGGCGGATCCGGGCGAGGCCCAGCCCGGAGTGTCAGTCATCGAAGCTCCTTCACGGTGCCCGTCCGCGGTCGCGGCGGCAGGTTGGCAGCCATCGTGCCATGGGGTGGTTGCCGTGCGACCGGCAGCGGTATGAGCTGCACTCCTTCAATTGTCCGCCGGATAGGGGGCACACTGACCGCATGGCTGATCAGCACGCGCGACCCGGCGAGGACAAGCTGCCCACCGAGACCCCGGCGATCCGATGGGAGGAACCGCCCGAAGGACCCGTACTGGTCCTCCTCGACCAGACGAGGCTGCCGGCCGAGGAGGTCGAGCTGGTGTGCACGGACGCGTCGGCGCTGGTGGAGGCGATCCGTTCGCTCGCCGTGCGCGGGGCGCCGCTGCTCGGGATCGCGGGGGCGTACGGCGTCGCGCTCGCCGCCGCGCGGGGCTTCGACGTGGACGAGGCCGCGCAGGCCCTCTCCGGGGCCAGGCCGACCGCGGTGAACCTCTCCGTCGGCGTGGACAGGGCGCTGGCCGCCCACCGCGACGCGCTCGCCCGGACCGGCGACCCCACCGCAGCGGCGACGGCGGCGCTGACCGCCGCGCGGGCGCTGCACCGGGAGGACGCCGGGGCCAGCGCCCGTATGGCCGCACACGGTCTGGCGCTGCTGGGTGAACTGCTGCCCGGCGGCGGGCACCGGATCCTGACCCACTGCAACACCGGCGCGCTGGTGTCGGGCGGGGAGGGCACGGCGTTCGCGGTGGCGCTCGCGGCGCACCGGGCCGGAGAGCTGCGGCGGCTGTGGGTGGACGAAACGCGCCCGTTGCTGCAGGGTGCTCGTCTGACGGCGTACGAGGCGGCCCGCAGCGGCATGGCGTACACCCTGCTCACCGACAACGCGGCCGGTTCGCTGTTCGCGGCGGGGGAGGTGGACGCCGTACTGATCGGCGCGGACCGGATCGCGGCCGACGGATCGGTGGCGAACAAGGTGGGGAGCTATCCGCTCGCCGTGCTCGCGCGGTACCACCACGTGCCGTTCATCGTGGTGGCGCCGCTCACGACGGTGGACCTCCGGACTCCGGACGGGGCGTCCATCGAGGTCGAACAGCGCCCGAGCCACGAGGTGACGGAGATCACGTCACCTCAGGCACAGGTGACGGGAGCGGGCGGCGGGATTCCGGTGGCACCCCTGGGGACCCAGGCGTACAACCCGGCGTTCGACGTGACGCCGCCCGAGCTGGTGACGGCGATCGTCACCGAGGAGGGAGCCGTTTCACCCGTGACCGCCGAGGCTCTCGCGGAGCTGTGTGCCAGGTCACGCCAGGTAACGATTTAGTTAATGGGATGATGTCGTTTATGAAGGGAAGAGTCCTTGTCGTCGACGACGACACCGCACTGGCCGAGATGCTCGGCATTGTGCTGCGTGGTGAGGGGTTCGAGCCGTCTTTCGTAGCCGACGGCGACAAGGCGCTGGCCGCTTTCCGGGAGACCAAGCCCGACCTGGTGCTGCTGGACCTGATGCTGCCGGGCCGGGACGGGATCGAGGTGTGCCGCCTGATCAGGGCGGAGTCCGGGGTGCCGGTCGTGATGCTCACGGCGAAGAGCGACACCGTCGACGTCGTCGTGGGCCTGGAGTCGGGTGCCGACGACTACATCGTCAAGCCGTTCAAGCCGAAGGAGCTGGTGGCCCGGATCCGGGCGCGGCTGCGGCGCTCGGAGGAGCCGGCACCGGAGCAGCTCACCATCGGTGACCTGGTCATCGACGTGGCCGGACACTCCGTGAAGCGGGACGGGCAGTCCATCGCGCTGACCCCCCTGGAGTTCGACCTGCTGGTCGCGCTCGCGCGCAAGCCGTGGCAGGTGTTCACGCGCGAGGTGCTGCTGGAGCAGGTGTGGGGCTACCGGCACGCGGCGGACACCCGGCTCGTCAACGTGCACGTCCAGCGACTGCGCTCCAAGGTCGAGAAGGACCCGGAGCGGCCGGAGATCGTGGTGACCGTCCGTGGTGTCGGTTACAAGGCAGGACCGAGCTGACGTGTCCGGGGACAGCGCCGCTTCGGCTCCCGGCCGGTCCGGGGCCCGTCCGGGGCGGCCTGTCGGCCGGAAGACGGCCGGTTCGCGCCGGGGCCGTCCCTTCGAGGGCGAACTGCTGCGGGGCGGGGTCCAGGGCAGCCCGGTCGTCCGCCTGTTCATGCGCTGGGTGCGCCGCCCGCTGCTGCCGGTCATGCGGCTGTGGCGGCGCAACATCCAGCTCAGGGTTGTCGCCACGACCCTGCTGATGTCGCTGGGTGTCGTCCTGCTGCTGGGCTTCGTCGTGATCGGGCAGGTGCGCAACGGCCTGCTGGACGCGAAGGTGAAGGCGTCCCAGAGCCAGGCCACCGGCGGGTTCGCGGTAGCCAAGCAGAAGGCCGACGAGGCCGCCGGTGGCACGGGGACCGGCACCGCGGACGGCACCGCCACCGCCGACGGACGGCAGTCGCAGAACGTCATCCAGTGGATGAGCGACCTCGTGGCGTCGCTCTCCAGCGGCGGCGCGGGCGCCTTCGACGTGGTGACGCTGCCCCTGGGCGACGACAGCGGCGGCGGGCGCAGCCCGCGCGGTTCCGGAAACGTCAGCCCGACCGACAGCGTGCCCGGCGACCTGCGCGAGCGGATCAGCAAGACCACGACCGCCGCCCAGAGCTACACCCGCATCGTCTACAAGTACGGCAAGGAGCCCCAGCCGGCGCTGGTCATCGGCAAGCAGGTCAACGACCCCAACGGCCACGCCTACGAGCTGTACTACCTCTTCCCGCTCACGCAGGAGGAGAAGTCCCTGAGCCTGGTCAAGGGCACGCTGGCGACCGCCGGCCTGTTCGTCGTGGTCCTGCTCGGGGCGATCGCCTGGCTGGTGGTGCGGCAGGTCGTCACGCCGGTGCGGATGGCGGCCGGGATCGCAGAGCGGCTGTCCGCGGGGCGGCTGCAGGAGCGGATGAAGGTCACCGGCGAGGACGACATCGCGCGCCTCGGCGAGGCCTTCAACAAGATGGCCCAGAACCTCCAGCTGAAGATCCAGCAGCTGGAGGACCTGTCGCGGATGCAGCGGCGGTTCGTCTCCGACGTCTCGCACGAGCTGCGCACGCCCCTGACGACCGTGCGGATGGCCGCCGACGTCATCCACGAGGCCCGCGAGGACTTCGATCCGGTGACCGCCCGGTCGGCCGAGCTGCTCGCCGACCAGCTCGACCGGTTCGAGTCGCTGCTCGCGGACCTGCTGGAGATCAGCCGTTTCGACGCGGGCGCTGCCGCGCTGGAGGCCGAGCCGATAGACCTCAGGGAGGTCGTCCGGCGCGTGGTGGGCGGTGCGGAGCCGCTCGCCGAGCGCAAGGGCAGCCGCATACGCGTGGTCGGCGACCAGCAACCCGTCGTCGCCGAGGCCGACGCGCGGCGCGTGGAGCGCGTCCTGCGCAACCTGGTCGCCAACGCCGTCGAGCACGGCGAGGGCAAGGACGTCGTCGTCAAGCTCGCCGCCGCGGGCGGCGCGGTCGCCGTCGCGGTGCGCGACTACGGCGTGGGGCTCAAGCCCGGCGAGGCGACCCGTGTCTTCAGCCGCTTCTGGCGGGCCGACCCGGCACGCGCGCGCACCACCGGCGGCACCGGCCTGGGGCTGTCGATCGCGCTGGAGGACGCCCGGCTGCACGGCGGCTGGCTGCAGGCCTGGGGCGAGCCGGGCGGCGGCTCCCAGTTCCGGCTGACGCTGCCGCGGACCGCGGACGAACCGCTGCGGGGCTCGCCGATACCGCTGGAGCCGAAGGACTCGCGGCGCAGCCGCGGCCCCGAGGACGCCGGGGCGCCCCGCGGGAGCGAGGAGAAGCGGGCGACCGTGCCGGTGCAGCCGGGCGGTGGACAGGCACCGGCGTTGCCCCCGCGCACGCCGGTCGCGCCGGGCAGGGCCGCCGCCGACCCCACCGCGCTGCCCGGCAACGGCAACGGGGCGCGCGTGGTGCCCCGACCCGGCGGCGCGCGGCACGCCGACGACCGTCCGGCCGGTCCGGTGGCCGAGCCGCACACGGACCGGCCGGAAGCGACCGGGCCGCGGGACTCGAACGAGCCAGGGGAGGCAATACGTGGGCGCTGACCGCGAGGGGGGCGCCCGGCGCCGGCCGGGGCGCGCGGTGGCGTACGCCGTCTGCGGAGCGGTCCTGCTGGCCGGATGCGCCTCGATGCCCGACAGCGGGGACCTGAGGGACGTCGAGTCGACGCCGCGGCAGGACACCGGAGTGCGCGTGTTCGCCATGCCGCCTGCCGAGAACGCCTCCTCCATCGAGATCATGCAGGGCTTCCTGGAGGCGCTGACCAGCGACGACCCGAACTACGACACGGCTCGCAAGTACCTGACCCCCGAAGCCGCGCGGGCCTGGCGGCCGCAGCTGTCGACCACCGTCCTGGCCAACGGGCCGGGCATCGAAGGCGACCGTCCGGAAGGCGGCCGGGAGGACGACGACAGCCACACCTTCGTCCTGACGGGCAGCAGGGTCGCCGCCGTCGACGCGCAGCAGGCCTACGCGCCCGTCGCGGGGTCCTACCGCGAGAGCGTGCACCTCACGAAGAGCGCCAAGAGCGGGCAGTGGCGCATCGACGCGCCGCCCGAGGGCGTCGTCATGGGCAAGTCGGACTTCCAGCGCAACTACACGTCCGTCAACAAGTACTACTTCGCCTCCGGCACGAGGGCCGAGGCGACCGGGCAGCCGGTGACCGTCGCCGACCCCGTCTTCGTGCGCAGCAAGGTCGACGCGATGACCCAGATGGTGCGGTCGCTGCTCGACGGGCCCACCAACTGGCTCAGGCCGGTGGTCAGGTCCAGCTTCCCGACCGGTACGGCCCTGCAGAAGGGCGTGTCGGGGCTGACGCCGGACGACCGCAACAGGCTGACGGTGCCGCTGAACGGCAGGGGCTCGCGGGTCGGCCCGGTCAAGTGTGCCGAGATGGCGACCCAACTGCTGTACACGTTGCGGAACCTGACGCCCACGCTGGAGTCGGTCGAGCTGCAGGGGCCCGGCGGGCACCGGTCGTGCAGCCTGACGCAGGAGCGCGCCGAGTCCGTCGCCTGGGAGGCGTCCGCCCAGCGGCCGGAGTACCTGTACTTCCTCGACGGCAGGCACCGGCTCGTCCGCCTGCCCAGCGGGGGCACGGGGACCGGCGCCGCCGCGGTGCCGGGCGCGCTGGGCACCGGCGACGAGGAGCTGCGGTCGGTCGCGGTCTCGCGTGACGAGCACACCGTGGCCGGGATCGGTGACGACGGCAGGTCCCTGTACGTGGCCTCGCTGGCGTCGGGCGGCTCGCTCGGGAACGCGCTGGTCACCAGCCAGGGGGCGACCGGGGACCAGCGGCTGACCACGCCGAGCTGGGACGCCCGCGGCGACCTGTGGGTGGCCGACCGCGACCCGCGCCGTCCGCGGCTGTACGTCCTGAGGAAGGGCGCCGGCAAGCCGGTGGAGGTCGCCGTTCCGGATCTGCCCGGAGACATCCAGGGGGTGCGGGTGGCCGCCGACGGGGTGCGGATCGCCCTGGTCGTGCAGAAGGGCGGCACGCAGTCCCTGCTCATCGGCCGGATCGAGTACGGGGACAAGCCGGGCGAGGAGCCGGCCGTCGTCGCCCCGCGTCCGGCCGCGCCCGACCTGGAGCAGGTCGGCGCCATGTCCTGGGCCGGGGACAGCCGGCTGGTCGTGGTCGGCAGCGAGCAGGGCGGCGTGCACCAGATGCGCTACGTCGAGGTCGACGGCTCCGCGCTGGACGGCCCGGCCCCCTCGGCCGTGACCGGGGTGAAGGCGATCGCCGCGTCCGAGGACGAGCGGGTGCCGCTGGTCGCCTACCAGGAGGACGGGATCGTGCGCCTGCCGTCCGGGGGGCAGTGGCAGAAGGTGGACAAGGACGGGACGGCGCCGGTCTATCCGGGCTGAGGGACTGGTCCGAAGGGGGGCCGCCGCGCGGTACCGCGCCGCGTCACTCGTGCGAGTGATGGTCAGCAGGTCTCGCTCCGCTTCGTCCACAGGCCATTTTCCACAGGGGTGGTCCGCCCCTGCCGGTCTTGGCACAGTGGTGGCCATGCGCAGGTGGTGGCAGGACCTCACCGACCTGGTGCTGCCGGCCGAGTGCGAAGGCTGCGGGGCACCCCGCACCCTCCTGTGCCCGAGGTGCCGGGCGGCTCTGGGCGGAGCCGGGCCGCGCCGGATCCGGCCGGTGCCCGAGCCGCCCGGCCTGCCGGTGGTGCACGCGGCGGCTCCCTACGCCGATGCGGTACGGGCGCTGCTCCTCGCCCACAAGGAGCGGGGCGCACTGGCACTCGCGGGAGCCCTGGGCACGGCCCTGGCCGGGGCCGTGCGCGCGGGCCTCGCGGCGCAGTCGCCGCGCGGTGCGCACGGCGGGGCGGCCGGAGCGGCGGGCGGGACGGACGGGCACGGCGGCGTGCCGGTCCGGCCGCCGGGGCCCGCGGGCGGGGCGGCCGGAGCGCGGGGTACCGGGGCCGTACTGCTCGTGCCGGTGCCGTCCGCCCGCTGGGCGGTGCGGGCGCGCGGGCACGATCCGGTGCGGCGGATGGCGCTCGCGGCGGCCGGGGAGCTGCGCCGCACCGGGACGCCGGCCCGGGTGGCCGCCGTGCTGCGGCAGCGCCGGGCGGTGGCGGACCAGGCGCGGCTCGACGCCAGAGGGCGCCTGGAGAACCTCGCGGGCGCGCTGGGGGTGGTGGAGGGCGGGACACGGCTGCTCGCGTCGGGCCGGGTCGTGCTCGTCGACGACCTGATCACGACCGGCGCGAGCCTGGCCGAGGCGGCGCGGGCGCTGCGGGAGTCGGCCGGATGCCGGGAACCGGGAGGAGACGGGGAGACAACGGCCGTGTACGAGGCCGCAACTCGGGAAGGTAGGGGTAAAAGACGAACAGGATCAGGAGCGGAGAGAGGGAACCGGATGCGCGGTGCACCGGAAAAAGCGATGCCGAACGCCCTCGGCGGGACGCTGCTCGCGGCCGTGGTCGCCGCTCCCCGGGATTCTTTCGAAATAAGCAGGAACCGGCCGTGAGCATGCGTCGTTGCAGGTAGTGACAGGTCTATTCACCTGAACGGAGGTAAGCCGCTGTAGAGGGTGACGACATCCGTCCGGGCGAGATATGTTCGGTTGTGAGGAAAGGCGCAGGCCACACCCCTCATATCCGATTGCCACGCCGCGGACTTTCCGTAATCACCTGCGCCGGTGGGGTGGAGATCCCGCCCGTGGGGGAGGAGGAGGTGGAAGTCACCGAGTCCGAGGTTCCGGGGTTCACCGGAACCGGGTGCAAAAGGAGATGCTCCGCCGACGGAGCGGAGCGATCCGGGAACGGAGTTCTGCGTGGACATCGTCGTCAAGGGCCGCAAGACCGAGGTGCCCGAGCGGTTCCGCAAGCACGTGGCCGAGAAGCTGAAGCTGGAGAAGATCCAGAAGCTCGACGGCAAGGTGATCAGCCTCGACGTCGAGGTGTCCAAGGAGCCCAACCCCCGACAGGCCGACCGTTGCGACCGGGTGGAGATCACCCTCCGCTCGCGTGGTCCGGTGATCCGGGCGGAGGCGGCGGCCAGCGACCCGTACGCGGCACTCGACCTGGCCGCGGAGAAACTGGACGCCCGGCTGCGCAAGCAGCACGACAAGCGTTTCTCGCGCCGCGGTGCGAAGCGGATCCCCGCAGCCGAGGTCGCCGACCACGTGCCGGACGCGGTGACGCTCAACGGCGATGGCCTGCCCGTCCACGACGAGGAGACGGACGCAGTGCCGGTCAAGAAGATCGGCTCGCTGGAGGTCAAGGGCGAAGGCCCCCTCGTCGTCCGTGAGAAGACCCACGTCGCCTCCCCGATGAGCCTCGACCAGGCGCTCTACGAGATGGAACTGGTCGGCCACGACTTCTACCTGTTCGTCGACGCCGAGACCAAGGAACCGAGCGTCGTCTACCGGCGGCACGCCTACGACTACGGCGTCATCCACCTCAGCACCGATCCGATGGTCACCGAGGCGCAGCCCCCCGCGGCCGGGGACACGCTGGGCGGCTGATCCCGCCCGGCCGAGGCCGAACCGGTGCCCCTGGAGCGCGTGTGCGCCCCCAGGGGCACCGGCGTGCGACGACTTCGCGCCTCGCACGTCACCGTGGTGTCGTCCAGGCATGAAATCATGGCCGCACCGGCCCAACCGGTGGGCCGCTGCCTTGCGTTGGCGATGGCACAGGACCACAGGCCACAGCCTTCAGGGGGAGGAACGATGGCGGACACCTTCGGACCGATGCGGGACGCGGACGCCGACGACGGTGTCATCGGCGCGGTCCCCGGCGGGGATTCCGACGCGGACACTCCACGCAAGGAGCCGATCAGGGTCCTGGTCGTCGACGACCACGCCCTCTTCCGACGCGGACTGGAGATCGTGCTCGCGGCCGAGGAGGACATCCAGGTCGTGGGCGAGGCGGGCGACGGCGCCGAGGCCGTCGACAAGGCCGCCGACCTGCTGCCCGACATCGTGCTGATGGACGTGCGGATGCCCAAGCGCGGCGGGATCGAGGCCTGCACCTCCATCAAGGAGGTCGCGCCCAGCGCCAAGATCATCATGCTGACGATAAGCGACGAGGAAGCCGACCTCTACGAGGCGATCAAGGCGGGCGCGACCGGCTACCTCCTCAAGGAGATCTCCACCGACGAGGTGGCCACCGCCATCCGCGCGGTGGCCGACGGGCAGTCGCAGATCAGCCCGTCCATGGCGTCCAAGCTGCTCACCGAGTTCAAGTCGATGATCCAGCGCACCGACGAACGCCGGCTGGTGCCGGCGCCGCGGCTGACCAACCGTGAGCTGGAGGTCCTCAAGCTCGTCGCCACGGGCATGAACAACCGGGACATCGCCAAGGAACTGTTCATCTCCGAGAACACCGTGAAGAACCACGTCCGCAACATCCTGGAGAAGCTCCAACTGCACTCCAGGATGGAGGCGGTGGTCTACGCGATGCGCGAGAAGATCCTTGAGATCCGCTAGCCCCTAGCCCAGGAGGCGGCCGAGTTCCGCGGTGAGGGGGGCGCGCAGTTCGGGAGCGTCCACGCGTTCCACGCGCACGTCCGTGCAGTCCACCCAGCTCGCCGCCTCGACCAGGGCCCGGGCGACCGCCGGCACCGCCTTCGGGCCGTCCAGGGTGACCTGTCTGCCGACCAGCGTGCGTCCCTCGCGGGCCGGGTCGACGCGGCCGACCAGACGGCCGCCGGACAGCACCGGCATGGCGAAGTAGCCGTACACCCGCTTCGGCTTGGGGACGTAGGCCTCCAGGCGGTGGGTGAAGCCGAAGATCCGCTCCGTGCGCGCGCGTTCCCAGACCAGCGAGTCGAACGGGGACAGCAGCGCGGTGCGGTGACGGCCGCGCGGGGGCGTCGCCAGGGCCGCCGGGTCCGCCCAGGCCGGCCTGCCCCAGCCCTCGACCTCGACCGGTACCAGACCGGAGTCGGCGATCACCGCGTCGACCTGCTCGCCCTTGAGCCGGTGGTAGTCGGCGATGTCCGCGCGCGTACCGACGCCGAGGGACTCGCCGGCCAGCCGGACCAGGCGGCGCAGGCACTCGGCGTCGTCCAGGTCGTCGTGCAGCAGTGCCTCCGGGACGGCGCGCTCGGCGAGGTCGTACACCCGCTTCCAGCCGCGGCGCTCGACGCACACCACCTCGCCGTACATCAGCGCGCGTTCCACGGCGACCTTGGTGCCGGACCAGTCCCACCAGTCGTTCGTCTTCTTCGCGCCGCCCAGTTCCGTCGCCGTCAGCGGGCCTTCGACGCGCAGTTGCTTGATGACCTGCTCGTAGGCGCCGTCGGGCAGCTCGTGGTTCCAGTGCGGGCGGCCGCGGTAGGCGCGGCGGCGGAAGGCGAAGTGGGGCCACTCCTCGATCGGGAGGATGCACGCGGCGTGCGACCAGTACTCGAAGGCGTGCGTGCCGCCCCAGTACGCGGCCTCGACCGTCTTGCGGCCGACCGCGCCCAGGCGGGCGTAGGGCACGAGTTCGTGCGAGCGGGCCAGCACCGAGATCGTGTCCAGCTGGACCGCGCCGAGGTGGCGGAGCACCCCGCGGACACCCGCCCGCCGGTCGGGCGCGCCGAGGAAGCCCTGGGCCCGCAGGGCGATACGGCGGGCGTCGTCCGCGGTGAGGGTGAGGTCGGGGCGCGGAAGGGTCGTCATGAGTCGGACGATAGGCGGTGGCACCGACAGTGTGCAGCGGCCCGGGGCGCGTTCCGGACCGGGTCAGGTCCGCGCGGGCAGGTACGGTGCCGTCGACGGCAGGCCCAGGTCCGACGGCAGCAGGGAGCCGACCCAGCAGTCCCGGCGCACGCCCTTGTTGTTCACGGCCGAGCGCAAGGTGCCCTCGACGGTGAAGCCGGCGCGCTCCGCGACCGCGCGGGAGGCGCGGTTGCCCACCTCGGCGCGCCATTCGACGCGGTCGACGGCGACCTCCGTGAAGATCCACCGGCAGGCGGCCAGGACGGCCTCGGTGATGTGGCCGCGGCCGCGGTGTTCCCGCGCGGCCCAGAAACCGACCTCCGCCACGCCCAGCGCGCGCATCGTCAGGCCGAGCATGCCGGCGAGCTGCCCGCCGGTGAGGAAGACGCCGAAGGTGAACATCGAACCCTGCGCCCAGCCCTCCGGGACCGTCTGCCCGGTGAAGCCCGCGGCGTGCTCGGGCAGGTAGGGCGAGGGGACCGTGGTCCAGCGCTGGATGTCCGGGTCCTGCGCGGCGGCGTACACCGCCCCGGTGTCGTCCGGGCCGACGGTGCGCAGCACGAGGCGGTCGGTGGTGAGCGTGACGGGTTCCATCGGCCGATTCTGTTCGCGCGGCCCGCGCGACGCCAACCGGATTCACCGTGGGTGACCCGACGATCACGGTTAGCGCAATTCCTCCCGCCGGTGCGGCACTATCTCCGTGACCCGCCCGTTGTCCCGGGTGCGGCAGCCGCCGTGACGCCAGGCCTCCCGGGGCAGCCGGGTCCTCGCATACGATGGCCGTTGCTCAGTACGTCACAAGGAAAACCGACCGTGCCAGGCCCGACCGGCAAGGAGACCAGCCCCCGTGTCCGTCCTCTCGAAGATCATGCGTGCAGGCGAAGGCAAGATCCTGCGCAAGCTGCACCGCATCGCGGACCAGGTCAACTCCATCGAAGAGGACTTCGTCGACCTCTCCGACGCCGAGCTGCGGGCCCTCACCGACGAGTACAAGCAGCGCTACGCCGACGGTGAGAGCCTGGACGACCTGCTGCCCGAGGCCTTCGCCACCGTCCGCGAGGCCGCCAAGCGCGTCCTCGGCCAGCGCCACTACGACGTGCAGCTGATGGGGGGCGCCGCCCTCCACCTCGGTTACGTGGCCGAGATGAAGACCGGTGAGGGCAAGACCCTCGTCGGCACGCTGCCCGCGTACCTGAACGCCCTGTCCGGAGACGGCGTCCACCTCATCACGGTCAACGACTACCTGGCCGAGCGCGACTCCGAGATGATGGGCCGCGTCCACAAGTTCCTGGGTCTGAACGTCGGCTGCATCCTCGCCAACATGACGCCGGCCCAGCGCCGCGAGCAGTACGCGTGCGACATCACCTACGGCACGAACAACGAGTTCGGCTTCGACTACCTGCGCGACAACATGGCGTGGTCGCAGGACGAGCTGGTGCAGCGCGGCCACAACTTCGCCATCGTGGACGAGGTCGACTCCATCCTCATCGACGAGGCCCGTACGCCGCTGATCATCTCCGGCCCGGCCGACCAGGCCACCAAGTGGTACGGCGACTTCGCCAAGCTGGTCACGCGCCTCAAGCGCGGCGAGGCCGGCAATCCGCTCAAGGGCGTCGAGGAGACCGGCGACTACGACGTCGACGAGAAGAAGCGCACGGTCGCCATCCACGAGTCCGGTGTCTCCAAGGTCGAGGACTGGCTGGGCATCGACAACCTCTACGAGTCGGTGAACACCCCCCTCGTGGGCTACCTGAACAACGCCATCAAGGCCAAGGAACTGTTCAAGAAGGACAAGGACTACGTCGTCATCGACGGCGAAGTCATGATCGTCGACGAGCACACCGGCCGTATCCTCGCCGGCCGCCGCTACAACGAGGGCATGCACCAGGCGATCGAGGCGAAGGAAGGGGTGGACATCAAGGACGAGAACCAGACGCTCGCCACGATCACCCTGCAGAACTTCTTCCGCCTCTACAAGAAGCTCTCCGGCATGACCGGTACGGCGATGACCGAGGCCGCCGAGTTCCACCAGATCTACAAGCTCGGCGTGGTCCCGATCCCGACCAACAGGCCGATGGTCCGCAAGGACCAGTCGGACCTCATCTACCGCACCGAGGTGGCCAAGTTCGAGGCGGTCGTGGACGACATCGCCGAGAAGCACGAGAAGGGCCAGCCGATCCTCGTCGGCACCACGTCCGTCGAGAAGTCGGAGTACCTCTCCCAGCAGCTCAGCAAGCGCGGCATCCAGCACGAGGTGCTGAACGCCAAGCAGCACGAGCGCGAGGCGTCGATCGTCGCCCAGGCCGGCCGCAGGGGCGCCGTGACGGTGGCCACCAACATGGCCGGCCGCGGTACGGACATCAAGCTCGGCGGCAACCCCGAGGACCTCGCCGAGGCGGAGCTGCGCCAGCGCGGCCTCGACCCCGAGGAGCACATCGAGGAGTGGGCCGCGGCCCTGCCCGCCGCCCTGGAGAAGGCCGAGCAGGCCGTCAAGGCGGAGAAGGAGGAGGTCGAGGCGCTCGGCGGCCTCTACGTCCTCGGCACCGAACGGCACGAGTCGCGGCGCATCGACAACCAGCTGCGCGGCCGTTCCGGCCGTCAGGGCGACCCCGGCGAGTCCCGTTTCTACCTCTCCCTGGGCGACGACCTGATGCGCCTGTTCAAGGCCCAGATGGTCGAGCGCGTGATGTCGATGGCGAACGTGCCCGACGACGTGCCGATCGAGAACAAGATGGTCACCCGCGCCATCGCCTCCGCCCAGGCCCAGGTCGAGACGCAGAACTTCGAGACCCGCAAGAACGTCCTGAAGTACGACGAGGTGCTCAACCGGCAGCGCGAGGTCATCTACGGCGAGCGCCGGCGCGTCCTGGAGGGCGAGGACCTGCAGGAGCAGATCCAGCACTTCATGGACGACACCATCGACGCCTACATCGCCGCCGAGACCGCCGAGGGCTTCCCCGAGGACTGGGACCTGGACCGGCTGTGGGGCGCCTTCAGGCAGCTCTACCCGGTGCGGGTCACCATCGAGGAGCTGGAGGAGGCGGCCGGTGACCGGGCCGGTCTGACCGCCGAGTTCATCTCCGAGTCCATCAAGGACGACATCCACGAGCAGTACGCGGCCCGTGAGGCGCAGCTCGGCTCCGAGATCATGCGGGAGCTGGAGCGCCGGGTCGTGCTGTCGGTCCTGGACCGCAAGTGGCGCGAGCACCTCTACGAGATGGACTACCTCCAGGAGGGCATCGGCCTGCGCGCGATGGCGCAGAAGGACCCGCTGGTCGAGTACCAGCGGGAGGGCTTCGACATGTTCACCGCGATGATGGAGGGCATCAAGGAGGAGTCCGTCGGCTACCTGTTCAACCTGGAGGTCCAGGTCGAGCAGCAGGTCGAGGAGGTGCCGGTCGAGGACGCCCAGCCGGTGGCGGAGGGCGTCCAGGACACCGTGCCGGCGCAGGCGGGCGCGCGTCCGGAGATCCGGGCCAAGGGGCTGGACGTGCCGCAGCGGCGCGACCTGCACTTCTCCGCGCCGACCGTGGACGGCGAGGGCGGCATCGTCGAGCGCGACCTGGAGGACGAGGACGGCGTGCGGTCCGAGTCCGACGGGCTCACCCGGGCCGAGCGGCGCCGCCAGGCCAAGGGCGGGCGGCGCCGCAAGAAGTAGCCCGCGGCGCTGGAACCACTGGCAGGGGCCGGGTCCCCCCCGAGGGGGACCCGGCCCCTGCGCGTGGGGCCGGACGGCGGGTGGGCCGCCCGTGGCTACGCCGGTCCGCCGGGCGGGCCCGGGGCGTCCGTTTCCACCGCCACGCAGCGCCAGCGCAGGTCGTGGCCCTGTTCCAGGCGGAAGGCGAGGGCGCGCAGCCGATCGCCCACGGCGACGCGGGCGAAGACCTCCAGCGCCCCGGTGCGGGGGACGTAGTAACCGATGTCGCGGACCAGGGGGCGGGTGCCGGGGGCGCGCAGGGGGCCGTGCTCGGCGAGGCGGGCGAGGTCGTCGTAGGCGCGGCCGGCGGTGTGCCGGAGCATCCAGTGGACGGGGCGCTGACCGCTCAGGACGGCCACGAGGCGGTCGGCGAAGAGGTCGGTGGGGCGAGGGCGGGGAGCGGCCGGGGGCGGCGCCGCGGGGAGCCTTCCCGCGCCTTCGGGCGTCGCGGGCGAAGAGGCCCCCGGGCCGCGGCCGGTGGCCGGGGAGGCGGTGGGGGCCGCCCTGTCCCCGATCGGCGTGCGGGGCGGGGCGCCGCCGGGGCGGCGGGGGTCGCGGCGGGTCGGGGGACGGTGGCGCGGGCGGGGCTGGGGGGTGCGGCTCATGACCTTGTTCACGGGGTCCCCGTTTCGGTGGGCAGGACGTACCGGGCGGTAACTCGCTGTGGGGATCTTGTACGGGGTGGGGGACGCGGTGGCAAGGAAGCGGACCGGGCGCCGCAGGACCCGTGGAGTTCACCTATCCGAGTGACCGCCGGGTGCGGAAACCCCGTGGTTGAGCGGGCGCGCCGGGTGAGGTGCGAGGCACGGGGTGGACGTCGCCGGGGGTGCGGGCGGGGACCCGAAAGGGGACGGCCGCACGTATCCTGAAGGCCCTTCGGGGCGCGCGCCAGCCGCCCTCCCCGGGGTACCAGCGGAGCCGAGCGACCAGGAAAGAGCGGCCAGCCATGCGCGTCTACGTCCCCCTGACCCTCCCCGGTCTCGCCGCGGCGCACAGGACGGGTGAGCTGGGGACCGGCCCGTTCACCGCCTACGCGGTCACGCCCGCGCTGCGCGAGTGGTACCTCTCCGACGACACCGAGGAACTGGAGTACGCGGCACTCGGCCGGGCCGCGCTCGCCTCCCTGCGGTTGCTGGCGGCCGACCCCGGCGCGCCGCGGCGCCGGGTCGTGGTCGCCGTCGACGTGCCCGAGGGCACCGCCGCGGCGGACCCCGGCCGCGGGCTCGACCCGGCCGCGCTCGGCGAGGTCACGGTGGCCGGTACGGTGCGGCTCGCGAAGGCGGCGGCGGTGCACGTGGACGCCGACGACGCGGAGGAGGACGTCGCCGCGGCGGCGCGGGCGCTGGAGGCGGCCGACGGCGGGGACGACGACGCGCAGTTCGTCGTGGACGGGGCGGAGGACCACGAACTGCTGTGGTACGCCACGCAGGAGGTCCTCCACCTGGTGAGCCGCGTCTGAGGGCGCGGGCGCCGGGGACCGAAGGACCCGGCAGCCCTGCCCCGGCCGGCCCGTTCCGGCTTCCGCGCCGTGACTGTCGGTGGCGGCGGGTACCGTTCTGGCATGGGGAAGCACGCAAGCGCGCACATCGTCTGGGACTGGAACGGGACGTTGTTCCACGACAATGACGCGATCATCGGGGCGACGAACGCGGCCTTCGCCGAGCTGGGGCTGGCCCCGATCACGCTGGAGGAGTACCGGGCGCTGTACTGCGTGCCGGTGCCGAAGTTCTACGAGCGGCTGCTCGGCCGGCTGCCCACGGACGCCGAGTGGGAGCTGATGGACGGGGTCTTCCACCGGTACTACACCCGGCAGCGGGCGCGCTGCGGGCTGACCGAGGGAGCGGCCGACCTGCTCGCCGGCTGGCGGTCGGCGGGACACAGCCAGTCGCTGCTGAGCATGTACGGGCACGAGGACCTGGTGCCGCTGGTGCGCCGGTTCGGGATCGAGGCGCACTTCACACGCGTCGACGGGCGTACGGGGCCGTCCGGCGGCAGCAAGGCGGAGCACATGGTGCGGCACCTGGAGGCGCTCGCCGGGGCGGCGGAGCCCGCGCGCACCGTGGTGATCGGGGACGCCGCGGACGACGCGGTCGCCGCGGAGCACGTCGGGGCGAGGGCCGTGCTGTACACCGGGGGGTCGCACAGCCGGGCCAGCCTCGAGGAGGCCGGGGTGCCGGTGGTGGACACGCTGGCCGAGGCCGTGGCCGAGGCGCAGCGGCTGGCGGCGTAGGAACCGGTCCCGGCCGGCCCGTGCCCACCCGCGCCGCGCCCGGTCGGCCCGCCGGATGCGGCTCCCGCCCCTCCCCGCTTCCGTACAGCCTCCGCTTCTGTGCAGAACGTCAAAGTTCGGCCCCCGATTTTGTACACATACGGCACATGACGGGTCCGGGGTGAGGAGCGATAGCCTTGTGGCGTGATCAGCGCGATGTCCCGCGGGGGCGCTGTTGCCTCCGCCCCGCGCCCGGTGAGCACGGAACACCTTCGTGACCGGGCGGCGGTCGCTGGTCTTCGCGGGTGGGTCGGGGCCTCAGGGGCCCCCAGGACGCCGAGGACGATCCGGGACACGACGGTGCGGGAAGCAGCGTCCTGTCCTTCGGGCGTGTCGACTATGGCCGAATACCCCCCGTTCATCTCGCCTCACGGCATAGCGTCGGACCGGACCGGATACCCCGGGCCGTGGCGTGTCGCCGGAGGGGAAGAGACCGTACTTCCTTCTACGTCACGCAACGGCGCGCGACAGGAGCCAGAGGACAATGCAGACCAAGCTGGACGAAGCCAAGGCCGAGCTGCTCGAGCGGGCCGCCCGGGTTGCTGAGAACAGCCCGGTCGGGGGGCACCTACCGACCGGGAAGACCGGCGAGGGCACGGCCGGCACCCCCGGCGGCGAATCCGTGCGCACGTTCCTCCAGCGCTACTACCTGCACACCGCACCGGAGGACCTCGCCGACCGCGATCCGGTCGACGTCTTCGGCGCCGCGGTCTCGCACCACCGGCTGGCCGAGAGCCGCCCGCAGGGCACGGCCAGCGTGCGGGTCCACACCCCGACCGTGGAGGAGAACGGGTGGACGTGCAGCCACAGCGTCGTGGAGGTCGTCACCGACGACATGCCCTTCCTCGTCGACTCGGTCACCAATGAGCTGACCCGGCAGGGGCGCGGGATCCACGTCGTCATCCACCCGCAGTTCGTCGTCCGGCGCGACCTCACCGGCAAGCTGATCGAGGTGCTGCCCACCCCGGTCACCGACGACCTCCCGCACGACGCGCACGTCGAGTCCTGGATCCACGTCGAGATCGACCGGGAGACGGACCGCGCCGACCTCAAGCAGATCTCCGCCGACCTGCTGCGCGTGCTCTCCGACGTCCGTGAGGCCGTCGAGGACTGGGAGAAGATGCGGGACACGGCGATCCGGATGGCCGACGGCCTGAAGGACGAGCCCGCCCCCGGCGACCTGGCAGGGCCCGAGGCCGAGGAGGCCCGCGAGCTGCTGCGCTGGCTGGCCGACGACCACTTCACCTTCCTCGGCTACCGCGAGTACCAGCTGCGCGGCGACGACTGCCTGGCCGCCGTGCCCGGCACCGGACTGGGCATACTGCGCTCCGACCCGCACCACACCGAGGACGAGCAGCACCCGGTCAGCCCGTCCTTCGGGCGGCTGCCCGCCGACGCCCGCGCCAAGGCCCGCGAGCACAAGCTGCTCGTGCTGACCAAGGCCAACAGCCGGGCCACCGTGCACCGGCCGTCGTACCTGGACTACATCGGCGTCAAGAAATTCGACGCGGACGGCAACGTCGTCGGCGAGCGCCGCTTCCTCGGCCTGTTCTCCTCGGCTGCCTACACCGAGTCCGTGCGGCGTGTACCGGTCATCCGCCGCAAGGTCGAGGAGGTCCTGGACCTCGCCGGGTTCTCGCCCAACAGCCACGACGGCCGCGACCTGCTCCAGATCCTGGAGACCTACCCCCGCGACGAGCTGTTCCAGACCCCGGTTGCCGAGCTGCAGGCCATCGCCACGTCCGTGCTGTACCTCCAGGAGCGGCGCCGGCTGCGCCTCTACCTGCGCCAGGACGAGTACGGCCGCTACTACTCGGCCCTCGTCTACCTCCCGCGCGACCGCTACACCACCGGCGTCCGGCTGCGGATCATCGACATCCTCAAGGAGGAACTGGGCGGCACCAGCGTCGACTTCACCGCCTGGAACACCGAGTCGATCCTGTCCCGGCTGCACTTCGTCGTCCGCGTCCCGCAGGGCACCGAGCTGCCCCAGCTGTCCGACGCCGACAAGGAGCGCATCGAGGCCCGCCTGGTCGAGGCCGCCCGTTCCTGGGCCGACGCGTTCGCCGAGGCGCTGACCGCCGAGTGCGGCGAGGAGCGCGCGGCGGAGGTCCTGCGCCACTACCACAACGCCTTCCCCGAGGGCTACAAGGCCGACCACACCCCGCGCGCCGCCGTGGCGGACCTGGTCCACCTGGAGCAGCTCGGCGAGGACAAGACCTTCTCGCTGAGCCTGTACGAGCCGGTGGGCGCCGCGCCCGGGGAGCGCCGGTTCAAGATCTACCAGAAGGGCGGCTCGGTCTCCCTGTCCCAGGTGCTGCCGGTGCTCAGCCGCCTCGGCGTCGAGGTCACCGACGAGCGGCCGTACGAGCTGCGCTGCGCGGACCGCACGACGGCGTGGATCTACGACTTCGGGCTGCACATGCCCAAGGCGGTCGGCGGCAGCGGCGACTACCTCGGCGACGACGCCCGCGAGCGGTTCCAGGAGGCGTTCGCGGCGACCTGGACCGGCAGGGCGGAGAACGACGGCTTCAACGCCCTCGTGCTGAGCGCCGGGCTGACCTGGCGCCAGGCGATGGTGCTGCGCGCGTACGCCAAGTACCTGCGGCAGGCCGGCTCCACCTTCAGCCAGGACTACATGGAGGACACCCTCCGCAACAACGTCCACACCACCCGGCTGCTGGTCTCGCTGTTCGAGGCGCGGATGTCGCCGGACCGGCAGAAGGCCGGGCTGGAGATCGTGGACGCCCTGCTCGAAGAGGTCGACGCGGCCCTGGAGCAGGTGGCGAGCCTCGACGAGGACCGCATCCTGCGCTCCTTCCTGACCGTCATCAAGGCGACCCTGCGCACGAACTTCTTCCAGAAGTCGCCGGGCGGCCCGCCGCACGACTACGTGTCGATGAAGTTCGACCCGCGGGCCATCCCGGACCTGCCCGCGCCGCGCCCGGCGTACGAGATCTGGGTGTACTCGCCGCGCGTCGAGGGCGTGCACCTGCGCTTCGGCAAGGTCGCGCGCGGAGGTCTGCGCTGGTCCGACCGGCGCGAGGACTTCCGCACCGAGATCCTCGGCCTGGTCAAGGCGCAGATGGTGAAGAACACCGTCATCGTGCCGGTCGGCGCCAAGGGCGGCTTCGTCGCCAAGCAGCTGCCCGACCCGGCCGCCGACCGGGACGCGTGGCTGGCCGAGGGCATCGCCAGCTACAGGACGTTCATCTCGGCGCTGCTCGACATCACGGACAACATGGTCGCCGGCGAGGTCGTGCCGCCGCGGGACGTGGTGCGGCACGACGGGGACGACACCTACCTGGTGGTCGCCGCCGACAAGGGCACGGCGACGTTCTCCGACATCGCCAACGAGGTCGCCCGGTCGTACGACTTCTGGCTCGGGGACGCCTTCGCCTCCGGCGGCAGCGCGGGCTACGACCACAAGGGCATGGGCATCACCGCGCGCGGCGCCTGGGAGTCCGTGAAGCGGCACTTCCGCGAGCTGGGCGTGGACACGCAGTCGGAGGACTTCACGGTCGTCGGCATCGGTGACATGTCCGGTGACGTGTTCGGCAACGGCATGCTGCTGTCCGAGCACATCCGGCTGGTCGCCGCCTTCGACCACCGGCACATCTTCATCGATCCGAACCCGGACGCGGCCGCCTCCTACGCCGAGCGCCGCCGCCTGTTCGAGCTGCCCCGCTCCAGCTGGGCCGACTACGACACCGGGCTGCTGTCGGCGGGCGGCGGCGTCTTCCCGCGCACCGCCAAGGCGATCCAGCTCAACGCGCACATCCGGGAGGCCCTGGGCATCGAGGAGAAGATCTCCAAGATGACCCCGGCCGACCTGATGAAGGCGATCCTGCACGCGCCGGTGGACCTGCTGTGGAACGGCGGCATCGGCACGTACGTGAAGTCGTCGGCGGAGTCGAACGCCGACGTCGGCGACAAGGCCAACGACGCCATCCGCGTCGACGGCCAGGACCTGCGCGTCAAGGTCGTCGGCGAGGGCGGCAACCTGGGCCTGACCCAGCTCGGCCGCATCGAGTTCGCGCGCCAGGGCGGCCGGATCAACACCGACGCGATCGACAACAGCGCCGGGGTGGACACCTCCGACCACGAGGTGAACATCAAGATCCTGCTGAACGGACTGGTCGCGGACGGCGACATGACCGTCAAGCAGCGCAACAAGCTGCTCGCCGAGATGACCGACGAGGTCGGCCACCTCGTCCTGCGCAACAACTACGCGCAGAACACGGCGCTCGCCAACGCCCTCGCCCAGTCCAAGGACATGTTGCACGCGCAGCAACGGTTCATCCGCCACATGGTCCGCGAGGGCCACCTGGACCGGACGCTGGAGTTCCTGCCCACCGACCGCCAGATCCGCGAGCGGCTCAGCCAGGGCCAGGGCCTGACCGGCCCGGAGACGGCCGTGCTGCTGGCGTACACGAAGATCACGGTCGCCGAGGAGCTGCTGCACACCTCGCTGCCCGACGACCCGTACCTGCGCACCCTGCTGCACGCCTACTTCCCGACGGCGCTGCGCGAGCGGTTCGCCGACGCCATCGGCGGTCACCCGCTGCGCCGCGAGATCACCACGACCGTGCTGGTCAACGACACGGTCAACACGGGCGGTACGACGTACCTGCACCGCCTGCGCGAGGAGACGGGCGCCTCCCTGGAGGAGATCGTCCGCGCCCAGACCGCGGCCCGCGCGATCTTCTGCTCGGCGCCGCTGTGGGACGCGGTCGAGGCGCTCGACAACAAGGTCGAGGCGGCCGTCCAGACCCGGATCCGCCTGCACTCGCGCCGGCTGGTGGAGCGCGGCACGCGCTGGCTGCTGAACAACCGGCCGCAGCCGCTGCAGCTCGCCGAGACGGTCGACTTCTTCGCCGAGCGGGTCGAGCAGGTGTGGCAGCAGCTGCCGAAGCTGCTGCGCGGCGCGGACCTGGACTGGTACCAGCACGTGTACGACGAGCTGTCCGCGGCCGGTGTCCCGGACGAGCTGGCCACGCGGGTGGCAGGGTTCTCCTCCGCCTTCCCGGCGCTCGACATCGTCTCGGTGGCCGACCGCACGGGCAAGGAGCCCCTGGACGTCGCCGAGGTGTACTACGACCTCGCCGACCGGCTCGGCATCAGCCAGCTGATGGACCGCATCATCGAGCTGCCCCGCGCCGACCGCTGGCAGTCCATGGCCCGCGCCTCCATCCGCGAGGACCTGTACGCGGCCCACGCGGCGCTCACCGCGGACGTCCTCGCGGCCGGCGACGGCACGTCGACGCCCGGGCAGCGCTTCGAGGCCTGGGAGCGGAAGAACGCGGCGATCCTGGGCCGGGCGCGCGCCACCCTGGAGGAGATCCGCAGTTCGGACTCCTTCGACCTCGCCAACCTGTCGGTGGCGATGCGCACGATGCGGACGCTGCTGCGTTCGCACTCGTAGCCGGACGGCGTGCGGGGCGCCCCGGGCCGGACGACACGGCCCGGGGCGCCCTCTTCCGCGTCATCCGTGCGGGCGAAGACGCGACGAATTACCGCTTTCGTCCCTTTCGGGGTGTTTCGGATCGCTCCCCGGTGTGCAGGGAACCGTGGTGTCCTCGTCAATCTCCGAGCGTTCGAGCCGCACTGGACGGCGCACCGGCGGCATGCGCGCCGCGCCGCCCGGGGCCGCGCGCGCCGGCCGGACGCTGCCCCAGGCCGCCGCCGCGCTCGTCCTGGTGCTGCTGCTCCTGGTGGTCGTCCGGCTTCCCTGGGCGGGTGACCTCGGCATGCACGCGGCGACCGTGCAGCGGCTGCGGCACAGCCTGCTGCACCCCGGCAACCCGCTGGTCGACGCCGACACGCCGAGCCCTTACTACTCGCCGTGGACGCTGCTGCTCGGCTGCCTGGCCAGGCTCACCGGCCTGCCGGTGTTCGTCGTGCTGCGCATCGGCGCGCTCGCGGGCCTGGGGGCGCTGGTCACCGGGGTGTGGCGGTACGTGCGCACGCTCAGCGCGCACCGGGCCGCGCCCGCCCTGGCGTTCCTGTGCCTGCTCCTGCTGTGGGGGCCGCTGCCGTTCAACTGGAGCGGCTTCCTCGGCCTCAACTCCCTCGCGCTGACCGTGTCGTACCCGAGCGTGCTCGCCCTCGGCCTGTCCTTCCACCTCTGGGCGTGGCTCACCCGGGCGCTCGGCGGCGGGACCGACTGGGGCGCCTGGCTCGGGCTGGGGGCGCTCTGGGCGCTGGTCCTGCTGTGCCACCAGTTCTCCGGGGTCGTGGCCAGCCTCGGCGCGCTGGCCACGCTGATCGCGGCGCGGCCGGGCCGGCCGGTGCTCCTGCGGCTCGGCGCCGGCCTGGTCCTCGGCGCGGTCCTGCTGCGGCTGTGGCCGTACTACGACTTCTTCGCGCTGTTCCCGGCGGGCCCGGGCCTGGAGGCGATCCACCGGCCGCTGTACGCGCACCCGGCTGGCCGGTTCGGACTGGTCCTGCTCGGGGTCGCCGCACTGGCCCCGCGCCTTCGGCGGGACCGGCGCGACCCGCTCGTCCTCTTCTTCGCGCTGGGCGCCCTGGTGTTCGCCGCGGGCGGGCTCACCGGCCACTACGCGTGGGGCCGCGCCCTGCCCGCCGCGCTGGTCCCGGCGCAGCTCGCGGCCGCGCTGGAGGCGGTGTCGGCCGGACGGCGGGCGGTGCGGGCGGGGTGGGCGTGCGTGCTGGGCGCGGCACTGGCGGCGGGGGCGTGGACGCAGGCCGGGGCGCTGGGGTACGTGGTGGCGCGGCACGCGCTGCCCGCGGCGGTCGCGGCCAAGTACCGGGCGCCGTGGGCCGGGTACCGGTGGATCACGCCCTGGGTGGGGTACGGGGACGTGGTGATGGCCCGGACCCTCCCGTCCCGGCAGATCCCCGCCTACGGGCCGTACACCGTGGCGCCCGGCTATCCCGACGTGTTCCTGCCGGACGAGGCGGAGCGGAACGCGGCGGTACGGCGGTACTTCGCGGGGGGCACGCCGGCGGGGGAGCGGCGGGAGGCGGTGCGCCGGTACGGGGTGCGGTGGGTCGTGGGCGGGGCGGGAGCCGCCGAGCCGTGGCTGCGGGAGGTGTCCCGGGGGCCGCGGGGACAGGTGCTGTACCGGGTGGTGCCCTGAGGCCCACGGCGACCGCGCCGCGTGCGGCCGCCGCGCCCCGCCGGGGGCGGGGCGCGGCGCGGTCGGCCCCGCCCGGCCGCGGCAGGGGGTGGCCGCAGCCGCGGCGGCCGGGGCTAGCGCAGCGCGCTCGCCACCAGCCGTGCGGCGCTCCGCACGCGGGGGCGGGCCACGCACCGGACCAGCGGGCGGATCACGTGGGCCGTCGCGCCCACCGGGCGCCAGCGGACCTGCAGGCGGCCGGGGTTGCGCCCCTCCGGCTCGACGGTGACCTCGTGGGGGGTCGCGCCGGAGCGGTAGGCGACGCGGGCGGTGCGGGGCGGGAAGTCCGGCGGGGCCAGCAGCAGGCCGGTGTGGGCGAGGCCCTGCTGGGACAGGCGGAGCACGGGGTGGCGTACGCCGTCGAAGCCCTGCACGGGCGGCGTGGCCGTCGCCAGGTCCAGGAGGACCCGGCCCTCGAAGACGCCGGGGCGCACCGGGTCCAGCCGGAAGGGCACCGTCATCCGGCGCCGGCCCGGGGCCAGCAGCAGACTCGCGCGCTGCGGGCCGACCGGGAGCCGCAGACCGGGGTCGTACGTGCGGACGGTGAGGGTGAGGGAGGCGCCGCGGCCCGGTACCAGCCCGGTGATCTCGTGCCGGAACTGCGCGCTCGGGAACGGGCGGGTGTCCAGCTCCAGGTCGGACACGTCCAGCTCGCGGCGGGCCCGGTCCGTGGCGGGGACGGCGTCGCCCCAGTACACCGCGCCGGTGCCGTCCGCCGTGACCTGCCGCGGTGCCACCCCGTGCCCCAGGCCGCGCGCGGCCGTCCGGACGTCGGACAGGCGGCCGTCGCGCAGCAGCTGGAGGACCACCCGCTCCGGGCGGGGCAGCCGGGTGAAGGCGCCGTCCGCCAGGGTCTCCAGGTACGGGTTCATGATCTGTGCGAAGGACTCCAGCCACTCCGCGTCGCGGTGGGGCAGGTCGCCCGCGTACATCCGGAAGTCGTGCTTGAGGAACTTGTAGTCCTTGTCCTCGCGGATCCCGGTGTACCCGCCGGCCAGCAGGAAGTCGTCGATCAGGCGCTGCACCCGGACGCGGTCGCGGACGTTGGAGATCATGTGCCGCTGGTTGGAGATCGACGCCGAGGTCGCCTGCGCGTACGGCTCGATGTACCAGACGTACACCGGGTCCGGGACGATCGTGAACGCCTTGGCCAGGCAGTACGCCTGCGCCGAGAACAGCTGGTCCTCGTAGTGGATGCCCTCGGGGAAGCGCAGCCCGTGGCGGTCCAGGAAGGCGCGGGCGTACATCTTGCCGGTGGAGAGGTGCTCGAACAGCAGGCGGGGGTCCGCCTCGATGCCGTCCAGCGTGCGGTGCTCGGCGACCAGGTGCGGCATCCACGTCGACCGGTGCCCGGTGTCCACCCGGACCCGCCGTACCGCGCCCATGGCGAAGTCCACCTCGCGCGCGCGGTGCGCGGCCAGCAGCACCTCGACGGCGCGGGGCGGGAGCTCGTCGTCGCTGTCGAGGAACATCAGGTACGGCGCCCGGGCGACGTCGATGGCCCGGTTGCGCGGGGCGCTGCAGCCGCCGCTGTTCCGCGGCAGCCGCAGGTAGCGGATGCGGTGGTCCCGGGCGGCCAGCTCCCGCGCCACGGCGGGCGTGTCGTCGGTGGAGTGGTCGTCGCTGATGACGATCTCGATGCCGGGGTGGGTCTGGGCGCGCAGGGAGGCGACCGCCCGGGGCAGGCGGGCGGCGTCGTTGTAGACGATGACCGTCACCGTCACGTCGGGCAGCGTCATGCCGTGGCCTCCTGCGGGGTCGGGGCGGGCGTGCGCTCCTCCAGCGGGAGCACCGGGGGCAGGGCCTCCTCGGGTTCGCCGAGGAACACCCGGCGGACGACCCGTTCGGCGGCGCGGCCGTCGTCGTACTCGCAGAACCGGCGCCGGAAGGCGGCCCGTGCCTTCGCCGCGGTGTCGTCGCGCCAGGCGCCCGAGGTGAGGATCTCGGTCAGTTCCTCCTGGGTGCGGGCGATCCGGCCCGGCGCCTCGGCCATCAGGTCGAAGTAGACGCCGCGGGTGGTGCGGTAGGTCTCCCAGTCGTCGGCGTACACCACGACCGGCCGGTCGAGGTTGGCGTAGTCGAACATGATGGACGAGTAGTCCGTGACCAGCGCGTCGGCGGCCAGGCACAGCTCCTCGACGGGGTCGTAGGAGGAGACGTCGACGATCCGGCCGGTGCGGCGCAGGCCGGCCGGCGGGGAGGCGGCGCCGTGGAAGTAGTGGGCGCGCACCAGCAGCACGGTGCCCTCGCCGAGGCGGTCGACGAGGGCGGCGAGGTCGAGGCGGGGGGTGAAGCCGGCCTCGTAGTCGCGGTGGGTGGGGGCGTACAGGACGGCGGTGGCGCCGGGGGCGATGCCGAGGCGCGCACGGGCCGCGCGGACGTCGGCCGCGGTGGCGGTGTGGAAGACGTCGTTGCGCGGGTAGCCGTGGTCCAGGGAGGTGTAGCGGGCCGGGTAGGCGCGCTCCCACATCCGGGTGGAGTGGCTGTTGGCGCTGACGCTGTAGTCCCACTTGTCGACGCGGGCGAGCAGCGCGGCGAAGTCGAGGCCCTTGGCGGCGGCCGGGTGGTCCATCTGGTCCAGGCCCATGCGCTTGAGCGGGGTGCCGTGGTGGGTCTGCAGGTGGATCGCGCCGGGGCGCTTGACCACCGCGTTGGGGAAGTTGACGTTGTTGGTGAGGTACGTGGCGGTGGCCAGCGTCTCCCAGTAGCGGCGGGTGCCGGGGACCACGTGGTCCGTGCCGGGCGGCAGCAGGGCGGCGTTCTCCTTGCTCACCACCCACACCCGGCGGATGTGCGGGGCGAGTTCGGCGAGCTTCGCCGCGATCGCGGCCGGGTTGCAGGACACCCCGCGGTCCCAGTAGGAGGTGAACACCGCCAGGTGGGGGTCGAGGGGACGCTCCAGCGCCCTGCGGTACCGGTGGCCGCGGACCTTCGCGCTCAGCCGGCGCCTGCGGGCCCGTACGGCCTTCCTGGCCGCGCGGCGGGTGCGGTTGGCGGCCTGGAGGGCGCGGTACCTGGTGTAGGCGCCCTCTTCGAGCAGGGCGTGGCGGACGCCTTCGAGGCCGGCCGGTCGCCGGTGGTCCTCGGGGCGCCAGCGGACCGCCGCGAGGGAGGCCCGGCGGAAGAACTCCCGGGCCACCGGGTCGGGCAGGTCCTCGCGGGCGAAGGTGCGCAGCAGGTCGCGGACCATCAGGCCGTACAGGACCGTGCGGGCGGCCCGGCGGTCCCGGGCGAGGGCGAGCAGGGACTCGTAGCGGCCGACGAGCGCGAACCGGTCCTCGGCGGTCGGGGGCGGCAGGCTCTCGGGGCGCAGCCTGCGGTCCTCGTAGGCGACCTGGTTCAGGCAGGCCACCCGGCGGGCGTGCAGCAGGACGGCGTGGGCGGCGTACGCCTCGTCGTCGGTGGCGAGCAGCTCCCGGTGCGCCCGCCAGAACGCGGCGCGCAGCACGCGGGTGCCGAGCAGCGGGGCGAGGCGCAGCAGGTGGGCCGCGTCGTCCAGGGCCAGGGCGGCGCGGCCGGCCCCGGCGAGGAGACGGCCGTCGCGGGACGGGGTGCCGGCGGTCCGCCAGGTGGTGGTGACGTGGTCCACGAGCAGGACGTCGACCGCGGCGTCCCGGGCGGCTCCGGCCGAGGTGTCCGCCCCGGCCTTGCACGCGGCGTCCGCCGCGGCGTCCAGTTCCGCGGTCCGCTCGGCGATCAGCCGGGGGGCGCCGGCGGGCAGGCCGTCCTTGGCGTGCACGAAGTGCAGCCAGCGGCCGGACGCCCGGGCGGCACCCGCCGCGCGGGCCGCCGCGTCACCGGTGCCGTCCGGCAGGGGCAGCACGACCGTCTCCGGGGCGTGGCCCCCGGCCGTCTCCACGGCCCAGTCGCCGACCGCGGCGACGATCACCTCGGCGTCCGGCAGCGGGTGGGCCGCCAGTGAGTCGAGGAGTCCCGTCAGGTGCCCCTGGGTGTTCGGCCCGTACACGACGACGCTGAGGTGGGGCATCGCTGGGGGCTCCTTCGGCTCGTCATCTCTGGGCGCACCTTTCATAACATACTGTCACTAATTGGATGAAAGGGATATCGCACACGAGCCGGGGCGGGACTCACGAAGGAGGGGCGACCCCCGGGGTCCCGGGCTTCGGCCCCGGTTTCCCGGCCGCGGGCTTCTTCGCCTTGTCGCCCTTGTCGCCGGTGAAGGCCTCGTACTCCTTCAGGACGTCCTCCGTGGGTCCGTCCATGCGCAGTTCGCCGCGCTCCAGCCACAGCACCCGCTCGCAGGTGTCGCGGATCGACTTGTTGTTGTGGCTGACCAGGAACACCGTGCCCGCGTGGCGGCGCAGCTCGCGGATCCGCTGCTCGGAGCGCTGCTGGAAGGAGCGGTCGCCGGTCGCCAGGGCCTCGTCGATCAGCAGGACGTCGTGGTCCTTGGCGGCGGCGATGGAGAAGCGCAGGCGGGCGGCCATGCCGGAGGAGTACGTCCGCATGGGCAGGGTGATGAAGTCGCCCTTATCGTTGACCCCGGAGAAGTCGACGATGTCCTGGTAGCGCTCCTTGATCTGCTCCCGGGACATGCCCATGGCGAGACCGCCGAGGTGGACGTTGCGCTCGCCGGTGAGGTCGTTCATCAGGGCCGCGTTGACGCCGAGCAGGGAGGGCTGGCCGTCGGTGTAGATGTGCCCGTCCTCCACCGGCAGCAGGCCCGCGACCGCCTTCAGCAGGGTGGACTTGCCGGAGCCGTTGGTGCCGATCAGCCCGATGGCCTCGCCCTTGTAGGCGACGAAGGACACCTTCTTCACCGCGTGCACCCTGCGCACGCCGGCCGCCTTCTCGGTCTGCCTGCGGCGCAGGATGCGGTTGAGGGCGGCGGTGGCGGTGCCGCGGCCCGCGCCGGTGCCGTTGACCCGGTAGACGATGTCGACGCGGTCGGCGATGACGGTGGGGACGCCCCCGGAGCCGCCGGCCCCGGCCGTTCCGCCGGCCCCGGCCGTTCCGGTGCCCCTGCTGTTCTCGCTGGTCTGCTCAGCCACGGCCGTACGTCTCCTCAGCCTTCCAGAAGTAGGTGAAGCCGCCCGCGCCGGCGAGCAGGGCCCAGCCGGCGGCCGCGAGCCACACGTGCGGGGGCAGCTGGTGGGCGTGGAAGCTGTCGATCAGGGCGAACCGCATCAGGTCGATGTAGACGGCGGCCGGGTTGACCTGCAGCAGGACCGTCACCAGGTGCGGCAGGTGGTCGGTCTTGGTGATCTTGCCGATGCTCCACATGACCCCGGACACGTACATCCAGGTCCGCAGCACGAACGGCATCAGCTGGGCGATGTCCGGCGTCCTGGCGCCCATCCGGGCCACGACCATCGACACGCCCGCGTTGAAGGTGAACTGCAGCACCAGGGCCGGGACCGCCAGCACCCAGGAAGCGGTGACCGGCACGCCGAAGCAGAGCAGGATGACGACCAGCGCCGCCATCGAGAACAGAAGCTGCTGGAGCTGCTGGAGCGCGAAGGAGATCGGCAGCGCCGCGCGCGGGAAGTGCAGGGCGCGCACCAGGCCGAGGTTGCCGGAGATCGCGCGGGTGCCCGCCATGATCGAGCTCTGCGTGAACGTCCAGATGAACACGCCCGTGACCAGGAACGGCACGTAGTCCGGGACGTTGTGCTTCGTGCCGAGCAGGACGCCGAAGATGAAGTAGTACACCGCCGCGTTCAGCAGCGGGGTCATGACCTGCCAGACCTGACCGAGCTTCGCCTGGCTGTACTGGGCGGTGAGTTTGGCGGTGGCGAAGGCGGTGATGAAGTGCCGGCGGGCCCACAGCTGGCGGACGTACTCCGGCAGGGAGGGGCGGGCGCCGCTGACCGACAGGCCGTGCCGGGCGGCCAGTGCCGCGAGGTCGTCGTCGGCCGGGGCCTGGGTCGGGGGCGGTGTGTGGAGGACCTGGCTCACATCCGCTGCTTTCGCTCGGGGGAGGGGGGTGCCGTGGCCGGCTGCCGCCGGTGTCCGCGTCGTCCGGGGTTCGCCCGGCGTTTCCTTACGCTTCTCTTCGCGTTCTCTTACGTCGGGACGGGACCGTATCGTCGCAACGGGAGCGTAGGGCCAATCGTCGTCGGAACGCAACCGTTCCGTCCTCACGCCCTATGCTGGTCCGCATGACGACGAACGCCGACGAGCCCCCGCCGCGTCCGCGCCGGCGGACCCCCGCGGGGGCCGCCGTGCTCCGTCCGGACGTGACCGAGGCCATCCGGGCGGCCGTCTTCGAGGAACTGGCCGCCGTCGGGTACGCGCGGATGTCCATCGAGGGGATCGCGCGGCGGGCGGGCGTCGGGAAGACGGCGGTGTACCGGCGCTGGCGTTCCAAGCTGCACCTGGTGCTGGACGTGGTGTCGGCGATGGCGGTGCTGGGGCTGCCGGTCCCGGACACGGGGTCCCTGGAGGGCGACCTGCGCCTGCTGTACGAGGTCACGTCCCGGGCGCTGCGGCACCCCGTCGCCTCGCAGGTCATCCCCGACCTCCAGGCGGAGGCGGCCCGCAATCCGGACATCGCGGAGGCGTTCCAAAAGGCCCTGCGGGACGGCCAGGAGGGCCTGGCCAGCAGGATCGTGGCGGCGGCGGAACGGCGCGGGGAGGTGCGGGCCGGGCTGGCCGCCGACCTGGTGCTGGACCTGATCTCCGGCCCGTTGTACTGGCGTTCGGTGGTGATCCGTTCCCCGAAGCCGCCGAAGGGGTACCTGGAGCAGCTGGCCCGGGCCACCGCGGGAGCGCTGAAGGCGCTGTGACGCGCCCGCCGCCGCGGGCGGCGGGCGGCCGGCCGCGCGGTTCCCCACCCCCCTGAGGGGCGGCCCCCGGCCGTCCGGGCGGGTCAGGCCCGGGCCGCCGCCGGGTGCAGCCGGACCCAGCCCTCCCAGGCGGAGGTGATCATGTCCTGGACGTCGTGCGCGGCCCGCCAGCCCAGTTCCGTGGCGATGCGGTCGGCGGAGGCGACGACCCGGGCGGGGTCACCGGGACGGCGCGGGGCGATCGTCGGCGGGTGGTCGTACCCGGTGACCGCGTTGATGCGGTCGATCATCTCGCGCACCGAGACGCCCTCCCCGCGGCCGACGTTGAGGGTCAGGTCGAGGCCGGGCGTGGAGCGCAGGGCGCGGGCGACCGTCACGTGGGCCTCGGCCAGGTCGACCACGTGGATGTAGTCCCGCACGCAGGTGCCGTCGGCGGTCGGGTAGTCGTCGCCGAAGACGCGCGGGGCCGTGCCCTCGGTGAGCCGGTGGAAGACCATCGGGACGAGGTTCGACACGCCCGTGTCGGCCAGGGCGGGGGTGGCCGCGCCCGCGACGTTGAAGTAGCGCAGGGACGCGGTCGCCAGCCCCGCCGCCCGGCCCGCGGCGCGCACCAGCCACTCGCCGGCCAGCTTGGTCTCGCCGTACGGGGACAGCGGCCGACAGGGGGTCTCCTCGGTGACGACGTCCACGTCCGGCATGCCGTACACCGCCGCCGACGACGAGAACACGAACGCCGTGACCGGTGCCGCCGTCACCGCCTCCAGCAGGACCCGCAGCCCCTCCACGTTCTCGTGGTAGTAGTGCAGCGGGCGCCCCACCGACTCGCCCACCTGCTTCTTCGCCGCCAGGTGGACCACCCCGGTGACCTGGTGGGCGGCGATGGCGCGGGCCAGTCTCCCTCCGTCCAGGACGGAGCCCACCACCAGCGGGACCTCCCGCGGGACGCGTCCGGCGTCCCCGGTGGACAGGTCGTCGTAGACCACCGTCCGCTCGCCCGCCCCGGTCATCGCGCGCACGACGTGCGCCCCGATGTATCCGGCGCCGCCGGTGATCAACCAGGTCATGTGCGGCCGTCCCCTCGTCTGCGGAACCTCGTCCGCGGTCCTCGCCCGCGGACCCCGGTGGTGGACTCGTCGGCGACCCCCGCGGGCCGTCGTCCCCGCGGCCCGGTGGTCCCCCGCGCGGCCCGGCCGCGGCGGAGCAGGCGGCGGAGCCGGCCGCGGGCGACCGCCACGGCGCCCCGCACCCCCGTCGCCACGCGCAGGGCCAACGCGCCGGAGTGCGTGGCGTAGGGCTGGACCAGCAATACGCCGTGCCGGGCGCACGGGACCGCGCGCCGGCGCAGGCGGCCGGCGCCCGCGCGGGCGTGCGCCGTGACCTGCCGGGACGTGCCGTCCGCGAAGCGCAGGGTCAGGCGCAGGTCCCAGGTGCCCGCGCCGAGCGCGGCCGGGCCGACGGGCACCTCGGCCACCCAGGTGCCGGCACCGGCACCGCCCGTGCGGTCCGTGGCCTGCGTACCCGCAGCGTCCGCAGTGCCCACCGGGTCCGCAGTGCCCGCCGTACCCGCCGCGTCCCCCGTTCCCCGCGCGCCCTGCCCGCCCGAGGGCGTGAACCGGGCCGTCGCGCGCTGGGCCACCCGCCCGTCCTCCCGGGCGTGCCACTGCGCCACCACCTCCTGCGGCCCGGCCTCGGCCACCCGCCCGTACAGCTCGTGCAGCCGCAGGCGCAGCCGGGCGGCACGCGCGCGCGGGCGCAGTTCCGCGTCCACCGCCAGGGGGAGGAGGCCGGCGGGGCGGGTCAGCAGGGGGGCCAGGGAGACCCGGGGGAGGTCGGCGGACCAGACGGGAGTGCCGTCGGCGGCACGGGCGTAGGGCGGCAGCAGGCGGGCCGGGCGGGCGGCCAGCTCCCTCAGGCGGTGCAGGTCGCGCGGCTCGGGGGAGGCCAGGACGACCCGGGCGAGCAGCCTTCCGGGTGCCGCCGGGTTCGAGGCCCAGTCGGCGGCGTCGTAGCGGGCGAGGTGCTCACGGGTGTGCGCCCACCAGGCGCGCTGGTAGTGCGCGTCGCGCAGGCCCAGCTCGCGCGCGTACATGCGCAGGTCGTGGTCGAGGAACTTGGCCCGCGCGGCGCGCGCCAGCTCCTTTTGGCCGGCGTCCAGCAGGATGTCGTGGGCCAGCGCGCAGGCCTCGGCGCGCGCCTTCCAGTTGTCGACGCGCTCCCGGTCCAGGGAGAGCGACGGCCGCCCGGCCGACCGGCGCACGTGCCACACGTACACGCGGTCCGGCACCAGCGCGATGCGCGGCGCGGCGGCCAGCACGCGCGCGCCGAAGACGAAGTCCTCGTACAGGAAGCGGCCCTCGGGGAAGCGGATGCCGTGCTCGCGCAGGAAACCGGTCCGGTACAGCTTGTTGACGCACAGCGTGTCGTGGACCAGCCGGGGGCGCCGGGAGGGGTGCGCGAGGACGGCGTGCGCTGCGTAGAGGGAGGCCTGCCACGGCTGTTCGCGCCCCGAGGGCAGCTCCCGGCGCACGCACAGCCCGCCCGCCACCTCGGCGCGCGCCCCCGTGGCCGCCGCCAGCAGGGCGTCCACCGCGCCGGGGGGCAGCACGTCGTCGCTGTCCAGGAACATCACGTACGGCATCGTCACCGCGTCGGCGCCGGTGTTGCGCGGGCTGCCGCAGCCGCCGCTGTTCGCCTCCCGGCGCACCACCCGCAGCCGGGGCTCGCGGGCGGCCAGGCGGGCCAGCAGTTCGGCGCTGCCGTCCGTGGAACGGTCGTCCACGGCGACCACCTCGCCCACGGCCGGCCCCTGGGCGAGCGCCGAGCGCACGGCGTCGGCCACGTGGGCGGCGTCGTTGTAGCCGATGACGACGACGCCGGCCCGCGGGGCGGGGGACTGCTCTGGCGGGTCTGGCGGCATGAGAGGGGTCCAGGGGTCCACGGGCCGGGGGTGCGGGACCCCAGATATACCGGAATGTACGCCGATGTGCCCTTCGAGGGGCGGCTCAAGGGGCGGCTCAAGGGGCGGCGAGCGTCCGGTCGGGGTGACGGCCGGGGCGGGTCCCCGCCGCCGGCGCCGCCTCCCCGGCCCGGGGCCGTGCCGAGCGCCACAGCCGGACGACGGACAGCACGGCGGCGGCCGCCAGCAGCCCGTTGCGGGCCGCCGTCAGCAGGCAGCCGGCCCAGGTGCCGTCGACCACCTCCCGGTAGAACACCGGGAAGGCCGCGCTGCTCAGCGCGGCCGCCGCCAGCACCAGCGCCGCCACGGGACGCTGGCTGGTGCGGCGCGAGGTCAGGCACACGGCGGCCAGCCCCAGCAGCCAGATCAGGTACTGGGGGCTGATGACCCGGCTGGTGACGGTGAACAGCAGCACCGCGCTCAGCGCCGCGTCGTACGGCGTGGCCTCGCTCCAGCGCCGCGCCCGCACCCTCCACACCACCAGCAGCCCGAAGGCGGCCGTCGTGAGCGCGAGGGAGGCGGCGGCGACCGCGGTCACGTGCGGGCCGACCAGTTCGATCGCGCCGTACTGGTAGCGGGAGCGGCCGGACCAGCCGGCGTGCCGTGCGAGGTTCAGCGCCGTACCGCCGAGCGACTCGATCTGCACGCCCCGGCCCCCCTGCTCCCGCAGGAAGGCGAACGGGTCGCTGAACGACACCGCCAGGAGGGCGAGCGAGGCGCCCCCGACGGCCACCGCCCACGCCCACGCCGTCCGGGTCGCGCGCCCCGGGGGTGTCCCCAGCAGCACCAGCGCCGGCCACACCTTCACCAGCGCGCCCAGCGCTGCGAGGGCGCCGCCCGCGCGCGGGAAGCGCGCCGACGCCAGCAGGGAGAGCACGGCGAACGCGGTGACCTGCACGTCGTACCGGGCGAGCGGCAGGTGCAGCAGCAGCGGCAGGCCGCCCGTCCACACCGCCGCGCCGAGCAGGCTCCGGCCGGGCCGCGTCCCCGCGCGCACCAGCGCCACGGCGACGAGGGCGTCCGCGGCCAGCGTCAGCAGCACGAACGCCTGGAAGTACGTCAGCCCCGGCACCAGGCCCGGCGCCAGCAGCACCGCCCCGGCGCCCGGGGGGTACTGCCAGGTGGCGTCGCGCGCCGGGAACGCGCCGTGCGACAGGACGCCGTACCAGTGGGCGTACAGCCGCCACACCTCGCGTGCCACCGCGCCCCCGCCGAGCAGGGACGCGCCGTTGTGGGCGAGCAGCCACAGCATCAGCGCGCGGGTGGCGAACCAGGCGGCGCCGAGGGCGAGGACCGGGCCGGGGGTGACACGGGGACGGTTCATCGCGTGGGAGCCTAATCCGCGCGGATGGTGTATTCCTGCCGATACGCCGTCAATGACCGGAACGGGTTGGCCAATCGCGAAAGATCGGGCCGTGATGAACGTCGGGCCTCTGGTGGAACCGCAGTCGCGCCAGTCGACTGGAGCAGCAGCCGTCGTGCCGGACGGCGCGACGGCTCGCGGGACGAGCCGGGCGCCCTCGCGCGTCCGGCGCGCCCTCGCCGTGTCCGTGCCCGCGCTGGTGATGCTCGCGCTCGGACTGTGGGGCCTCGACCGCGGCGGGATGTGGCGCGACGAGGCCGTCACCTTCCAGGTCGCGCGCCGCACGGTGCCGCAGATCTGGCGGCTGCTGCACGGCGTGGACGCGGTGCACGGCCTGTACTACCTCCTCATGCACGCCGTCCTCGCCGTCCACCCCGGCGAGGTCGTCCTCCGGCTGCCGTCCGTGGGCGCGGCGGCGGTGACCGCGGGGCTGGTGGCCGCGCTCGGCACCCGGCTGGGCCGGCCGCGCGTCGGGCTGTGGGCCGGACTGCTGTACGCGACCACGCCGATGGCCGCGCACTACGCGCAGGAGGGCCGCTCCTACGCGCTGGTCGCGGCCGGTGCCACCGGGGCCACGCTGCTGTTCGTCCGGGCGGTGCGCGGCGGTTCCTGGTGGGCGTACGGCACCCTCCTCGGCCTCACCTGCTGGCTGCACGAGTTCGCCGTCCTGCTGTTGCCCGCCCACGCGGGGTCGCTGGTGCTGGCCCGGGCCGGGGCGGCGGTGTGGCGGGGCTGGGGGCGCGCGGCCGGTGCGGTGGGGGCCGCGCTGGTGCCGATGGCCCTCGCGTCCCACGCCCAGTCGGCGCAGGTGGCCTGGTTGCGCAAGCCGACGGCGGAGACGGCGCAGGGGCTGCTGCGGGCGTTCCTCGGGCCGACGGACGGGGTCTACTGGGTGTGCCTCGCGCTGGCCCTGCTGGGGGCGGCGACGGTGGTGGGGCGGCCGGGGGAGGTGACCCTGGCGGGGGTCGCCCTGCCGCTGGCCGTGGTGCCGCCGGCCGGCCTGATGCTGGTGTCGCAGGTGTCGCCGCTGTACGTCGACCGGTACGTGCTGTACGCCCTGTCGGGGGCCCCGCTGCTGGTGGCCTGCGGGGCCGACCGGGCGGCCGGGGCCGTGCGGCACCTGCGGGGGCGTCCTTCGCCGGCCGCACCGGCGCCCCCCGGACGGACGGCCGCCCTGCCCGGCCCCGCCCGTCTCCCGCTGGCCGGCGTCCTCGTCCTCGCCCTCGCCCTGGCCCACCAGGTGCCCCGGCTCCGCGACGACCACGACCCCGGCCGCCGCCCCGACGACCTCGCCGCGGTCTCACGGGCCGTGGCGCGGGAGGTCCGGGCGGGGGAGGGGGTGGTGTTCGTGCCGGTGCAGGCGCGCAACGCGGCCCTCGCCTACCCGGGGGCGTTCCGCGGGGTGCGGGACGTGGCGCTGGTGGAACCGGGGGCCGGCTCCGGGACCCTGTACGGGCGGGAGGCCGGTCCGCGGGCCCTGCGGCGCGACCTGGCCCGGCTCGACCGGGTGTGGGTCGTGGCGGACCGGGGTCTGCTCGCCGGGCGCTGGCGGCCGCACGGCCCCGTCGAACGGACCAAACTCGACGTCCTCGCGCGGGACTTCGTGCCCGGCCGGGAGTCCGTGCGCGGCAAGGTGACCGTCCGCCTCTACGTCCGCCGGGCCGGTGCGCTCAGTGCCCCCGCGTTTCCTCCAGCACCGCGGCGTCCAGCGCGGTCGTGAGCCGGTCCAGGCGCTCGCGCAGCTCGCCGATCTCCGCCAGGCCGAAACCGGTGGCCGCCGCGATCCGGCGCGGCACCTCGACGGCGCGCTCCCGCAGCGCCGCGCCTTCGCCGGTGAGCCGCACCCGCACCGACCGCTCGTCCCGCGCGCTGCGCTCGCGCCGCACCAGGCCGGCCCCCTCCAGCCGCTTGACCAGAGGCGAGAGCGTGCCGGAGTCGAGGCGCAGGTGCTCGCCGAGCTTCTTGACCGACAGGTCGTCCCGCTCCCACAGCACCAGCATCACCAGGTACTGCGGGTAGGTGAGCCCGAGATCCCCGAGGACCACGCGGTAGACGCCGTTGAAGGCGCGCGACGCGGCGTGCAGGGAGAAGCAGATCTGGCGGTCCAGGCGAAGCCAGTCCGCCTCGGGGGCCGGGGAGGGGGTGGGGGACGGCATTTCGGTCATGGTTCCAGGGTAGCTCCGCAGGCCATTGCAAGCCATTCAATTGCGTACAACTTAATTGTGTGCTCTACTCATGGTCGTGAGGCGGCCGGGACCGGCCGCCGGACCAGCAGTCACTCTTCCAAGGGATGGTCTTCCATGGACGCGCTCTACACCGCCGTCGCCACCGCCACCCACGGCCGCGAGGGCCGCGCCGTCTCCTCCGACGGCAGGATCGACGTCGCCCTGGCCATGCCGGTGGAGATGGGCGGCAACGGCCAGGGCACCAACCCCGAGCAGCTCTTCGCCGCCGGGTACGCCGCCTGCTTCGGCAGCGCCCTCGGCCTGGTCGGCCGACAGGCGAAGGTGGACGTCAGCGACGCCGCGGTGACCGCCGAGGTCGGCATCGGCAAGCAGGGCGAGGGTTTCGGGCTGAAGGTGACGCTGCGCGTCGAGCTGCCCGACACCCTGGACGAGGCGACCGGCCGCAAGCTGGTCGAGACCGCCCACCAGGTGTGCCCCTACTCCAACGCCACCCGCGGCAACATCGAGGTCGACCTCGTCATCGAGTAGCGGACGGGCCACCGGGCCGCGCCCGGTGGCCCCGCGGCGGTGTCCGGTGCCACCGGTGACCCGCGCACGGCCTCACATCGGGGTCAGCAGGTCGCCGGTGACCGTCTGGCCCGGGATGTGCGCGTCCGCGCTCCCCGCGCCGTGCGGGCCCCCGGCCGCCGGCTCGCCCAGCAGCAGCGTGCGCACGACCCGCTCGGCGGCCCGGCCGTCGTCGAACTCGCAGAACCGGGCCCGGAACTCCGCCCGCGCCCGCGCCGCCCCCTCGTCCCGCCACGCCCCGGAGGCGAACAGCGAGACCAGCTCCGGATAGGAGCGCGAGACGCGGCCCGGCGCCTCGGCGGTGATGTCGAGGTAGGCACCCCGGCTCGCGGTGAACGCGGCCCAGTCGTCGGCGTGGACGACGATCGGCCGGTCCAGGTTGGCGTAGTCGAACATCAGGGACGAGTAGTCCGTCACCAGCGCGTCCGCGGCGAGCAGCACCTCCTCGACGTGCGGTTCGTCCGTCGCGTCGACCACGATCCCGCGCCGGGCCAGTTCCGACAGGCCCATGCCCCGCGCGGGCCCCTGCGCGAGCGTCGGGTGCAGCCGGACCACGAGGGTGTGTCCCGCGCCCAGGTCGGCCGCGAACCGGGCCGGGTCGATCCGTTCCACGTGCCCGCCCCGGCGGTAGTCCCGGCGGGTCGGCGCGTACAGCACCACCGTGTGGTCCTCCGGGATGCCGTGCCGCAGCCGGAAGGCGCTGCCCGCCCCCTCGGCCGGGACGGCCAGCACGTCGTTGCGGGGGCTGCCGGTGCGCACCGAGGTGAAGTGGCACGGGTAGGCCCGCTCCCAGACCAGCTCGGAGTGCCGGTTGGCGACCAGGCTGTAGTCCCAGCGGTCGGCCCGGCGCAGCATCTGCGGCACGTCGAGGCCGAGCCGGGCGCCGGGCTTGTCCCGCAGGTCGGCGCCCGCATACTTCAGCGGGGTGCCCCGGTGGGTGTGGATGTGCACGCTGCCGGGCCGCTTGGCCAGGGAGCCGGGCCAGTTGACGTCGTTGACGAAGAACGCCGCCCGCGCGGTGACCTCCAGGTAGCGCCGGGAGTCCACCCGGACCCACTCGACCCCGGGCGGCAGCCGCGCCGCGGTCTCCTCGTCCCGGACCACCCACACCCCGCGCAGCTGCGGGGCGATCTCCCGCGCCTTGCGGTACACGGCCGCCGGGTCGCCCAGCACGCCCCGGTGCGAGGACGCCGAGTACACCACCAGGTGCGGGTCCAGCGGGCGGCACGCGTGCAGGGCGGCGAAGCCGCGCCGGGCGCGCGCGCCGGCCGCACGGCGCGCCTGCGCAGCCCGCCGCGCGGCCTCCCGGCCGGCCCGTCCGGCCTGCCGGCTCAGCCGGTAGCGCGCGTACGACCCCTCCAGCAGGGCGGTCTCGCCGTCCACGCGGACGCCCTCGGGCTTGTGGGCCCGGAACATCTCGGCCGTGCGCCGGAAGAACTCCGCCTTGTCCGCGGGCGGCAGCCGGTCCGGCTTGGCGAGGATGTCCAGGCAGTGCTCGCCCATCTTGCGGTGCAGGTACGGCCGCCAGTCCCACAGGTCCGGGTGCCGGTCGACGAAGGCGAAGACCCGCGCGTACTGGTCGTGGACGTCGAAGTGCTTGCGGCTGGTGGTGGACAGGATGCTGCCCTGCCGGCGCTGCCGGTAGTTCACGCAGATCCGGTCCAGGGCGGCGATCCGCCCCGCGCTGAGCATGACCGGGAAGGTCCAGGGCGTGTCCTCGTAGTAGCCGGGCGGGAAGCGGAAGCCGTGCCCGGTCACGAAGTCCCGCCGGTACACCTTGTTCCACACCACCATCAGCAGGTCCAGGATCTCCGGGCGCCCGGCCGCCGTGAAGGTGTCCGCGCCCCCGGCCGCGCCCCCGGCCGGGGCCCCGGCCCCGTCCGGACGGGGGGGACCCCCGCCGGCCAGGACGTGCGCGAGCACGTTGCGCCGGGTGCCGCCCCACCAGTAGGTGCGCGCGTAGTCGAAGACCAGCACGTCCGGGTCGCCGGCCTCCGCCAGCCGGTCGGCGACGGCGCGCAGGGCGCCCGGGGTGAGGGTGTCGTCGCTGTCCAGGAAGAACAGGTAGTCGCCGGTGGCGTGCGGCATGCCGGCGTTGCGGGCGCGGCCCAGGCCGACGTTCTCCGGCAGGTGCAGCACCGTCACGCGCGGGTCGCGCGCCGCGTACTCGTCCAGGATGGCGCCGGAGCCGTCCGGTGAGCAGTCGTCCACGGCGATCAGTTCCAGGTCCTCGAAGGACTGCTCCAGCACCGAGTCCAGGCACTCGCGCAGGAAGCCCTGCACCTTGAAACAGGGGACGATCACACTGAAGCGGGGCACGGCGGGTCAGCTCCTCACGGGGGTCGCGGCGGCGGGTGCGGGGACGCGTTCGGCGAGCGGGACCACCGGCGGGATCGCCTCCGGCGGTTCGCCGAGCAGCACCCGCCGCACCACGCGCTCGGCGGCGCGCCCGTCGTCGAACTGGCAGAACCGCTCCCGGAACGCGGCCCGCAGGGCCGCCGACCCCGCTCCCGCGTAGGAGCCGTCGGCGAAGACACGGGCCAGCTCGTCCGGGGTGCGGGCGACCGGTCCCGGAGGCCCGGCCATCAGGTCGAAGTAGACGCCCCGCGTCTCCCGGTAGACCTCCCAGTCGTCGGCGTACACGACGATCGGCCGGTCCAGGTTGGCGTAGTCGAACATGATCGAGGAGTAGTCCGTGACCAGCGCGTCCGCGGCCAGGCACACGTCCTCGGCGCAGCGGTGCGCGGTGACGTCGATGACCCGGCCGGAGCCCCGCGCGCGCCCCCGGTCGTAGAAGTAGTGGGCGCGCAGCAGGACGACCACGTCCTGGCCGGCCGCCTCGCAGAACGCCTCCAGGTCCAGGCCGGTCTCGAAGCCGGTGTGGTGGTCGCGGTGGGTCGGCGCGTACAGCACGGCCCTGCTGCCCTCGGGCACGCCCAGGTCGCGCCGGACGCGGGCCACGTCGTCGGCGGTCGCCGTGTAGTAGACGTCGTTGCGCGGATAGCCGTACTCCAGGTGCTCGTAGGAGCCCGGGAAGGCGCGCTCCCACATCTGGGTGGAGTGGCGGTTGGACGACAGGTTGAAGTCCCAGCGGTCCACCCGGCCGAGCAGCTTGGCGAAGCTGCCGGTCCGCGCGGCCACCACCGGGTACGTCGACTGGTCCACGCCCATCGTCTTCAGCGGGGTGCCGTGCTGCGTCTGCAGGTGCACGCTGCCGGGCCGCTTGACGACGCCCTCGGCGAAGTTGGCGTTGTTCACCAGGTACGTGGCGCGGGCCAGCACCTCCCAGTAGCGGCGGGACCCGATCACCGCGTGCTCCACGCCCGGTGGCACCGCGGCCGCCTGGCCGGCCTCCACCAGGAACACCGACCGGATGTGCGGGGCCAGTTCGCGCGCCTTGGCGTGGATGGCGGCCGGGTTGCAGGCGTAGCCGCGCCCCCAGTAGGCGCAGTAGACGGCCAGCTCCGGGTCGAGCGGGCGGCGCAGGTCGCGGGCGTAGCGCAGCCGGGTGCGCAGCATGTGCGGGCGCGGCAGGCCCTCGGCGGCTCTCACCGCGGTCTGGTTGGCACCGCGCAGCGCCCGGAACGCGGTGTACGCGCCGGTCGCCAGCAGCCGGTGCTGCACGCCGAGGCTGCCGCCGGGCGCCTGGTAGCCGGCCGGGCGGTGGCGGCGGTAGAGGCGGCCGGCCCGGCGGAAGAAGGCACGGTGGCCGCAGGGCAGCCGCTCCGGCCGGGACGCCGTCCTCAGTACCCGGGCGAACAGCTGCTCGAACAGCGGCCGGGTCCGTTCGGCGGGCAGCCCGTGCTCGGCCGCCCGGGTCAGCACCAGCTCCACCTGGTCCAGCAGGGCGTGCTGGTGCGCTCCGGGCAGGTTGAGCCTGCTGCCCTGGCGGCGCAGCCGGTGCCGCACGACGGCCTGGCGCAGCACCGCGATCCGGGTGGCCGCGATGGTGGTCAGCCCGCCCCAGCCGAGTTCGGTGAAGTGGCCGTCGGGGAAGTCGAGGCCGTTGTCGGTGAGGAAGGAACGGCGGTAGACCGCGCTCCAGGCCGGGATGCCGACACCGGTCAGCTCGGGCGCGTCGCCGGGCGCGAACGCCCCCTTCGGGGCCCCGGCCAGCAACGGGGCGACCGGATTCGTCGGCTCGCCCTCCCACCAGGGGGTCCGCTCGTGTTCGGCGTAGAGCACGTCGGCGCCGGCGGTCTCGGCCAGCCGCGCGTCCAGCGCCGCCAGCGCGCCCGGCAGCAGCAGGTCGCCGCCGTCGAGGAACAGCACGTACGCGCCCCCCGCCGCCCGCACCCCGGCGTTGCGCACCCCGCCCGGCCCGGCGGACGCCGGCGCGTCGACCGGGGTCACCCGGGCGTCCCGCCCGGCGTACGCGGCGGCCACCGCGGCGTCCGGGGAACCGGGAACGGCGCAGACCGGGATCAGCTCCAGGTCGGCGAAGGACTGGGCGAGGACCGAGTCCAGCGCCTGGGACAGCCGGCCCTCTCCCGCCCGCGAACCGGCTCGGGCGGAGGGGGCCCCGTCCGCGTGGGACGGGACGATGATGCTGAAGCGGGGCATTCTGTTCTCTCTGTCGTCTTGCCGGCACGACCGGGCCGCCCCGCCGGACGCCGGCTGGAGGGCCGGCCGGGGGCGGACCGCGTCGTGCCGGGGGGCACGGGAACTCCCGGAAGGCACAACGCCGTTCAGCGGCTCCCGGTGACGGGGGAGGAACCGGAAGGTTGCGGTGCGGGGACCGGCGGGACGGACGCGGACGCGGCCGCCGCCGACGGCGCCGGCCGGCGCCCGGCGAGCGGGACGAACGCCGGGAGCCCCCGCGTCTCGCCCAGCACCACGTGCCGTACGACCCGCTCGGCGGCGTGCCCGTCGTCGTACGGGCAGAACCGCTCCCGGAACGCCGCCCGCAGCCTGGCCGCGCGGGTGCCCTGCCAGTGACCGGTGGCGAAGACGTCGATCAGCTCGTCCTCGCTGCGGACCACCGCGCCCGGCGGGAAGGTCCGCAGGTCCAGGTAGGTGCCCCGGGTGGCCTGGTACACGTCCCAGTCCCCGGTGTGGACGACGATCGGCCGGTCCAGGTTGGCGTAGTCGAACATCAGGGACGAGTAGTCCGTGACCAGCGCGTCCGAGGCCAGGCACAGGGACTCCAGGCTCGGGTGGCCGCGGACGTCGACGATCCGGGCGCCCCCGCCGGGGGTGCCGCCGGGCGCGGGGTGCGCGCGGGCCAGGATCACGAAGCGCGGGCCGAGGCGGTGCGAGATCCGCTCCAGGTCGAGCGGCGGGTACTGGGTGCGCACGTGGTCGCGGGGCACGGGCGCGTACAGGACGGCCACCGAGTCCCCGGGGACGCCCAGCGACGCGCGCAGCCGGGCCACGTCCGCCGCGGTGGCCCGCTGGAAGACGTCGTTGCGCGGACTGCCGTACTCCAGCGTGGTGTAGTGGCCGGGGTGCACCCGCTCCCAGACGAGGGTGGAGTGCCGGTTGCCGGACAGCACGTAGTCCCACTGGTCGACCTCCCGCAGCAGTTGCCCGAAGTCGGTGTCCCGGGCCGCCGCCGGATGCTCCTGCAGGTCCAGGCCCGTGTGCCGCAGCGGGGTGCCGTCCTGCGCCTGCACGAGGACCTGGCCCCGGCGCTTGCGCAGCCCGGGGCCGAAGCCGGTGTCGGTGACCAGGTACCGGGAGCGGGCCAGCGCCGCCTGGCAGGCGGCCGTGCCCGGCCGCAGCGGGCGCGGGCCCGACGGGTCCGGCCGCCGGTGCCCGGGGCCGGCGATCCACGCGGTGCGGACGTGCGGGGCGTGCGCGCGGAACGCCTCCTCCAGCGCGCCCGGCCCGCCGCCGTGGTCCCGGCCGCCGCCGGGGGCGAACACCGCGCGGTCGGCGTGCAGCGGCAGGTGGAGCTGGACCAGGTAGTGCAGCCGCAGGGCGGCGGTCCGCAGGGCGCGGGCCGCCCTGCCGGCGGACCCCAGCGCGCGCCGGCGGACCGCCGAGGCCAGCCGCAGGGCGCCCAGGACGCGGTGCAGGCCGAAGCGGACCAGGAGGTGCCGCACCCGGGAGCCCGGCGGGGTTCTCGTGCCCGGCACCCGGTACCGGCGGTAGTGGGTGCGGGCCCGGCGCAGGAACTCCGCGCGGCTGCCCCGCGGCAGCCGGTCGCGGCGGGTGAGGACCGTGAGGTGGTGGTCGACCATCCGGTGGAACAGCTCCGGCCGCCAGACGTGCAGCTCCGGCCGCCGCTCCACGTACGCGAACACCCGGTCGTACTGTTCGAAGACGTCGAAGTGCCTGCGGCTGGTGGTGCGCAGGATGCTGCCCCGCCGGCGCTGCCGGTAGTGCACGCACACCCGGTCCAGGGTGGCGATCGACCCGGCCGCCATCAGCACCGGGAAGGTCCACGGGGTGTCCTCGTAGTAGCCCGGCGGGAACGCGAACCCCTCGCGCTCGACGAACTCCCGCCGGTACGCCTTGTTCCACGCCACCATCAGCACCCGCAGCAGCCCCGGCCGGTCCGCCAGCCGGAACGGTGCCGGGCCCCGCTCGGTCAGCGGGGCCGCGATGCGGTTGCGGACCGTCCGGCCGTCCCAGTGGGTGCGCGCGTAGTCGTAGACCAGGACGTCCGGTCCGCCCGTCTCCTCGATCCGGCGGGCGATCGCGCGCAGTGCGTCCGGGGTGAGCGTGTCGTCGCCGTCCAGGAAGACCAGGTAGTCACCCGTCGCCTCGGCCGTGCCGGCGTTGCGGGCGCGCCCCAGGCCCCCGTTCTCCGCCAGGTGGACGGCCCTGACGCGCGCGTCGCGCGCCGCGTACTCGTCGATGATCGCGCCGCAGGCGTCCGGTGAGCAGTCGTCCACGGCGATCAGTTCGAGGTCGGTGCAGGACTGCGAGAGCACCGAGTCCAGGCACTCGGAGAGGTACGCCTGGACCTGGTACGCGGGGACGATGACACTGAACCGGGGCACGGCACATCCAGGGGTCGGTTGGCGCGGGCGTTCTGCCCGGGAACGGCCGGTGGAGCGACTTGGTTACGGCCCGTGCGGCAGGTGAGGTACATCGGGTGAACGCCGGGGGGCGGACCGTCGGCGGCCCGCCCCCCCGACCCGGTCCGGGACCGGCTTACTTGACGGCGCCCGCCATCACCCCGGACACGAACTGCCGCTGGAACGCGAAGAACACGGCCAGCGGGATCACCATCGAGATGAACGCGCCGGGCGCCAGCACGTCGATGTTGTTGCCGAACTGCCGTACCTGCGTCTGCAGGGCGACCGTGATCGGCTGCGAGCCGGACTTGGTGAACACCAGGGCGACCAGCATGTCGTTCCACACCCACAGGAACTGGAAGATGCCGAGGCTCGCGATGGCGGGCCCGCCGAGCGGCATCACCACCCGGGCGAACAGCCGGAGTTCACCGGCGCCGTCCAGCCGGGCCGCCTCCAGCAGCTCGCGGGGGATCTCGGCGAAGAAGTTCCGCAGCAGGAACACCGCGAACGGCAGTCCGAACCCCACGTGGAACAGGACCACGCCCAGGATCGTGCCGAACAGGCCGATCCCGCCGAACAGTTCGGCGATCGGGATCAGTGCCACCTGCACCGGCACGACCAGCAGGCCGACCACGCCGAGGAACCACCAGTCCCGTCCCGGGAACTCCATCCACGCGAAGGCGTACCCCGCCAGTGAGCCGATCACCACGACCAGCACGGTCGCGGGCACGGTGATCAGCACGGTGTTCACCAGGGAATGGGTGATGTCGCCGTTCTCCAGCAGCTTCCGGTAGCTGTCGAAGGTCAGCCGGGACGGTTCGGCGAACACCTGCCACCAGCCGCTCGCGCTCATCTCCTGCGGCGCGCGCAGGGAGGAGATCAGCAGCCCGACCGTCGGCACCAGCCAGAACAGGCCCACCACGACGAGGAAGGCGCGGACCAGGCCGCCGCCCAGCTTCTCCACGGCCCTCGCGCCGAGCGACCGCCGTGCCCCCACCGCCGGCTCGGCCGGTGCCGCCTTCCGGATGCCCCCGGCGGTCGCCGTCATCGCCGCACCTCCCGCCGCAGCCGACGAACGTTGAACAGCATCACCGGGATCACCAGCAGCAGCAGGAACACCGCGATCGCGCTCGCGATGCCCGGCTGCCCCTCCGCGAAGCCCTTGCGGTACAGCTCCAGGGCCAGCACGTTCGCGTCGTCCTGGGACGAGCCCGGCGCGATGATGTAGACGAGGTCGAACACCTTCAGCACGTTGATCATCAGCGTCACGGCGACGACCGCGAGGACCGGCGCCAGCAGCGGCACGGTGATCCTGCGGAACACCTGCCACTCGGTGGCCCCGTCCACCCGCGCGGCCTCCAGCAGCTCCCGGGGCACGCCCGCGAGCCCGGCCGCGATCAGCACCATCGCGAAGCCCGCCCACATCCACACGTACGACACGATGACGGCCGGGGTGACCAGCGCCGGGCCGAGCCAGTCGACGCCGTCGTACGGTTCCTTGAAGTTGTCCGCCGGAAGCCGCAGCCGTGCTCCGTCGGCCTTCGCGGGCAGCGTGAAGGTGCCGTCGCCGCCGGCCGTGGCCGTGGCCACCACCTCGCCGTCCTTCACCGCCTCGATCCGCATCCCGGCGTAGCCCAGCTCGGACGGGTCCGGCGCGCCCGGCCTGCCGACGCCCTTGCCGCGGGTGAAGTCCTGCCAGGTGGTGCCGGTGATCCTCCCCGGCTCAGGCTCCGCGGCCGCCGCCCTCTTCGCCCCGTCGGGCATCCGGTCGGGGGCGACCCCGACGAGCGGGAGGGCGACCGGCCGCCCGGCGTGCACGGCCGCCCTGGTCACGAAGCCCCCGGCCCGCGGCACGAGCGGCGATTCCCGGCCCGGGTGCGCCTTGGGGAACGCCGACGACCGCGCGAACGTGTCGTGCACCCCGACCCACACCGCGTTCGCCACGCCCTTGTCCGGGTCCTGGTCGTACACCAGCCGGAAGATGATCCCGGCCGCCAGCATCGAGATCGCCATCGGCATGAAGACGACCAGCTTGAACGCCGTCCCCCAGCGCACCCGTTCGGTCAGCACCGCGAAGACCAGACCGAGCGCGGTGGACACCGTCGGCGCGAACACCACCCACAGGACGTTGTTCTTCAGCGCCGTCCGGATGCCGTCGTCCGTGAACAGCGCCTCGTAGTTGTCGAATCCGGCGAAGCCGTCGCCCGAGGCGTTGGAGAAGCTGCGGACGACCGAGTACCCGATCGGGTAGACCACGAGCGCGCCGAGCAGCACCAGGGCCGGCAGCAGGAAGAGGGCTGCCACCGTCCTGCGGGTGCCGGTCACGCTCTTGCGGCTCTTGGGCGCGGCGGGGCCCGGTGGGGCCCCGGCCGCCGCTGCCGGCGCCATCGCCGGATCAGCTCCCGTTCCCGTACGCGGCCGCCGCGTCCTTCTCCAGCCTCGCCTGGGCGCCCGCGACGTCCTTCGGGTTCTTCAGGAAGTCCTGCAGGGCCTTCCACTCGCCCTTGCCGGGGGTGCCGCCGAAGGCCTGCGGAGCCTGGTCGGACATGTCGAACCGGAAGTCGTCACCGGACGCGACCAGCGCCCTGGCGATCCTGCGCTGCACCTCGTTCGGGTACGCCGAGTCCGGCACGTTCCTGTTCGGCGAGAGGTAACCGCCCAGCCCGGCCTGGATGGTGGCCGCGTCCGGGGAGGCCAGGAAGGTGGCGAGCGCCTGCGCCCCCTCGGAGTCCTCCAGGATGACGGCCGCGTCGCCGCCGGAGACCACCGGCGCCTCGGAGCCCACCGCCGGGAACGGGAACACCTTCGCGTCCGTGCCCACCTCCGCCTGGGTGTCACCGATGTTGACCTGCGCGAAGTCGCCCTCGTAGACCATCGCCGCCTTCGGCTGGTCGCCACCGGTGAAGGTCTGGGTGACGGAGGCCGGGAACTCGGTCTGCAGCGCGCCGTCCGCGCCGCCCGCCACGTAGTCCTTCCTGCCCCAGATCTGGGCGAGGGTGGTCAGCGCCCGCTTCACCGACGGATCGGTCCACTTGATCCGGTGCTGGGCGAGCCGGTCGTACTTCTCCGGGCCCGCCTGGGACAGGTAGACGTTCTCGAACCAGTCCGTCAGCGTCCAGCCGTCCGCGCCGCCGACCGAGAACGGGGTGACCCCCGAGTCGTACACCGCCCGCGCCGACGTCAGCAGCTCCTGCCAGGTCTTCGGCTCCTTGGCGCCCGCGTTCTCGAACGCCTGGGCGTTGTACCAGATCAGCGACTTGTTGGCGGCCTTGTAGTAGACGCCGTACTGCTTGCCGTCGACCTTGCCGACGTCCTGCCAGCCCGGCGAGTAGTTCTCCCGCAGCTCCTTGAGCGCGTCCGGGCCGAGCGGCTTGGCCCACCTCTTCTGCACGGTCTGCCTGATCGCGCCCGGCTGCGGCAGCAGCACGACGTCCGGCGGCTGGCCGCCCGCGATCTTCGATCCGAGGAAGTTGATGATCGGGTCCTGGGCGGGCACGAACGTCACCTTCGCACCGGTGCGCTCCTCGAACTCGGCGAGGACCTTCTTGAAGTTCGCCTGCTCGGTGCCGGTCCAGACGGCGGAGACCTCCAGGGTCGTGCCGTTCAGCCTCGGCAGGGTGACGGTGGAGCCGCCGGCGGTGGACCCGCCGGTCTTCTTCCCGGTGTCGTCCTCGTCGTCGCCGCCGGAGCAGGCGGTGAGCGCGAGCGCTCCCACGAGCAGGGCGGCGAGGGTGGTGACGGCTCTGGCGGTCCGGATCGTGCTGCTCTTGCTGCGCATCACTGCCCCGTTCTCCGTTACGTCGGAACGTTGTCCCGTTCGGTCCGGTTTACGCCGGGCGGCTCACGGGCGGCAAGAGCGCCTGCGCCGTCCGGCGGTTGATCGTGACCGGCTCGTGACGGGGGACCGTGCGTGCGGTCGCCGAGCGCTTGCCGGGGCGTTCACGGGAGGGGCGCGGCGGAGCCGGTGGGAGGGGTGCGGCGGGGCGGCGCGAGCGGTGCCGGTGGGAGGGGTGCGGCGGGTGCGCGGGCGTCGGGCCCCGTGCGGGGGCCGGGGCGCCGCCGGGCTCACCGGGTCCGGTCGCCGCACTCCCGGCGTTCGCCCGCGGGGCGGGCCGGGGTGCGGCGGCCGGGCCTAGAGCAGGGAGGGGACCTGCGCCGCCGAGACCTCCCGGGCCGCCCGCTCCACCGCACTCGCCAGCAGGGCCAGGTCGGTGGGGCCGTTGCCCAGTTCGCGCACCGGCCGGCGGGCCGGCGGGTCGCCCATGCGCTGCCACTCCAGCGGCACGACCGTGGGCCGCTGGGTCGCCGTGCGCGGGATGCGGCCCGTGACCCGGCCCCCCTGGAAACCGGTGACCCGCCCGTCCGCGTGCGCCAGCCTGCCGCGCCCCGGCGCCGGCTCGTCGGGCCCGGACTTCGGCGCGTCCAGCGTCACCCGCAGGGCGGCCCGGCGGGCCGGTTCCGTCTCCGCCGTACGGCCGCCGGCCTGGGCCGTCGCCACCAGGTGCACGCCGAGCCGCTCGCCCTCCCGGGCCACCGCCTCCAGCGCCCGCAGCACCGAACCGGCGGCGGGCCGGCCCGGTGAACCGAGCGCGGGGGACACCAGCGCGTCCAGGTCGTCGACCACCACCACCAGCCGGGGCAGCGGCGGCGGGACCTCGGTGCGCTGCCGCGCGGCGGCGGGCCGCAGCCGCAGCGTGGCGGTGGGCGTCGCCTCCGCGTCCGGGGCCCCGGACGGCCGCCCCGCCGGCGTGCGCTGCGCGACGACGCGGCCCGGCACCGCACGCGCCGCGTGCCACTCGGCGAAACCCGTCCGGCCCAGCAACTCCGCCCGCCGCTTCAGCTCGGCGCTCAGCGACTGCGCGAACTCCCGCATCCGGACGGGGTCGTTGGCGAGCAGGTGGGTCGTCACATGGGGGATGTCCGTGCACACGCGCAGGCCCTCGCCGCGGCCGGCGCCCGTGCCGACGCCGTCCCGGCCGTCGATCAGCACCAGGCCCAGCCGGTCGGGCCGCTCGGCGGCGGCCAGCGAGGCGACCACGGTGCGCAGCAGTTCGGTACGGCCGCTGCCGGCCGGCCCCTCGACCAGCAGGTGCGGCCCGTCGGCGACCAGGTCGGCCGTGAGCGGGCCGTGCGGCCCGGCGCCCAGCACCGCCCGGGCCCGGCCGCCCGGTGACCCGGTGTCGTCGGCCGAGTCCGCCCAGCGGGCCATCAGCGACGCCGGGGTCGCCCGGGCGAGCCCCAGTTCGTCCAGCAGCCGCGCCGACTGCGGCAGCGGCACGGCCACGCGCGCGTGCCCTTCGTCGGCGGGGCCGTCCGCGCGCAGGGGGGCCAGCGCCCGCGCGAACCGCTCCGCCCAGACGGCGGACACCGCGTCCACGGCGGCGAGCGCACCCGGGCCGACGGGACCCGTCGGGGCGATCCGCATCAGGTGCAGCGCGCTGGCGACGTCGCCGCTGAGCAGGGCGACGGCCCCGCAGTGCCGGAAGGTCGGCGTGACCGCGCAGGCCGCCTCGTACGCCCGCGCCACCGGCGAGACGGGCGAGGTGGGCTCGGTCTCGGCGAGGCACAGGACGTGGATCCCGGCCCGCGGTCCGGCCGTGGCCAGCCGCCCCAGGGCCTCCTGCAGGGAGGTACCGCCCGGATCCCCGTCGACCACGACCACGGTGTACGGCCCCGGGAACCCGCCCGGCCCCTCCAGCCCGGCGCCGTCCCTCGCCCAGGTGGGGCGCCGGCCGGCCGGCGGGCCGGCGTGCGCCCCGACCGGGGCCGAGCCCGCCGGAGCGGCCGGGAGGGCCACGGCGGACGGCGCCGGTCCGCCGGCGCCCGCCGCCGTGTCCGCCCCGGCGGTGAGTCCGCGCCCGTCCGTGCCGGTCGCCGGCACCGCTCCCGCCGCCGGTCCGGCCGGGGTCCGGGGCGGAGCCGGCTGCGCCGTGCTCCGCCCCGAGGCCGCGTAGTCGTCCACGCGGCGCAGCAGCTCCTCCGTGCGGGCCGCCGCCTGTTCGCGGTCGTAGGCCAGCAGCAGGCGGCAGTCCTGGCCGTGTCCCGGGCGGACGTGCGGGAGCCAGCCCAGCCAGGACCACTCGGCCGTGCGCTCCTCCACCGGGCGGGAGCGGTCCGCGCTGATCAGCACGACCTCCAGCAGGTCCGGGGAGTGCAGTGCGGCCAGCTGGGCCAGCACCGCGCGGGCCAGCCCGGACAGCCGGGGGCGCGGACCGGCCAGGCCCAGTCCGCCCACCTCGCGCAGCGAGGCCGTCACGGGGACGGCGGGCAGCACGCCCGAGCCGTCCGGCGCGCTCCGGTCGGCCGTGCCGAGCCGCACGGCCAGTGCCTCGGGGTGCCCCGGCCCCCGTTCCCACAGCCGGGGGCCCGGGCCCAGGGCAGTGAGCAGCAGTGCGGCGGGGTCGGGCCAGGCGTCCGGCACCCGCGGCACCCCGGCCGCGCCGGTCCGCGGGGCCTCGTGCGCCGCCGGGGCGGCTGCCGGCTGTTCCCCGCGCCCACCGGCCAGCCGCCGCGCCCACGCGCCGAGCCCGCCCCGGCGCCGGGCGCCCTGGGAGGCGTCGGTGTCCTGCGGTCCCGGGCCGGGCGGCACGGCGCCGGGAACCGCGCCCTGCCCCGCCGTACCGGAGTACGCGCCCCCGAGCGCGCCGACCCCGTGATGCCCCGCGTGCGTCACCCCGTCACCGCCGGCCGCTCCGCGCGTCCCTGCCGCACCGCCCGGCACGCCGCGCCCGAAGCCCGCACCGGGGTCCGGGCCGCCCGCGCCGTACGCCCCCGCTTCCGTCGTCTCGTGCGCGTCCGCGAAGCCGCCCGGAACGGCGTCCGCGCCGAAGGCTCCGGGTGCCGCACCCCGCGCGTTCCCGCCGTGGTGGGCGGTGCCCGGGCCGCCCGGGCCCGCGGTGACCGGGCCGGACGCGGCCGGCCCCCCGCCCCGCCCGGCGCTCCCGGGGCGACCCGCGCCCGGGCTTCCGCCGGCGTCCGGCGCACCACCGGACGAACCGGGTGCGCCCGCGTGGCCGCCCCGGCGCTCGATGCCCGGCACACCGCCCTGCCCGGGGACGAACGGCGGTTCCGCGCGCCGGTGCCCGCCGGACCCCCCGCCGGCGCGGTCGCCCGGCGCGCCGGGAACGCCGCCGGCCGCTCCGGTCCGTTCGGCCGCTCCGGCCGGTTCGCCCCCGGGGCGACCCGCACGCAGCCCTCGCCGTCGGGGACCGTCCGCACGCGGGCCCCGGGACCCCCGGACGGAGTAACCCGCAGGGCGGACTCGCCGATCCTCAGCACGGCCCCCGGAGGGAAGCGCACCGGGCGGTCGGTGATGCGGGCGCCGTCCAGGGCGGTGCCGTTCGTGGAGTCGAGGTCGGCCACCGAGACGCGGCCGTCGGCGGCGACCGTGACCGCGCAGTGCAGGCGGGAGACGTCCGGGTCGTCCAGCGGGACGTCGGCGTCGGCGGAGCGGCCGACGGTGATCCGGCCGCCGTGCAGGAGGTGGACCCCGCCCGCGTCCGGGCCCGCGACCACGTGCAGCTGGGTGGGGGCGTCGTCCAGCTCGGGATGCGGCTCGGGGGCCGCGGGAGCGCCCAGGGACAGCACGGCGCCGTCGATCAGCGGGGGCTCGCCGAGGACGCAGCGGCGCAGGTCCAGCCGCTCCGCGCCCGCGTAGAGCACCACCTGCGCGCCGGAGGACTCCCGGGCCGCACCGGCGTCTCCGGTGACCGCCGTGGCCAGCGCCGAGGCCACCGCGGCCAGGTCCGTGCCCGCGGGGGCCGTGACCAGCACGTCACGGCTCGCGGCGCGGCCCCGCCGCGGGGACGGGCCCAGCGGGTCTACGACGGTCAGCCGGATCTGCATCGCCGTCAGCGGTCCCTTCTGCCCGGACGCGGACATCCCCCGCCCCGCACGAGCACAGTCGGCCAGTACTGCAGGCATCCTCGCACCTGTCACCGACAACACGCCCACGATCGGCCATCACGTGATCTTGATTGGTCGGCTCTGCCCCCAAAAGTGCCCGACCGTCACCGTGCCGGCGATCAGTTGAGATCGGTCACGCCCGGTGCCGGGCAACCAACGGACCGGGGCGGGCGTCTTTCCTTCGAACCGGCCCGAACCGGCCCGAACCGGACCGGAACCAGGCCGCAACCGGGCCCGGACCGCACCGGCTCCGGCCCGGACCGCGGACCGGCGGGCCGGCCGACGTCGTCCTGGAACGCTTGCGTGCCGTCCCGCGGAGCGGCACTACAGTGGGTCGGGACGCAGGCAAGCAAGCAGCAGCACACAGCAGGGAGCGCGTGACGTGCGGCCAGTCGGCAGCAAGTACCTGCTCGAGGAGCCGCTCGGACGCGGCGCCACGGGCACCGTCTGGCGTGCCCGCCAGCGCGAGACCGCGGGCGCCGAGGCGGCCGTGCCCGGCCAGCCCGGCGAGACCGTCGCGATCAAGGTCCTCAAGGAGGAGCTGGCGAGCGACCCCGACATCGTGATGCGCTTCCTCAGGGAGCGCTCCGTCCTGCTCCGGCTCACCCACCCGAACATCGTCCGGGTCCGCGACCTGGTCGTCGAGGGCGACCTGCTGGCGCTGGTCATGGACCTCGTCGACGGCCCCGACCTGCACCGCTACCTGCGCGAGAACGGCTCCTTCACGCCGGTCGCCGCCGCCCTGCTGACCGCGCAGATCGCCGACGCCCTCGCCGCGAGCCACGCCGACGGCGTCGTCCACCGCGACCTGAAGCCCGCGAACGTGCTGCTCCGGCAGTACGACGGGCAGATGCACCCGATGCTGACCGACTTCGGCATCGCCCGTCTCGCCGACTCCCCGGGCCTGACCCGCACCCACGAGTTCGTCGGTACGCCCGCGTACGTCGCGCCGGAGTCCGCCGAGGGCCGCCCGCAGACTTCGGCCGTGGACGTCTACGGTGCCGGGATCCTGCTGTACGAGCTGGTCACCGGCCGTCCGCCGTTCTCCGGCAGCACCGCGCTCGAAGTGCTGCACCAGCACCTGAGCGCCGAGCCGCGCCGCCCCTCCACCGTCCCGGACCCGCTGTGGACGGTCATCGAGCGCTGCCTGCGCAAGGACCCCGGGCAACGGCCGAGCGCCGAGAACCTCGCGCGCGGGCTGCGCGTCGTCGCCGAGGGCGTCGGCGTGCACGCCGACGCCGCGCGGATCGCCGCCGCCGAGGGCGTGGGCGCCCTGCTGGCCCCCGACCCGGCCCCGGCCCCGGTCCCGGGCGTGCCCGGCGCCGCCGGCCCCACCCAGGTGCTGCCGGCGGGCACGCCGCAGGGGGCGTACGACCCGAACGCGGCGACCAGCGTCCTGCCGCACACCGGCGGCCCCGCCGGCGCGGCCGACCCCACCACCGTGCTGCCCGCCACCGGCGCGGCGGACCCGACCGCCGTCATGCCGCCGCTGCCCCAGGGCCGGCCCGGCCGGCAGGACGAGCAGGACGAGCAGGACGAGCAGCAGCCGCACCCGTGGCAGACCCAGCTGCGTGCCGCCCGCGACCGCAACGAGCAGACGCAGGTGCAGTACCTCGACCCCGACGAGGACCCGCTGCGCCGCCGCCCCCAGCGGCAGGCCGCCCGGCCGCAGCAGCAGCCGCGCCCGGCCCCGCAGCCGCGCCCCCAGCGTCCGCAGCCGCGCGGCCGGCAGCGCCCGGCGGCCGACTACGGCTACCCGCAGCAGCCGCAGCAGTACGCCCCGCCGCAGCAGCCGCAGCGGTACGCCCCGCCCGCCCGGCCCGAGCCGCGCCCCGCGCGTGAGCCCCGGCCGGCCCGGCAGCGCGGCGCCAACCCGATGAAGATCCCCGGACTGGGCTGCCTGAAGGGCTGCCTGTTCACGATCGTCATCCTGGTCGTCGCCGGCTGGCTGGTGTGGGAGCTGACCCCGCTGCACACCTGGGTCGGCCAGGGCAAGGGCTACTGGGACCAGCTGACCGACTGGGTCGGCGCCGTGAGCGACTGGGTCGGGAAGCTGGACGGCTCCGGCACCGGCAACTGAGCGCGAGTCTGGTTATTTGTCGACACCCGACGGGTGATTTCCGTCTCCGCGGTGAAGGTCGGCTCGCCGGACGCGTAGTTTTTACTGACAACACGCGTCTGTAGGAGCAGTCTTGGCACGGAAGATCGGCAGCCGGTACACCGCCAACCAGATCCTGGGACGGGGCAGCGCCGGCACGGTGTGGCTGGGCGAGGGACCGGACGGCCCCGTCGCCGTCAAGCTGCTGCGCGAGGACCTCGCCTCCGATCAGGAACTCGTCGGACGCTTCGTCCAGGAGCGCACCGCACTGCTCGGCCTGGAGCACCCGCACATCGTGTCCGTGCGCGACCTGGTGGTCGACGGCAACGACCTCGCGCTGGTCATGGACCTGGTCCGGGGCACGGACCTGCGCACCCGCCTGGAGCGCGAGCGGCGGCTCGCCCCGGAGGCGGCCGTCGCGATCGTCGCGGACGTGGCCGACGCGCTCGCCGCGGCCCACGCGGCCGGCGTCGTGCACCGGGACGTCAAGCCCGAGAACGTACTGCTGGACATGCAGGGCCCGCTCGGCCCCGGCGGCGCCCACCCGGCGCTGCTCACCGACTTCGGCGTCGCCAAGCTGATCGACTCCCCGAAGCGGACCCGCGCCACGAAGATCATCGGCACGCCCGACTACCTGGCCCCGGAGATCGTCGAGGGCCTGCCCCCGCGGGCCGCCGTGGACATCTACGCGCTGGCGACGGTCCTGTACGAGCTGCTCGCCGGCTTCACCCCCTTCGGCGGCGGCCACCCCGGCGCGGTCCTGCGCCGGCACGTCACCGAGACCGTCGTACCGCTGCCCGGCATCCCCGAGGAGCTGTGGCAGCTGATCGTGCAGTGCCTGGCCAAGGCCCCCGCCTCCCGGCTGCGCGCCTCGGAGCTGGCGGCGCGGCTGCGCGAGCAGCTGCCGCTGCTGGCCGGGATGCCCCCGCTCGACGTGGACGAGCCGGACGCGGAGTCCCAGGAGCAGGGCCCCGGGGAGCCCGCGGCACCGGCCGCGTCCGCGGAGCCCCCGCGCCGCCGGGGCGCGGTGCCCCTGGTCCCGGGGGCCAGGCCGGACTCCAACCGGGACACGCACACCTCGATGCGGGTGCCGGCCCCGGACGAGCTGGCCGGGGGAGCCCGGGGCACGGCGCGCGCGCCCCGCGCGTCCGGTGCGCCCCGGCCGGGCTCGGCCCGGCACCGGGCCGCCGCCCGCCGCCGCAGGATCACCCTGGGCGTCGCGGGGGTGGTGCTGGCCGCGGCCGTCGGCTTCGGCGCCTGGGCGGCGGCCTCGGGGGGCGACCGGCCGCCGCGGGACACCCACGGCACGTCGGCGCCCTGAAGCCCGGGGCCGGCCCCGGGCCGCAGGCCGCGGGCGCCCGGCCCTGCCCGCTCGACGGAGCCGTTACGCTGGGGGCGTGGCAGTCGTCGATGTATCCGAAGAGCTGAAGTCCCTCTCCTCGACCATGGAGTCGATCGAGGCCGTCCTGGACCTCGATGCGATGAGGGCCCAAATCGCCGTGCTTGAGGAGCAGGCGGCGGCACCGTCCCTGTGGGACAACCCGGACGAGGCGCAGAAGGTCACCAGCAAGCTCTCCCACCTCCAGGCGGAGGTCAGGAAGGCCGAGGCGCTGCGCGGCCGGATCGACGATCTCGCCGTGCTGTTCGAGATGGCCGAGGAGGAGGACGACCCGGACACCCGCGCCGAGGCCGAGTCCGAGCTGACCGCCGTGCGGAAGGCGCTGGACGAGATGGAGGTCCGGACGCTGCTCAGCGGCGAGTACGACTCCCGTGAGGCCCTCGTCAACATCCGCGCCGAGGCCGGTGGCGTCGACGCCGCCGACTTCGCCGAGAAGCTGCAGCGCATGTACCTGCGCTGGGCCGAGCAGCGCGGCTACAAGACGGAGGTCTACGAGACGTCGTACGCCGAGGAGGCCGGCATCAAGTCGACCACCTTCGCCGTGCAGGCGCCGTACGCCTACGGGACGCTCTCGGTCGAGCAGGGCACGCACCGCCTCGTGCGCATCTCGCCCTACGACAACCAGGGGCGCCGCCAGACCTCCTTCGCCGGTGTCGAGGTGCTGCCCGTCGTCGAGCAGTCCGACCACGTCGAGATCGACGAGAGCGAACTGCGCATCGACGTCTACCGGTCCTCCGGCCCCGGCGGCCAGGGCGTCAACACCACCGACTCCGCCGTGCGCATCACGCACCTGCCCACCGGCATCGTGGTCTCCTGCCAGAACGAGCGGTCGCAGATCCAGAACAAGGCCACCGCGATGAACGTCCTGCAGGCCAAGCTGCTGGAGCGGCGCCGGCAGGAGGAGCAGGCCAGGATGGACGCCCTCAAGGGCGACGGCGGCAACTCCTGGGGCAACCAGATGCGCTCGTACGTGCTGCACCCGTACCAGATGGTCAAGGACCTGCGCACCGACCACGAAGTGGGCAACCCCGAGGCCGTGTTCAACGGCGAGATCGACGGGTTCCTGGAGGCCGGCATCCGCTGGCGCAAGCAGCAGGAGAAGTGACTTCGTCGACGTGACAACTGCCGCCCGCGAGGCGGCAGTTGTCATTCGTCTGGGTTTTACGTCACACTCACACGCTTCAAATGCCGGCAAACGCCCCCTCCGGGGACACCGCGCCCGCAACGGCCTTGACGCTGCTTCGAAAAGTGGGAAGGGTGACCGTGGCACGCGTGTCTCTGGGGCGCATGTGAACCGGGGAAATCGGACCGCTCGACCTCGATTCGGGCTTCATCGGCGACCCCCGTCGATCACGGCCGGCCCCACGCGCCGCCTCATTGACGATCAGCTACTGGGGGTAGCAACCACATGACGAAGAAGACGCGGGTCCGGGTCGCGCGGATCGCCGCCGGCGCCGTGATCGCGGCCGGCGCCTCACTGACCGCGGCCGGCGCGGCTTCCGCCCTGGACCTCGGTGTCCAGGCGGGCCCCATCGCCATCGGCGTGGACACGGGGGGCGACACCGACGGCACGACCGAGGGGACGGCCCAGGGCGCCACCGAGGGCGCCAGCCTCGGTGTGACCGAGGGCACCTCCGAGGGTGCGGTCCAGGGCGCCACCGAGGGTGCGGTCCAGGGCACCTCCGAGGGTGCGGTCCAGGGCACCACCGAGGGTGCGGTCCAGGGCGCCACCGAGGGCACCTCCACGGGTACGTCCGAGGGTGCGGTCCAGGGCACCACCGAGGGCACCTCCACGGGTACGTCCGAGGGCTCGGTCCAGGGCACCACCGAGGGCGGCTCGGGCAACGGCGGTGATTCCGGCAACGGTGGCGGCTCGGGCAACGGCGGTGATTCCGGCAACGGTGGCGGTTCCGGCAACGGTGGCGGCTCGGGCAACGGTGGCGGCTCGGGCAACGGTGGCGGTTCCGGCAACGGTGGCGGCTCGGGCAACGGCGGCGGTTCCGGCAACGGCGGCACCTCCGGCGGTTCCACCTCCGGCGGATCCGGCAGCACGGGCGGTGACAGCGGCTCGGGCGGCTCCGCCACCGGCGGCTCCGGCAGCACCGGCGGCAACAACACCACCCCCGACGGCGGCGGCAACGACAACGTCTCCCAGGAGGCGGGGTCCTCGGCCCTCACCGACACCGGGACGGACACCACGGCCCAGGGCGGCGACCAGCAGCTCGCCGAGACGGGCGCCGGCCAGACGGCGTTCCTGCTCATCGGCGCCGCCACGATGATCGCCGGCGGCATCGGCTTCCGCTTCCTGCCGCAGCTGGTCGGCGGCCGGGGCGCCGCCGCCTGAGCGTGGCCGTACGGCCACGCCGCGCACGCGCGACGCATCACCGAAGGGCCCGGAGCACGACGCTCCGGGCCCTTCCGGAGTCCTCACGGCTCCTTGGGCGCCGTCCCGCTCCCCCGCGCCGCCGCTAGGCGGTCTGGTGCGCCAGCAGCGCCACGGCGGCGATCAGCACCGCCAGCAGCGCGACCAGCGCCATCGGGTTCAGCCCCGCGAAGAAGCCCTCCTGCTGCAGTCGCTCGCGGTTGGCACGGCACACCGGGCACCGGCCCTCGCTCACGGGCGCTGCGCAGTTCGCGCACACCAACCGGTCGTACGTCATGCGCTCGCCCTCCTTGCACCGGCCATCACCCACACAACGCGTACGGGAACGAGAACGTTCCCCCTCCACTGTGCCAGGTTCCCGCCGGGCTTGCGCAGGGCGCCGAAAGGTCGGCCTCCCCGGAAACTCCCGCACAAAAAGGCACAAGTAACGCCCAACCGCAACCGGGATCTGCGCGCGTGCACCCGGTTCGCGTATGGTCACGCACATCTACCCCCGGCGACCCGTGGTGCATCCGTGATCCGATTCGACAACGTCTCCAAGGTCTACCCCAAGCAGACCCGCCCCGCACTGAGGGATGTCTCCCTTGAGGTGGAGAAGGGCGAGTTCGTCTTCCTCGTGGGGTCCTCCGGCTCCGGGAAGTCGACCTTCCTGCGGCTCGTCCTCCGCGAGGAGCGGTGCAGCCACGGCCAGGTGCACGTCCTGGGCAAGGACCTCGCGCGCCTCTCCAACTGGAAGGTGCCGCAGATGCGCCGCCAGCTGGGGACGGTGTTCCAGGACTTCCGGCTCCTGCCCAACAAGACGGTCGCGGAGAACGTGGCCTTCGCGCAGGAGGTCATCGGCAAGTCGCGCGGCGAGATCCGCAAGTCCGTGCCGCAGGTGCTGGACCTGGTCGGGCTAGGCGGCAAGGAGGACCGCATGCCGGGCGAGCTGTCCGGCGGCGAACAGCAGCGCGTCGCCATCGCGCGCGCCTTCGTCAACCGGCCCAAGCTGCTCATCGCCGACGAGCCGACCGGCAACCTCGACCCGCAGACCTCCGTCGGCATCATGAAACTGCTCGACCGCATCAACCGGACGGGCACCACCGTCATCATGGCGACGCACGACCAGAACATCGTGGACCAGATGCGCAAGCGCGTCATCGAGCTGGAGAAGGGCCGCCTCGTCCGCGACCAGGCCCGCGGCGTCTACGGCTACCAGCACTGAACGCCGTACCCGTCTTCTGAGGACCGTCCACGGAAAGGCTTAACCCGAGGCCATGCGCGCCCAGTTCGTCCTGTCGGAGATCGGTGTCGGTCTCCGCCGCAACCTGACGATGACCTTCGCCGTCATCGTCTCCGTCGCCCTGTCCCTGGCCCTGTTCGGTGGCTCGCTGCTGATGAGCGACCAGGTGAGCACCATGAAGGGCTACTGGTACGACAAGGTCAACGTCTCGATCTTCCTGTGCAACAAGAGCGACGCCCAGTCGGACCCCAACTGCGCCAAGGGTGCGGTCACCGAGGACCAGAAGAAGCAGATCCTGCGCGACCTGGACAACATGCCGGTCGTCGAGAAGGTGACGTACGAGTCCCAGGATCAGGCGTACAAGCACTACAAGGAGCAGTTCGGCAGCTCCCCGCTGGCCGGCTCCCTCACGCCGGACCAGATGCAGGAGTCGTACCGGGTCAAGCTGAAGGACCCGGAGAAGTACCAGGTCGTCGCCACCGCCTTCAACGGGCGTGACGGCGTGCAGTCGGTGCAGGACCAGAAGGGCATCCTGGACAACCTCTTCGGACTGCTGAACCTGATGAACCGGGCGGCGCTCGGCGTGATGGCCCTGATGCTGGTCGTCGCGCTGCTGCTGATCGTCAACACCGTGCGCGTCTCGGCGTTCAGCCGCCGTCGCGAGACCGGGATCATGCGCCTGGTCGGCGCCTCGGGCTTCTACATCCAGGCGCCGTTCATCATGGAGGCCGCGGTCGCCGGTCTCATCGGCGGCGGGCTCGCCTGCCTCTTCCTCGTCGTGGGCCGGTACTTCACCATCGACCACGGCATGGCCCTGTCCAACAAGCTGACCCTCATCAACTTCGTGGGCTGGGACGCGGTGTTGACCAAGCTGCCGCTGATCCTCGCCACCAGCGTGCTGATGCCGTCCCTGGCGGCGTTCTTCGCGCTGCGCAAGTACTTGAAGGTGTGACGCACGCCAAGAAGGGCCGTACGGACATCGGGACGTACGGCCCTTCGCGTTGTCCTAGACTCACCGCCATGTCAGGCCGTGACCTGTTCCGCCAGCCCCGCCGCGTCCGCCGCGGGGCCGCCCTGACGTTGGTCTTCGCCGGTGTCCTCGTCGCCGGCGCCGCCACCGGTTCCCTCCCGGGCACCGGCCGGGCGGACCCCTCCGGCCGCGGGACGGCCGTCGCGCCGTCGGGCACGGCCGTCCGGGACACGGACGTGCGCGGGGCCGCCGCCGAGGCCATGGCCGACGGCAAGTCCCCCACGGAGGCCGCCGAACGGGCCGTCAGCCGCAGCGGGGACCGCTGGGGCGCCGTCTACTCCCAGGACGAGTACCGGGAGTTCCAGGAGGCCCTCGACGGCCAGTACACCGGCGTCGGCCTGTGGGCACGGCGCGAGCGGGACGGGCGGATCGAGGTCACCGGGGTGCAGCCCGGCTCACCCGCGGCCGACGCCGGCATCCGCGGCGGCGACCGGCTGCGCAGCGTCGACGGCAGCACGGTCGACGGGCGGCCCGTCACCGAGGTGGTGTCCCTGCTGCGCGGCGACGCCGAGGACGCGCCCGCCGGCACGGCGGTCACGCTCGGCCTGCAGCGCGGCGCGCGCACGTGGACCGAGAGCCTGCGCCGCGCCCGCCTGTCCACCGACTCCGTGACCGTGCGCAAGCTGCCCGACGGGGTCACCGTGATCAAGGTCGCCGCCTTCACCAAGGGCTCCGGCGGCACCCTCCGCGCCGCCGTGCGGCACGCCCCGGCCGGTTCGGGCATCGTCCTCGACCTGCGCGGCAATTCCGGCGGCCTGGTCACCGAGGCCACCGCCGCCGCCTCCGCCTTCCTCGACGGCGGCCTGGTCGCCACCTACGACGTGGACGGCGCCCAGCGCGTCCTGCACGCCGCCCCCGGCGGCGACACCGGCCGGCCGCTGGTCGCCCTGGTCGACGGCGGCACGATGAGCGCGGCCGAGATGCTCACCGGCGCCCTGCAGGACCGCGGCCGGGCGGTCGTGATCGGTTCCCGCACCTTCGGCAAGGGGTCCATCCAGATGCCGACCAGGCTGCCCGACGGCTCGGTGGCCGAGCTGACCGTGGGCCACTACCGCACCCCCTCCGGGCACGCCGTCGACGGCCGGGGCATCACCCCCGACCTGGAGGCGGGCCAGGACGCCCTGCGGCGGGCGGAGACGGTCCTCACGGGCCTGGGCGATCCGTCGCAGCACCGGTAACGCGCTTCCCCCGCACCCCCCGGGTGGTGCCAAAATGGTCGGACTATGGCTAAGGAAAAAGGGCGCAAGCTGATCGCGCAGAACAAGAAGGCGCGGCACGACTACCACATCCTCGACACCTACGAGGCGGGCCTCGTCCTCATGGGCACCGAGGTGAAGTCGCTGCGCCAGGGGCGGGCCTCGCTGGCCGACGGCTTCGTGCAGCTGGACGGTCACGAGGCGTGGCTGCACAACGTGCACGTCCCCGAGTACAGCCAGGGGACCTGGACCAACCACAGCGCCCGCCGCAAGCGCAAGCTGCTGCTGCACCGCGAGGAGATCGGCAAGCTGGAGGCCAAGTCCCAGGAGACGGGCCACACCATCGTGCCCCTCGCCCTGTACTTCAAGGACGGCCGCGCCAAGGTCGAGATCGCGCTGGCGAAGGGCAAGAAGGAGTACGACAAGCGCCAGACCCTGCGCGAGAAGCAGGACCGGCGCGAGGCGGAGCGCGCGATGTCCGCCGTGCGCAGGAAGCAGCGGGCCTAGACGGGCCGGCGCGCTCCGCCCGCGGGACGGTCCCGGACGGACCCCGCGTCCCCGGCGCGGGGAATGTGCTGGCACCGACCCGCGTTGGTCACGTACGATGGGACCGCACCCCGCAGAGGGTGCGCGCCCCCTCTCCGGAGGGATTGAAAAATCAACATGGGGATGATCGGTTTCGACAGCGGCTGTCGAAACAGGGGAAGCGTGTCGAGGAAGCGGTCATGATCTCGTAAACCACAGGCCGAAAAAAATAATCGCCAACACCAAGCGCGATTCCTCCCACTTCGCTCTCGCTGCCTGATAAGCAGCTAGCGAAGCTCTCACGGGAGTGTCAGCCCGGGGCTGTTCCCGACCCGGATCCTGGCATCAGCTAGGGGACTAAACCTTGATCCCGGTCACGGGGTGAAGAGGGAAACCACACAGTGACTGAGCCCGTCGGAGACTTGTCCGCGTGATCTCCGGGGCCGAGAAAAGCGAAGCGGACTGCACACGGAGAAGCCCTGGTTCCGCACCGTTGGACGCGGGTTCGATTCCCGCCATCTCCACCACCCCATGTGGCCGAAGGCCCCGTCGCTCACGAGCGGCGGGGCCTTCGTACGTGCCCGGCCGGGGGGGCGGGGCGCGCCGTGCCGCGCCCCCCGGCGGTCCCGGCCGTCAGCCCGGCTCTCTCTCCTCACACGCGGCCGTCCCTCACTTGACGGCCCCCACGGCGACGCCCCGGGTGAGCGTCCGCTGGAAGACGAGGAAGAAGACCAGCGCGGGCAGCACACCGAGCAGGGCGGCCGCACTGGTCATCGTGGCGTCCATCATCCGCTGGCCCTGGAGCACGCCGAGGGCGACCGACACCGTCTGGTTGTCGTTCGAGACCAGCATGACCAGCGGCAGCAGGAACTCGTTCCAGGTCCAGATGAAGAAGAACACCAGCAGCACCCCCAGGGTGGGCCGGCTGACCGGGACGACGATCCGCCAGAGCACCTGCCACGCACTCGCGCCGTCGATGCGCGCCGCCTCGACGACCTCGCGCGGGAACCGGCCCAGCACCGCGGAGAGCAGGTACGTGCCGAACGCCGCCTGGATCACCGTGAACACGATGATCACGCTGAGCCGGGTGCCGTACAGGCCGGCCCGCTTGCTCAGGTAGTAGACCGGGTAGACCAGCGCCTCCTGCGGGATCACGTTGGCCAGTACGAACAGGGCCAGTACCCAGGCGCGGCCCCTGATCCGGCCGATGCCGATCGCGTACGCGTTGAGGATCGACAGCACGGCGGCCAGGACCGCCACCGAGCCGCTGATCAGCACCGAGTTGACCAGCTTCCGCCCGTAGTCCACCCGCTGCCAGAACTCCTCCAGGCCGTCCAGGTACAGGCCGTGGGGGAGACCGAGCGGGCCGTGCCGCGCGTACTCGGCGGGCGACTTCACCGCGTTGACGGCCACGACGGCGAACGGCACCACCATGAACAGGGCCGCCAGGCACAGGGCGGCCAGCACCGGCCAGCGGCGCAGGGCGGTCCTCATGCGCGGGCTCCTTCCCCGGCGTCCTCCGCGCGGGTCTGGAGTCCCAGCCCGATCAGGGACAGCAGCAGGATGATCACGGTCAGCACGGTGGAGACCGCGGCGCCGTAACCGACCTGGGTCTTCTCGAAGAACGTGGTGAAGGAGAAGTAGGAGGGCACGTCGGTCGCGCCGCCCGGGCCGCCCCGGGTGAGCACGTACACCGCGCCGAACACCTTCAGCGCGGCGATCGTGCACCAGGTCAGCACCACGGAGATCTCCGGGCCGATCTGCGCCACCGTGACGTGCCGGAAGCGGCGCCACCAGCCGGCGCCGTCCAGTTCGGCCGCCTCGTACAGCTGCGGGTCGACGCGGCCGAGGCCCGCCATGAAGACGACCAGCGGGAAGCCGAGCTGCACCCACACCAGCACGCCCATGACGCTGTACAGCGCGAGGTCCGGATCGCCCAGCCAGTCCTGCCGCCAAGAGCCCAGGCCGACCGCCTCCAGCAGCGCGTTCAGGGAGCCGTCGTCCGGGGCGAGGATCCAGCTCCAGACGATCCCGGCGACCGCGACCGGCAGCACCTGCGGCAGGTAGAAGCAGGCCCGCAGCACGGCCGCCACCCGGGGGCCGAAGTGCCTGCCGACGAGGTCGAACAGGGCGGCGGCCAGGACCAGTCCGAGCACCGTCGGTACGGCCGCCATGGCGATCACCATGAACAGGCTGTGCCGGAAGGACGCCCAGAACCCGGCGTCGTCCAGCAGCTCGCGGTAGTTGGCGAGGCCCGACCAGGCCGGGGTGCCCACACCCTGCCAGTCGGTGAAGCCCAGGCCCGTGTTCATCAGGAACGGCACGACGATGACCACGAGGAGGGCGAGCACGCCCGGCAGCAGGAACGGGGCGTAGGAGTCGCGGGTGCGGCGGCGGTCCGTCATCGCCGGGGCACGCCCTTGTCGTAGGCCCGCTGCAGGTGGTCGAGGTAGGCGTCGGGCTCCTCGCTGCCGGTGATCAGCTTCTGGGTCTCGGAGACGAGGGTGTCGTAGAAGCCGGGGACCGGCCAGTCCGGGTAGAACGCCAGGCCGTCGCGGCGCGAGAGCGTGGCGAAGTCGTCGATCAGGGTCCTGGCCCGCGGGTCGGTGATGGCCGACGGGTCCGCCGCGACCGGCACGCCGCCCGCGTTGCCGAGCAGGTTCTGGATCTTCTTCGACAGGGTGATGTCGATGAAGTCGTAGGCCAGCTCCTTGTTCCCGGCGCCCCGGGGGACGACCCACAGGTTGCCGCCCGAGCCGAGGGTGAGGTCCGAGCCGGGCCACAGCAGGGTGCCCCAGTCGAAGGTGTTCGCCGCCTTGAAGCGGCCGTACCACCAGCTGCCCGAGAACAGGATCGGCGCCTTGCCCCGGATGAAGGACACGCCGGCGTCCTCGGCCTTCAGCCCGCTCGCCCCCTTGCTGAGCCGGCCCCTCCTCACCCAGTCGGCGAAGGTGTCGGCGGCGTAGGTCCAGGCGGCGTCGTGGAAGTCGGCCCCGCCCCGGTACAGCTCGTAGGCGTCGACCCAGGAGCGGTCGGCCCGGGACAGGGCGAGCTGGTAGAGGTACTGCTGGGCCATGTACTCGGCGCCCGCGTCGGCGAGGGGGGTGATCCCCTCGGCGACGAACGCGTCCATGGCCGCCGTGAGGTCGTCGAACGTCTTCGGCTCGGCGATCCCGTACTTCCGGAACAGGTCCTTGTTGTAGAAGACCATCGTGTACTCGGCGTAGTCGGTCACGCCGTACCACTTGCCGGAACCCATGACGCCGTCGCCGTCGTACCGGCTCGTCGTCCGCACGCCCGCGCCGAGCTTCTCGTCCCAGCCGCGCCGGACGGCCTGCGCGGTCAGGTCGGTGAGGAGCCCCTGGCGGGAGAGCAGGCCGGCCGTCGCGTTGCCCTTGTTGTACTCCATCAGGTCGGGAGCCTCGGAGGAGTTGAGGACCATGGGCGCGGTCTTCTGGATCTGCTCGAACCCCTTCTCCTCGAACTCGACCCTGACGCCCGGGTGCCGGGCCTCGAACTCCTTGACGGCCTCGGCCCAGGCCGCGCCCATCGCGCTGTCCGGACTCTCGTAGTGCCAGAGCCGGAGCGTCCGCCCGTCGGGGGAGCCGCCGCCCGGTCCGCCGCAGGAGGCCACGAGCAGGGAGCCCGCCAGGACCGCCGCCGTCGCCAGTCGCCTTCGTGCCGTCAACATCCAGTGCCTCCAGGGGAGTCGGATGGTGCTGGAGGACACCACGCAACGTCCGCGGAACCGGTTCGCCGTGTGATGTCGAAGCGCTTCGACGCAGGAAGGTAGGTGGGGGCGGTGAGCCCGTCAACAGGGGGGGGACAATTGTTCAAGCGGTTCGACGGGCCGAACGCGCCACCCGGGCCGCCGCGTCGATCGACCAGGCCGCGGCAGCCGCGGTCGCGGGCGCCGCGTAACCGAGCCCGGGGGAGAGGTGCTCCACCGCCCAGCCCCCCGCGGCGGATCCGCACGCCACACCGGTGAGCAGCCCGGTCACCACCAGGCTCATCCCCTCGTTGAGCCGGTCCGCGGGGGTCCTCTCCTGCACCACGGTCATCGCGGTCACCATCGTCGGCGCGGTCGCCATGCCCGCCACCAGCAGCGCGCACGCCAGCACCGGCAGGGAGCCGGCGGTGGACGCCGCCAGCCACGGCAGCGTCATGAGCGCGGCCATCGACAGCAGGCACCACGACAGCCGCCGCCCCGCCGGCCCGGCGGGCCCGGCCGCCCCGTACAGCAGGCCCGCCGCGCACGAACCGGTGGCCTGCAGTGCGAGGACGGCACCGGCCGCCGCACGGTGGCCCTGCGCGTCGGCGTACGCGATCGTGACGACCTCCATCGAACCGAACACCGCGCCGGTGGCCGCGAAACAGACCAGCAGCGGCGCCATCCCCCGGCTCCGCAGCGGTGACGGCGCCTGCGAACGGTCCCGCGGCGGCGGCTCGGTCACCCGCTGCGCGCTGAACAGCAGCGCGCCGGCCAGCAGCAGCGCCGCCCCGGCGAGCGTGCCCGCCTCCGGGAAGAGGCTGCCGGTCAGGAAGGACGCCAGCACCGGGCCGAGCATGAAGCACAGCTCGTCGGCGGCCTGCTCGAAGGAGTTCGCGGTGTGCAGGGCGCCGGGGTCGTCGCGCAGCAGGTGGGCCCAGCGGGCCCGGGACATGCCGCCCATGTTGGGCGTCGCCGCGGTGGCGGCGTACGCGGCGAACAGCGTCCAGTCCGGGGCGCCGCAGCGCACGCACAGCAGCAGGGCGGCACTGCCCAGCACCGCGACGAGCGCGGCCGGCACGGCCACCCGCGCCTGCCCGTAGCGGTCCACGAGCCGCGCGATCCGGGGACCGGCCACACCGGAGGCCGCGAGGCCGGTGGCGGTGACGGTTCCGGCGAGGGCGTACGAGCCCCTCGACCCGGCGATCATCACGACCGCGCTGATGCCGAACATGCCCATCGGCAGGCGGGCGAGGAGGTTCCCGGCGGTGAAGGCCAGGGTGCCGGGGAGGGCGAAGAGACGGCGGTAGGCGTGCAGGCCGGGCAGGGTGCGGGTGCGGGTGCGGGTGCGGGGGCGGGCGCTGGGTGGGGCGGGGCGGCGGCGGTCGCCGCGCGTACCGGGCGGGGTGCGGTGGCGGTGTCCGTCGCGTGGGCCGCGCGGGCCGTCGGTGGGCTGCGGGGGCATGGCTCCACGCTCACCCGGAGGGGAGCGCGCCGTCCAACACCTTCCCGGCGCCGATTGACGCACTCCTGTTGTAAGTTCGTGGTGTGCCCACGCCCGCCGCGACGGACTCCCGCCTCCTGCGCGCCTTCCTCGCCGTCGCCGAGGAACTGCACTTCACCCGGGCCGCCGCCCGCCTCTACGTCGCCCAGCAGGCGCTCAGCCGGGACGTGCGGCGGCTGGAGCGCGAGCTGGGTGCCGAGTTGTTCGTCCGCACCACCCGGCAGGTGACGCTGACCGCGGACGGCGAGCGCCTGCTGCCGCACGCCCGGCGGGTCCTCGCCGCCCAGGACGACCTGCTCACCGCCTTCGGCCAGGCCCGTCCGCTGCTGGTCGACCTCAACTCCGCCGGCCTGGTCACCGGCCGCCGGGTCCTGCACCGGGCCCGGGAACTCGTCCCCGACTGCGAGCTGATGGCCCGCTACGAGAGCGGCCTCACCAAAGCGGCGGCCGACCTGCTCGCCGGCCGTCTGGACGCCTCCTTCGGCCGCTACGCCGGTCTGGACGCGGTACTGCGCTCCGGGCTGGAACAGCGGCCCGTGCGCTACGAGCCGATGGCCCTCGTCCTGCCCGAGGACCACCCCCTGGCCGCCGAGGCGGAGGTGCCGCTGGCCGCGCTCGCCGGGGAGACGGTGTACGCCGGTGCGGGCAACCCGCGCACCCGGGAGTGGACCGACCTCGCCCTCCGCCTCTTCGAGGGGCGCGGCATCCGGCTCGCCCCGCCCCTGCCGCTGGCCGTCGGGGACGAGGAGTTCCAGCGCGTCATCGCCAAGACCCGGGCCCCGGTGCTGGCGGTGGTGGACTTCCCGGCGCTGCCCCGCACGGTGCTGCGGCCCCTGGTCGACCCGGTCCCGCTGTCGCCGGTCTCCCTGGTGTGGCGCAAGGGGCTGGTCCACCCCGGGCTGGACGCGCTGCGGAGGGCGGCGGCGGAGACCGCGTCGGCCGAGGGGTGGCTCCGCCGGCCCGCCGGGGGGTGGATGCCGGCCGACGACGAGGCGGTGATGGGCGCGCTCGCCTGAGCGCCGCGCGTTCCGGTCCGCCGGGACGGCACTGCGGGCACGGCCCGGCCGACCCCTTCGCACCGGCCGACCGGCACGGGCCGCGCCACGAGCCCCCATTGTCACGGCCCGGCACCAAACCCCCCTCGGACCCGGTTCGTTGCCCCTCTTTGCCCCGCTGTGCGCGGGGTGGGGCGGCGGGGCGGAAGCGGTTCGCCCTTTGCCCGCGGCGACCCTCCCGATACCGTATTCGCTGCTTCTCAGACCTCGACCGCCCCACCAGGAGCCCACCGTGACTCGCCCTTCCCGCTTGCTTACGACAGCCGCCGCCGGTGCGACGGCCGCACTCCTGCTCGCCGGGTGCGGGGGAGGGGGCGGCGACGAGAAGCCGAAGGGCGGGATCGCGGGGGCGGACACGGGACGAACGGCCACGGCGTCACCGAGCGCGTCGGCACCGCCGGCCCCGGGACGCCCGAAGATCGACTTGCCGTCGGACCTGTCCTACACCTTCGACTGGTCCAAAACCGGAGAGGCGGCAAAAGACGCGGTCCTGGCGGACAGTGAGGAGTCCATCAAGGCGGTTGACCTCGCCATCGCGAACCAGGATCCAATGGACAAGGCGTACCGCTTCTACTACGAGGGCGAAGCCGCTGCGCAGATCCAGCAGTACGTGCAGGCCTACGTGAAGGCGAAGGCGCGGACAACGGGTCACTACCGCTATTACGACCCGGTGGTGGACGTCACCGGCTCGGACCAGGCTTCTCTGGTGTATTGCGAGGACCAAGGCAAGGCGTACGACCTCTATCTCAAGACGAACAAGGTCGACAAGACGGCCGTCACCAAGAACAGCTATGTGCTCTACAGCTCCAAGTTGCGCAAGAACGAGAAAGGCGTCTGGGCCGTCGAGAAGCTCATGTCTGTAAGGGGGAGCGCCAAGTGCCAGCCGTAAGGTCGGACTCACGCCTGTTGGTTGCGTTGTTGCTGCTCGGCTCGGTCGTCGTGGGAACGGGGCCTGCCATGGCTGACAACGGAGTGGGCGGGGGTGCGAAAACTCCTCCCCCACCCGGAGGGAAGACGTCGGGCAGTGCCGATGGGGACACGCTCAGCTCGGCGGTGGGCATGATCGTCTACGACCGTTCCAAGAACGGCTCCGGCGCGTCCGTGGGCCCCGTCACCTCCACCACCTCCTGGACACCGCCCGCCTGCTGGTACGCCCCGAAGTACACGCCGGACCAGCTCAAGGCGTATCTGGAGCCGATCTGGGAGGCGGGGTCGACCGGGTACGAGTGGGACCAGGAGCAACGGGACCGTTACGTCGACGGCCATCCCTACAAGAACTTCAACAAGGACAAGGCCGGCGACGGCTACTGGTGGGACTCCTACGTCAACGAGGACTTCCCGTCGGGCTGGGACAAGTGCAACGAGCCCATCTTCTGGGTCGACAAGAACGACCCCCCGCCCGCCGGCATCCCCAACGTCGTCACGTCGAAGATCCTCGGTGAACTCGCCTACAAGGAGATCCGGGTCCCCGGCACGAAGGTGACCCTCGCCCCGGAGAGGAACACGAAGGTCAACCTGCCCACCTGGGCCTGGCTGGACGACGCCACCTTCAAGCCGGTCTCCGTCACGGCCGCCATCCCGGTGCTGGGCCTGTCGGCGACGACGACCGCGGAACCCGTGTCCCTGAGGATCGACCCCGGGACGGCGGACGCGGAGACCTATCCCGCCTCGGGTGTCTGCCGGTTCGGGAGCGGCGGCATCGGGGAGCCGTACGTCAGGGGGAAGGCCGACCGGACGCCGCCCTGCGGGGTGAAGTACCTGCGCTCCTCGGGCAGCGGCTCCTACCCGCTGAAGGCAACCGTCACCTGGAAGGTCCACTGGGAGGGCAGCGACGGCAACGGCGGCGACCTGCCCGACGGCACCTTCGGGGCCACCCAGGACGTGATCGTGCAGGAGATCCAGTCCGTCAACCGCTGAGCCCGCCGGCACCCCCCGGTGGGCCGGCGGGTGCGGGCCGGGCGGCGACGGGGCCCCGGTGCCGGCGCGCAGCGGTGCTCACGCGTCCGCGTACTTCGTGCCGGCCACCGGGTCCAGCGCCAGCCGGTACCCCCGTTTGACCACGGTCTGGATCAGCTTCGGCGCCCCCAGCGCCGTGCGCAAGCGCGCCATCGCCGTCTCCACCGCGTGCTCGTCCCGCCCCGCCCCGGGCAGCGCCCGCAGCAGCTCGGACCGCGCCACCACCCATCCCGGCCGCCGCGCCAGCGCCCGCAGCAGGGACATCCCGGCGGGCGGCACCGGCCTCAGGTCCTCGTCCACCAGCACCGCGTGCCCCCGGATCTGCACCCGGTGCCCGGCGACCGGCAGCGTCCGCGCCCGGCCGGGCAGTTCCCGGCACAGCAGCTGCACGAGCGGCCCGAGCCGGAACCGCTCCGGCTGCACGGTGTCCACGCCCCGCGCCTGCAGGGGCAGCGCGGTCACCGGACCCACGCACGCGGGCAGCACGTCGTGGCCCAGCGCGGCCAGCAGTTCGCCGAGCAGCCCCCGCTCCTCGGCCCGCGACAGCAGCGACGCGGCGGCGGGCGCGCTGGTGAAGGTGAGCGCGTCCAGGCCGCGCGAGACGGCCGCGTCCAGCAGCCGGTCCACGGGCCCGATGTCCTCCGGCGGCATCCACCGGTACACCGGCACCGGCAGCACCTCCGCCCCCGCGGCCCGCAGCGCCTCCACGCATCCCGGCAGCGGCTCCCCGTGCAGCTGGACGGCGATGCGGCGCCCCTCGACGCCCTCCTGCAGCAGCCGGTCGAGCACCTCGGCCATGGACTCGCTGGACGGTGACCACTCCTCGGTCAGCCCGACGGCCCGTATGGCGCCCTTGACCTTGGGCCCGCGGGCGAGCAGGGCGACACCGCGCAGCCGCCCGAGCAACTGCTCCCCGAGCCCCCACCCGTCGGCGGCCTCGATCCATCCCCGGAACCCGATCGCGGTCGTGGCGACCACGATGTCGGGCGCCCGGCCGATGATCTCCTCGGTGGCGCCGAGCAGTTCGCCGTCGTCGGCGAGCGGCACGATGCGCAGGGTCGGCGCGTGCAGGACGGCGGCACCGCGCCGCTGGAGCAACGCGCCCAGTTCGTCGGCGCGGCGTGCGGCCGTGACTCCCACGGTGAACCCGGCGAGCGGTCCGTGCTCCGGCCGCTCCGGTCGCTGCTGTTCCTCGTACATGGTTCTCCTAGCTGACCCGCATGGCGAAGGAGCCTGTCAACGGTGCGTGACAGGCTCGGTTCGCGTCGATGACGCCGGTGTTACGTCACACCTCGGCGTAGCCGAGCCGCGGCTCGTCCCGGGCGGCGGTGGCGGCCCGCGCCTCACCGGCCGGATGACGAAGGTATACGGCCCAGGTAAGGGCGAAGCAGGCGGCGTAGTAGGCGAGGAAGGCGACGAAGGCGCCGGTGCCGGAGCCGTAGGACAGGAAGGACTGCCGGAGGGCGAGGTTGATGCCGACGCCGCCGAGCGCGCCGACCGCGCCGATGAGTCCCATGGCGGCGCCGGACAGGCGTCGCCCGCAGCGGACGGCGTCCTCCCCGACGAGCCCCCGGGCGAGGGCCTTGGCCTGGAAGATGCCGGGGATCATCTTGTACGTCGAGCCGTTGCCGAGCCCGCTGAGCGCGAACAGCACCACGAAGGCGCCCGCGAACAGCGGCAGCGACCGGTGCATGCCGGCGGCGACCAGGACGGTGGTGGCGGCGGCCATGCCGACGTAGTTCCACAGGGTGATGCGGGCACCGCCGTACCGGTCGGCGAGCCGGCCGCCGACGGGCCGGGCGAGGGAGCCGAGCAGCGGGCCGATGAAGGTGAGGTAGGCGGCCTGCAGCGGGGTGCGCCCGAACTGGTTGGTCAGCACCTGCCCGAAGGCGAAGCTGTAGCCGATGAACGACCCGAAGGTGCCGGTATAGAGGAAGGCCATGACCCAGGTGTGCCCCTCCTTCGCGGCGTCCCTGGCCGCACCGGTGTCGTTGCGCACGGAGGCGAGGTTGTCCATGAAGACGGCGGCGAGGCCGGCGGCGACGACGATCAGCGGGACGTAGATCCCGAGCAGCACGCGCGGCCCGCCGCCGGCTCCGATGATCGCGAGGGCGACCAGCTGGATGACGGGCACGCCGATGTTCCCGCCGCCGGCGTTGAGCCCGAGGGCCCACCCCTTCCTCCTCAGCGGGAAGAAGGCGTTGATGTTGGTCATGCTGGAGGCGAAGTTCCCGCCGCCGATGCCGGCCAGCAGCCCCACCAGCAGGAAGGTGGAGAAGGACGTCCCCGGCTCCATCACGACGAGGGCCGCGACGGTCGGCACCAGCAGCAGGCCCGCCGAGATGATCGTCCAGTTGCGCCCGCCGAAGACGGCCACGGCGAAGGTGTAGGGCACCCGGACCACGGCGCCCACGAGCGTGACCGTGGAGGTCAGCAGGAACTTGTCCGCCGGGGAGAGCCCGTATTCGGGCCCCATGAACAGCACGAGCACCGACCACAGGGTCCAGACGGAGAAGCCGACGTGCTCCGAGAGCACGGAGAACCACAGGTTCCGGTGGGCGACCTTCTGCCCGGTCTCCCTCCAGAAACCCTCGTCCTCCGGATCCCAGTGCTCGATCCAGCGGCTGCGGCGGTTGGGGGCTGGGGCAGTCATGACGCCTCCACGGTGCTCCGGGCTCGGGTGTTCGGGGTGCTGAGCGGTGACGCTTCCCGAAGGTAGGGAGGGCGCGTTTCCGGTCTGTGCCTGCGGGTGACCGCAAGGGAACGTTGCTCTCACTCGGCGGCGGGGCCGCCGGTGAGGCGCACCCGCACCTCCCGTCCCCGGGGCGGCGGCGCCCGGACACGGCGCGAGGGCTTCCGGCCGTGCCCGTGTCCGGGCACTGTGAAGGGGAGCGGGAACGAGCGGAACGGCTCCCCTGCCTAGGCGGTGACAGGCACATGGCACTGGATGCGGCGGCCACGGTCCCGTACGGGCCGCGCTTCGACGCGGGGCGGATCTGCCTGGAGCTGCTCGCGACCGCCCACCCGGCCGAACGGCTGGACTCCGTCGGGCCGTTGCGGGCCTGGATCACCGCCTGCGGGCTCGTGCCACCCGGCACCCCGCTGGGGCACGCCGACGCCTCCTGGCCGGCCGCGTTCCGCGAACTGCGCACGATCGTCGACCGGTTGGTGCGCGGCACGGCGGAGGCGGGAGCACCGCCGCACGGCCCCGCGCTCGGCCGGCTCAACGAGGCCGCCCGTGCCGCCGCGCCCCCCGCTCCGTGCGCGGTGCGCGGTGCGGACGGCACGCTGGTGCGGGAGCTGGCGGCGCCGCCGACGTGCGGGCAACTGCTGGCGGTGGTCGCCCGGGACGCCGTGGAACTGCTCACCGACCCCGTGGCGCGGGCCGCCGTCCGGCAGTGCGAGGGGGGCGACTGCCCCCTCGTGTACCTGGACACCTCCCGGGGACGCCGGCGGCGCTGGTGCTCCAGCGCGGTCTGCGGGAACCGGGCGCGGGTGGCCCGCCACCGCCGCCGCGCGGCCGTGACGCGCACCTGAGCGTGCCGGTCGGGCGGCGCCCCGCGTGACCCGGGAGTGATTTCCGCAACAGCCCGTTCGCCGGCCGCCCGGCCCGGACGGTCCGGCCGCCCCCGCCGACGTGTCGGGAATGCAAAGAAAACGCGGGGGGAATGTGCACGCATGTCCCGGTCGTGACGTCCTCCGGGGGAAAACCGTCACCCCCCTTTGAACACCGGTCCGTTCCCGTCCGTACGGGTGGGCGAGCGACCGACTGGGGGAACCCCCGGACACCGGAGGTGGGCGTGCGCAAGGATGCGGCCGTGGCCAAGGAACGTGGATCGAGGGCCCGACATCGCATGTCCTCACAGCCCGCCGAACCCGACGAGGAGTTGATGCGCGCCCTGTACCGGGAGCACGCCGGTCCTCTGCTCGCGTACGTCCTCAGGCTGGTCGCCGGAGACCGGCAGCGCGCCGAGGACGTCGTACAGGAAACGCTCATCCGTGCCTGGAAGAACGCCGGTCAGCTCAATCGGGCGACCGGTTCGGTACGCCCCTGGCTGGTGACGGTCGCGCGCCGCATCGTCATCGACGGCCACCGCAGCCGGCAGGCCCGGCCGCAGGAGGTCGATCCGTCGCCGCTGGAGGTCATCCCCGCGGAGGACGAGATCGACAAGGCGCTGTGGCTGATGACGCTGTCGGACGCGCTCGACGACCTGACCCCGGCCCACCGGGAGGTACTCGTCGAGACGTACTTCAAGGGGCGTACGGTCAACGAGGCGGCCGAGACGCTGGGCATCCCGAGCGGCACGGTCCGCTCCCGGGTGTTCTACGCCCTGCGGTCGATGAAGCTGGCACTGGAGGAGCGGGGGGTGACGGCGTGATGAGCGGGTACGGGGGAATGCCAGGGTTCGGCGCGGACGGTCCGGGTATGTCTGGCTCCATGAGCCCCAGCCAGGGACCGGTGCCCAGGGAGCACGAGACCGTCGGCGCCTACGCCCTCGGGATCCTGGACGACGCCGAGGCCACCGCCTTCGAGGCCCACCTCGCCGGCTGCGAGTGGTGCGCCCGCCAACTGGACGAACTGGCCGGGATGGAGCCGATGCTGGCCGCGCTCGCGGACCTGCCGGGCTCCGGCAGCACGCCCGCGATCGGCGAGTCGCTGTCGGCCCGGCCCGCTCCGCGGCTGGTGGAGAAGCTGGTCGACGAGGTCGCCGAGCACCGGGCGCGCAAGCGCCGGCGCGGTTTCTACACGGTCGCGGCGGCGGCCGCGCTGATCATCGCCGGACCGCTGGCGGTGGCGGCGGTGAACGGCGGCCCGGACGGCGGCGGCCAGGTGGCCGCGGCCCCCGCCCAGGCGCAGTTCCAGAACACGGCCGACAGGAGGACGGCGACCGACCCGACGACCCACGTCACCGCGACGGTCGCCCTCCAGGAGAAGGCCTGGGGCACCCAGGGCGTGCTGCGGCTGAAGAACGTGAAGGGCCCACTCAAGTGCTCCCTGGTCCTCGTCGCGAAGGACGGCCAGCGCGTGACCATGTCGTCCTGGTCCGTACCCGCCTGGGGCTACGGCGTCCCGGGGGCCCGGACGGAGCAGTCGAAGAAACCGCTCTACATCGGCGGCGCCGCGGCCTTCAAGCCGAACGAGATCGACCACTTCGAGGTCGTGACCTTCGACGGCAAGAAGCTCGTGCAGGTCGACGCGTAGCCGCCGTAGCCTTGCCGGGTCCCCTTCGCGTACGGTTGACGGCTGCCCAGCACGTCAGAAGGGGGCCCGGTGGCCGCTCAGGTTCAGCAGTCCGCGGTCGACCCGGTACAGGACGCACGGGATTCCGTGCGTGACCGGGAGATCGGCGTCGAACAGGAACACCTGGACCGGGTGTACCGGCGACTCGAGGAGAAGATCCACGAGGCCGAGTTCCTGATGCACGACGCGGCCAAGCGCGGCCAGGTGGGCACGCCGGGCGCGCTGGCCGAGCGGGACGCGCAGGTCTTCCGGGCGGGCATCCACCTGAACCGGCTCAACAACGAGTTCGAGGACTTCCTCTTCGGCCGGGTCGACCTGTTGCTAGGCAAGGACGGCAGGAAGGGCCCCGACGGGGCGTACACGGCGGTGGAGCCCGCGGAGGGCGCCGTCCGGGCCGACAACACCGCCGACATCGCCGAGACCCTGCACATCGGCCGGATCGGCGTGCTCGACGAGGACTACGCCCCGCTGGTCATCGACTGGCGCGCCCCGGCCGCCGCCCCCTTCTACCGGGCCACGCCCGTGGACCCGGGGCGGGTCGTGCGGCGCCGGGTCATCCGCTCCAAGGGGCGCCGCGTCCTCGGGGTCGAGGACGACCTGATGCGGCCGGAACTGACGGCCTTCCTCGACGGCCGCGAGCTGCCCGTCATCGGCGACGGCGCCCTGATGGCCGCCCTCGGCCAGGCCCGCAGCCACACCATGCGGGACATTGTCGCCTCCATCCAGGCCGAGCAGGACCTCGTGATCCGGGCCCCCGCCGCCTCCGTGACGTACGTCGAGGGCGGGCCGGGCACCGGCAAGACGGCGGTCGCCCTGCACCGCGCGGCCTACCTGCTCTACCAGGACCGCAGACGCTACGCGGGCGGCATCCTGATCGTCTCGCCGACCCCGTTGCTGGTGGCCTACACCGAGGGTGTGCTGCCCTCGCTCGGCGAGGAGGGCCAAGTCGCGATCCGCGCGATCGGCTCGCTCGTCGACGGCGTCGAGGCCACGCTGTACGACTCCCCGGCCGTGGCCCGCGCCAAGGGCTCGTCCCGGATGCTGAAGGTGCTGCGGAAGGCGGCCCGCGGCGCCCTGGAGCTGGGGCCGGGCGCGGGTGCCCCGGCCGGGCAGCTCACCCTGGACGACGACGCGGACAGCGCGCCGCCCGCCCCCGCCGGCCCGCCCGCCCGGCTCAGGGTCGTCGCCTTCGGCCGCCGCCTGGAGCTGGAGGCGGCGGAGCTGGAACGCGTGCGCCGCACCGCCCTGGGCGGCACCGCGCCGGTCAACCTGCTGCGCCCGCGCGCCCGCAAGCTGCTCCTGGACGCGCTGTGGGCGAAGTCCGGCGCCGCCACCCGGCACACCGACCCGGAACTCGCGGCCGAGCTGCGCTCCTCCTTCGACGAGGACGTCGCCGGCGAGGACGCCTTCCTCGCCTTCCTCGACGCCTGGTGGCCCGAGCTGACCCCGAAGGCGGTCCTGGCCGCCATGGCCGACGAGAGGCGGCTCGGCCGCTGGGCCCGCCGGATCCTCAACCCCGGCGAGGTCCGCAAGGTCGCCCGCTCGCTGAGGCGGGACGGGCACTCGGTGCACGACGTGGCCCTGCTGGACGAACTGCAGGCGGTCCTCGGCGCGCCGGCCCGCCCGCGCAGGAAGCGCGAACTGGACCCGCTGGACCAGCTCACCGGCCTGGAGGAGCTGATGCCGGTGCGCGAGGAGACCCAGCGCGAGCGGGCCGAACGGCTGGCGCAGGAGCGCATCGAGTACGCGCACGTCATCGTGGACGAGGCGCAGGACCTCACACCGATGCAGTGGCGCATGGTCGGCCGCCGCGGCCGGCACGCCACCTGGACGGTGGTGGGCGACCCGGCCCAGTCCTCCTGGTCCGACCCGGACGAGGCGGCCGAGGCCCGCGACGAGGCGCTCGGCACCCGGCCCCGGCGCCGCTTCGAACTCACGGTCAACTACCGCAACCCGGCCGAGATCGCCGAGCTGGCCGCCCGGGTCCTGGCCCTGGCGATGCCCGGCTCCCGGGCGCCGTCGGCCGTGCGGTCCACCGGGATCGAGCCCCGCTTCACCGTGGTCCGCGGCTCCCTGGAGAAGACGGTGCGCTCGGCGGCCGAGGAACTGCTGTCTCTGGTGGACGGCACGGTCGGCGTGGTCGTCGCGATGAACCGGCGCGAGGAGGCCCGGCGCTGGCTGGCCGGGCTCGGCGGCCGGGTGGTGGCGCTGGGCAGCCTGGAGGCCAAGGGACTGGAGTACGACGCGACGGTCGTCGTCTCCCCGGCGGAGATCGCGGACGAGTCCCCGGCCGGCCTGCGCGTGCTGTACGTGGCGCTGACCCGGGCCACGCAGCAGCTCACGGTGGTCTCGGGGGAGCGGGACGAGCCGGACGCGGCGGGGGTGCCGGACCTGCTCCGGGACTGATTTCGCGGAAACCCGCCGCACGGGAATGGCCAGGGCCCATCCGTTTGTTAGCCTTGACGTGGCACCGGCTCGATCCAAGCCCCCGGGCCCAACCATAGTCGCTGCGAGCGACCACTTGCCGCGAGGCGAGCATGGCGGGCCGGTGTCATGAACGGTGGGAGGCCCACGTCACGATGTGACGTGGGCCTCCTGCTTTCCCCGCTCCGGGCCCCTTTCCGGGCTGATCGCCCCCCGTACGATGGAAGTCGTTTTCCGCACGTGCGCGCCCGGACGGGCGCTCCCCGTGGACCGAACGCCCGCGACCAGGGGCGGTTAACGCGTACTCAGGGGTAGGTGCGACGATCGGACGGCACAACCCGCGACACGGTGAAAGCAGAGGAAGTCGGACATGGCAACGGCGCCCAGCGTCTCCTACTCGATGACCATCCGGCTGGAGGTGCCCGCGAGCGGAACCGCCGTCTCGCAGCTCACCACGGCCGTGGAGTCCTCCGGAGGCTCGGTGACCGGCCTCGACGTCACCGCGTCCGGCCACGAGAAGCTCCGCATCGACGTCACGATCGCGGCCAGCTCGACGGCGCACGCCGACCAGATCGTGCAGCAGTTGCGCGGCATCGAGGGCGTCACCCTGGGCAAGGTCTCCGACCGTACGTTCCTGATGCACCTCGGCGGCAAGATCGAGATGCAGTCCAAGCACCCCATCCGCAACCGTGACGACCTGTCCATGGTCTACACGCCGGGTGTGGCCCGGGTCTGCATGGCCATCGCCGAGAACCCCGAGGACGCCCGCCGCCTGACCATCAAGCGCAACTCCGTCGCGGTCGTGACGGACGGCTCGGCCGTGCTGGGGCTCGGCAACATCGGCCCTAAGGCCGCCCTTCCGGTCATGGAGGGCAAGGCGGCCCTCTTCAAGCGGTTCGCCGGCATCGACGCCTGGCCGCTCTGCCTGGACACCCAGGACACCGACGCCATCGTCGAGATCGTCAAGGCGATCGCCCCCGGGTTCGCTGGCATCAACCTGGAGGACATCTCCGCGCCCCGCTGCTTCGAGATCGAGGCGCGGCTGCGCGAGGCCCTGGACATCCCCGTCTTCCACGACGACCAGCACGGCACCGCGATCGTGGTCCTCGCTGCCCTCACCAACGCGCTGCGCGTCACCGGCAAGGCGATCGAGGACATCCGGGTGGTCATGTCCGGTGCCGGCGCGGCCGGCACCGCCATCCTCAAGCTGCTCCTGGCCGCGGGTCTGAAGAACGCCGTCGTCGCCGACATCCACGGTGTCGTGCACTCCGGCCGCGAGGACCTGGTCCGGGCCCCGGCCGACTCCCCGCTGTGCTGGATCGCCGACAACACCAACCCCGAGGGGCTGTCCGGCACCCTGAAGGAGGCCGTGCGCGGCGCCGACGTCTTCATCGGCGTCTCCGCCCCGAACGTCCTGGACGGCGACGACGTGGCCGCCATGGCCGACGACGCGATCGTGTTCGCGCTCGCGAACCCCGATCCCGAGGTCGACCCCGCGGTCGCCCGGCAGACGGCCGCCGTGGTCGCCACCGGCCGCTCCGACTTCCCGAACCAGATCAACAACGTGCTGGTCTTCCCGGGCGTCTTCCGCGGCCTGCTGGACGCCCAGTCCCGCACCGTCAACACCAAGATGATGCTCGCGGCCGCGAAGGCCCTCGCCGACGTGGTCACCGAGGACGAGCTGAACCCGAACTACATCGTCCCCAGCGTCTTCAACGACAAGGTCGCCGGCGCGGTGGCCGGTGCGGTCCGCGAGGCGGCCAGGGCGGCGGGGACGACGGCGTAGCGGCGACGTACCGTAGGGTGCAGGAGGCTGTGAGGATCGACACCCCCGGCCCGGACCCCGGCGCGTCGGGGAACCCCGCACCGCCGGGCGCCCTCTAGGGTGACGGCCGGGCGGGCGCTCCCCGTACGACTCCCCAGGGTGTTCCCGCAACTCCTGCGGGTGCCGGATTGGCTTTCCCGCCGCAGGTAGGGGCAGGATGCGTCTCTGGGCGCGAGCGCATCGGCATCGATCTCACCTCACGCCTCAACGGCAAGAAGAACACGGGAGTAACAACATGAACCGCAGTGAGCTGGTGGCCGCGCTGGCCGACCGCGCCGAGGTGACCCGCAAGGACGCCGACGCCGTTCTGGCCGCGTTCGCCGACGTCGTCGGCGACATCGTCTCCAAGGGCGACGAGAAGGTCACCATCCCCGGCTTCCTGACCTTCGAGCGCACCCACCGTGCCGCTCGTACCGCTCGCAACCCGCAGACCGGTGAGCCCATCGACATCCCGGCCGGCTACAGCGTGAAGGTCTCCGCGGGCTCCAAGCTCAAGGAAGCGGCCAAGGGCAAGTAAGCACTCCGCCAGGCGAGCGCCGGCGAACACCGATGGGGCGGCACCCGGTCATCCGGGTGCCGCCCCATCGTGTCGGGGGTGGCCCCGCCTAGCCGAGCGCCTTGCCCGGCAGCTCCACCTTCGCGCCCAGTTCCACGAGCTTCTCCATGAAGTTCTCGTAGCCGCGGTTGATCAGGTCGATGCCGTGGACCCGGGAGGTGCCCTCGGCCGCCAGGGCGGCGATCAGGTAGGAGAAGCCGCCGCGCAGGTCGGGGATGACCAGGTCGGCGCCCTGGAGCTTGGTGGGACCGGACACGACCGCGGAGTGCAGGAAGTTGCGCTGGCCGAAGCGGCAGTCGGAGCCGCCCAGGCACTCGCGGTAGAGCTGGATGTGCGCGCCCATCTGGTTCAGCGCGGAGGTGAAGCCCAGCCGGGACTCGTACACCGTCTCGTGGATGATGGACAGGCCGGTCGCCTGGGTGAGCGCGACCACCAGGGGCTGCTGCCAGTCGGTCTGGAAGCCGGGGTGCACGTCCGTCTCCAGCGCGATGGACTTCAGCCGGCCGCCGGGGTGCCAGAAGCGGATGCCCTCGTCGTCGATCTCGAAGGCGCCGCCCACCTTCCGGTAGGTGTTCAGGAACGTCATCATCGAGCGCTGCTGGGCGCCGCGGACGTGGATGTTGCCGTTGGTCGCCAGCGCCGCCGACGCCCAGGACGCGGCCTCCAGGCGGTCCGGCAGGGCCGCGTGGGTGTAGCCGCTGAGCCGGTCCACACCGGTGATGCGGATCGTGCGGTCGGTGTCCATCGCGATGATCGCGCCCATCTTCTGCAGGACGCAGATCAGGTCCTCGATCTCCGGTTCGACGGCCGCGTTGGACAGCTCCGTCACGCCCTCGGCGAGCACGGCGGTCAGCAGCACCTGCTCGGTCGTGCCGACCGAGGGGTACGGCAGCCGGATCTTGGTGCCCCGCAGCCGCTGCGGCGCCTCCAGGTACTGGCCGTCCGCCCGCTTCTCGATCGTCGCGCCGAACTGCCGCAGCACGTCGAAGTGGAAGTCGATGGGCCGGCCGCCGATGTCGCAGCCGCCGAGGCCCGGGATGAACGCGTGCCCGAGGCGGTGCAGCAGCGGGCCGCAGAACAGGATCGGGATACGGCTCGAACCCGCGTGGGCGTCGATGTCGGCGACGTTCGCGCTCTCGACGTGCGTCGGGTCCAGGACCAGCTCACCGGGCTCCTCGCCCGGCCGGACCGTCACCCCGTGCAGCTGGAGCAGCCCCCGGACGACCCGCACGTCACGGATGTCCGGAACGTTGCGCAGTCGGCTCGGCGCGCTGCCCAGCAGGGCGGCGACCATGGCCTTCGGCACGAGGTTCTTCGCACCGCGGACACGGATCTCGCCCTCCAGCGGGGTTCCGCCGTGGACAAGCAGGACATCGTCGTTGACGGTCATGAATCTCGCGTTCCGATGAGGGGGACAGGGGTCGGCCGGTCAACTGTGAGCAGGGGCCGGAGAAACAGGGTAATCGCCGATCACCCCCCGCCCGTAAGCCCGCGCACCGCCCGGTCGCCTTCCGGCCGCGTCACGACACGGGCGGTTCCGCGCCGGGCACGTCGGGTCACCGGCTCCGGCGCGTGCGCCGAGTGCTCTGAGCTGCGTTCACTCCCGCACCCCGGTTGGCTCCCCACTTGGGGGGAAGATGCGGGATCATGTCTGGCATGACCGAGGTGTCCTCGCTCACAGGGCGGCTGCTCGTGGCCACACCCGCTCTGGCGGACCCGAACTTCGACCGCGCGGTGGTGCTCCTCCTCGACCACGACGAGGAGGGTTCCCTCGGCGTCGTCCTCAACCGCCCCACCCCGGTGGACGTGGGCGACATCCTGGAGGGCTGGGCCGGCCTCACCGGCGAGCCCGGCGTGGTCTTCCAGGGCGGTCCCGTCTCGCTGGACTCGGCGCTCGGCGTCGCGGTGATCCCGGGCGACGGCGACCCCGCCCCGCTCGGCTGGCGGCGGGTGCACGGCGCGATCGGCCTGGTCGACCTGGAGGCACCCCCGGAACTGCTCGCCTCCGCCCTCGGCTCGCTGAGGATCTTCGCCGGGTACGCGGGCTGGGGCCCCGGTCAGCTGGAGGACGAACTGGTGGAGGGCGCCTGGTACGTCGTCGAGTCCGAGCCCGGCGACGTCTCCTCCCCGGCCCCGGAGAGACTGTGGCGGGAAGTGCTCCGGCGCCAGCGCAACGAGCTGGCGATGGTGGCCACGTATCCGGACGACCCTTCGCTCAACTGATGCCCCCCGCCTTCAGTACCCTGGGGCGTATGAGCACTCTCGAGCCCGAGCGCGGGACTGGTACGGGGACCCTCGTAGAGCCGACGCCGCAGGTCTCCCACGGCGACGGTGACCACGAGCGCTTCGCCCACTACGTCCAGAAGGACAAGATCATGGCGAGCGCCCTCGACGGCACCCCCGTCGTGGCGCTGTGCGGCAAGGTGTGGGTGCCGGGCCGCGACCCGAAGAAGTACCCCGTGTGCCCCATGTGCAAGGAGATCTACGAGTCCATGGGCAACGGCGGCGGCGACGAGGGCGGCAAGGACAAGTAACCGCGGAACACGCTGGCGGGCCCCCGGGGCGGCGCCGTAGGCGCACCCCGGGGGCTTTCGCGCGCCCGCGCCCCCAAGTGGTCCAGACCTCTTGTGGGCGGTCCGGCGCGCCCCTACCCTGTCGGGGGTTGCGAGCGGTGGAACAGCCGTTGCGCACACTGCAACGACCGGGGAGGGGGCCGACGTGAGCGAACTGATCCCGGCGCCGCGCGCCGTCGAGGGCCCGATGCGCTGCGCGGTGGTCCTCGGCCGGGGCACCACCCTGTGGGCCGCCCCCGGTACGGACGGCACCGAGCGCTGGCTGCGCTCCACGCTCGGCGCCGCCCTCGGCCTGCCCCTGGCGCCCGGGCCCGAGGGCCGCGGCGACTCGGTGCGCCTGTACCTGGACGACGGCCTGGAGCCGGAGGCGTACCGGCTCCGCGTGATCACCGGCCGGGGTGTCGAGATCCGGGGCGGCGACGCGGCCGGGCTCTTCTGGGGCGCGCAGACGCTGCGCCAGCTGCTCGGCCCCGACGCCTTCCGGCGCGCCCCCCTGCGCCCCGGCGCCCGCCACGTGATCCCGCACCAGGTCGTCGAGGACGCGCCCCGGTTCCGCTGGCGCGGCCTGATGCTCGACGTCGCCCGGCACTTCATGCCCAAGGAAGGCGTCCTGCGCTACCTGGACCTGATGGCCGCGCACAAACTCAACGTCCTCCACCTCCACCTGACGGACGACCAGGGCTGGCGGATCGAGATCGAGCGGTACCCCCGGCTGACCGGCGTCGCCTCCTGGCGCGCACGGACGAAATTCGGCCACCGGGCCTCACCCCTGTGGGACGACCGGCCGCACGGCGGCCACTACACCCGGGACGACGTCCGGGAGATCGTCGCCTACGCCGCCGAGCGGCACATCACCGTCGTCCCGGAGATCGACGTACCGGGCCACTCGCAGGCCGCCATCGCCGCGTACCCGCACCTGGGCAACACCGACGTCGTCGACACCGCCGCCCTCGCCGTCTGGGACACCTGGGGCGTCTCGCCCAACGTCCTGGCGCCCACCGACGCCACCCTGCGTTTCTACGAAGGGGTTTTCGAGGAGGTACTGGAGCTGTTCCCGTCGGAATTCGTGCACGTCGGCGGTGACGAATGCCCCAAGGACCAGTGGCGGCGGTCACCCGCGGCCCAGGCGCGCATCGCGGAACTCGGCCTCGCGGACGAGGAGGAGCTGCAGTCCTGGTTCGTCGGCCACTTCGGCGCCTGGCTCGCCGCGCGCGGGCGCCGCCTCATCGGCTGGGACGAGATCCTGGAGGGCGGGCCCGCCGAGGGGGCCGCGGTGTCCTCCTGGCGCGGCTACGGAGGCGGTGTGGCCGCCGCGCGGGCCGGCCACGACGTCGTCATGTGTCCGGAACAGCACGTCTACCTGGACCACCGTCAACACCCGGGCGCTGACGAGCCCGTGCCCGTCGGCTTCGTGCGCACCCTGGAGGACGTCTACCGGTTCGAACCCGTCCCGGCCCAGCTCACCGAGGCCGAGGCCCGGCACGTGCTCGGCACCCAGGCCAACGTCTGGACCGAGACGATGGAGGACGCCGCGCGCGTGGACTACCAGACGTTCCCCCGGCTCGCCGCCTTCGCCGAGGTGGCCTGGAGTCGCCTGCCCGCCCCCGGGCAGCGGGACTTCGCGGACTTCGAGCGCCGGATGACCGCCCACTACCGGCGACTCGACGCCCTCGGCGTCGCCTACCGGCCACCGTCCGGGCCCCGGCCCTGGCAGCGCCGTCCAGGCGTGCTCGGCCGTCCGCTCGACGGGCCGCCCCCGCACCGGTGACCGCCCCGCCGCCCCCGCACCGGCGGCCGGGCGGCCGGGCCCGGGCGGGCCCGGGGGCAAATCCCCAAGTCCCGGCGAAGTGCGCCAATGGTGCTTCCCCGCCGATGCCGTGTGAAAACGGACCACCTCCCCGATGGGGTGGGTGAACGCCTCCTGGCGGACCCCCGCGTTCGAGCCTTGCGAAGATGTGCCAGAGTTGCCACGCCCGCCCTGTGAGCACGTACCGTACGGCCACACGGGTGGGACCAGGTGGGGCAGCGGGAAGGGGCAGCCGGTTTGACCACGCACACACCGCAGGCGGCGCAGGCCGTCACGCTGCCCACGACACTGGACGAGGCCGTGGCGGCCCTGGCCGCCCTGCCCACCGCCGTCCCCGTGGCGGGCGGCACCGACCTGATGGCCGCCGTCAACTCCGGTCAGCTCCGGCCCGCCGCCCTGGTCGGACTCGGGCGGATCAGCGAGATCCGCGGCTGGCAGTACCAGGACGGCCACGCCCTGCTCGGCGCGGGCCTCACCCACGCCCGCATGGGCCGCCCCGACTTCGCGGCCCTGATCCCGGCGCTCGCCGCCGCCGCGCGCGCCGCCGGCCCGCCGCACATCCGCAACGCCGGCACCCTCGGCGGCAACATCGCCTCCGCCGCCCCCACCGGGGACGCGCTGCCGGTGCTGGCCGCCCTGGAGGCGACGCTGATCATCGCGGGCCCGGGCGGAGCACGCCGGGAGGTCCCGGTGTCGCACCTGCTGGCCGGCGTGGACATGCTGCGCGGCGGCGAACTCATCGGCTACGTGCGCGTGCCGCTGCTGCACGCCCCCCAGGTCTTCCTGAAGGCGACCGGACGCACCGGCCCCGGCCGCGCGGCGGCCTCCGTCGCCCTCGTGCTCGACCCCGCCCGGCGCGGGGTGCGGTGCGCCGTCGGCGCCATAGCGCCGATGCCGCTGCGCCCCCTGGAGGCCGAGCAGTGGGTCGCGCAGCTCATCGACTGGGACAACGACCGCACGCTCGTCCCCGAGGCCCTGCACGCCTTCGGCGAGTACGTCGCCGCGGCCTGCATCCCCGACCCGGTCCCCGAACCCGACGGCTCCGTGGTCCCGCTTCCGCCCGCCGTACTGCACCTGCGGCGCACCGTCGCCGCGCTGGCCCGACGAGCACTGGGGAGGGCGCTGTCGTGACCGACGACCAGCACGGAGAGGGCGCGTCCCGCAGCGGCGGCCGCTGGGACCCGCTGCCCCAGGGCGACTACGACGACGGCGCCACCGCCTTCGTCGAGCTGCCCGAGGGCGGCATCGACGCCCTGCTGTCCGCCGACAGCCCGCTGGCCGCGCCTGGCCACGGCTACGTGCCGCCGCCGATCAACGCGGCCCCGGGAGCGGCCGACCCCGCCGCCCACGGCGCCTGGGGGACGCCCGCGGACGGTCACCGGTGGCCCGATCCGAACGCCGCCCCCCAGGACCGGGGCGCGGACGACCGGTTCACGTACCGGCCCGGCTCCACCCAGCACTGGGCCTACGGGGAGCCCGCGGCCCCGCCCGCCGCCGGGCACGACGTCACCGGGCAGTGGTCCATCCCCGTCGCCGGCGGCGACCTCCCGGACGAATCGGGCGAGTTCACCACGTCCGCCCTGGTCGAACAGTGGGGCGGCACCCCTCCGGCCACCCTCCCCGGCGGCGCCTCCGCGCCCTGGGCGACGGAGCCCCAGGGGCAGTCCTGGGGACGGCCGGAGCAGACGCAGGAGGCCGGGACGGCCCACGCGGCACCGCCGCGGGACGAGCACGCCGGGACGGGCCCGCACGGTCACGCGCCGGCGTACCAGGACCCCGGCCCGTATGCCGACCCCGCCGCGTACGGCGATCACGAGGCGTACGGCGAAGAGGCGTACGGCGATCCCGAGGCCTACGGCGATCCCGGCACGGGGCCGGGCGCGTACGCCGACCCCGGTGCGCAGGCCGCCCCCGACGCCCACGTCGGCCACGGCGCGCACGCGCCCGAGGGGTTCGCGCCCGACGGGACGCACGCCGGCCACCCGGCCGACCACGCGCCCGCACCCGCGTACGGGCCGGGGGACGCGCCCGCAGGAGACGCCGCGGGCTCCGGCCACGAGCCCGGCGGGGCCGCGGACCCGGCCGGCCGGGCGGAACCGGCGGAGACGAGTGCCGACGGCGGTCCCGCGGGCGGCCACGGCCCCGCGGACGACCCCGGCCACGCACCCGCCCCGGGCGGCGGTCACGAGCACGCACGGGCCCCCGAGGGCCCCCCGGCCGGCCCGGCGGACGACGCCGGGCCGGCCGGGCCCGCGCCGACGGCCGCGGAGGCGGCCGGCACGGAGCACACCTCGGTGGCCGGCCCCGCCGCGGTGGTTGACGCGGGCGGCACGGTGGCCGACGCCGGCGGTGCGGCGGCCCCGGCGGACGCGCCCGTCCCGGACGGCGCGCCGGAGGAGGGGAACGCCCCCGATGCGCCGGACGCGCCCGACGAGCCGGACGAACGCGACGAGCGGGACGCCCCGCCGGCGGGCGGCCCCTCGGCCGACGGCCCTGCCGCGGACGACCCGTCGGCGGCAGGGACGGCTCACCCCGTCCGGCCGGCCGGGGCGGACCACGCCGCCGGGACCGAGGCCGCCGGCCCCGGCGCCCCGGCCGCCGAGGACGGCCGGGGGGACCCGGCCGCCGCCCCCCTCCCGCCCCACGACGACCACCCCCTCGCCTCCTACGTGCTGCGCGTCAACGGCGCCGACCGGCCCGTCGGCGACGCCTGGATCGGCGAGTCCCTGCTGTACGTCCTGCGGGAGCGGCTCGGGCTCGCGGGGGCCAAGGACGGCTGCTCGCAGGGCGAGTGCGGGGCCTGCAACGTGCAGGTCGACGGCCGCCTGGTGGCCTCCTGCCTGGTCCCGGCGGTCACCGCGGCCGGCAGCGAGGTCCGCACCGTCGAGGGCCTGGCCACCGACGGGCGGCCCTCCGACGTGCAGCGGGCGCTCGCCAGGTGCGGCGCCGTGCAGTGCGGCTTCTGCGTGCCCGGCATGGCGATGACCCTGCACGACCTGCTGGAGGGCAACCCGGCGCCGACCGAGCTGGAGGCCCGGCAGGCCCTGTGCGGCAACCTGTGCCGCTGCTCGGGCTACCGGGGCGTGCTGGACGCCGTCAAGGAGGTCGTCGCCGAACGTGAGGCGCACATCGCCGCCGACGCCGAGCCGGACGGCGACGAGGCACGTATCCCGCACCAGGCGGGCCCCGGCGCCGGCGGTGTCCACGCCTCGGCGTTCGGGTCGACGGGTCTCTTCGACAGCCCCGGCACCTTCGGCACCCCGGGCCGCACCCCGGCGCCGGACCCGCAGGGCCAGCACGAACAGCACGACCCGCAGGGCCAGCACGATCCGCACGACCAGCACTACGGCCAGGACGGAGGCCAGGTGTGAGCAACGAAGCGGCCACCGCGACCACCGCGACGGAGGCCCCCGCCGCGGAGCCCCTGCCGCACGGCATCGGCGCCTCCCTGCCGCACGCCGACGCCCGCGCCAAGACCGAGGGCACCTTCCCGTACGCCGCCGACCTGTGGGCCGAGGGACTGCTGTGGGCGGCCGTCCTGCGCTCCCCCCACGCGCACGCACGCGTCGTCTCCATCGACACCACCCACGCGCGCGAGATGCCCGGCGTGCGGGCCGTCATCACCCACGAGGACGTGCCCGGCACCCCCCGCCACGGCCGGGGCACCCCCGACCGCCCGGTGTTCGCCTCCGAGGTCGTGCGCCACCACGGCGAGCCCATCGCGGCCGTCGCCGCCGACCACCCCGACACCGCGCGGATGGCCGCCGCCGCCGTCATCGTCGAGTACGAGGTCCTCGACCCCGTCACCGACCCCGAACAGGCCTTCGAGGCGGAGCCGCTGCACCCCGACGGCAACCTGATCCGGCACATCCCGCTGCGCCACGGCGACCCGGACGCGGCCGGCGAGGTCGTGGTCGAGGGCCTGTACCGCATCGGCCGCCAGGACCCGGCCCCCATCGGTGCCGAGGCCGGCCTCGCCGTGCCCCGTCCCGACGGGGGCGTGGAGCTGTACCTGGCCTCCACCGACCCGCACACCGACCGCAACACGGCCGCCGCCTGCTACGGCCTGTCCCCGGACCGGGTGAAGATCGTCGTGACCGGGGTGCCCGGAGCCACCGCCGACCGCGAGGACCAGGGCTTCCAGCTCCCGCTCGGCCTGCTCGCGCTCAAGACCGGCTGCCCGGTGAAGCTGACGGCCACCCGCGAGGAGTCCTTCCTCGGCCACGTCCACCGCCACCCCACCCTGCTGCGCTACCGCCACCACGCCGACGCCGAGGGCAACCTGGTCAAGGTCGAGGCGCAGATCCTGCTCGACGCGGGCGCCTACGCCGACACCTCCGGCGAGGCGCTGGCCGCCGCCGTCTCCTTCGCGTGCGGCCCGTACGTCGTCCCGAACGCCTTCATCGAGGGCTGGGCCGTGCGCACCAACAACCCGCCCTCCGGCCACGTGCGCGGCGAGGGCGCGATGCAGGTGTGCGCCGCCTACGAGGCGCAGATGGACAAGCTCGCGAAGAAACTGGGCCTGGACCCGGCCGAGCTGCGCCTGCGCAACGTCCTGGCGACGGGCGACGTCCTGCCCATCGGCCAGACGGTGACCTGCCCGGCGCCGGTGGCCGAACTCCTCCAGGCGGTCAGGGACTTCCCGCTGCCCGCGCTGCCCAAGGACACGCCCGAGGAGGACTGGCTGCTGCCCGGCGGCCCCGAGGGCGCCGGCGAGCCGGGCGCGGTGCGCCGGGGCGTCGGCTACGGCCTCGGCATGGTGCACATGCTCGGCGCCGAGGGCGCCGACGAGGTCTCCACGGCGACCGTGAAGATCCACGACGGTGTGGCGACCGTCCTGTGCGCGGCCGTGGAGACGGGCCAGGGCTTCACCACCCTCGCCCGCCAGATCGTCCAGGAGACCCTGGGCGTCGACGAGGTGCACGTCGCCTCCGTCGACACCGACCAGCCGCCGGCCGGCGCGGGCTGCCGCGGCCGACACACCTGGGTGTCCGGCGGCGCGGTGGAGCGGGCCGCGAAGATGGTCCGCACCCAGCTGCTGCAGCCCCTCGCGCACAAGTTCGGGATGTCCACCGAGCTGCTCCAGATCACGGACGGCAAGATCACCTCCTACGACGGCGTGCTGTCGACGACCGTCTCGGAGGCGATGGAGGGCAAGGAACTGTGGGCCACGGCCCAGTGCCGCCCGCACCCCACCGAGCCCCTGGACGCCGCGGGGCAGGGCGACGCCTTCGTGGGCCTCGCCTTCTGCGCGATCCGCGCGGTGGTGGACGTGGACGTCGAACTCGGCTCGGTGCGGGTCGTGGAGCTGGCGGTCGCCCAGGACGTGGGCCGGGTGCTGAACCCGGCGCAACTGGCGTCCCGCATCGAGGCGGGCGTCACGCAGGGCGTGGGCATCGCGCTCACCGAGAACCTGCGCGCGCCGCGCGGCCTGGTCCGCCACCCCGACCTGACCGGGTACGCCCTGCCGACCGCCCTGGACGCGCCGGACATCCGCATCGTGAAGCTGGTCGAGGAGCGGGACGTGGTCGCCCCCTTCGGCGCCAAGTCGGTCAGCGCGGTGCCCGTGGTGACGTCCCCGGCGGCGATCGCCTCCGCCGTCCGCGCGGCCACCGGCCGCCCGGTCAACCGCCTCCCGATCCGCCCGCAGGCCGCGGTGGTGACGGCCCAGTGACCCCCTCCGAGGAGACCCCCTCCGAGGAGACCCCCTCCGGGGAGACGCCCCCCGGTGAAGGACCGCGCTACGAGCCGCCGCCGAGCGCGGGCAAGTTGTTCCTGTGGGTCCTCGTGTTCGCCGTGGCGGCCCTGGCGGTCGTCCTGGGCGGCGTCTACTTCACCTGAGACGGCCTCCTCGGGGCGTTGTCAGTGGTGCGGCGTACTGTGCGGAGCAGTGGGCCGGCGTGCCGCGCACGGGCCGCCGTACCCACACACTGACGTCTCACGTACTGGCGCACCGATGTGGACCGCGGGGGAGCGATGGGCACGACCGAGGCCGGGGTTCCGGCGATCACGCTGACCGAGGCGGAGCTGGACCGCTACGTCACGCACGCCCCGACGCGCGGTCTGCCCACGGGTCCCGGCCTGCCCGCCGGCACCGGTCCGCTGACCTTCCTCCCACTGCGCACGCACGGCCTGCGCACGCTCGCGGACGCCACGGACGGCCCCTTCCGCCTGGCCGACGAGCTGCGCGACCGCCTGGTGATCGGCGAGCTGCTGCACCCGGCCGGCATGGAGCGCGAGTCGGTCCTGCTCGACGGCGGCACGGGCGAGATCACGACGGCCCACCTGCTCGCCCCGTCCGCCCCGCGCCCCTTCGCCCCCTCGCTGAACACGCTCCTGCGCTTCGCCGCGGTCACCGAGGAACTGGCGGGCCTGCGCGGCCGTTTCGCCTCCCTGGCGGGCCGGTACGGCCCCAGGACGGTGACCGAGGCATCCCGCCGCCTCCTCACGCTCTTCGAGCAGGGCGCGGACGGCAGGGTCCCGCCGTACTGGAAGGCGACGGCCCTGATCCGCCCGCTGTCCCTCATCGCCGGCCCCGGCACGGCGTCGGGCCTCACCCTGGACGTCCCCTCCCGCCTGCTGGACCAGGAATTCGGCCAGGGGCGGGTGACCCGCTTCGAGGAGGTCGACATCCCGGCCACGCTCACCCACGAGCCGACCCGCCGCTTCCTGCGCGAAACGGGCCTGCCGGAGGAGGCCGTCCTCTTCCGCGCCGACACGGACGCCCCCCTGCACACGCTGACGGAGTACTTCGCCGAGGAACGCGCCGAGGACTACCCCCTGGACGAACTCCCGGCCCATTCCGGCCACTTGATCCGCCTCGGCCACCTGGTCGAGGACAACGGTCTGGTGGTCGACGGCAGGACGGGCGCGGTCCTCACCTTCAGCGAGCCCGAGGCGACGCTCTACCCCCTCAACACGGACGTCTCCACCCTCGCCTACACCCTCTGGCTCCTGCACCACGAGCGCACGACCGACGAGCACCTGTCCCACGAACTCACCACGGACGCCTACGACCAACTGGCCGCGGCCATGCTCCACACCCTGGCCGCCGTGGACCCCACGGGCACCCGCCCCCGCACGGACTGGCACTACTGGACGGAACTCTTCCGGGACGAAGCGGGCGGAGTGCTCTGAAACCGCCGGGCCGAGTCCGCACGGGACGTTACGAACAGGTGACCGTCACCACCGAAACGGCACCCCGGACACCACGACCGGCGCTACGGTCGGCGCTTCCGACACGTCCTGGGGGGACACATGACACATCCGTACGCCATACCGCCGCAGCCGCCCGTCAGAGCGGCCCGGAAGTGGGCGCGCAAGCGGTACGTACTGCCGGCGATCGGTCTCGCCTTCTTCCTCGGCATCGGCGCCGGCGCCAACGGCCAGGAGAACGGTGACGACGCGAAGGCGGCGGCCGCCGGGATCCAGCCGGCCACCACGGTCACCGCGACGGCCACGGCCACGGCCACGGAGACCGCGGCACCGGAGCCCGCGCCGACGGTGACGGCGACGAAGACGGTCGAGGTGAAGGTGAGGGTGACCGTCACCGCGAAGGCGGCCGTCGCGGATTCGGGAAGCGGCGGCAGTTCGTCCGGCGGGTCGTCGGGGAGCGGCGGTTCGAGCTCTTCGGGGGGTTCCGGCACGACCGGGAGCGGCGCCACGGCTCTCTGCAACGACGGCACCTACTCCTACGCCGCCCACCACCAGGGCGCCTGCTCGCACCACGGGGGCGTCGCCGTCTTCTACAGGTAGGACGGGCACCCGGACCGGGTGCGGCCCGGCCGGTGGCACGACGCGGCGTCAGCCACCGGCCGGGCCACGGCCGCCGCGGTGGCGGCCACCACGCCGACCGGTGCTCCGGCGCCGAGACGCCCGCACCGAACGCCGCTCCAACCGGCCCGGGCACTGCGCCGGCGTACTGGAGGCCGTGGCGGGAATCGAACCCGCGTAACTCGCTTTGCAGGCGAGTCCCTGAACCACTCGGGCACACGGCCGTGTTCGTGGAACGAACGTACGGCGGGGCCCGGCGGGACTCAAGGGGGACCGGGGGGCTGCAACGGGACTGCCACACGGCGTTCACGAAACCCCGGACGCACGACCGGGGGCGGAGGGGCGGCCGGGTCCTGGACAGGGGCCAAAGCGTGTTGTGCGCCTTACCCTGGCGGGCATGAGCGCCCTTGGATCCCCTGATGCCGCCGTTGCGGACGATGCCGCCCGGCCGGACGGCGGTGTGCTGAGCCGGGCCCACCGGGCACTGAGCGTCGGCATCGTCTCCGTCGTGCTGCTCATCGCCTTCGAGGCGACCGCCGTCGGGACCGCCATGCCCGTCGCGGCGCGGGAGCTGGACGGACTGGCGCTGTACGCCTTCGCCTTCTCCGGGTACTTCACGACCAGCCTGTTCGGCATGGTGCTCGCCGGGCAGTGGTCCGACCGGAAGGGGCCGCTGGGCGCGCTGACGACGGGGATCGCCGCCTTCGCCGCGGGACTCCTGGTCGCCGGGACCGCCCGGGTCATGTGGGTGTTCATCCTGGGGCGCGCCGTGCAGGGGCTCGGCGGCGGGCTGGTCATCGTCGCCCTGTACGTCGTCGTGGGGCGCGCCTATCCGGAGCGGCTGCGCCCCGCCATCATGGCCGCCTTCGCCGCCTCCTGGGTCGTCCCGTCCGTCGTCGGCCCCCTCGCCTCGGGCGCCGTCACCGAACACCTCGGCTGGCGATGGGTGTTCCTCGGCATCCCGGTCCTGGTCGTCTTCCCGCTCGCCCTGGCCCTGCCGCAGATCAGGCGGCGGACGGCCGGCCCGGTGGGCGGCTCCGGCGGCTCCGGCGCCTTCGACCGGCGCCGCATCCGGCTCGCCCTCGCCGTCTCCCTGGGCGCCGGGCTCCTGCAGTACGCCGCCCAGGACCTGCGCCCGCTCTCCCTCCTCCCCGGCCTCGCCGGCGCCGCCCTGCTGGCGCCGGCCGTCCTGGCCCTGCTGCCGCGCGGCACCTACCGCGCGGCCCGCGGGCTGCCCTCCGTCGTGCTGCTGCGCGGAGTGTCCGCCGGGTCCTTCATCGCGGCCGAGTCCTTCGTCCCGCTGATGCTGGTCACCCAGCGCGGGCTGTCGCCGACGATGGCCGGGTTCTCGCTGGCGGCCGGCGGGGGGACGTGGGCGCTGGGGTCGTGGGTGCAGTCACGGCCGGGCGCGGAGCCGTACCGGGGGCGGCTGATGACCTCGGGGATGGTGCTGGTCGCCGCCGCGATCACCGCCGCGCCGAGCGTGCTCCTGCCCGCCGTGCCCGTGTGGACCGTCGCCGTCGCCTGGGGCTTCGGCTGCTTCGGGATGGGCCTGGTGATCTCCTCCACCAGCGTGCTGCTGCTCCAGCTGTCCGCCCCCGAGGAGGCCGGCGCGAACTCCGCCGCCCTGCAGATCTCCGACGCCCTCTCCAACGTGGTCCTGCTGGCCGCGACCGGCGCCGCCTTCGCCGCGCTGGGCGGCGGCGGCACGGCGGCCACCACGGCCACGGCGGCGGACGCCGCGCGTCCCGCCGCGTTCGCGGCCGTCTTCCTGCCGATGGCGGTGGTCGCGCTCGCGGGGGCCTGGGTGACGACGCGGGTGCACGAGGAGGGGCGCGGGTGACGGCACGGTCCCGGGGGTGGGGGAAGGCGCGGGTGGCGGCACGGCTCCGAGGAGGAGGGGCGCCGGTGACGGCACGGCTCCGAGGGGGCGCGGGTGGCGGTACCGGGGCCGACCGGATGCGCGGGCCCGGCGCGGGGCGGTGCGCACGGCCCGGTCGTGCGGTGCGGCGCCCGGTGCGGGGGGAAGGGGGCGCGGCGATCGCGGGGCTGTGACGTGGGTCGCAACCGGGGGCGACCCGGCCCCGTCCGCACGGTGACGCCACCGGGCCGCCGATAGGGTGGCCCGGTTGTCATACGTAGCCGAGCCGCCCTACCCCTGACCACGGAGACCGTGACTACCGCCCGCCCGTCGCCCGCCGCCACCCTCCCCGGAGGGCCGCCCCCAGGGTCCGCCCCCATGACCGTTTCCTCCTCCCACCACCTGTCCCCCGCCTTCCCGGGCCGCGCCCCCTGGGGCACCGCCGGCAAGCTGCGCGCCTGGCAGCAGGGGGCGATGGAGAAGTACGTCCAGGAGCAGCCGCGCGACTTCCTCGCCGTCGCCACGCCCGGCGCCGGAAAGACGACCTTCGCGCTGACCCTGGCCTCCTGGCTGCTGCACCACCACGTCGTGCAGCAGGTGACCGTGGTCGCGCCCACCGAGCACCTGAAGAAGCAGTGGGCGGAGGCCGCCGCCCGGGTGGGGATCAAGCTCGACCCCGAGTACAGCGCCGGCCCCCTCGGCAAGGAGTACGACGGGATCGCCGTCACGTACGCCGGTGTCGGGGTGCGGCCCATGCTGCACCGCAACCGCGTCGAGCAGCGCAAGACCCTCGTGATCCTCGACGAGATCCACCACGCCGGTGACTCCAAGTCGTGGGGCGAGGCGTGTCTGGAGGCGTTCGAGCCGGCGACCCGGCGGCTCGCGCTGACCGGTACGCCCTTCCGGTCCGACACCAACCCCATCCCCTTCGTGACGTACGAGGAGGGCCAGGACGGCATCCGCCGGTCGGCCGCCGACTACACGTACGGGTACGGCTCCGCGCTCGCGGACGGCGTCGTGCGCCCCGTCATCTTCCTCTCCTACAGCGGCAACATGCGCTGGCGCACCAAGGCCGGCGACGAGGTCGCGGCCCGGCTCGGCGAGCCGATGACGAAGGACGCGGTCAGCCAGGCCTGGCGCACCGCCCTCGACCCGCGCGGCGACTGGATGCCCAGCGTGCTGCGCGCCGCCGACCAGCGGCTGACCGAGGTCCGCAAGGCCATCCCGGACGCCGGCGCCCTCGTCATCGCCTCCGACCAGGACTCCGCCCGCGCCTACGCCAAGCTCATCCGCGAGATCACCGGCACGAAGGCCACCCTCGTGCTGTCCGACGACGTCGGCGCCTCCAAGAGGATCGACGAGTTCGGCGGGAGCGACGACCGCTGGATGGTCGCGGTGCGGATGGTGTCCGAGGGCGTCGACGTGCCGCGGCTCGCGGTGGGCGTGTACGCGACGACCATCTCGACGCCCCTGTTCTTCGCCCAGGCCGTCGGGCGCTTCGTACGCTCCCGGCGGCGCGGCGAGACCGCGTCCGTATTCCTGCCGACCGTGCCCGACCTGCTGACCTTCGCCAACGAGATGGAGAAGGAACGGGACCACGCCCTCGACAAGCCGAAGAAGGAGGGCGAGGAGGACCCGTACGCCGAATCCGAGAAGGAGATGGAGGAGGCGAACAAGCAGCAGGACGAGGACACCGGCGAGCAGGACATGCTGCCCTTCGAGGCGCTGGAGTCCGACGCCGTCTTCGACCGCGTGCTGTACGACGGCGCCGAGTTCGGCATGCAGGCCCACCCGGGCAGCGAGGAGGAGCAGGACTACCTCGGCATCCCGGGCCTGCTCGAACCCGAGCAGGTGCAGCTGCTGCTGCAGAAGCGGCAGGCCCGGCAGATCGCGCACAGCCGCAAGAGGCCGGACACCGAGGCCGACCTGCTGGAGCTGCCCGCCGAGCGGCGGCCGGTGGTCACGCACAAGGAGCTGATGGAGCTGCGCAAGAAGCTCAACACCATGGTCAGCGCCTACGTCCACCAGAGCGGCAAGCCGCACGGCGTGATCCACACCGAACTGCGCCGCGTGTGCGGTGGTCCGCCGAGCGCCGAGGCCACGGCCGGGCAGCTGCGCCAGCGCATCGACAAGGTGCAGGAGTGGGCCACCCGCATGCGGTGACGCCCGGCCGCTTCCCCGCCGCCCGCCTGCCCGTCCGGTCCGGTGGGGGAGGGGCCCGTGGGGTTCCGGGAGGGCCCCCGGGCACGGCCGGCGTCTCCCGGTGATGTGCGCGTATGCGGACGAAAGCAGGCAGGCCTGCCCCCGACCCGCCCGGATTGTGGACCGAGGCTTCCGCTCAGCGAACCGGCTTCGCTACTGTCCCGCTACGCACACGCCCCGTGGCAGCGCTGCCGCGGAGCGCAGCCGTGCAGCGACTGGGCCCGGAGCCGCCGGGCCGTCCTGTTGATCGGCGGCCTCTGAAGCGCGTCGCCGACGGGACTCGGTGACGCCTCCGTCGCTCAGGGACCGCCGGCCTCACCACCAAAGGAGTGGGCGTCGTGACCGCGGAGACCTCCCAGACGCTCGACCGGGGACTGCGCGTCCTCAAACTGCTGGCCGACACGGACCACGGACTGACCGTCACCGAGCTTTCCCACAAACTGGGCGTGAACCGGACCGTGGTGTACCGGCTGCTCGCCACCCTGGAGCAGCACGCGCTCGTACGGCGCGACCTGGGCGGGCGTGCCCGGGTCGGGCTGGGGGTGCTGCGGCTGGGACGCCAGGTGCACCCGCTGGTGCGGGAGGCCGCGCTGCCCGCGCTGCGGTCGCTGGCCGAGGACATAGGGGCGACCGCCCACCTGACCCTGGTGGACGGCACGGAGGCGCTGGCGGTCGCCGTGGTCGAGCCCACCTGGACGGACTACCACGTGGCCTACCGGGCCGGGTTCCGCCACCCCCTGGACCGGGGCGCGGCCGGCAGGGCGATCCTCGCCGCCCGGCGGTCGCCGTCGGCCGACCCCGGCTTCACCCTCACGCACGGGGAGCTGGAGACGGGGGCGTGCGGCGCCGCGGCGCCGCTGGTGGGGGTGACCGGCGTGGAGGGGAGCGTGGGCGTGGTGATGCTCGCGGAATCCGTCCCGGAGCGGGTGGGCCGGCGGGTGGTGGACGCGGCCAGGGAGGTCGCGGAGGCGCTGCGCTGACGCGGCGGGCGAGCCGGGGCGGACCCCGTCCCGCGCCCCGGACCCGCGCCCCGTGCCCACGTCCCGGACCCGCGTCCGCGCTCCCGCCCCCACCCGGCGAACCCGTGCCCCGCCCGCGCCGGCCCCCCGCGTTAGATTGACCCCGTGCTCTCACGTCTCACGCGTCCCCAGGCCGTCGCCGTCTGTGCCCTGCCCGTCGTGGCCCTGTTCGCCACCACGGTGTTCGCGCCGCTGCCGTTCTCGGTGGCGCAGCCCGGGATGACGGCGAACGTGCTCGGCGGGAACAGGGGCACCCCGGTGATCACCGTGTCCGGCGCGCCGACCCGCAGGACCAGCGGGCAGCTGCGGATGACCACCATCGAGGCGACCGGCCCGGACGCGCGGGTGTCCCTCGGGGACGTGCTCGGCAACTGGTTCCGCACGGACCGCGCCGTCATGCCGCGCGACTCGGTCTACCCGAGCGGCGACAGCGTCAAGGAGATCGAGAGGCACAACACCGAGCAGATGCGGCAGTCCCAGGACGCGGCGGCCCGGGCGGCGCTGGAGTACCTGGACCTCAGCGCCGACGACGTGAAGGTCACGCTGCGGCTCGCGGACGTGGGCGGGCCCAGCGCGGGACTGCTGTTCACACTGGGGGTCATCGACAAGCTGGACGGCGACGGCAGCGGCGGCGACCTGACGGGCGGCCGCACCATCGCCGGTACGGGGACCATCGATGCCGCCGGAAAGGTCGGCGCGGTCGGCGGGGTGGCCCTGAAGACGCGGGCCGCGCGGCGGGACGGCGCGACCGTCTTCCTGGTGCCGAAGGCGGAGTGCGCCGACGCGAAGGCCGAGCTGCCCCGGGGCCTGCGGCTGGTCCCCGTCACCACCCTGAAGGGCGCGGTCGACTCCCTGGTGGCACTGGAGAAGGGCAGGGGCCCGGTACCGGGCTGCTGACGCGCGCGGGACGCCCGCCCCCCGACCCCCTCCTGCTTCACCCGCTGTCCGCCGCCGCCTGCTCCACCAGCGGGATGATCCGCAGCGGGACGGGGTTCTCCATGACGATCGCCGTGGAGGCCCGGACGATGCCGTCGAAGCCGACGACACGGTCGATCACCCGCTGGAGGTCGGCGTTGGAGCGGGCCACCAGCCGGCACAGCATGTCCCCGCTGCCGGTGGTGGTCAGCAGCTCCAGCACCTCCGGCACGGTCGACAGGTACGCCCGGACATCGGCTCCCTGGCCCTGCCGGATCTGCAGCGTGGCGAACGCGGTGACCGGGTAGCCGAGGGCCGCCGGGTCCACCTGGGGGCCGAATCCGCGGATGACCCCGTTCGCCTGGAGCCGGTCCAGCCGGGCCTGCACGGTGCCCCGGGCGACCCCGAGCCGCCGGGACATCTCCAGCACCCCGACGCGCGGCTCCCGCGCCAGCAGCACGATGATCCGCCCGTCCAGCCGATCGATCCCCACGGCGATCCCCCGAGATGGTCATCCTGTACAGAAAGTACGGCGTGACCGCCGTACCGCCGAGCAGATTGCCCAGTGAACACACAAACTATTGCGCACCTTGCAGAGTGGGGCCACCCTTCGGCTATGACGCAGACCACACACCACACTCCCGACACCGCCCGGCAGGCCGATCCCTTCCCGGTCAAGGGAATGGACGCGGTCGTCTTCGCCGTGGGCAACGCCAAGCAGGCCGCGCACTACTACTCCACCGCCTTCGGCATGCAGCTGGTCGCCTATTCCGGACCGGAGAACGGCAGCCGCGAGACCGCGAGCTACGTCCTGGAGAACGGCTCCGCCCGCTTCGTGTTCACCTCCGTGATCAAGCCGGTCACCCCCTGGGGCCACTTCCTCGCCCAGCACGTCGCCGAGCACGGCGACGGTGTGGTCGACCTGGCCGTCGAGGTCCCCGACGCGCGCGCCGCCCACGCGTACGCGGTCGAGCACGGCGCCCGCTCGGTCGCCGAGCCGTACGAGGTGAAGGACGAGCACGGCACCGTCGTCCTCGCCGCCATCGCCACCTACGGCGAGACCCGCCACACCCTGGTCGACCGCACCGGCTACGACGGTCCCTACCTGCCCGGCTACGTCGCCGCCCGGCCGATCGTCCCGCCGCCCGCCCAGCGCACCTTCCAGGCCATCGACCACTGCGTCGGCAACGTCGAACTCGGCCGCATGAACGAGTGGGTGGAGTTCTACAACAAGGTCATGGGCTTCACGAACATGAAGGAGTTCGTGGGCGACGACATCGCCACCGAGTACAGCGCGCTGATGTCGAAGGTGGTCGCGGACGGCACCCTCAAGGTCAAGTTCCCGATCAACGAGCCCGCCGTCGCCAAGAAGAAGTCCCAGATCGACGAGTACCTGGAGTTCTACGGCGGCGCCGGCGTCCAGCACATCGCGCTCAACACCAACGACATCGTGCGCACGGTGCACACCATGCGCGCGGCCGGCGTCGAGTTCCTGGACACGCCCGACAGCTACTACGACACCCTCGGCGAGTGGGTCGGCGAGACCCGCGTGCCCGTCGACATCCTGCGCGAGCACAAGATCCTGGCCGACCGCGACGAGGACGGCTACCTGCTGCAGATCTTCACCAAGCCGGTCCAGGACCGCCCGACCGTCTTCTTCGAGATCATCGAGCGCCACGGCTCCATGGGCTTCGGCAAGGGCAACTTCAAGGCCCTGTTCGAGGCCATCGAGCGCGAGCAGGAGCGGCGCGGCAACCTGTAGCGGACCCGGCGGCGGAGAGGAACCGGCCCCTCCCGCCGCACCGCTCCCCCGCCGCCCGGCACCGGCCGGCCACCGCGGCGCGGTCCGCCGGTGCCGGGCTCACGGCACCGGCACGGCGCCGTCGCCCTCGTCGGGCACCGCCTCGTCGGGCACCGCCTCCCCGGACGGCTCCCCGGGCGGCTCCCTCGGCTCCCGCACCACCGCCGGCACCACCGCCCGCACCACCGCCGGCACCTGCGCCGGCCCCCGGGCGCGCGGTCCCGGAGCCGGCGCGGGCGCCCGGACCCGGTGCGCCCCGGACGGCGGCAGGGCCAGCACCGCGCCCGCCACGGCCCCGCCCACCAGGACGGCGACCAGCAGCCGCCGCAGCGGCCGCCGGGAACGGCGCGCCCGAGGCGGCCCGGCGTCCGGGGGCGTGCCCGGCGCGGAAGGACCACGGTGCCCGCACCGGCCGCAGTGTCGGATTCCCATGGTGCCCACTGTGCGTCGGCGGGGCAGGCGCGTCCGGGCGGCCCGAGGACGGCGCGGGCGGGGTTCACACCGATGGCCGCGAGTGCCACGCTGTGATCGTGAGCCGTATCGAAGCGCCCCCCGACGCGGCGACGGCGGAAGCCGGCCGCCTCACCGCCCGCCTCCTGGCCGGCCTGCCGCCCGAGGCCGTGGTGACCGACCCCGACGTCACGGCCTCCTACGCCCACGACATGGCGAGCTTCTGCCCGTCCGGCGCCCCGGCCGTGGTCGTCCTGCCGCGCACCGTCGAGCAGGTCCAGCACGTCATGCGCACCGCCACCGAACTGCGCGTGCCGGTGGTGCCGCAGGGCGCCCGCACCGGCCTGTCCGGCGGCGCCAACGCCACCGACGGCTGCATCGTGCTGTCCCTCACCCGGATGGACCGCATCCTGGAGATCAGCCCCGTCGACCGGATCGCCGTGGTCGAACCCGGCGTCGTCAACGCCGCCCTCGCCCGTGCGGTCGGGGAACACGGCCTGTACTACCCGCCGGACCCCTCCAGCTGGGAGACGTGCACGATCGGCGGCAACATCGGCACGGCGTCGGGCGGCCTGTGCTGCGTGAAGTACGGCGTCACCGCCGAGTACATCCTCGGCCTGGACGTCGTCCTCGCCGACGGCCGCCTGATGTCCACCGGCCGCCGCACCGCGAAGGGCGTGGCGGGCTACGACCTCACCCGTCTGTTCGTCGGCTCCGAGGGCTCGCTCGGCATCGTCGTCCGGGCCGTCCTGGCGCTCAGGCCCAAGCCGCCCCGGCAGCTCGTGCTGGCCGCCGAGTTCCCCTCCGCCACCGCCGCCTGCGACGCGGTGTGCCGGATCATGGCCGGCGGCCACGTGCCCTCCCTCCTCGAACTGATGGACCGTACGACCGTCAGGGCGGTCAACGACCTCGCCCGCATGGGCCTGCCCGAGACCACCGAGGCGCTGCTGCTGGCCGCCTTCGACACCCCGGACCCGGCCGCCGACCTCGCCGCCGTCGGCGCGCTGTGCGAGGACGCCGGCGCCACCGGGGTGGTGCCGGCCGAGGACGCCGCCGAGTCCGAGATGCTGCTGCAGGCGCGGCGGCTCTCGCTGACCGCGCTGGAGGCGGTCAAGGGCACGACGATGATCGACGACGTGTGCGTGCCCCGCTCCCGGCTCGGCGCGATGCTCGACGGCGTCGAGCGCATCGCCGCCAAGTACGCGCTGACCATCGGCGTGTGCGCGCACGCCGGGGACGGCAACACGCACCCCACCGTCTGCTTCGACGCCCGCGACCCCGACGAGTCCCGGCGGGCCCGCGAGTCCTTCGACGAGATCATGGCCCTCGGCCTCGACCTCGGCGGGACCATCACGGGCGAGCACGGCGTCGGCGTGCTGAAGAAGGAGTGGCTGGCCCGGGAGCTCGGCCCGGTGGGGGTGGAGATGCAGCGGGCGGTGAAACAGGTCTTCGACCCGCTGGGCATCCTCAACCCCGGCAAGCTGTTCTGACCCGCCCTCACCGGGCGAGCAGCCGGTCCAGCGCCCGGTCGAGGTCCGGCTGCCCGCCCTCGGTGCCCGGCGGCACCGCCCGCAGCGTCCGCTCCAGCCAGGCGCGCACCGGGGCGGAGGGCGCCTCCAGCAGCGCGTCGCCCTCCGGGGAGCCGAGCGCGATCAACACGACGGCGCGCCCGTCGGCCTTCGCCGGCCACACCCGCACGTCCCCGGCCCCGCACGGCCGGAACACACCCTCCACCAGCAGTTCCCGGGCGAACGTCCAGTGCACGGGCTGCTCGGAGCCGACGTGGAAGTCGATGTGCACGGCGTAGGGGTCGTCCCGGCGGTAGCCGAGCCGGGCCGGGACCGGGACGCTCCGCCCGGACGGCGTGACGAGTTTCAGCTCCAGCTCCCGCTCCACCACGGTGTGACGCACGGCCTCTTGTTTCCTTCCGGACCGGGGCCGCTCGGATCGGGCCCGTGCCGGGGGAGAGGGAGCGGGGGCGCGGCCGTTACGCGGGTTCCGGGAGGTTTTCCGGCCGGGCGGCGGGACCGGGGCGCGGCGTTGCCCGGAAAGGGGTGAGGTCCGGCGGGAGTGGCCGTGTGGCATGCCCGGGTCTGATAGATGTGGAGGCTCCCACCCCACCTCCGAGCAGATACGGGACGACGGACATGAGCGCCCCAACCCCGGCCCCCGGTGACGACAGGCCCCGCGAGGGCTACTACCCGGACCCGTCCATCCCCGGCTACGTCCGGTACTGGAACGGCGCCTCCTGGGTGCCGGGCACCAGCCGGCCGGCGCCGAGGGACGGTGAACCGCTCGCCCCGCCGCCCGGTGCCCGCCCGGCCGCACCGGCCGTGGAGGAGACGGGCCCGCACTTCTTCGACGAGGACCCGCCGGAGTGGGGCGCCGCCGAGGGGGCCGGCGGGCCGGGTCCCGCCGACGGCCGCGGTGCCTGGGGCACCGGGCAGGAGGACTCCGCCGACCCCCCGTCCCAGCCGTCCGGCCACGCCGCCCACACCGACGGCACGGCCTCCATCCCGCCCGCGGAGGGCCCCACCCCCGACGCCGGCGGCACCTTCATCTTCCGCCGCCCCACCCCGGGGCCCGCGGCCCTGCAGGACCCCAGCACGATGACCTTCCGCGCGGTCCCGGGACACCACCGGCCCACCCCGGCGGGAGCCTTCGGCCAGGGTGCGGGGGGCCCTTCGGGCACGCCCGGCCCCGGGGCCCCGGCCTTCGGGGCGGGCCCGGCGGGCGACGGGTCCGGTGCGGCGGGCCAGGGGGCACGGGCGCCGGGGGCGGGCGCCGCGAACCCGCCGGGTGCGCCCGGCGCCGGGGGAGCGGTCCCGGGGGGCTTCGGCGCGGCCGGTGCGGCTCACGGTGCGGCGGGCGGTGGTGGGTACGGCCCGGGCGGGACCGGTGCGGGGGCCTTCGGCGGGCCCGGTGCGCAGCCCGGCCCGCCCGCGGGCGGCGGCTTCGGTGCCGGGAAGGCCGCCGCCGCCCGGGCCGCCGGCGCCCAGGCACCGCCGCCGCCCCAGCCCCGGGCGGCTTCCCCCGCCGCCACGGCTCCCCCGGTGCCCCCGCAGGCCGGTCCCCCGCACGCCGGCCCCCTCCCCGCCACCCCCGACACCCCCGCCGCCTACGCCGGCCCCCCGCAAGGCGTCCCCGCCGCCCCCGCCACGCCCATGACCTCCGGGCCGGGTGGCGGGCAGGCCTCGTGGGCGCAGCAGGTGCACCGGCTGGCCGGGGGTGCGGACGAACATCCCGTGGCGCCGTGGAAGCCACCGGTGGAGGACCTGTTCCAGGCCGTCGCCCGCCGGCAGGCGGCCGCCCGCCCCGCCGGCCTCGGCAGGCGGTTCGCCGCCCGTCTGATCGACAGCCTGGCCGTCGGCGCGGTCACCGCCGCCGCCGCGGTCCCGCTCGGCACCCGGGCCGCCGACCACCTCCAGCACAAGATCGAGGAAGCCAGGCTGTCCGGCCGTACCGTCACCGTCTGGCTGCTCGACGGCACGACCGGCACCTCCCTCGGCATCGTCCTCGCCGTCCTCCTCGTGTCCGGCGTCGTGTACGAGGTGCTGCCCACCACCAGGTGGGGCCGCACCCTCGGCAAGAAGCTGTGCGGCGTGGAGGTGCGGGACATCGAGGCGCACGAACCCCCGGCGTTCGGCGCCGCCCTGCGCCGCTGGCTGGTGTACAGCGTGCCGGGCCTGCTCGGCATCGGGATCGTCGGTGTCCTGTGGTGCCTGTTCGACCGGCCCTGGCGCCAGTGCTGGCACGACAAGGCGGCCCACACCTTCGTCGCGGCCTGACCGCACGCCACCGGGAGCGCCGCGGCCCGTACCCCGTACGGCCACCCGCCGGATGCGGAGCGGAAGCGTTCGCGGTCCACTCGGGCCATGAGCAGCGAACCGCCCCCCGGCTCCGGACAGCCACCCGAGGACGACCCGTTCAGGAAGCGGCCCGGGCCCGGCCCGGGGCCGGACTCGCCGTACGACACCCCGTACGGCGCCCGGCAGCCCCCGCCCCACGGCGGCGACCCCCGTGGCGGGGACCCGTACGGGGGCGGCGGGGACCCCTACGGAGGCGGCGCGGGCCCCTACGGAGGCGGCGGGGGGTACGGGGCGGGCGGCCCCTACGGGGGCGGGGGCCCGGCCGACCCCCTCGCCGGCATGCCCCCGCTCGCCGACAGCGGCAGGCGCACGCTCGCCCGCGTCATCGACATGATCCTCGTCGGTGTCGTCGTCTGGCTGCTCACCTGGGCGCTCGGGGTCCGCGAGTACCGGATGGAGGGGAACGGGATCGAGGTCGGCAGATCCCTCGCGCAGTCCGTCGTCGCCGCCGTCCTCTACGTCGCCTACGACACCTTCACGATCTCCAGGACGGGGCAGACCCTCGGCAAGAAGTGGCTCGGCATGCGGGTGGCCATGCTCGACCACGGCGCCACCCCCTCCGCGCGGAGCGCCCTCGTCCGCTCCCTGGTGCTCTGGCTGCCGTTCGCCTTCTGCTGCGCCTGCGTCTGGACGGTGATCTGCGGTGGCTGGAGCTTCTTCGACAAGCCGTTCAAACAGGGCCTGCACGACAAGGCGGCCAGGACGGTGGTGGTCAGCACCCGTTGAATGGGGCGTTCACACGACGGCGGCTCCCGTGCGCGGCACGGGAGCCGCCGTCGTCGTGTGCGGACGCGGAGCCGGTCAGGGCGCCCCGCGCTCCCGGTCCGGTTCGGCCGCGGACGCGGCGGCCACGGGGTGCCGCCGCGCGGACCGCCGCTCCCCGTCCGGTGCGGTCCCGTCCGGCGACCCGGCCGCGTGCGGCCGGGGCAGGGGCGCCGTCATGGCGACCAGCAGGCCCAGCGCCAGCGCGGCGAGGGCGATGACGGCGACCCCGAGGCCCGAACCCGTCCGGGACAGCAGCAGCATGGCGAGCGTCGAGAGGATCACGGTGCACGAACCGTAGGCGAGCTGTGCGGCAGTCGGACGAGGCATGGCAATCGTGTCCTCGGAAAGTGGAGGGGGTGCCTTCGACTCTATTCGTCCGCATGCCCGAGCGGGGTGCGGGGCAAGCCGGTCCTGGCCGGCGGTGCCGGTGCACGGGGGGCGCACGGGTTCACGGGTCCGGCAAGCGGACGGTGCCACGCGCCCGTTGCCGTCACGCCGGACGTTCGTAAAGCGGACTTCAACTCCACATAGTGCACTTGTCCTGCTCAAGTCAAGGTCTGTCTTTTCTTCTAAACCTCTAGTCAAATGTCGTCACTTGACTACACGCGTTGATCAAGCGCGCACGGATCCCTCCATGTGACTCAGGATCCCCTGTCCGTGTGCGCGGCGCGGGGGAGGATCTCAAGTGACCAGCAGACCCTGGACGTTCAGAGCCGCCGCCATCGGTGTGGCGCTCGCAGCGGCCTCCGCCGGCTTCACGACCTTTGCGGTCGCCGAGGCGAGCACCGCGGCCCCGTCCACCGCCGTGAACCGGCACGACCCGGCACCGGTGAAGCAACAGGGCCACGACCTCGACGGCCCGCTGAGCAAGACGCAGGACGCGCAGCGCCAAGAGGCCCTGAACCAGCTCATATCGGGCAAGGTCAAGGCCGAGGACCGCAACGGTTCGAAGGTCGTCCAGCTCAAGAGCAGGAAGGGCGACAGCAAGTACGTCGAGCTGAGCCGGGAGAAGACCGACAGGATCTTCACCATCCTGGTCGAGTTCGGCAGCCAGACGGACCCCGAGTTCGGCGGCACCGCCGGCCCGGCGCACAACCAGATCGCCCAGCCGGACCGCGAGCAGGACAACAGCACGGCCTGGCAGGAGGACTACGACCAGCAGCACTACCAGGACCTCTACTTCGGCACCGGCAAGGACACCGAGTCGCTGAAGAAGTATTACGAGAAGCAGTCCTCGGGCCGCTACTCGGTCGACGGCGAGGTCACGGACTGGGTCAAGGTCCCCTACAACGAGGCCCGTTACGGCAACAACGCGTGCGGATCCACCAACTGCCCGAGCGTGTGGAACGTCGTCAGCGACGGTCTGAACGCCTGGGTCGCCGAGCAGAAGGCGGCCGGCAAGTCCGACGCCGACATCAAGGCGGACCTGGCCCAGTACGACCAGTGGGACCGCTACGACTTCGACGGCGACGGCGACTTCAACGAGCCCGACGGCTACGTCGACCACTTCCAGATCGTGCACGCCGGTGAGGACGAGTCCGCGGGCGGCGGCGGCCAGGGCACCGACGCCATCTGGGCGCACCGCTGGTACGCCTTCGGCACCGACGCCGGCGCCACCGGTCCCGACCGCAACAAGCTCGGCGGGGCGCAGGTCGGCGACACCGGTGTCTGGGTCGGCGACTACACCATCCAGCCGGAGAACGGCGGCCTCGGCGTCTTCGCCCACGAGTACGGCCACGACCTCGGCCTGCCGGACGAGTACGACACCAACGGCGGCGACAACTCCACCGGTTTCTGGACGCTGATGTCCTCCGGTTCCTGGCTGGGCACCGGCAAGGAGGCCATCGGCGACCTGCCCGGCGACCTGAACGCCTGGGACAAGCTGCAGCTGGGCTGGCTGAACTACGACACCGCCAAGGCGGGCGTCTCCTCCTGGCACAAGCTGGGCGTGGCCGAGTACAACACCAAGCACCGCCAGGCGGTCGTGGTCTCGCTGCCGGACAAGGCGGTCAAGACCGAGATCGTCACCCCGGCCGAGGGTTCGGCCCAGTGGTGGAGCGGCAGCGGTGACAACCTCAAGAACACGCTGACCCGTCCCGTCGACCTGACCGGCACGTCCTCGGCCGCGCTGAGCCTGGACGGCTGGTACGACATCGAGTCGGGCTACGACTACCTCTACACCGAGGTGTCCACCGACGGCGGTGCCAACTGGACCGCGCTGGACGGCACGGTGGACGGCCAGGCCATCCCGCGCGACGGCAGCGGCAAGCCGGCCCTGACCGGCACGGTCGACGGCTACACGAAGCTGTCGTACTCCCTGGACGCCTACGCGGGCCAGAAGGTCCAGCTGCGCTTCCGCTACCAGACCGACGGCGGCGTGGCGCTCAAGGGTTTCGCGGCCGACGAAATCACGGTGACGGCGGACGGCGCGCCGGTGTTCTCCGACAATGCCGAGGCGGCCGACGCCGCCTGGACCGCCGCCGGCTTCTCGCGCATCGGCGCGTCCTTCACCAAGGACTACGCGCAGTACTACCTCGCCGAGAACCGTCAGTACGTCTCGTACGACAAGACCCTGAAGACGGGTCCGTACAACTTCGGCTTCGCCAGCCGTCCGGACTGGGTCGAGCACTACGCGTACCAGAACGGCCTGTTGATCTGGAAGTGGGACACCTCCCAGGCGGACAACAACACCAATGCCGGTGACCACCCCGGCACCGGTCAGATCCTTCCGGTCGACGCGCATTGGAAGGCGCTGAAGTGGTCCGACGGCACGCTGATGCGCAACCGCATGCAGGCCTTCGACTCGACGTTCAGCCTGGATGCCACGGACGCGATCACGCTGCACAAGGCCGACAAGGCGACCCAGATCGGTTCGCAGAAGGGGGTGCCGGTCTTCAACGACCACACCAGCACCTACTACGACCCGCAGAACCCGACCGGCGGTGTGAAGGTCATTGACACCAACACCAAGATCAGGATCACGGATCAGGCCAAGGACGGCTCCATCCTGGAGCTGGAGGTCGGCCCCGCGGTGAAGTAGCGGACATCTCCGCAGGTCAGAAGCGTATCGGCGGCGGCCCCTTGGCGGGTCGCCGCCGATCGTGTTTAGGTGCGTCCTGTGAACCGCTTATTGACACCGACCGGAACGGGGACGTGACCGCATGGCCGCAGGAGGCTTCTGCAAGCTGCCGAACGGCACCGTCGTGGTGGCGCTCAACCTGCCCAGTCCCGCCGCCGACGGCCCCGCCGGGGTGCGTGTGCTGGTGCACGCCCGGAACCGGGCCCGGGCCCTCACCCGCCTGCGCAACCTGGGCCTGCGTGCGGTCTACCTGCGGGGCAACGCGGCCCCCCCGAGCCCGGACGAGATCACGGCCGTGCTGCACCACCCGGACGGCCTGATATGGCGCACCGCACCCGATGGCGAAGCCGCCGTCTTCGAGCTGTGGCGCCCGATCCGGGCACTGCTCCGCCAGTCGGCGGTGGTGCGGTAGGCCCGCCGGAGCCCGTGGGTCGGCGCTAGTCGCCGACCACCGGCTCGCCCGTGAGCCCCACCCCGGCCCCGCGCAGCTCCTCCAGGGCGCGTTCCGTGGTCCGCGGGGCGACCCCCGCGGTCAGGTCCAGCAGGACCCGCGTGCGGAACCCCTCCCGGGCGGCGTCCAGCGCGGTGGCGCGCACGCAGTGGTCCGTGGCGATGCCCACCACGTCGACCTCGTCCATCCGGCGGGCCCGCAGCCAGTCGGCCAGCCGGACCCCGTTCTCGTCCGTGCCCTCGAAGCCGCTGTACGCCGCCGCGTAGGCGCCCTTGTCGAACACCGCGTCCACCGCGCCGGAGGCGACGGCCGGGGCGAAGTTCGGGTGGAAGCCCACGCCCTCCGTGCCCGCGACGCAGTGCGCGGGCCAGGTGCGGACGTAGTCGGGGTCGTCGGCGAAGTGGTCGCCGGGCGCGACGTGGTGGTCGCGGGTGGCCACCACGTGGCGGTAGCCGGTGCCCGCCGCCTGGCCGATCAGCTCGGTGATCGCGGCGGCCACGTCCGCACCGCCGGACACCGCGAGGCTGCCCCCCTCGCAGAAGTCGTTCTGCACGTCTACGACGATCAAGGCGCGGCGCATGGTGGGTGTCCTTCGACGGTGGGGTGGGCGACTGGTCCGGGGAGGTTCGCGGGCGGCGGGGTCGTTCGACGGGACGGACGACCGGTCCCGTCCTAGTTACCCGAGCCCTCGTGGACGTACTCCGTCGGAAGGACGGGTTCCCCCCGGGAGAGCTGCGTCGCGGACAGGGGCAGGCCGCCGCGCGCCGCCATGTGCCGCTCGCGGGCCACGTCCAGCGGTTCCCGGAAGACCACCTCGCCGCCCTTGACCAGTTCCACCAGCAGCTGCCGGTCGGCCAGCGCGGTCGGCACCGCTCCGGTGCCCACCACCTCGGCCTCGGCCACGCCGTCCCCGTCCAGCCGCCGCGCGGCCCACTTGCGCCCGCCGACGGAGGTCTTGCCCCCGCTGGACTTCTTCGCGACCGGCACCAGCGGCGCCCCCGGGTCGGCGGTCTCGGCGCGGGCGACCAGCTTGTAGACCATGGACGCGGTCGGGTGCCCCGAGCCGGTCACCAGCTGGGTGCCGACGCCGTACGCGTCCACGGGCGCCGCCGCCAGCGAGGCGATGGCGTACTCGTCCAGGTCGGACGTCACGACGATCTTCGTGTCCGTCGCGCCCAGCTCGTCCAGCTGCTGCCGCACCCGGTGCGCGACCAGCAGCAGGTCCCCGGAGTCGATGCGCACCGCGCCCAGCTCGGGCCCGGCCACCTCCACCGCCGTGCGGACGGCCTCGGTGACGTCGTACGTGTCCACCAGGAGGGTCGTGCCCCGGCCCAGCGAGTCCACCTGCGCCCGGAAGGCGTCGCGCTCCCGGTCGTGCAGGAGGGTGAAGGCGTGGGCGGAGGTGCCGACCGTCGGGATGCCGTAGCGGAAGCCCGCCGCCAGGTCGGAGGTGGTCGCGAAGCCGCCGACGTAGGCGGCCCGCGCGGCGGCCACGGCGGCCAGCTCGTGGGTACGGCGGGCGCCCATCTCGATCAGCGGTCGGCCGCCGGCGGCCGCGGCCATCCGGGAGGCGGCGGCGGCGATCGCCGAGTCGTGGTTGAGGATGGAGAGGATCACGGTCTCCAGCAGCACGCACTCGGCGAAGGAGCCCTCCACCCGCATGACCGGCGAACCGGGGAAGTACACCTCGCCCTCGGGGTAGCCCCAGATGTCACCGCCGAAGCGGTAGCCGGCCAGCCACGCCAGGGTCTCCTCGTCGACGATCGCCCGCTCCCGCAGGAAGCCGAGGACACCGTCGTCGAAGCGGAAGTTCACCACCGCGTCCAGGACGCGCCCGGTGCCCGCCACCACGCCGTAGCGGCGCCCCTCGGGCAGCCGCCGGGTGAAGACCTCGAACACGCTGCGCCGCTCGGCCGTACCGGCCTTCAGCGCGGCCTGCAGCATGGTCAACTCGTACTGGTCCGTGAAGAGCGCCGTCGAGGGGACGTCCACCGGCAGCCCAAGGTCCGCTGTGTTCATGGCAGGGAATGGTACCCCCATTTCGTCAGTGTGACGATTTATGGCGGTCGTGGCAGCATGGGCCCTGTGACGTCACCCGCGCCCGTAGAGACCGAACGCACCGAGTCGGCGGAGGAGGTCTTCGCCGTACCCGAGCCCGACGTCCCCTGGGTCACGATCGTCCACAACGACCCGGTCAACCTCATGAGCTACGTGACGTACGTCTTCCAGACGTACTTCGGTTACTCCAAGGACAAGGCCACCAAGCTCATGCTCGACGTCCACCACAAGGGCCGGGCGGTCGTCTCCAGCGGCAGTCGCGAGGAGATGGAACGCGACGTGCAGGCGATGCACGGCTACGGTCTGTGGGCCACCCTCCAGCAGGACCGGAAGTAGCGACCTCCTCCATGCCCGGAACCTTCGAACCGCTCCCCGGCGGCGGCGCGGCCGTCGCGCTCGACGCCGTCGAGATCTCCATCGTCCGGTCGCTGGCCGTCCAGCTCCTGGAGATGATCGGCCCCGGCCCCGCCGGGGACGCCTCGGACGACCCGCTCGCCGAACTGTTCGCCGACGGCCCGAGCGAACCCCCCGCCGACCCGGTCCTGCGCCGGCTCTTCCCGGACGCCTACGGCGACCCGGAGGAGGCGCCCGCCTCCCCGGAGGAGGCCGAGCGGCGGCGGGCCCGCTCCGCCGAGTTCCGCCGCTACACCGAGAACGACCTGCGGGCCGGCAAGCGGGACAACGCCCTCGCGGTGATCCGCGACCTGGACGTGCTGGCCGCCTCGGCGGCCGGGGGCGGCGGGGCGGTGCTCAGGCTGTCCCCGGAGCAGTCCCGGCAGTGGCTCGGCGTGCTGAACGACCTGCGCCTGGCGATCGGCGCCCGGCTGGAAATCACCGACGAGGACGACACCGACCTGCTCTACGGCCTGCCGGACGAGGACCCGCGCAAGCCGATAGTGGTGGCCTACCTGTGGCTGGGCGGCCTCCAGGAGACGCTGGTGACGACCCTTATGCCGTGATCCGTCCCGATCGGTGTTCGCTCAGAGGACGCTCAAATCCGAATAACGATCCCATCACCACCGTGGTCGGATTTGCCGCGTTCGAGTGCCCTTTGTCTTTTTTGGCTGTGCGATGAGCCACATCGCGCCACGGTGATCAGTGCTGCGGCCGTGATAAATCTTCACGACCGCCCGGCGAACACCACCCACGTTCGGCCGGGTGCGCCACCGAGCCGGTGACCGCCGGCCAGGCACAGCTCCATCAATCCGGGGGGATCGAAACCCGGTCCGAGGCCGACGGAGGGCCCGGGTCGGCATGGAGAAAGGCGCACCTCAACATGGCCTCTGAGAAGGTCACCGAAGCCTCTGAGGAGGGCTACGAGCGCGGGCTCGGCAGCCGTCAGGTCCAGATGATCGCGATCGGCGGCGCCGTCGGCGTCGGCCTGTTCCTGGGCGCCGGGGCGAACATCGCCAAGGCGGGGCCCAGCCTCATCCTGATGTACGCCCTCGCGGGCGTGATCATCTTCTTCATCATGCGGGCCCTGGGCGAGCTGCTGCTGTACCGCCCGGTCTCCGGCTCCTTCGCCGAGTACTCCCGCGAGTTCCTCGGACCGTTCTTCGGCTACTTCACCGGCTGGACGTACTGGCTGATGTGGGTGGTGACCGGCATGGCCGAGCTGACGGCCGCCGCGATCTACGTCAACTACTGGTTCCCGTCCGTCCCGCAGTGGGTGACCGCGCTGGTCTTCCTGGTGGTCCTGTTCGTGGCCAACCTGATCTCGGTGAAGCTGTTCGGCGAGATCGAGTTCTGGTTCTCCATGGTCAAGGTCACCGCACTGGTCGGCATGATCGTGATCGGCCTCGGCGTGCTCACCTTCGGCTTCAGCGCCGCCGGCGACACGGCCTCCGTCTCGAACCTGTGGCAGTTCGACGGCTTCTTCCCCAAGGGCATCGGCTCCTCCCTGATGACCCTGCAGGGCGTGATGTTCGCCTACCTCGCCGTCGAACTGGTCGGCGTCACCGCGGGCGAGTCCGAGGACCCGGAGAAGACCCTCCCGAAGGCGATCAACACCCTGCCCTGGCGCATCGCCCTGTTCTACGTCGGTGCCCTCACGGTCATCCTGTGCGTGGTGAAGTGGACCCAGTTCGCGGAGGGCGTCAGTCCCTTCGTGAAGGCCTTCGCGGTCATCGGCATCCCGGCCGGCGCCGGCATCGTCAACTTCGTGGTGCTCACCGCGGCCCTGTCCTCCTGCAACTCCGGCATGTACTCCACCGGCCGCATGCTGCGCACCCTGGCCGACAACGGCGAGGCCCCGCGGGTCTTCGCCCGGCTGTCGTCGACCAGGACGCCGGCGTTCGGCATCACGGTCTCCGTCGCCTTCATGGGCATCGGCGTGGTGCTGAACTACGTCGTCCCGGAGAAGGCGTTCGGCTACGTCACCTCCGTCGCCACCGCGGCCGGCATCTGGACCTGGCTGATGATCCTGGTCAGCCACGTGCTGTACCGCCGCGCGGTCGACGCGGGCCGGCTGCCCGCCTCCTCCTTCCCGGCGCCGGGCGGCGCGGTGTGCTCCTACGTCGCCATCGCGTTCCTGCTCTTCGTCACCGGCCTGATCGCGTACGACGCCGACTCCCGCGTCTGCCTGTACGTGATGGCGGTCTGGGCGGTCGCGCTCGGGATCGGCTGGTTCGTGCTGAAGAGCCGCACGCCGGAGATCGCCGACCGCCGCGAGCCGTCCCTCGAAAAGGTCGGCTGAGCGGCCCAGGACCCTTCCCGGGACGTCCGGCCGCCGGGAGTTCTCGTGGCACCCCCGGCGGCCACCGCTCAGGACGTCCGCCGTGGGGCGGCCCCGCACCGGTCACCGGTGCGGGGCCACCCCACGGCGTCCCCGGACGCCCGGCCCGACGCGCCGGGCACGGCCCCTTTCCCCTCTGCTTATCCTGGCCGACATGCTGACCATCACCCAGGACCTGTACGACCGCATCGTCGCCCACGCCCGCCAGGACCACCCCGACGAGGCGTGCGGCGTGGTCGCCGGCCCGGTGGGCGCCGGCCGCCCCGAGCGCTTCATCCCGATGCTGAACGCGGCCCGCTCGCCCACGTTCTACGAGTTCGACTCGCAGGACCTGCTCAAGCTCTACCGCGAGATGGACGACCGCGACGAGGAGCCGGTGGTGATCTACCACTCCCACACGGCGACCGAGGCCTACCCCTCGCGCACCGACATCGGCTACGCCAACGAGCCCGGCGCCCACTACGTCCTCGTCTCCACCGCGGACGCCGACGGCCTCGGCGAGTTCCAGTTCCGCTCCTTCCGGATCCTCGACGGCGAGGTCACGGAGGAGGAGGTCAAGGTCGTCGACGCGTACTGATCCGGTGCCGATTCCGCGATCCGGACGGATTCCATCCAGGATGCGGGATCACACTCCGGAAGGCGGGCCGGGAATCGATACGATGAGCCCATGGTTCTGAACGACGTGAGCGAAAAGGCGCCGAGCACGCTGCTCGTGGCGCGGCTGCACGTCGACCTGTGCAGGCTGAACAGCGCCATCTGTTGACGTTCCCCACCGCCGTACGGCCGTGAGCCGCGGCGCGCCGCCGCGCGCCCACCGACCCACACACCTTCCGACAGGAGCCCGCAACCATGGCCATCGAGGTCCGCATCCCCACCATCCTCCGCACCTACACCGACGGCCAGAAGGCGGTGGAAGGCACCGGGGAGACCCTCGCCGAGCTGTTCGCCGACCTCGAGGCCCGGCACGCCGGCATCCAGGCCCGCATCGTGGACGGGGACCAGCTCCGCCGCTTCGTCAACGTCTACCTGAACGACGAGGACGTGCGCTTCCTGGACGGCATCAACACCAAGCTGTCCGACGGCGACAACGTCACGATCCTGCCGGCCGTCGCCGGCGGCATGGCCTGACCGGGCCGCTGAGCAGCGATGCGCTACGACTCCCCGTTGGCCGCGGTGGGCAACACCCCCCTGGTACGCCTGCCGCGGCTGTCGCCGTCCGCCGAGGTCCGCATCTGGGCCAAGCTGGAGGACCGCAACCCGACCGGCTCCGTCAAGGACCGCCCGGCCCTGCACATGATCGAGCAGGCGGAGAAGGACGGCCGGCTCACCCCGGGCTGCACGATCCTCGAACCCACCTCCGGCAACACCGGCATCTCCCTGGCCATGGCGGCCAGGCTCAAGGGCTACCGCATGGTGTGCGTGATGCCCGAGAACACCTCGCAGGAGCGCCGGGACCTGCTCGGCATGTGGGGCGCGGAGATCGTCTCCTCGCCGGCCGCGGGCGGCTCCAACACCGCCGTGCGCGTGGCCAAGGAGCTGTCCGCCGAGCACCCCGACTGGGTGATGCTCTACCAGTACGGCAACCCGGACAACGCGGGCGCCCACTACGCCACCACCGGCCCGGAGATCCTCGCCGACCTGCCCTCGGTCACGCACTTCGTCGCCGGCCTCGGCACCACGGGCACGCTGATGGGCGTCGGCCGCTACCTGCGCGAGCACAAGCCGGACGTGCGGATCGTCGCCGCCGAACCGCGCTACGACGACCTGGTCTACGGGCTGCGCAACCTCGACGAGGGCTTCGTGCCGGAGCTGTACGACGCCTCTGTGCTCACCACCCGCTTCTCGGTCGGCTCGGCCGACGCGGTCACCCGCACCCGCGAACTCCTCCAGCAGGAGGGCATCTTCGCGGGCGTCTCCACCGGCGCCGCCCTGCACGCGGCGATCGGCGTGGGCAACAAGGCGGTGCGGGCGGGCGAGAGCGCCGACATCGTCTTCGTCGTGGCCGACGGCGGCTGGAAGTACCTCTCCACCGGCGTCTACACGGCGGCCACCACCGAAGAGGCCATCGAGACCCTGCACGGCCAGCTCTGGGCCTGATCCGCCCCCACCACCGGCCAACTGCGTCCCAGCCCCCTCCCACGAGGGGGTTAAGCCATTGCTACGGAGCAGCAAAGAATTCCCAGCGGTACTGCCGGTGATCGCCCGGCGGGGGCTACGGTCCTCCCGCACCCTGTCATGTCACGCTCATTCGGCGGCGGGGTGCCTGTGAGTGTCATGCTCATGACTGCGCGATCCGCCGCCGCTACGCGCGTCACGGGCCTGCCCACCCAGAGCGAGAAACCCCACTTCCCGATGGAGGCAGCACCCCATGCGTGAGTCCCGCCCGGGCGGGCGGAAGCGGAGTCTGCGAAGACTCCTGTCCGCCGCCCTGCCCACCCTCGCCCTCACCGTCGCCGGACTGGCCGCGGCACCGACGGCCGGGGCCCAGGCCGCCGCGCCCGCGCATCCCGCCACCCGGGCCGCGCAGAACGCCCAGGCCCTGACCGACCCCGGCCGGCAGACCTTCCACGCCACCGGCCGGGCCGGCCAGAAGGTGCCCACCCGGCACCTGTGCGCCACCGCCCGCCCCGGCCGGGCGTCCTGCTTCGCCCAGCGCCGCACCGACATCAAGCAGCGCCTGGCCGCCGCCGTCGCCGCCGCGCCCTCCGGCCTGTCCCCGGCCAACCTGCACAGCGCCTACAACCTGCCCTCCACCGGCGGCTCCGGCCTGACGGTCGCCGTGGTCGACGCCTACAACGACCCCAACGCCGAGTCGGACCTGGCCACTTACCGCTCCACCTACGGCCTGTCCACCTGCACCAAGGCCAACGGCTGCTTCAAGCAGGTCAGCCAGACCGGCTCGACCACCTCGCTGCCCTCCAACGACACCGGCTGGGCCGGCGAGGAGGCGCTCGACCTCGACATGGTCAGCGCGGTCTGCCCCAACTGCAACATCGTCCTGGTCGAGGCCAGCTCCGCCAACGACACCGACCTCGGCATCGCCGAGAACGAGGCCGTCGCGCTCGGCGCCAAGTTCGTCTCCAACAGCTGGGGCGGCGACGAGGCGTCCGGCCAGACCACCGAGGACACCCAGTACTTCAAGCACCCGGGCGTCGCCATCACCGTCTCCGCGGGCGACTCCGGCTACGGCGCCGAGTACCCGGCGACCTCCCAGTACGTCACCGCCGTCGGCGGCACGGCGCTGAGCGCGTCCTCCAGCTCCCGCGGCTGGACCGAGTCGGTGTGGAACACCAGCTCCTCCGAGGGCACCGGCTCCGGCTGCTCCGCCTACGACCCCAAGCCGAGCTGGCAGACCGACACCGGCTGCGCCAAGCGCATGGAGGCCGACGTCTCCGCGGTCGCCGACCCGGCCACCGGCGTGGCGGTCTACGACACCTACGGCGGCTCCGGCTGGGCGGTCTACGGCGGCACCAGCGCCTCCGCCCCGATCATCGCCGGCGTGTACGCCCTCGCGGGCACCCCGGGCTCCACCGACTACCCGGCGAAGTACCCGTACACCCACACCGGCAACCTGTACGACGTGACCAGCGGCAGCAACGGCTCCTGCTCCACCGCGTACTTCTGCCGGGCGGCCGCCGGCTACGACGGCCCGACCGGCTGGGGCACCCCGAACGGCACCACCGCCTTCACCGCCGGCACCGGCACCGGCAACACGGTGACCGTCACCAACCCCGGCAGTCAGTCCACCGCCACCGGCAGCGCGGTCAGCCTGCAGATCAGGGCCACCGACAGCGCGGGCGCGGCCCTGACCTACGGCGCCTCCGGCCTGCCGGCCGGCCTGTCCGTCAACGCCTCCACCGGCCTGATCTCCGGCACCGCGTCCACCGCGGGCACCTACCAGGTCACGGTCACCGCGAAGGACTCCACCGGCGCCACCGGCTCCACCTCCTTCACCTGGACCGTCGGTTCCTCCGGCGGCACCTGCGCCCCGGCGCAGCTGCTCGGCAACCCGGGCTTCGAGTCGGGCAGCACCACCTGGACCGCCTCCAGCGGGGTCATCACCAACGACACCGGTGAGGCGGCGCACAGCGGCTCGTACAAGGCGTGGCTCGACGGGTACGGCTCCGCGCACACCGACTCGCTGTCCCAGTCGGTGGCCGTCCCGGCCGGCTGCCGGGCCAGCCTGACCTTCTACCTGCACATCGACACCGCGGAGACCGGCAGCACCGCCTACGACAAGCTGACGGTCACCGCCGGGTCGACCACCCTGGCGACCTACTCCAACACCAACGCCGCCTCCGGGTACGCGCAGAAGACCTTCGACCTGTCCTCCTTCGCGGGCAGTACGGTCACCCTGAAGTTCAGCGGGGTGGAGGACTCCTCCCAGCAGACCAGCTTCGTCGTCGACGACACCGCCCTGACGACCGGCTGACCCGCACGGCACCGGGTCCCGCACACGGCAGCCGCCCGGGTGCGGGACCCGCGCGTCGCAGGGGACCGCCCGGGTGGGGGCCGCGGGCGTGCGGAACCCGTCCGGGTACGGGATCCCCGCCGGGCGGGGGATCCGTTCGCGCCGGTGGTACGTCACATCCGCACCGGGCGGCCGACCGGCCGGCCACGGCAGAAAGGCGGTCACCCATGCGCCGTACGACGCTCAGCGCCCTCGCGGTGGTGGCGCTGTTCCTCACGGGCTGCGGCTCCCGGGGCGGGGACGGGGACACCGGCGCCGCCGGCACGGTGTCCCCGTCCCCGTCCCCCACCCGGTCCGGCACCGGCGCGCCCGGCACCGGATGCACCGCGCAGGCCGCGCTGCGGGCCGCCGACGACGGCCGCACCGTCTGCGTGGGCCGGGGCGGCGAGGTCCGGCTCACCCTGGACGGCACCCGGGAGCGCCCCTGGAAGCCGGTCGCGGCGAGCGGCGGCGCCCTGGAGGCGGTCAACGCGGGCCTCGTCCTGCGGCCGGGCGACGCCACGGCCGCCTACCGGGCGGTGGCCGCCGGAACGGTACGCCTCACCTCGTCCCGCCCCCTGTGCGCCGAGCCCACCGCCCCCGGCCAGGTCGCCTGCAAGGGGATCCAGGAGTGGACGGTCACCGTGCGGGTGGACCGCTAGGACCTCTCCTTCGGACCGGGCCGGACCTCCGCGGGCCCGGTCCGGTCCGAACGGAAAACCCCAGGGCCGCCGCCGGGCCCGCGCCCGGGCCGACGGGCTAGTCGGCGAGGTGGCGCACCTGGTCCCACAGGACCGGGTCGACCACGCCCACCCGGCGCCGGAAGTCCGCCACCGGCACCTCGCGCAGCTCGTCGGTCTGCAGGAAGCTGGGCCGGCCGTGCGCGTCGCCGACCGCGCCGGGCGGCAGCGGGATCACCCCGGCGCGCTCGTCGTGGTACTTGCTGCTGATCTTCGCGACCGTGGCCCGGTCGCCGCGCACCGCCAGCACCAGGCAGGGCCGGTCCTTCGACTCCGGGCGGTCCTCGTAGGGCACGTCGGCCCACCAGATGTCACCGGGCCGCGGACGCCGCACGCGGGCGCCCGGCCCGCCCGGGGCGGTGCGGCCGCCGGGGCGGCCGGGAGGCCGCAGCCGGCGTCCGCCGGGCCGGTGGCCGCGGCCCCAGCCGTCGACGAGAGCGGCGACGAGGGCGAGCAGCACCACCGCCGCGAGCGCCAGCCACCAGGACGTGTCCATGTGCACGACATTACCGGCGCGCGTCCGGCGGCGCGCGCCCTCTGACGGCCCATTACGCCCCCGGTCCAGCCGAACCGGTGACAGCACAGGTGAGTTCGCCCACAACGGCCCCTGGCGAAGGAGCGACCCGCCCTTTCCCGCCTTAGGCTCGACAAACCGCACGACCCCGCCAGCCCCCACCCGACCCCTCTCCACCGCTCCCGCCCATCGGCTCCCCGCCAACGGAGGTTTCTGCTTCATGAAGCTCACCGTCGTCGGCTGCTCGGGGTCGTTCCCGTCCGCGGAATCGGCCTGTTCGAGCTACCTCGTCGAGGCCGACGGCTTCCGGCTGCTCCTCGACATGGGCAACGGCGCCCTCGGCGAGCTGCAGCGCCACTGCGGTCTCTACGACCTCGACGCGATCTTCCTCAGTCACCTGCACGCCGATCACTGCATCGACATGTGCGCCTACTTCGTCGCGCGCTACTACCGCCACGACGGCGGACGCTGCGCCCCCCTGCCGGTCTACGGCCCCGAGGGCACCGAGCACCGTCTGACCACGGCCTACGCCGACACCCCCTCCGCCTCCTCGATGAGCGAGGTGTTCGACTTCCACACCGTCAAGCCGTCCACGTTCGAGATCGGCCCGTTCACGGTGCACACCGAGCGGGTCCGCCACCCCGTGGAGGCGTACGCCATCCGGCTCGAACACGGCGGCAGGACGCTGACGTACTCCGGCGACACCGGGGTGTCCGAGGCGCTGGACGGACTGGCCCGGGACGCCGACCTGTTCCTGTGCGAGGCCGCGTTCACGCACGGCAAGGAGGACATCCCCGACCTCCACCTCAACGGCCGCGAGGCGGGTGAGACGGCGACCCGCGCGGGCGCCCGCCGCCTGGTGCTGACCCACATCCCCCCGTGGACCGACCCCGGGATCAACCTCACGGACGCCCGCGAGGTCTTCGGGGGACCGGTGGACCTGGCGGCGCCGGGGCTGTCGTACGAGATCTGACCCGAGCACGGCGAAGGCCCCGGAACCCTCGCGGTTCCGGGGCCTTCGCCGTGCGGTGACGGCGCGCCTCACGCCTTGGTGAGGTCCTCGACCTCCTCCTCGGGCTCGCGGCCCGGGGTCTTGAGGTCGAACCTGATGATGGCGAAGCGGAAGGTGACGTAGTAGATCACCCCGAAGACCAGGCCGATCGGGATGATCAGCCAGGGCTTGGTCGCCAGGTGCCAGTTGAGCGCGTAGTCGATGAAGCCGGCGGAGAAGTTGAACCCGGCGTGCACGCCCAGGCCCCAGGTCACGGCCATGGACGCCGCGGTGAGCAGGGCGTGCAGCACGTACAGCAGCGGCGCGACGAACATGAACGAGAACTCGATCGGCTCGGTGACACCGGTGACGAACGAGGTCAGCGCGAGGGAGGTCATCATGCCGAGCACGGCCTTGCGGCGCTCGGGGCGGGCGCAGTGGGCGATGGCGAGCGCGGCGGCCGGCAGGCCGAACATCAGGATCGGGAAGAAGCCGGACTGGAAGAGGCCGGCGGACGGGTCACCGGCGAGGAACCGGGTGATGTCGCCGTGCACCACCTCGCCGGACGCCGTCTTGTAGTCGCCGAGCTGGAACCAGGCCACGGTGTTGACGAACTGGTGCATGCCGACCGGGATCAGACCGCGGTTCACCGCGCCGAACAGCGCCGCGCCGCCCGCCCCGAGACCCGTCATCCACTCGCCGAAGTGCGTGATGCCCTTGCCGATCGGCTCCCAGATCAGGCCGAAGAAGACGCCCGTCACGATGCCGACGAAGGCCATGATGATCGGCACCAGCCGCCGGCCGTTGAAGAAGCCGAGCCAGTCCACGAGCCTCGTGCGGTGGAAGCGCTGCCACAGCACGGCGGCGAGCAGACCCATGATGATGCCGCCGAGGACACCCGGGTCGTTGTACGTCGCCGCGACGATCTTGCCCTTTTCTATGTGCTGCTCGGTCAGCGGGAAGGCCTGGAGCACCTTGCTGTAGACGAGGAAGCCCACCACCGCGGCGAGCGCCGTGCTGCCGTCCGCCTTCTTGGCGTAGCCGATGGCCACGCCGATGCAGAACAGCAGCGGCAGGCTCCCGGTCAGCGCGCTGCCCGCGTTGCCGAACACGGCGGCGACCTTGTCCCAGCCCAGGCCGTCCTGGCCGAAGATGTCGTCCTGGCCGAGCCGGACCATGATGCCGGCCGCCGGCAGCACGGCGATCGGGAGCTGCAGGCTGCGGCCGATCTTCTGCAGGCCCTGGAACAGTCCGGAACCCCGCTGCTTCGCGGGGGCCGCCGTTGTCGTGGCGGTGCTCATAGGCTCGTCCTTCACGGGATACTGGTCTGCACCACTCACTGGTGTAGACCTGTTCTAGCATGATGCGGGCGTGCAAGGAACCACGAAATCTGCTACCGCGGCACTACGCGCTGTGCCGACCCGGACGCGGTGCCGCCGGAACCGTCACGACCCGTCGGACGTCCCGCGCCCCGGGAGGCGGACGCCGCGCTTGGCGACTGTCCCCGTGGTGGTGTAGACCAACTGGCGACGGTTCCGCTGTCGTGATCGCCCCCCTCGGCACGTACGGCACGACCGCTCGCCAAGATGGGCCAACTGTGGGTTACTGCGACAAAGCGGTTCGGATCAGGGAGAAGGAACATGGCCAGCAAGGCTGAGAAGATCGTCGCCGGCCTCGGCGGCATCGACAACATCGAGGAGATCGAGGGCTGCATCACCCGGCTGCGCACCGAGGTGTCCGACCCCTCGCTGGTCAACGAAGCCGCCCTGAAGGCCGCCGGCGCCCACGGCGTCGTCAGGATGGGCACCGCCATCCAGGTCGTCATCGGCACCGACGCCGACCCCCTCGCCGCGGAGATCGAAGACATGATGTGAGCGCCCCGCACCCGGCGCCCCGCACCCGGCGCCCGGACCCATGGCGCCGTTCACCGGCAAGGGGCTCCTCCCGCCGCGGGAGGGGCCCCTCGCGCGAGTCCCGATAGGCTCGGCGCCATGTCTCGAATCGACGGCCGCACCCCCGAACAGCTCCGCCCCGTCACCATCGAACGCGGGTGGAGCAAGCACGCCGAGGGCTCCGTCCTCGTCTCCTTCGGCGACACGAAGGTCTTCTGCACCGCCTCCGTCACCGAAGGCGTCCCGCGCTGGCGCAAGGGCAGCGGCGAGGGCTGGGTCACCGCGGAGTACGCCATGCTGCCCCGCGCCACCAACACCCGCGGCGACCGCGAGTCCGTCCGGGGCCGCGTCGGCGGCCGCACCCACGAGATCTCCCGCCTCATCGGCCGCTCCCTGCGCGCCGTCATCGACTACAAGGCGCTCGGCGAGAACACGATCGTCCTGGACTGCGACGTCCTGCAGGCCGACGGCGGCACGCGCACCGCCGCCATCACCGGCGCCTACGTCGCCCTCGCCGACGCCGTCACCTGGGCCCGGGGCCGCAAGCTCGTCAAGGCCGGCCGGCAGCCGCTGACCGGCACCGTCTCCGCCGTCTCCGTCGGCATCGTCGGCGGCGTCCCGCTCCTCGACCTCTGCTACCAGGAAGACGTGCGCGCCGAGACCGACATGAACGTCGTCTGCACCGGCGACGGCCGCTTCGTCGAGGTCCAGGGCACCGCCGAGGCCGAGCCCTTCGCCCGCGCGGAACTCGACGCCCTGCTCGACCTCGCCGTCACCGGCTGCTCCGAACTCGCCGCGCTCCAGCAGGCCGCCCTGGCCGAAACCGCCGCGCAGTAGGCGGCCTCCGGGGACGGCCGGCGGCGCGCGGGCAGCTCGGCGGCAACCCGCGCGCCCTCCCCGGCGTCCCTGGGGACACGGGCGCACGGCCCACCGCCGCGCGCCCGTACCAGCCGCACCAGGGGAGGAAACACACCATGGCCGTCAGCCGCCACCGAGGCCGGAGCGCCGCCGTCGCCGCCGCCGTCGCGTCCACCGTGCTCACCGCCGTCCTCACCACCGGCTGCGACGCCGTGGACCGGGCCCTGGACTGCGTGCAGACCGCCGACACCATCGCCGACGGCGTCACCGCCCTCCAGCAGGCCGTGGAGAACGCCGCGAACGACCCCGCACAGGCCGACGCCTCCCTCGACTCCATCGAGCGGAACCTGAAGAAGATCGGCGACCGCACCGACGACGCCGACGTCAACAAGGCGGTCGACGACCTCGACCGGGCCGTGGACGACGTCCGCACGGCGCTCGACCACGGCGACACCACCCCCGACATCAGCCCCGTCACGGACGCGGCGGGCGAACTGACGAAGGTCTGCCGGCCCTAGGGTCCTTCGCCCGGAGCAGGCCGGAGTCCGCCGGCGGGGCCCGCGGGAGGGCGCCGGCGGGGCCCGCGGGAGGGCGCCGACGGGGCCCCGGCCCGCTGGCAGGCCGCCTCCAGCCGCTCCTCGAACTCCGCCACGTCCAGGCGCCCCTCGGCCACGGCGTCCCGCACTACCCCGACGACCCGTTCGCGGTGGGCATCGGACGCGCGGAGGTCCGGCACTGCGTTGTCGGCCATGACAGCACCCTACGAGACCACCCGCCTACGGAACCGCCCTCCCGCGCACATCCTCCGCGTACATCCTCGCGATGACCGACTCGATGTCCGGCTCCCGCACCGACAGGTCCACCAGCGGATACCGTGCCGCGAGGTGCGCCACCAGCGGCGCCGCCGACTGCCCCGCCGGAAACGCCAGCCACTGCCGCGGCCCCTGCACCCGCACCACCCGGCCGACCGGCGCCTCGACCGGCGGCAGCTCCCGCTCGAAGTCCACCACCAGCGTCCGCTCCCCGTCCCCGGCCTCGTGCAGCCCGGCCAGCGCACCGTCGTACACCAGCCGCCCGTGGTCGATCACCATCACCCGCGAGCACAACTGCTCGATGTCCTGCAGGTCGTGCGTCGTCAGCAGCACCGTCGTGCCCCGCTCGGCGTTCAACTCCTTCAGGAAACCGCGCACCTTGACCTTCGACACCACGTCCAGGCCGATCGTCGGCTCGTCCAGGTACAGCACCTCCGGATCATGCAGCAGCGCCGCCGCGATGTCCCCCCGCATCCGCTGCCCCAGCGACAGCTGCCGCACCGGCACGTCCAACAGGTCTCCCAGCTCCAGCAGTTCCACGCACCGGCTGAGGTTCTCCCGGTAACGGGCGTCCGGGATCCGGTACATGCGGTGCGCCAGCCGGTAGGAGTCGACCAGCGGCAGGTCCCACCACAGCGTGGTCCGCTGACCGAACACCACCCCGATCCGCTGCGCCAGCCGTCTCCGCTCCCGCGCGGGATCGACGCCCGCCACCCGCAGCCGGCCCGCGCTCGGCGTCAGGATGCCGGTCAGCATCTTGATCGTGGTCGACTTCCCGGCCCCGTTCGGCCCGATGTACCCGACCATCTCGCCGCGCGCCACCGTGAACGAGATGGAGTCCACCGCCCGCACCTGCCGCCGCTCCCGCCTGAGGAACCCCGTCCGCCTGCGCACCTCGAAGACCTTCTCGACCTGCTCCAGCACGATGAACCCACTGTCCGGCACCCGCTAACTCCCCGTGCTCCGATACGAACGAAGTCCCGCCCGCCAGGCCAGCCCCGCCAGCGCACAGCACACCACCGCCACCAGCGGAGACGTGAACGCCACCCACCCGGGCAGCCCCAGCGGGTACGGCCGCCCCAGCACGTAACCCGCGGGCAGCCAGTTCACGAAGGCCAGCGGCAGCACGAACGTCACCCCGCGCACCAGTTCCTTCGCGAACACCGTCGGCGGATACTGCAACAGCGTCGTACCGCCGTACGTGAAGGCGTTCTGCACCTCCGAGGCGTCCTGCGTCACGAACTGGAACGCCGCCCCCGCCACGAACACCGCGCAGAAGATCCCGAAACCGCTCGCCACCATCACCGGCATCAGCAGCAGCTTCAGCGGCGACCAGTCGACGTCCAGCCGGCCCAGGGACCAGCCCAGCACCAGCGTCCCCTGCGTCACCCGCCCCAGCCGCCGCAGCGCGAACCGGTCCGCCGCCACCTGCGCCAGCACCGGCGCCGGCCGCACCAGCAGCGTGTCCAGCGTGCCGTCCCGCACCCGGCGCCCCAGCCGGTCCATCGAACCGATCACCAGATCCGCCAGCCCGAACGAGACCGCCGACAGGCCGTACAGGAACGCCACCTCCGGCAGCGCGTACCCGCCCAGGGCCTCGACGTGCGAGAACATCAGCAGCACCGCGACGAAGTCGAAGAAGGTCGCCGCGAAGTTCCCGAACGTCGTCATCGCGAAGGACACCCGGTAGGCCATCGTGGACCGGATCCACATCCCCGCGACCAACCGGTAGGCCCGCACCCCCTCCGCCAGCCGGCCGCCCTCCGCCGGAGCGCCCCGCTCAGCCACCCTGGACCACCACCCGCCGCGCGGCCACCGACTGCAGCAGCCGGCCCGCACCCAGCAGCACCACCGCCCACGCCCCCTGGAACAGGTACGTGCCCAGCGGATCCGCCCGCCCCAGCAGCACGTCCGCCGGCGCCTGCAGCAGCGCCGACCACGGCAGCACCCGGACCACCTCCCCCAGCACCCCCGGGAAGACGTTCAGCGGCAGCAGCATCCCCGAACAGAAGTACCCGGCCAGCCACATCACCTGCGACACCCCCGCGCCGTCCAGCAGCCAGAACGCGCTCAACGCCACCAGGAACCGGATCCCGAACCCGACCAGCATCGCCAGCACCACCGCCACCGCGAAGGCCGCCCACGTGCCCGCGTCCGCCGGCAGACGGGCCGGAAAACACAGCGCGCCGAACGCGAACGGGACCAGGCCCCGCCCCAGCAACTGGAAGAACGCCCGGCCCAGATCGGCGGCCAGCCACCACGCCTGCAGATCGACGGGCCGGTACAGGTCGACCGCCACGTCCCCGGTGCGGATGCGCTCCATCAGCTCTTCCTCGGCGCCCCCGCCCCCGATCGCGAGCGTCGACAGGAACGCCTGCCCCAGCCACACGTACGTCACGGCCTGCCCCTGGTCGTATCCGCCCAGATGGGGGCGCTCGTCCCACAGTGCGCGGTACGTCGAGACGAGGATCAGCCCGAACACCGTGTTGGTGAACACCCCTGCCGCAGTGGCCGCCCGGTAGGTCGCGTACCGTCGGAACCCCCCTGCTGCGACGGCCACGTACAACCGTCCCGCGCCCACGCCAGTCCACCTCCCGGGACCGCTCGACACCGAAGCGCAGGAGCATAGTCCGGAGGCCCGGCGGCCGGCCACGCATTTTCCGCCGGAAGCGTGCCGGAATCCGGGAACGGAACGCCAGGTGCGAGAGTCTTCAAACAGGGGGCGCAGAAGGCGTACGAGTGCGTACGGAACGTACGACGTTCGAAACAGGAGTCCGTGCACGACATGAGCGACGAGCCGCAGCCGCAGCAGCCGACCGAGGGCGGGGCGCGAAGGCAGCCGCCACCGGCTGGAGGGCCCGGCACGCCGGGGGACCGGGAGGAGAGGGACACGCAGAGGGATGCCGGGACCGAAAGGCCCGGTGCCCCGTCCCGGGCGGACGAGGGCTCCGGTGCCCCGTCCCCGCACTCCGGCGACCGGCCCTCCGACGGGAACACCCCGCACCGGTCGGTCCCGGCGGCCCGGACCGGGCGGACGGGCCCCGCCGGCCAGGCGCCCGGCAGGCCGTCGGTCCCGGCGGCCCGCACGGGCGGCCCGGACCGGGCGCCCCGGACCGGCGGCACCGGTAGCGGGGCGGCGGGAGCGCAGGCCCAGCCGTCCGGGGCGGCCCCGGCCCCCGGGACGCCCGACGAGCCCCGGCCGTCCGGCGAAGCCGACCGGCGGCCCGGCGACGCGCAGGCGCCGGGCGGGACCCCGTCGGCCGGTGGCGCGCGGGCGGCGGGAGCGTCCGGCACGTCCCGGCCGGACGACGGGCCCCCGTCGTCCGGCGACACCCGGCCCTCCGACCGGTCCCCGTCCCCCACCGGGACCGGGCGGCCCGGCCGGGACCGGCCCTCCGGCACACCCCGCTCCGGGGAGAACACACAGGTCCTGCGGCCCGACAAGGCGCCGCAGGAGCCCGGGGACACCCGCCGGGCATCCGGGGACACCGCCGCCAAGGCGCCGCAGGAGCCCGGGGACACCGCCGCCGGGACCGCCGCGGCCGAGAGCACCCAGGTGCTCCGGCGCGTCAACGCCCCGCGGCAGGAACGGCCCGCCCAGCCCGGGAAGCCCGCCGCCCAGACGCCCGGGGCCGCCCGCAAGGCCACGCAGAGCGCCGGTGCCGCCGGTGCGGCCTCCGCCGCCCAGGCCGCCGCGTCCGCCCGCCCCGGCGCCCCCACCGCCGCGAACCCCCCGGCCCCCGGCACCCCCCGCACCGGCAACGCCTCCGACACCACCCCCGGCAACGCCTCCGAGGCCCCCGCCGCCGGGGGCGCGGGCGGCGGCAAGAAGCCCAAGCGGCCCAGGCGCACCGGCCTGCGCCGGCTCCTGCCCACCTGGCGGATGCTGCTCGGCACCCTCGTCGTCGGCGTGCTGCTGATCGTCGGCCTGCTCTTCCTCGGCTACTCGCTCGTGAAGATCCCGCCCGCCAACGCCCTCGCCACCAAGCAGAGCACCGTCTACCTCTACGCCGACGGCTCCCAGCTCGCCCGCGACGGCACGGTCAACCGCGAGAACGTCACCCTCGCCCAGGTCTCCAAGGACGCCCAGCACGCCGTCCTGGCCGCCGAGGACCGGGACTTCTACACCGAGTCCGCCGTCGACCCCAAGGCCATGCTCCGCGCCGCCTGGAACACGGCCAGCGGCAAGGGCAAGCAGTCCGGCTCCACGATCACCCAGCAGTACGTCAAGAACTACTACCTGGCCCAGGAACAGACCGTTACCCGCAAGGCCAAGGAGTTCTTCATCTCGGTCAAGCTGGACCACGAGAAGTCCAAGGGCGACATCCTCGAGGGATACCTCAACACCAGCTACTTCGGCCGCAACGCCTACGGCATCCAGGCCGCCGCCCAGGCCTACTACAGCAAGGACGCCGCCGACCTCGACCCGGCCCGCGCCGCCTACCTCGCCGCCCTCGTCAACGCCCCCAGCGAGTACGACGTCGTCGCCCACCCGGAGAACAGGGCCGCCGCCGTCGCCCGCTGGAACTACGTGCTGGACGGCATGGTCACCAAGGGCTGGCTCGACGAGTCCGAACGCACCGGCATGAAGTTCCCCATGCCCAAGGAACAGACCGTCTCCACCGGCCTGTCCGGCCAGCGCGGCTACCTGGTCGAGGCGGTCAAGCACTACCTGACCACCAACGGCATCGTCGACTCCGACGAACTCGAAGCCGGCGGCTACCGCATCACCACCACCATCCAGAGGGACAAGCAGAACGCCTTCGTCAAGGCCGTCAACGACCAGCTGATGTCCAAGCTGGACAAGAAGAACAACAAGTACGACAACTACGTCCGCGCCGGCGGCGCCTCCGTCGACCCGAGGACCGGCAAGGTCGTCGCCATGTACGGCGGCATCGACTACGTCAAGCAGTACACCAACGGCGCCACCCGCGGCGACTTCCAGGTCGGCTCCACCTTCAAGCCCTTCGTGTTCGCCTCCGCGGTCCAGAACGGCTCGACCACCCAGGACGGCCGGCCCATCACCCCCAACACCGCCTACGACGGCACCAACACGCGCCCCGTCCAGGGCTGGAGCGGCGGCCCCTACGCCCCCGAGAACGAGGACCAGAAGTCCTACGGCGACATCACCGTGCGCAAGGCCACCGACCTGTCGGTCAACTCCGTCTACGCCCAGATGGCCGTCGACGTCGGCCCCGCCAAGGTCAAGCAGACCGCCGTCGACCTCGGCATCCCCGCCGGCACCCAGGACCTCCAGCCCTACCCCTCCATCGCCCTCGGCACCGCCACCGCCAGCGTCCTCGACATGGCGGAGGCCTACGCCACGCTCGCCAACCACGGCAGGCACGGCACCTACACCATGGTCGAGAAGATCACCAAGGACGGCATCGAAGAGGTGACGCTGCCCCGGCAGCGGACCAAGCAGGCCATCAGCCGCGTGGCCGCCGACACCACCACCTCCGTCCTGCAGAGCGTGGTCGACAACGGCACCGCCACCGCCGCCCAGGCCGCCGGCCGCGCGGCCGCCGGCAAGACCGGCACCGCGGAGAAGGACACCGCCGCCTGGTTCGCCGGCTACACCCCCGACCTGGCCACGGTCGTCTCCGTCATGGGCCAGGACCCGGTCACGGCCGCCCACAAGTCGCTGTACTACGTCATGGGCCAGCCCCGCATGAACGGCGGCGGCCCGCCCACCCAGATCTGGGCCCAGTACACGCGCGACGCCCTGCGGGGCAAGCCCGCCGCCGCCTTCGACCTCCGGCTCCAGCAGGGTGCCGAGACCCAGGCCCCCAGCTCCCAGGCCCCGACCGAGCCCGGCACCGGCGGCCAGGACACCACCGGCACCACCGGCGCGCCCACCGACGGAGGCACCCCCACCGGCGGCGCCACCCCGACGGACGGCACCGCCACCGGCGGCGCCACGACCGGCGGCGCCACCACCACCGACGGAGGCGCGACCACCGGCGGCACCACCACGACGGGCGGCACCGACGGCGGCACCACCGACGGCGGCGCCGCGGGCACCGCCACCGGCGGCGCCACGACCGGGGGCACCGCCACCGACGGCGGCACCGACGGCGGCACCACCGGCACGACCGGCACCACCGCCGGTCCGCTGCTGACCGGACGCCGGGAGTGACCCCGGGGCCGCCGCCCGGCGGCCCCCGAACCCAGGAAGGGCCGGTGACCACCGTCACCGGCCCTTCCGCCGTCATCCCACAGTCACAGTCACAGTCACCGGCACAGGGACCGGCACAGGGACACCTGCCGCCGGCTCAGAGGTACAGGCCCGTGGAGTCCTGCGACCCCTCGAACCGGTCCGCGGCCACCGCGTGCAGGTCGCGCTCGCGCATCAGCACGTACGCCACGCCCCGCACCTCCACCTCGGCCCGGTCCTCCGGGTCGAACAGGACCCGGTCACCCGGCTCCACGGTCCGTACGTTCTGCCCCACCGCGACGACCTCGGCCCAGGCCAGCCGCCGGCCGACCGCAGCGGTCGCGGGAATCAGGATGCCGCCCCCCGACCGCCGCTCGCCCTCACCGGTCTCCTGCCGCACGAGAACCCGGTCGTGCAGCATCCGGATGGGCAGCTTGTCGTCCTGGGGGGTGCTCTGCTCGTTTCTGTTGGCGCTCACACCCCTGAACCTACCTGCCTTCGCCGCGATCCGTACGCCCCCGGGTGGCTCCCGGCACCACCGCTCCCTAGCCCTTGCGCCGGCGGGAGCCGAGGGCGAGCAGCCCCACGACCCCCACCACGACCAGCGCGACCGGCAGGACCCGCTCCACCCGCGGCGAACCGTCCTCGTCCACGAACCGCGCCCGCACCTCGGTCACCACCCGGTTGACCTGGACGTACGCCCGGCCGACTGTGTGATCCAGATGGGCGACGGCCTTGGCCCGGGCATCCCCGACGATCGTCTTCGGATGCACCCGCACCCCGATCTCGTCGAGCGTCTCGGCCAGCACTTCACGGCGGCGCTTGATGTCCGCCTCGATCTGCGCCGGGGTTCTGGTGTCCGACGTGTCCGCCACCGTACGGCCTCCGAAATCTGCTGCTGCTGTTCTGGACAGTCTGTCAGTTCGCGGCCGCGCCGCGCGGCAAGGACCCCCGGTTACGCTGGCCCGATGAGCGAGCGACTCCAGCCCGGGGACACGGCCCCCGACTTCACCCTCCCCGACGCCGACGGCAACGAGGTCTCCCTGTCGGCCCACCGGGGCCGCAAGGTCATCATCTACTTCTACCCCGCCGCCCTCACCCCAGGCTGCACGAAGCAGGCCTGTGACTTCACCGACAACCTCGCCCTGCTGGCCGACGCCGGCTACGACGTCCTGGGCATCTCCCCCGACAGGCCGGAGAAGCTGGCGAAGTTCCGCGACCAGGAGTCCCTGGAGGTCACCCTGCTCGCGGACCCCGACAAGAAGGTCCTGGAGTCCTACGGAGCCTTCGGCGAGAAGAAGCTCTACGGCAAGACGGTCGTCGGCGTCATCCGCTCCACGGTCGTCGTGGACGAGGAGGGCAGGGTCGAGCGCGCCCTGTACAACGTGAAGGCCACGGGCCACGTCGCGAAGATCATCAAGGACCTCGCGCTCTGAACCCTGCCCCACCACGGCCACGGCCCGCCCGGCACCCCGGGCGGGCCGTGGCCGTCCCGCGGCGTGACCGCCCGGCCACCTCTCCGTCGCTCCGTACGGGCGGCGAACACGCGCCCGGAACGGAGGGGCTCGGTGGGGGCCGGCGCGTACACCAGGGACCGGCTGGAGAGGGCGGCCCGCGGGGCACGGAACCTGCCGGAGGCACTGGAGAGGCTGGGGGTGGATCCGAGGAGCCCGACGCGACGGTATTGCGTCCCAACCGTCACGCCGCCACCGGCACCTGGTGCCGAGGCGGCCGACGACGGCATACTCGTCCCCGGTAATGTAGAGCGCAGTTGGGCGCCCGTACGCCAATGGCCGAGCGGCGATCTTTAGGTGGTCGTGTTTGTCGGTTCGAATCCGACCGGGCGCACGCACACACAGCCCCGCACCTGCGCGTCAGGGTGCGGGGATCCCCTCCCGCGTCAGCCCAGCAGTTCCCGCACCACCGGCACCAGCGCCCGGAACGCCTTCCCCCGGTGGCTGATGGCGTTCTTCTCCGCGGGGCTCAGCTCCGCGCACGTGCGGGTCTCGCCCTCCGGCTGCAGGAGCGGGTCGTAGCCGAAGCCGTTCGTGCCGGCCGGGGTGCGGCGCAGGAGGCCCCGCAGCCGCCCTTCGACCACCCGTTCCGTGCCGTCCGGCAGGGCCAGTGCCGCGGCGCACGCGAAGTGGGCGCCGCGGTGCTCGTCGGCGATGTCGGACAACTGGGCCAGGAGGAGTTCCAGGTTGGCCCGGTCGTCGCCGTGGCGGCCGGCCCAGCGGGCGGAGAAGATGCCGGGGGCACCGCCCAGGACGTCGACGCAGAGGCCGGAGTCGTCGGCGACGGCGGGCAGGCCGGTGGCCCTGGCCAGGGCGTGGGCCTTGAGGAGGGCGTTCTCGGCGAAGGTGACGCCGGTCTCCCTGACGTCGGGGACGTCGGGGTGGGCGTCGGCGCCGACGAGTTCGTGGGGGAGTCCTGCCCCGGTGAGGATGGCCCTCAGTTCGGTGATCTTTCCGGCGTTGCGGGTGGCGAGGATCAAGCGGGTCATGGGGCCAGTATTCCTGGCCGGGGGCGGTCGCCGGGTCCGCCCCCGTGGCGGGCCGGACTACAGCTCCGCCTGCCCGGCGCCCTTCAGCGTGCCGAGGTCGAAGACCTCGCCCATCCTGGCGAAGCCCGGGTCGCTGGGGTGCAGGTGGTCGCCGGAGTCGTAGGCGGGGCGCAGGCGGCTGGGGTCGTAGGGGTCGCGGAGGGCCTTGTCGAAGTCGACCACGGTGTCGTAGACCCGGCCGGCCCGGATCTGGGCGTTGACCTGCCGGCGCACGGCCTCGCGGGCGGGGGTCCAGCGCAGGTGGCCCCGACAGGGCATGAGGGTGGCGCCGACGACCCTCAGGCCGCGGGCGTGGGCCTGGCGGACGAGGGTGCGCAGCCCGTCGGTGATCTCGTCGGGGTCGGCGAGGTGCGGGTTGCGCAGGATGTCGTTGATGCCGAGGTCGATGACGACGGCCCTGACGTTGGTGCGGGACAGCACGTCGCGGCCGAAGCGGTCGAGACCGCTGGGGTTCTCGGCGGGCCGGCCGGGCCCGTCGGCGAGGACCTGGTTGCCGCTGATGCCCTCGTTGACGATGCCGTAGCGGGGGAGGTCGCCACCGTTCCGGACGGCGGTGCGCAGCCGGTCGGACAGGACGTCGGTCCAGCGGCGGTTGGCGTCGACGGTGGAGGTGATGCCGTCGGTGATGGAGTCGCCGAGGACGACGACGGTGCCGTCGGCCTCGTTGCTGAGGACGTCAAGGGCCGTCAGGTACCGCCAGTAGGGGGTCCGTTCGGTGTAGGGGGTGCCGGTGGCGTCCTCGGTGCGGTCGCCCTGGGCGAGGTAGGAGGTCTGCTGGGCGTGGGGGTGGTAGGTGACGGGGCCGGAGGGGGTGGGGGAGTAGGTGGTGACGAGGACGTCCGCACCGTGCGGGACGGTGAGGCGGACGGGGTCGCTGAGGACCTGGCCACCGGCGGGGATGACGACGCCGGTGCCGCCGTTGAAGGTGAGGCGCCGCATCGTCGCGGGGTCGGCGGCCGCGGTGGCGTGGCCGGCGGCGAGCGCGAGGGAGGCGTGGGTGATGGTCAGCGGGGACTGGCCGTAGAGGTTGGACAGGGTGATGCGGGCGCTCGTCCCCGCGGTGCTCGCGTGGACGACGTTGCGTACGGAGCGTCCGGCCGTGCCGCTGGTCTCGGTGCCCGGTTCGCCGCCGACGGGGGCGGTGGCCCAGGCGCCGACCCAGGTGCCGGTGGAGGCGGGGGCGGCGGACGGGTCGCGGTGGGGGCGGTTGCCGGCGAAGGTGCTGCGGGGTGTGCTGTCGTCGTCCGCCGCGGTGAGGCAGACGGCGGCGGACAGGGCCACGATCAGTGCGACGAGCGCGCTGAGCACGCCATAGCCATGACGCTTGGTCACTCTGGTGTTGTTCTCCTCGGGAGACGGGAGCCCGAGGCTCCGATCCGGTGGGTCCATGATGCGTCATGGACCGGGGAGGGCCGACGGGACCCTGCCCCGGCTTCCCGTCCGGACAGACGCCGGGAACGGCTGTTCCGTTCCGGAAGCCGGCCGGGAAGGGACAATTGTGTGCGGGATCACCGAACGGGTGGAGCTGATGGAACCTACGGAGACCGGGGAACCGGGCCGGGCGGCGTCGTACCGGACGTCGTACCGGACGATGACCGCCTTCACGCCGGCGGACGAGGAGCGCCGGCGCGGGGTGCGGCGGATGAAGCTGACGGCGACGGGGTTGCTGCTGTTCGTGGCGGTGGTGTACGTGCTGGCCAAGTGGGCGTCGGCGCAGGGGGCGGGGGCGTGGGCCGGGTACGTGGCGGCTGCCTCGGAGGCGGGCATGGTGGGTGCGCTCGCGGACTGGTTCGCGGTCACCGCGCTGTTCCGGCATCCGCTGGGGCTGCCGATTCCGCACACGGCGATCATTCCGACGAAGAAGGACCAGCTGGGCGTCTCGCTGGGGGAGTTCGTCGGGGAGAACTTCCTGTCCGGGGACGTCGTGCGGCAGCGGTTGCGCGCCGTCGGCATCGGCAGCCGGCTGGGGGCGTGGCTGGCGGAGCCGGAGCACGCGGACCGGGTGACGGCGGAGCTGGCCACGGCGCTGAGGGGTGCGCTGACCGTGCTGCGGGACTCGGACGTGCAGGCGGTGGTGGGGGAGGCGATCACGCGGCGGGCGGACGCCCAGGAGGTCGCGCCGGGGATCGGCAAGCTGCTGGAGAGGGTCGTCGCGGACGGCGGTCACCGGCGCGCGGTGGACCTGGTGGTGACGCGTGCGCACGACTGGCTGGTGCTGCACCAGGACAGCGTGATGGACGCGGTGCAGGGGGGTGCTCCGGGCTGGACGCCGCGGTTCGTGGACAAGAGGGTCGGCGAGCGGGTCTACAAGGAACTGCTGCGCTTCGTCACCGAGATGCGGGACATGCCGTCGCATCCGGCGCGGGGCGCGCTGGACCGTTTCCTGACCGACTTCGCCTCCGACCTGCAGTCGGACACGGACACGCGGGCGCGGGTGGAGCGGCTGAAGGGGGAGGTGCTGGGCCGGGGCGAGGTGCAGGACCTGATCGCGTCGACCTGGACGGCCGTGCGGTCGATGATCGTCGCGGCGGCGGAGGACGAGCGCAGTGAGCTGCGGCTGCGGGTGCGGGCGGCGCTGCTGTCCCTGGGCGGCCGGATGGCGACGGAGCCGAAGGTGCAGGGCAAGGTCGACAGCTGGGTGGAGGGGGCCGCGGTGCACGTGGTGACGACGTACCGCAGGGAGATCACCTCCCTGATCACCGACACGGTGGCCGGCTGGGACGCGGAGCACACGACCCGCAAGATCGAGGCGCACATCGGCCGTGACCTGCAGTTCATCCGGATCAACGGCACGGTGGTGGGTTCGCTGGCGGGTTTGGTGATCTACCTGGTGTCGCGGGGACTGGGGGCCTAATCCGGCAGGGCCCGGGCACCCGTTGGGCGTTCCTCGACGTGGAGGGAGCCCATGAATACAGCCGAGGCACCGTCGCCGCAGACCGGCCGGTCCATCACCACCGACATCCCCGCCCGACTCGACCGTCTGCCATGGTCCCGCTGGCACTGGACCATCGTGATCGGGCTGGGCACCGTATGGATCCTCGACGGCCTGGAGGTCACGGTCGTCGGCAACATCGCGAGCCGTCTGTCGGAGTCCGGCAGCGGGCTGTCGATCTCGTCCGGTCAGGTCACCGGGCTGGCGGCCGCGCTGTATGTGGCGGGTGCCTGCGTGGGTGCCCTGTTCTGGGGGCGGCTGACCGACCGGTTCGGCCGCAAGAACCTCTTCATGATCACCCTGGCGGTGTACCTCGCGGCGACGGCGCTGACCGCGGTGTCCACCGAGGCCTGGTGGTTCTTCCTGTTCCGGTTCCTGACCGGGTTCGGCATCGGCGGTGAGTACGCGGCGATCAACTCCGCGATCGACGAGCTGATACCGGCCGACTACCGCGGGCGGGTCGACCTGGTCATCAACGGCAGCTTCTGGCTGGGGGCGGTCGGCGGTTCGCTGCTGTCGATCGTCGCGCTCAACACCGGTCTGCTGCCGGCGAACATCGGCTGGCGCCTGACGTTCGCGCTGGGGGCCGTCCTGGCGCTGGTCATCCTGCTCGTGCGGCGGCACGTTCCGGAGAGTCCGCGCTGGCTGCTGATCCACGGCCGGGACCGGGAGGCCGAGGAGATCGTCTCCGGGATCGAGCGCCGGATCGAGGAGGAGAGGGGCGAGCGGCTGGCGGCGCCGCGCGGCGAGCTGGAGATCCACCAGCGCAGGACCGTCGGCTTCCTGGAGATCGCCCGCACCGTCTTCGGCCGCTACCGCAAGCGGGCCGTGCTGGGCTTCTCGCTCTTCATCGGCCAGGCGTTCCTGTACAACGCGATCACCTTCGGCTTCGGCGCGATCCTCACCAAGTTCTACGACGTGCCGTCCGACCACACCGGCTACTACTTCGCCGTCATCGCGGCCGGCAACTTCGTGGGGCCGCTGCTGCTGGGCAAGCTGTTCGACACGGTCGGCCGGCGCGTGATGATCTCCTCGACCTACCTGCTGTCGGGTCTGCTCCTGTTCGGCACGGCCTGGCTGTTCGACCGGGGTTCGCTGAGCGCGGGCACGCTGACGGCGTGCTGGTGCGCGGTCCTCTTCTTCGCCTCGGCGGGTGCCTCCAGTGCCTATCTGACGGTGTCGGAGATCTTCCCGATGGAGACGCGGGCGATGTCCATCGCCTTCTTCTACGCCCTGGGCACCGCCGCCGGCGGTATCAGCGGACCGCTGCTGTTCTCCGACCTCACCGGCACGGGCAAGGTCGGCGACACGGTCCTGGCCTTCCAGATCGGCGCGGCGCTGATGTGCGCGGCGGGCCTGGTCGCGGCGGCCCTCGCGGTGCGGGCAGAACGCCGTTCCCTGGAGGACGTCGCCCGTCCGCTGACGGCGGGCGCGGACCGGGCGAAGGCGGCGGCGCCGGGCACCCGTCCGCCCCGGCCGGCGCGGGGGCCGCAGGGTCCCTCGGTGGGGCCGGCGGCGAGCAGGCCGTAACGGCCGTGACGGCCGCAGCACCCGCGGTGCGGTCAGGCTCCCGTGGTGGAGCCTGGCCGCACGATCATGAGGACGGTCACGGCGGCCCACAGCAGGTTGAACACGCCGGTGTACATGGCCAGTCGGACGGTCGTCCCGTGGGTGCCCCCGCCCCCCACGAGGGTGCCCTGGGCGGGCAGCACGAGGCCGCCCAGTACCAGCGCGGCCAGGACCGTCAGCACGACGGACACGATCAGCCAGGCACTGCCGAGTACGCCCATCTCGTTCGCGGTGGCCACCCCGAACACCGGTACGGCAACGCCGACGACGGCGTAGGCACGGCAGATGCGGTGGAGCAGGTGGAGGGTGTGGGCGGGGTCGGCCGGGTTTGTGGGGTCCGTGGGGCGGGCCGGTGCGGCCGGTGCGGCGGGGCCGGCGGCGAGGGCGCGGCGGGCGACGGGCGGGAACATGCTGGCGGCGACGGTGACGGGCCCGATGGCGACGATCGCGGCGAGGACGTGGACGGCGAGGAGGAACTTGGTCACCCGGCGACGGTAGGAGGGCGGGCGGTCGCGCAGAAGTGGCGGGATTGCCAGGGGGCGACGGATTCCCGCCAGGGGCTGGGGCTGGGGGCAGGGGCCCGGCTTGGCGGGGTGCTGGGGGAGGGGAGGAAGCCGGCGGGTGAGGCGCTTGCGTACGGGTCGACCTGATGCCGGGTCCGGCCGGGCCGTGCGGCGCCGGGGCGCGGACCCCGGGCCGCGGTGGGCGGGGATCCGTCGTACCGCTACGTTCCTGCCATGCACACCGTGACCGTCCTGGCGCTGGACCAGGTGATCCCGTTCGACCTCTCGGTGCCGGTCGAGACCTTCGGCCGGGCCCGGCTGCCCGACGGCCGCTGCGCCTACCGGGTCCGGGTCTGCTCCCCGCTGGCGGAGGTCGGCGCCGGGGCGTTCACCCTGCGGGCGCCGTACGGTCTGGAGGCGCTGGCGGCGGCGGACACGATCATCCTGCCCGGTGTCGCGGACCCGACCGCTCCGCTGCCGCCGGGCGTCGCGGAGGCGGTGTGCGCGGCGGCGGCGAACGGCACGCGGATCGCGTCGATCTGCGTGGGCGCGTTCGTGTTCGCGGCGACCGGTCTGCTGGACGGACGGCGTGCGACGACCCACTGGGTGGCCGCCGCGGACCTGGCGGAAAGGTACCCGCGGGTCACGGTCGACCCGAACGTCCTCTACGTCGACAACGGCCAGTTCCTCACCTCGGCGGGCGCGGCCGCGGCCCTGGACATGTGCCTGCACATGATCCGCAAGGACCACGGCTCGGCCGTGGCCGCGCACACCGCCCGCCTGTCCGTGATGCCACTGGAACGGGAGGGCGGCCAGGCCCAGTTCATCGTCCACGACCTGCCCCCGGCTCCGGCGGGCGCCACCCTGGAGCCGCTGCTGCGCTGGTTGGAGGAGCACTGCGACCGGGACCTCACCCTGGAGCAGATCGCGGCCCGGGCCCGCGTGAGCAGCCGCACCCTCAACCGCCGCTTCCGCGAGCAGACCGGGACGACGCCGCTGCGGTGGCTGCACCGGGCGCGGGTGCGGCGGGCGCAGCACCTGCTGGAGACGACGGTGCACCCGGTGGAGCGGATCGCCGCCCAGGCGGGCTTCGGCTCCCCGACGGCCTTCCGGGAGCGCTTCCGCAGGGTGGTGGGAACGAGCCCGCAGGCGTACCGGAGGTCGTTCCGGCCGGCGGGGGCGCAGGGAGCGGACGGGCCGGACACACCGCCCGGCCCGCCGCTGCCGGCCGGGCCGGTGACGCCGTTCGAGCCGGTGACGCCGCTCGGTGCGGTGATGCCGGTGGGCCCGGGGGTGCCGGTCGGTTCGGCCGCGTCGGCGGGGGTGCCCGCGCCGGTGTAACGGGCCGCGGGGGTGCCGCGGTACGGGCGCACCGGCTCGACCGCAGCGACTACTCGACCGGGGCGGCTCAGCCGCGGCGGTCGGCGACGGCCCAGGAGACGAGGGCGACGGCGCCGGCGACGCCGAGGACGGACGGCCAGGCGCCGACCTTCTTCGCGAGCGGGTGGGAGCCGGCGAACGCGCACACGTAGGCGGCGGTCAGCGCGCCGGCGGCCTTCCCGCCGGCCTGCCGGCGCCACTGCTGCGCGGCGGCGGCGCCCGCGACGGCCAGGACGGCCCCGCCGAGCTGCCGCTTCCCGCTCCAGCGGGCTGCGCCGTAACCGCCGACGAGCCCGGCGGCGGCGACGACCGCACTGGGAACCTTGGCCATGACTGCCTCCTCGAACCCCGTTCCACGTCTGTCTTCCCGGTCCCGAGGCTAACGCGGGGACCTTCGGTGCACGCTGACCTGAGTCCAGGCTTGTCAAGTTTCCGGATCGGAGTTATATAAGAAGTCGTAGGGCATCGCACCCCGGTTCCTGAAGAGAGGAGTGACCCGTGATGCTCATGCGTACGGACCCGTTCCGCGAATTCGACAGGCTCGCGCAGCAGGTCCTGACCGGTACCGCCCGCCCGTCCGCCATGCCGATGGACGCCTACCGGTCCGGGGACGACTTCCTCGTCCACTTCGACCTGCCCGGCATCGACCCCGAGACGATCGAGCTGGATGTCGAGCGCAACGTTCTCAACGTCCGTGCCGAGCGCCGCGGTCCGGCCCCCGAGGACGCGGAGATGATCGTCGCCGAGCGGCCCACGGGCACGTTCACCCGCCAGCTCTTCCTCGGCGAGACCCTCGACACCGAGCGCATCGACGCCTCCTACGAGGCCGGTGTCCTGACCCTGCGCATCCCGGTGGCCGAACAGGCCAAGCCGCGCCGCATCCGGATCGCGGGCGGCGACGGCGGCCGCAAGCAGATCACGGGCTGACCGGCGCCCGCCCGCCTGTCCGGCCGGTGAACCCGCAGCACGTTGCGCGTCCCGTGGCCCGAGCGGAGCCCGGGACGCGCGCGCCCGGTGCGCCCCGCGCCCCGTGGGACGTGCGCCGCCGTCTTGGCCGAACTCCCGCTCATGTCCGCTGCATTACGGGGTACCGGGGTTCCGGTGTCCCAAAGCGTCCCGGAAGAGGAGCCCGCACGATGACCGTGACGACCCCGCAGCCGAGAACCACCATTCCGGCCCCCGCCTCTGTCGCACCCCTGCTCCCCCGTGTCGCCGAGGCGGACCCCGACCGTGCCCGCTGGGAGGAGCTGACCGAGGCGGTGCGCGAAGCGGGCCAGTACACGACGAGGGCGGAGGCGGAGTGGGTCACCCGCATCGTCCTGTCGGCCCTGGGCGGTCACGTGACCGGCGACGAACGGGTGGCCCTCGTCCAGGCCCTGCCCCGGGAGGCGGGCAGGGTGATCGCGTCCCAGATCCCCGCGACCCAGCCCCTGACGGCCCGCGAGTTCGTCGAGTCGGTGGCCGCCCGCATCGAGGGCTCCACCGCGGCGACGGCCCGCTGGGACGTCAGCTCGGTCCTGAGCGTCCTGGCGGACCAGGTCGGCGAACCCCTGACGACCCGGGTCCTGACCCAACTCCCCTCCGGCTACGCCCTCCTCTTCGGCCGCGCGGACCTGGTGGCGACGGCGTAACGGTGCGACCACCTCCAGGGCGCCGCACGAACGACCGGCAGCGCCCGGCCGCACCAGACCCCTGAGGAACTCTCACGCCCTTGACGGCATCTGCCGCGTCCTGCGGTGCCTCGTGCTCCCAAAAGCGCAGCACGATCCACCCTTCGGCCGTCAGATGCCCGGTTGTCTCCATGTCGCGAGCCAGGTTCTTGTCGAGCTTGGTCCGCCACCACTCCGCATTGGCCTTGGGGCGGGTGGCATGCTGGGGGCAGCCGTGCCAGAAGCAGCCGTCGAGGAAGATCGCGATCCTGCCCCTGGGAAAGACGATGTCGATCGAGCGGCGGGGCATGCCCGGCACCGGTACGTTCACGCGGTAGCGCAGGCCGGAGGCGTGCAGCAATCTTCGCACCGCCGCCTCGGGAGCCGTGTCACGGGAGCCCTGGCGACTCATGCGGGCGGACACGGCGGGTGAAGAGGGGACGGCATGCGACACGGGAGCATTCTGCCGGCGGCCCCCCGTGTTGGGTACGGAGTCCCATCATCCGGCGTCCGACGGCAATGCTTCGGGCCGACCGTCACCGACCACAGGACGGGAGGAAGAGAGCGGGCGGCCCGGAAAACAGCCGGTCGGACGAGGTCCCCTCAGGGCCCGCGGGGACCCGGAGCGGGTCTCAGGCGTCCGCCCCGTGGCACTCGCCGTACGTCCGTCCCGACGCGCACCAGCACGCCGCTTTCCTCTGCGGCGGCCAGGCCACGGCCCGCCCCCGGGCCGCCAGCGTCGTCGCGTACTGGGGCAACAGCGCCGTGTCCTGCGGGGAGGCTCCCTCCGACGCCGCGAACGCCTCGTACGACGGGACCGTGCCCGTCACGATGCCCAGGTTGGGCGTGCCCGAGGAGGCCAGTTCGCGCAGGGAGGACTCCGTGGTCGCCAGGTGCTCCGCGTGGGAGGGGTACTCCGTCACCAGGCCGGGGTACGCCGACAGCAGTTCCGACAGCTCGGGGGCCGGCCAGTGCAGGACCGCCACCGGGAAGGGGCGGGAAAGGGCCGCCCGGTGGGCGCCGAGCTCCGCCCGCAGGCGGCTGATCTCGGCCTCCAGCTCCGCCGGGTTGTCCGAGCCCAGGGACCAGACGCGCTTGGGGTCGTGCAGCTCGTCCAGGGGGACCGGGGACGAGTGGAGGGTGTCCGCCAGGGTGTCCCAGTCGTCGTGCGGGAGGCCCCGCATGCGGCGGACGCGGTGGCGGCCGTACAGGAGCGGATGGGCGGGGGGCGGCGGCTCCGCCGCATCCGCCAGCAGCAGGCGCGCTGCCTCCGTGAACGTCTCCTCCGCGGCCTCCAGCTCGTCGTGGGCCTCCAGGGACTCGGCGACGATCACCCACGGGGCCGGGTCCCGCGGGGCGGACGTGCGGATCCCGTCGATGATCGCCCTGGCCTCCGCCTCGTGGCCGTACTCCCAGAGGTTGGACGCCTTCAGGGCCCGGACCAGGGAGGGGTTCTCCAGGGTGTCCGGGGCGGACAGCAGGCGGTCGTAGAGCGCGGACGCGGCGGGGCGGTCACCGGACAGTTCCAGGTGGGCGGCGGCGCGCAGGAGGAGGGCCTCGGCGTCCTCCGGGTACAGGCCGGCGGTCCGCTCCAGGCGTGCCGCTTCCGCGGTGTGGTCGACGTTCTCGGCAGGCGTGTCGGGGCGCATGAGGGACACCGTACTGCCGGGCGGTGACAGGCGTGGGGGTAGGCCGGGATGTCGGGGGAGGCCGCCGCGCTCCGGCCGTTCACGCTGCTCCGGCCGCACGCGCCGAGGTCGCGGCGGGCGGTGTTCGGACCCGGGCCGGACGGGGAGGGCCGTGGTGCACGTGGTCGACTTGGAGGTGAGGAAGGGGCGGGCGGAGTCGTCGCGGGCCCCGAGGGTGTTCACCCGCCGGACAGGGGAGGTCCCCCGCCCTCCCAAGTGCCGTATGCAGACGTGGGGTTGACGGCGGTGACGGTATCGGCGCGGGAGGTGTCGACGGCCGGGGCGCCGCCCGGGAGGCCACCACCCGCGGCGGCCGGCAGCGCTCGGCGCCGGATCACGGCTCCTCCGCCTCCCCACGCGGCTCGAACGGTTCGCCGACAAAGGTACTTTGCGTTTACTTGACGCCGTCCATACCTGCCCTATAGTCGCTGTCCCTAGTGTCGTGGGGTTGGCATGTGCACAGGCGAAGTACGGGGGTGTTCACGTGTCGGACCTGGAGAAGGTGGCCGTCTCGATGAGCAAGGCGGCGTCGGGGCTGCGGTCGGTGGGACAGCACACGTCGAAGCCGCTCGCGGACTTCAAGGCGCAGCAGCACGACCTGAAGGCGCTCGGGGCGCTGGGGTCGTTGCTGGGTGCGAAGGACGAGATCGAGAAGGGCATGGCCACCCTCTCCAAGCTGACCGAACAGCTTGAGGAGGAGTGGGAGACGCAGGCGGGGCTGATCGGCGAGGTCTCCGACGCGTTCGACCTGCTGGACGCGCTGCTGGCGGCACAGGCCCGGGCGAAGAAGGGCTGAGCGGCGCGGTCATGGTGGACCTCAATCCGCTGCACTACGTCAGCAAGTTCAACCACATGTTCGGTGATTCGGTCGCCAGTGGGCTGGAGTTCCTGGGGATCTCGGATCCGGCGGTGGATCCGGACGGGGTGCGGGAGATCGCGGCGAAGTGGCGGCAGTTGGCCACGGGGCTGGAGGACGCCTCGTCCGCGGCCGGCCGGGCGCTGTCGGGCGTGGAGTGGAAGGGGAAGGCGGCCAGGGCCTTCCACGGGCGGGCCAAGGACGCGCGCAAGCAGGCCGGTGAGATGGCCCACGCGTTGCGCGAGGGCGCCAAGGCGCTGGACGACTTCGCGGACAAGGCGCACGAACTGCTGTCCGAGATCGGCGTGATGCTGGTGGAGATCGCCGAGTTCGAGATCGCGGGGCTGGCCCTGTCCGTGCTGACCGCGGGTGCTTCCGAGGTGGCGTCGACGCTGATGGCGGGTGAGCGGGCGCTGAAGGTGGTGGCGCTGGTCGGCCGGATCGAGGAGGAGGGCACGGCGCTCGGTTCGGTGGTGCGCGGGGTGATGGAGGTCGTGCGGGGGGTGGAGCGGGCGCTGAGGGCGCTGAAGGAGGTCCGCGGGGTGGCGGCCGTGGGCCGGATGGCGGGCGAGGGGGCGAAGTTCTCCGCGTTCGCCACGCTGCTGGAGGACCCGGGCGCGTTCAAGGACCCGGACAAGCTGGCCGGCATCCTGACCGAGGGCGCGCTGATGGGCATCGGGTTCGGAGTGCTGGGCAAGACCCTCGGCAAGGGGCTGAAGGCGCTCAAACCCGGTGAACTGGCCAAGCTGAGCAAGCTGTTCAAGCTGAACTGCGCCACCTTCGAGCGGCTGGAGCTGAACCCCGCCTTCGACAGGCTGCCCGCCTCGGTCCGCAACATGGTCAAGACCTTCGTGCGCGACCCGGTCGACGTGGCGACCGGGGAGATGGTCCTTCCCCTGGTGGACGTCCGTCTCCCCGGTGTGCTCCCGCTGGTCCTGGAGCGCACCCACCTGTCGTCGTACCGCTGCGGCGGCTGGTTCGGGCCGAGCTGGGCCTCCACCCTGGACCAGCGGGTCCAGGCCGACGACGAGGGCTTCGTCCACGCCACCGCCGACGGCGCCCGCCTGTGCTTCCCCCGTCCAGACCTCCTGACCAACGAGCCCGTCCGCCCCGACACCCCCGGCTCCCGGCTCACCCTCGCCTGGGACACGGACACCGACGGCGCGGTCCGCGTCACCGACCCCGACTCCGGTCTGTCGTACGTCTTCCACAGCCCGGTCGCGGCCGCCGGCGGCACCGCCGTCGACCTGCCGTTGCAGCACATCCAGGACCGCAACGGCAACCGCGTCACCATCGAGTACGCGGAGGGCGACGTCCCCGGCGCGGTCGTCCACTCCGGCGGCTACCGCATCGCCCTCGACCACGACCCGGCCCGCTCCCGCATCACCGGCCTGCGCCTGATCGACCCCGCCCGCCCCGACCGGCCCGGCACCACCCTGCTCACCTTCGGTTACGACGAGCACGGCCACCTGAGCGAGGAGGTCAACTCCTCGGGCATGTCCACCCGGTACAGGTACGACGGCGACGGCCGCATGACCTCGTGGACCGACCGCAACGACCGCACCTACTGGTACCGCTACGACGATCACGGCCGCGTCGTCGCCACCGGCGGCACGGGCGGCGCCCTCGCCTCCACCCTCGCCTACGACGACGGCACCCGCACCACCCGCGTCACCGACTCCCTCGGCCACACCCGCGTCTACGAGCACAACGAGTCGCTGCGCCTCGTCCGGGAGACCGACCCGCTCGGCAATACCACCGCCCAGGAGTGGGACGAGGAGCTGCGGCTCGTCGCGGTCACCGATCCGCTGGGCCACCGCACCCGGTACGTGTACGACGAACGGGGTCTGGTCGTGTCGGTCGTACGACCGGACGGGCTGGCGACCCGGGCTGCGTACGACGAGTCGGGGCTGCCGACGTCGATCACCGAGCCGGACGGTTCGGTGTGGCGGCGGGAGTACGACGAACGCGGCAACCTGGTCCGCGTCACGGACCCCACGGGGGCGGTGAGCGGGGCGGACTACGATTCGGCCGGCCACGTCACCGCGTTCGTCGACGCGCTCGGCCACACCACCCGTGTGCAGTGCGA